>CAXHOW010000008.1:0-105041 GCA_964018205.1 uncultured Acetatifactor sp. | reverse complement strand
TGAAATTTATTGGTAAATTTGAGTTAGACCATAAGATGAGATTTTTTCAATCGGCTTAACTTAATGACATTGATTCATAGGTTCTCTCCAAATCAACGGGCACATATCCACCAAAGATGACCAAATGATATTCTGCTAAAATTTTTTCCAACTTATTTGTTGATAAGAAAAAATTATACTTATGAAATGATTGCTTTTCTGCTATTTCAAACAATTCTTTCACATGACTATAAAATGAATGGCCTTTCAGCCCAGACTTGACAGAAAGACAAGAAGCCGGAAATACATATTTTCAGCCATTATTGAGCATCTTAATCTCAGAGTATATCGACTCACCCTTAAAAAGCGTAAAAAGGAGAACCCCAAATGCTATATCCTACATTAACCGAATCAAGAACTGTTATCGATCTGAGCGGAATCTGGAACTTCCGGCTTGACGATGGAAAAGGCTTTGAAGAAGAATGGTACAAACGCCCCCTGACTCAGGCCATGACCATGGCGGTTCCATCCTCATACAATGATCTGAAGGAAGGAGAGGATTTCAAGGAGCATTACGGCTGGGTGTTTTACCAGCGTACCGTCAGCATCCCCTCCTATATGAGAAGCCAGAGAATCCTGCTGCGCATGGCAGCAGTGACCCATATCGCAAAAATCTATCTCAACGGCAGTCTGGTCTGCGAGCACAAAGGAGGCTTTCTCCCATTTGAAGCAGAGATCAATGATTTTCTTAAAGGTGGAGAAAATCTATTGACCATCGCCGTGGACAACCGCATCGACCATTCCACTCTCCCTGTGGGAAATGAAAACGGCAGCGGTATGCTGGGCAGCAGCCTTTTTCCCTCAAAGAGCAGCAGGAAACGCAACAATCCCAATTTCGATTTTTTCAATTACTGTGGAATTACCCGCCCCGTAAAAATCTACACTACGCCAAAGCATTACATCAAGGACATTTCTCTCACATCCTCCGTAGGAGGCAGCACTGCATGGATTCATTATGAGATTGAAACTGTGGGCAGCGGGGAAGTAGAGATCGAGGTCCGAACCTGCGACGGAAAGCTTGTTGCGCAGGGAAACCATACCGCTAAATGCTGCAGTGCCATAAAAAACATGACAGACAGAGACACCACGGTAAAGAACAGTTCAATAGCCAGTAATACAGCAGGCAACAATGTGACAAACAGCAGTACAGAAAGAAACAGCGTAACAACCAGCGGCGCAGCAGGCAACAGTGTGACAAACAGCAATATGACAACTGACGGTACATCAGACAGCTGCAGAACAGTAAGCACCATCAAAGGCAGTCTCACCATCGAGGATGTAATCCTCTGGCAGCCCCTGAACGCATATCTCTACCATATATATGTAAGGTTCGGAGAGGATGTCTACCACATGACCTACGGCATACGCACGGTTAAGGTGGAGGGCGGCAGATTCCTGATCAACGGCAGGCCCTTCTACTTCAAGGGCTACGGCAAGCATGAGGATACCTTTCCTGCAGGCAGGGGCCTGAACCTGCCCATGAACGTAAAGGACATCAGCCTCATGAAATGGCAGGGCGCTAACAGCTTCCGCACCAGCCATTACCCCTACAGCGAGGAGATGATGCAGCTCTGCGATGAGGAGGGTATCGTGGTAATCGATGAGACCCCTGCCGTGGGCGTGCACCTGAACTTCGGAGGCGGCGCAAACTTTATAAACGGAAAAAAGGTGGAGACCTTCGACCCCATAGAAGAGGGCGGCATCCGTACTCTGGAGCATCATAAAGAAGTCGTCCGGGATATGATTACCAGAGACAAGAATCATGCCTGCGTAGTAATGTGGAGCATTGCCAACGAAGCAGACTCCGGCGGAAAAGGAGCCTATGAATATTTCAAGCCTCTCTTTGACCTTGCCCGCAAATGTGATCCCCAGAAACGTCCCTGTACCATCGTCAGCGTCCAGATGGCGAATTACAAAGAGGACTGTACCCTGCAGCTGAGCGACGTATTCTGCCTGAACCGCTATTACGGCTGGTATGCCTGCAGCGGAGACCTGAGAGCGGCGGAAGAGATCTGCAGGGAAGAGATGGAATTCTGGAATTCTCTGGGAAAGCCCTTTATGTTCACAGAATATGGGGCGGACACTGTCAGCGGACTCCATGACACTACCCCCGTCATGTGGACGGAAGAGTATCAGGTGGATTATTACAAGGCAAATCACCGGGTGGTGGATTCCATGGAGAATTTCATCGGTGAGCAGGTCTGGAACTTTGCGGACTTTGCCACCAGTCAGGGCCTGATGCGGGTTCAGGGCAATAAAAAGGGAATCTTTACCCGTGACCGCCGGCCCAAGCTGGCAGCGCATTATTTCCGGGAACGCTGGTCCAAGATCCCTGATTTCGGCTATAAAAACAGCTGAACATGATCATTGGCATGATATACCGATTCTGTCACTCCTATTACTATGCGTTTAAGCGCCCCAGCGCAGCCTGAGCCTGAGCATGACCCTGAGCCGCAGCCTTCTTATACCATTTTATGGCCTTGTCCATGTCGGGCGCTATGCCGTATCCCATCTCATAGAAGTAACCCAGATTGCATTGGGCACCGGCATCCCCCTCCTTTGCAGCTTTTCTATACCATTTAATGGCCTGACCCAGATCCTGCTCCACACCCCGGCCGTAGAAATAGCAGAAGCCCAGATTGCTGCACGCAGCGGCATTGCCCTGCGCCGCAGCCTTGCGGAACCATATGACAGCCTGACCCATGTCCTGATCCACGATTTTCCCGCTGAAATAATAGCGTCCCAGCAGATTCTGGGCTTCTGCATGTCCCTGCTCCGCCGCTTTTTTATACCAATATACTGTCTGCTCTTCGTCCTGCTCCACACCCAGTCCCTTGCTGCAATAGACAGCCAGATTGTACTGGGCTTTGACATATCCATTCTCCGCGGATCTCTTGTACCATTCCACAGCCTTTAGATAATCCTGATCTACACCCGCCCCCTCTTCATAGAAAAGCCCCATCATATACTGCGACTCCGCATCCTCCAGCTCCCCGGCCCTTTCATACCAATACGCAGCCTTGGAGAAATCCTGCGGCACTCCCGTACCGTTTTTATAGTGAAGAGCCAGATTGTACTGGGCATTCACATTATCTTGTTCCGCTGACTTTGTATACCACTCTACAGACTTAGCATCATCCTGATCTACTCCCTTGCCCTTTTCATAGAAATATCCCAGATTAAATTGCGCTGTGACATGACCTTGCAGGGCCGCTTTTTCATACCATTCCGCAGCCTTGGCGTCATCCTGATCCACACCCTCGCCATATTCATAGCAGTAACCCAGATTGAACTGTGCTTCCATGTGCCCCTGCAGCGCAGACTTCTCATACCACGCCGTACCCTGAGCATCATCATGCTCCACTCCCTTACCTATCCTATAGAGGCGTCCCATGTCATACTGGGCATCGGCATCACCCTGCTCCGCAGCCTTTCTATACCAATACACAGCTTTTTCAATATCCTGCTCTATGCCGCGACCATGCTCATAAATCCAACCTAAATTCTGCTGGGCATCAGTGTTTCCCTGCTCTGCAGACCTGAGATACCACTCTGCGGCCTGCTCAAACTCCTTTTCTGTGCCCTCTCCCTCCTTATCATACTGCAGTGCCAGATTGAACTGAGCATCGGCATGACCTTGTTCCGCCGCCTTCTGATACCATTTCATGGCCTCCTTATAATCCTGCTTTAAACCCTTCCCCTCATGATAACAATAGCCCAGATTAAACTGGCCCTTGTCGCTGCCCTGCTCCGCGGCCCTCCGAAACCATTCTACGGCCTTGCCATAATCTTCCTCTATGCCCTGACCCCATAAATAAGTCTGACCTACCGCATTCTGGGCATCCGCATTACCCTTCTCTGCAGCCTTAATATACCAATGGATCGCCGCGGCATAATCCTGCTTCCTGCCCTCACCTAATTCATAGCACACTCCAAGATTGTACTGAGCAGTTGCATTGCCTTTTTCTGCCGCTCTTTCAAAATACCGTGCTGCCTTATCGTCGTCTTGTTCTATGCCATTTCCACTAGAATAACAGATTCCCAGGTTGCATTCCGCCACGTCATCTCCATGATAGGCAGCTCTCTTGTACCATTTTACAGCCTTCTCGGGATCCTTCTCCACGCCGCGTCCAAAATCATAGCATACTCCAAGGCTGTTCTCCGCATTCCGATGACCGCTTTTCGCCGCTACTCTGTACCAATTAACAGCTTTTTCATAGTCTCTCTCCACACCCAATGTCATTAAGTTAAGCCGATTGAAAAAATCTCATCTTATGGTCTAACTCAAATTTACCAATAAATTTCAGAAAAGGGGTTGACACATAGCCCAAAATGTGCGGCCGCTCTCGCTACTGATTGTATTTTTAGAGGTAGCGAGAGCGGCCCTTGAAATTGAAGACAGCACTTTCATTTCAATTTCAAGGAGGTACCTTATATGTCATTCCCTCAAAAGGTCAAATCCACGCTCTGGGCTATCGTGGATACCATGGCCTGTAACACTGCCCAGTTTGTTAAAAACCCCGAAAAGGATTTTACACGGGACCGGAAGCTGGGGTTTGTACAGCTAATCCGTTTCTTTCTCTCCATGGGAAGCGGCTGCATCAGCCATGAACTGCTCAAATATTTTTATTTCCTGCCTGATGAAGTCCCTACTGCTTCCGCTTTCATCCAGCAGCGCTCCAAGCTCCTTCCGGAAACTTTCAGGCACATCCTCGGCCAGTTCAACCTCCGCTTCCCGCCAAAAGGCCTTATGGGCAGGTATTCCCTCATTGCTGCGGACGGCTGCGAATTTAACATTGCCAGGAACCCACAGGACCCTTCCACCTTCCATCCCACAAGCGGCAGGTCAAACAAGGGCTTTAATTCGCTTCACACGGTCTCTCTGTATGACCTGCTTTCTAAAAGGTATCTGGATGTGGTCATCCAGCCGGGCAGGCTCAAAAACGAATTTGCCGCCCTCTGCCGGATGATAGAACGCTATTCTTATGGCGGCTGCCCGATCTTCGTGGCTGACAGGGGATTCGCCAGCTATAATGTCTTCGCCCACGCGCTTGAGAAAGGCTGCTTCTTCGCCATCCGCGCCAAGGATATCAACGTAAAGCGCCTCCTTGCGGCTAACAGCCTGCCTGGCCAGATGGACCAGTGGGCGGACGTTATCCTTACCCGCTCAAATGCCAAAAAGAAAAGGCTGCACCCCGAATCAGGATCTCTTTACCGCTTTATTTGCAAAAAAGTCCCCTTTGACTTTATCACGGACAGCTGCCCTGAATACCATATGCGGCTGCGTGTGGTCCGTTTCCAGATAGCGGAAGGGGTTTATGAGAACATCATCACCAATCTCCCCTCGGATGAGTTTTCATTGGAACAGATCAAGCATATTTACCATCTGCGCTGGGGCCAGGAAACATCTTTCCGCGACCTCAAGCATACGATCGGAACCGCAAACTTTCATTCCAAGTCTCCGCAGTACATAGAATTCGAGATTCTTTGCCGGATGACCCTATATAACTTTTGTACCATCATAACCATGGAGGTTCCCATAGAAAAGAAAACAGAAAAATGGGAATATCAGGTTAACCTGTCCATGGCGATAAAAATATGCTTTGCATTCCTCTCAGACCAAATGGGGCCTGGCAATGTAAATGACCTGATCAGCCGCTATATACTACCGATCAGGCCAGACAGAACCTATTCCCGTCAGCTGAGGTTCCAAGTACCAGCCAGTTTCGCCTACCGTTTCGTGTAAAGCGCAACTGCCGCTAATAGTATATCATTTTCTGAGGCAGATACACAATCTGTCTGTTTGCCATACCCAAGACTTCCTAAATATATTAAATATCTACTCATAAAACCCCCGATTGCTGGCAAAATCCCCATATCATCCCAATACATACCTGATTTATGGAAGAAGTCCTATGACAGCTCTTGCTTAACTTAATGACATTGACTGTGAATCAATGTCATTAAGTTAAGCCGATTGAAAAAATCTCATCTTATGGTCTAACTCAAATTTACCAATAAATTTCAGAAAAGGGGTTGACACATAGCCCAAAATGTGCGGCCGCTCTCGCTACTGATTGTATTTTTAGAGGTAGCGAGAGCGGCCCTTGAAATTGAAGACAGCACTTTCATTTCAATTTCAAGGAGGTACCTTATATGTCATTCCCTCAAAAGGTCAAATCCACGCTCTGGGCTATCGTGGATACCATGGCCTGTAACACTGCCCAGTTTGTTAAAAACCCCGAAAAGGATTTTACACGGGACCGGAAGCTGGGGTTTGTACAGCTAATCCGTTTCTTTCTCTCCATGGGAAGCGGCTGCATCAGCCATGAACTGCTCAAATATTTTTATTTCCTGCCTGATGAAGTCCCTACTGCTTCCGCTTTCATCCAGCAGCGCTCCAAGCTCCTTCCGGAAACTTTCAGGCACATCCTCGGCCAGTTCAACCTCCGCTTCCCGCCAAAAGGCCTTATGGGCAGGTATTCCCTCATTGCTGCGGACGGCTGCGAATTTAACATTGCCAGGAACCCACAGGACCCTTCCACCTTCCATCCCACAAGCGGCAGGTCAAACAAGGGCTTTAATTCGCTTCACACGGTCTCTCTGTATGACCTGCTTTCTAAAAGGTATCTGGATGTGGTCATCCAGCCGGGCAGGCTCAAAAACGAATTTGCCGCCCTCTGCCGGATGATAGAACGCTATTCTTATGGCGGCTGCCCGATCTTCGTGGCTGACAGGGGATTCGCCAGCTATAATGTCTTCGCCCACGCGCTTGAGAAAGGCTGCTTCTTCGCCATCCGCGCCAAGGATATCAACGTAAAGCGCCTCCTTGCGGCTAACAGCCTGCCTGGCCAGATGGACCAGTGGGCGGACGTTATCCTTACCCGCTCAAATGCCAAAAAGAAAAGGCTGCACCCCGAATCAGGATCTCTTTACCGCTTTATTTGCAAAAAAGTCCCCTTTGACTTTATCACGGACAGCTGCCCTGAATACCATATGCGGCTGCGTGTGGTCCGTTTCCAGATAGCGGAAGGGGTTTATGAGAACATCATCACCAATCTCCCCTCGGATGAGTTTTCATTGGAACAGATCAAGCATATTTACCATCTGCGCTGGGGCCAGGAAACATCTTTCCGCGACCTCAAGCATACGATCGGAACCGCAAACTTTCATTCCAAGTCTCCGCAGTACATAGAATTCGAGATTCTTTGCCGGATGACCCTATATAACTTTTGTACCATCATAACCATGGAGGTTCCCATAGAAAAGAAAACAGAAAAATGGGAATATCAGGTTAACCTGTCCATGGCGATAAAAATATGCTTTGCATTCCTCTCAGACCAAATGGGGCCTGGCAATGTAAATGACCTGATCAGCCGCTATATACTACCGATCAGGCCAGACAGAACCTATTCCCGTCAGCTGAGGTTCCAAGTACCAGCCAGTTTCGCCTACCGTTTCGTGTAAAGCGCAACTGCCGCTAATAGTATATCATTTTCTGAGGCAGATACACAATCTGTCTGTTTGCCATACCCAAGACTTCCTAAATATATTAAATATCTACTCATAAAACCCCCGATTGCTGGCAAAATCCCCATATCATCCCAATACATACCTGATTTATGGAAGAAGTCCTATGACAGCTCTTGCTTAACTTAATGACATTGCTCCACACCTGTAGCATAATAATAACAGTTTCCCAGATTCCTCTGGGCATCCACATCGCCGCCCGCCGCAGCCTTTCTGTACCAGTAGACAGCCTTCTCCTTATTCAGCTCTACGCCTTGTCCATAATCATAGCAGTATCCCAGACTGCGCTGCGCGGCGGCATTGCCCTGAACCGCAGCCTTTCTGTACCATGCCACGGCAGCGGCATGATTCTTGGCAACACCACCAACGCCATACTTGAAGCAGTCTCCCAGCCTGTCCTGAGCTTCGGCATCACCAGATTGTGCCAGCTTCCTTATTTTTTCCGGCCCTGCCATTGCCAGCTCCATGGCAAAGGTGCCTGTATCCTTCAGATCTTCTTCAGCGAGCCTGTCATCGTTGAGTTCTTCTTCGTTTAAAATATACTCATCGATGTCCTCATCATCTAAATCATCATCAAATTCGTCTTCATCGATATCTTCTTCATCTGAATCATCTTCGTCAAAGTCTTCTTCATCGTATGATTCATCTTCATCAAAGTCTTCTTCGTCGTCTGATTCATCTTCATCAAAGTCTTCTTCGTCGTCTAATTCATCTTCGCCAAAGTCTTCTTCATCGTATGATTCATCATCTAATCCCTCTTCAACGATATCCTTATCATCAAAGTCCTCACCGTCCGAAGTCTCATCGTCAAATCCCTCTTTACTGAAATCCTTTTCATCCAGATTTTCTCCATCAAGACCCTCTTTCTGAACCTCCTCAAATTCTTTAAGACAAATACCTAGCCTATCATTCACATAATCGTAATCATAAATAGGTCTATCAGACATTTCTAACTCCTTTCAGTACATGGCAAAAACCCACAACAATTTATTGTCCTTAACATAATTATTGAAACTGTCACTTCCCGTAGATTATTATAAACCCTTACAAGAAAAACGACAACAAGAACTCACAGATAAGTATAATAAGGTTATTATGAGAATTACCTTGCGTCAAGGAGAGAAGCCTGCCATAAAAAACAGGAAGTTCATCAATAGCAAGGACATTTAAGGCATATTCTAAGCTGGGAGTAGTCTTTAGTCCTTTCTCTGCTTCCCTGCTCACCAGTATTATAAGGGGAAATTGAAAAAAATCGCTTAAAAAATGAATCTGGTATTCTTATAAGGGCTATGATACAATGGAACTGCAATTCTTTCTGAATCAGCGTTAATAAAGAATGAACACGAAACATCCGGAGGAAAACCATGAATTTCTTGGAAACGATAAAAAACCGCTTTATACTGATGGACGGTGCCATGGGAACTTACTATGCGCAGCTGTTTCCCACAGAAGAAAATATATCAGAAACTGCCAACCTGACCCATCCTGAACAGATTGAAGGCATACATAAAGAATACATCGCCGCCGGGGCAGAGCTGCTGCGCACAAATAGCTTTGCCAGCCATGCGGAAAACCTGACGGGACTGCCCCTGCACCGGACAGATGACAGAAAAGCAGCCCTGCAGACCATTTACGACAATGTTTTCCAGTCCTATAAGATAGCCCAAAAAGCCGCCCATACTGCGGACGGCAAGATCTGGATCGCCGGTGATATCGGCCCGATTCCCGCAAACGGCACAGTTTCCGACGCGGATATTATGGCCCAGCTTGAGACAATGCTGGACGCTCTGCTGGATGCCGGCACAGAGATCATTCTATTTGAAACCTTTGCGGACTTTGAGTACATATTGCCGGCTGTCCGTTATGCCAGAAAGCAGGCAGAAGAAAGGCATCTCTCATCTCCTATTATCATGGTCAGCTTCTGCCTGAACAAATTCGGCTGCACAAAATCCGGCATAAGCGCTTCCAATCTGGTAAAAACCGCAGCGGACAGCGACATTATCGATGTTATCGGCTTTAACTGCGGCGTAGGATCCACACATATGAAACGCATCCTCCAGAAAACGGACTTCGGCCATATGCCGGTATCCATAGCGCCTAATTCTGGTTATCCAGACTTCATCCGGGACAGAAATGTCTATCGGGACAATGTAGGATATTTCTGTGAAAATATGGGAGAAATCGCCTCCATGGGCGTCAATATCCTCGGCGGCTGCTGCGGCACGACCCCCCGGTACATTCAGGAGCTGCATAAACAGCTGCAGCTGCATTCCAGCGCAAAAGAAAATCCTGCCAGCCTGCGGCATCCTATTTCCATATCTGCCGGAGAAAAAGGTATCGACAAGACCCGAAACGACTTTCTGAATAAGCTGAACGCAGGCAGAAAGGTGATTGCCGTTGAGCTCGACCCGCCCCAGAACGGCAATACCGCCAAAATCATTCAGGCATCCGCCCTTTTAAAACAAGCCGGCGCGGATATCATCACCTTTTCCGATTCTCCTATGGGCAAAATGCGGGCAGACTCCATAGCAAGCAGCATCCTTGTAAGCCATCAGACGGACATTGCCGTCATGCCCCATATCTGCTGCCGTGACAAGAATGCTATCGCCATGGGAGGGGCATTTTTCGGTGCCCATATGAACGGGATCCGCAACCTGCTGGTCATAACCGGAGACCCGATTCCCTCAGGAGAAAAAGGCAATACAAGCAATGTATTTAACTTTAATTCCTTCCGGCTTATGAATTACTTTAAACAGTTAAATATGGAACATTTTGCCGATGATCCCGTCATTTACGGCGGTGCCCTGAACCACAACCGCCCTAACCTTGATATTGAAATTGAACGTATGCACAAGAAATGCGCCGCCGGGGCGGATTATTTCCTGACACAGCCGATCTACTCCGACGAGGACATCGCGCGCATCAGATATATCAAGACAAAAATAAATACCAAAATCCTCTGCGGCATCATGCCTCTTGTAAGCTACCGTAATGCCATGTTCGTCAAAAACGAAATTTCCGGCATTCAGGTTCCCGCTGAAATCATCGCGCGTTATGACAATGACATGAGCCGTGAAGAAGGGGAACAGACCGGAATTGCGATTGCGCTGGAGATCATCGCAAAGCTGCAGGATATAACTGACGGTTATTATTTTATGGTGCCCTTTAACCGGGCCTCCATGATCTGCAGAATCATAGAAAGGATGCAGTGACGCTCCCTTTTACCCTATGGCAGATATCTCCTCATAAATCTGCTGCATCTCCAGATCTGCCTTAAAAGTATCCTCCGCAATGCTGGTAAGGCGCTGCCTTGTGGAATCCGATACTGCGGATACGGATTTGTACCGCAGCTGATGCTCCAGACTGGCCCAGAAATCCATAGCTATGGTACGCATCTGGATCTCCACGGGAATGATCTGCTTTTCCGAGGAAAGGAAAATAGGGATGGCCACGATCATGTGATAGCTCCTGTATCCGTTGGATTTCGGATTAGCTATGTAATCCTTTTCCCTCACAATCAAGAGATCATCCTGCTGCTTCAGCATTTTTGCTATGGCATAAATATCATTGATATAAGAACAGATCACCCGGATACCTGCGATATCTGTTATTTCATCCCTCATGACCTCATATTCCAGCGGCAGATTGCGCTGTATCATCTTGTTGCGTATGCTTTCCAGCTTTTTCAGCCGATGATTGATATGCTGTATCGGGTTCCGGGCTTTGTTCAGTTCAAATTCCTGACTCAGATTTTCAAGTTTCGTACATATTTCCCTCATGGCGCAGGAATAAAGCATTGTCATTTCCCTTATCTGTGAAATGGAAGTGGGAAAGCCCATAGGCAGACCGCTTGCCGTCATGTCTTTCATTTCATCCATGTAGTTCTAGCCTCCTTTATGTCCGAACGATATATGCCATGCTCCTCATAGAATACTCTCTCTGCTCCGGGCCGGCATAACGTCTGGTGATACATAAAGATTATAGCATAAAAAAGAAACTGAATATAAAATTACACAGAAAATTAAGACATTCTTCATAATGTATCATTGCACATTGCCGGCTTGTTCATAAATCTCTTTCAAATCATCAATGGCCATTTCAACGTCCAAAGTATGGAAGCCAAGCCAGCACTCAGGCCTTCTCTGTCAAAGCCATATCATGAGTATAACATTTGAACAATCTGATTATAACATATGAGATAATCAAATACATTACAGAGACGGAAATCCTATAACAACCTATATAAACCCTCTTTAAAAATTTTTAGACTTTATAACTCCGTCTCATTGCAAATATATACTTTTTAAGATATGCTTTGGGTAAGGAGGTATCGGACTATGGCGAACGAAAACAAAAAAGATTTTAATGCTATGCTTAATGATAGCAAGGATATGCCGAAATTTCAGACCATAGAGGATGAAATGAGCATAAAAAAGTACGGTGGGAACAAGATGTATTTTGCTCCGCCTATCGATTATGACAAGGTAATGCGCCTTGTACCCTTTGGAAAACTGCTGACGATAAACTCCATAAGAGATTATTTTGCAAGACAGAGCGGCGCTGACTTTACAGAACCGATAACCGCCGGAATATTCGTTTCAATCGCTGCATGGGCAAGCTATCAGCGGGAAAATGATAAGACTCCTTATTGGAGAACCCTTAGGGCAAACGGAGAATTAAATCCCAAATACCCTGGCGGCATTGACGCGCAGAAGAAAATGCTGGAAAAAGAGGGGCACACTGTCATTCAGAAGGGCAGAACAAATATAAGATACTCAAACTTCCCACACCATATGGTATGTTGAACCTTGAAAAATCAATGCTTTAACCCATAAAAAAGGCACAAATTTCTTGTCTGTGGTATAATTGAGTTGTCTAAAAACCAATTACACAGCAAGGAGATTTATGCCATGTCAAGTATACCACAAACAACCGATAATGGAAACAGCGTTTCTGATTTTGCCACAAAATTTATGAAGCGGTTCCACCTTGGAAAACTGCTCTTTAGATGTAATGCCGGAAAAGAAAAAGGTATTCCTGTAATGGATGTCTTCCGCTTCCTGTTCTGTATGATGTTTTCTGACAGGAGTTTCTATATGCAGATGAAAACAGGTACCTTTGGAGAAGGATTCTCCAAAAACACCATCTACCGTTTCCTTAACAACGCCCGGACGAACTGGCAGCGTTTTACAACACTGCTTTCTGCCGACATCATCAACAGCTTCATGAAACCCCTGACGAACGAAGATCGTAAGGATGTCTTCATTATTGATGACAGTCTGTTTGGCCGCTCACGCTCAAAAAAGACGGAACTGCTCGCAAGGGTCTTCGACCACTGCTCCATGAAGTACCGTTCCGGATTCCGGATGCTCACCCTCGGCTGGTCGGACGGGAACTCCTTTGTGCCGGTCAGCCACTGCCTGCTTTCTGCTGCGGAGGATAAGAACCTTCTTTGTGAAGGGAATGCCTGTGACGGACGCTCCCTTGCCGGAAGGAGACGTCTGCAGGCACGCCGTAAGGCTACAGATGTCATGGTGGAACTGATCCATTCTGCCCGGTGTGCAGGCATCACTGCCCGATATGTCTTGTTTGACAGCTGGTTTTCCGCACCAAAGACCATGATTGCGCTGAAAAACCAGGAACACCCTGACACAATTGCCATGGTCAAGAAAAGCAAGACGAAATACCTGTACAACGGTGAAAAACTTAACGTGAAGGAAATCTACAGCCGGAACAAAAAACGCAGGGGATGCTCCCGTTATCTTCTTTCTGTGTCTGTAACGGTTGAAAAAGAAGGCGAAAGCATTCCGGCAAAATTTGTGTACGTCCGCAATAAAAGCAAGCGGAAGGACTGGCTGGTAATTGTAAGCACGGATACGGAGCTTTCCGAGGAAGAAATCATCCGCGTTTATGGGAAACGCTGGGATATAGAGGTCTTCTTCAAGGCATGCAAATCCTACCTGAACCTTGTAAAAGAATACCGGGGCATCTCCTATGATGCCATGAATGCCCATGTTGCCATCGTCTTTTCCCGTTACATGATGCTGTCAGTAGCCCAGCGTGAAAATACGGATGACAAAACAATCTGTGAGCTGTGTTTCTGCCTGCTTGACGAAATGGAGGATATCACGTTCAGCCGTTCCATGCATATTATCATTGACGCGCTGATGGACACCGTCATGGAATATTTCCATATCACCGAAGCCCAGCTGGATGAGTTCACCGTCAGTTTTATTCAGCGGCTTCCCAAGTATATGCAGGAGGCTTTAGAGCGGAAAGAAGTAGCAGCATGAGGATATTTTGTGGGCTAAAGTATTGATTTTTCAAGGTGCGGATCCCATTTTTGATGTGGGAAGTTTGAGTAAGATATTATGTCAAGAACTACGAACATGCATTGTTTGCTTTATGACTAGAATTTTCTGTAGAAAAATAAAACACGTAGGCCACATGGAAAGATACGGAGGATATCAATATGTACTATATAAAATACTACGAATCTCCCTTGGGCAGAATGCTGATGTCCAGCAACGGAAAGTCTCTCAGCGGCCTTTGGTTCGAGGGCCAGAAATACTACGCTTCTACTTTGCCGGAGGATGATCACGCCATAAACCAGAAAGAAAATCTGCCTGTCTTTGCCGAGACCAAAAGGTGGCTGGATACTTACTTTCAAGGAAAACAGCCTGATTTCACCCCGTCTCTTGCCATAGAGACAAGCGAATTCCGAAAGGCAGTATGGCAAATCCTGCTTTCCATCCCATACGGCCAGACCATGTCCTACGGACAGATTGCGGAAAAGCTTACACAAAAGCAGGGCGGCAGCAAGACCTCGGCACGGGCCATAGGCGGCGCTGTAGGCCACAATCCCATCTCCCTGATCATACCCTGCCATAGAGTGGTTGGAAGTGACGGACGCCTGACCGGCTACGCAGGAGGCACAGACAAAAAGGCAAAACTCCTTGCACTGGAAGGAGCAAATATCCATAAAAGACAATCTGTATAGCATTATTAGATATAACATTATGAACCGATCTATATTGACATTTAATACTGCTCGCCAATGAAATTTGCAGTAACCTACAACGAAAGACCGCCAGCCATATATGCTCACTCTGGACAGATTTGTAAATTCTGGCGGTCTTGAGTATAATTTTGACAAAGGAAAAGAATCATATGTCCGCTATTTTAACAAAAGAACTGATTTATGAAATACTTTCGGCCGTAGATGAGGTGCCGGAGGGCAAGGTGGCATCCTACGGCCAGATTGCAAGGCTGATCGGAAGGGACAAGAATGCAAGGCTTGTGGGAAAAGTCCTGAGCATGGCGGAATATTACGGCAGGTATCCCTGCCACCGCATCGTGAACGGCGCCGGAAGGCTGGCACCTCATTTCCGGGAACAGCGTCAGCTGCTGGAAAATGAGGGAGTAAAATTCAAGAGCAACGGCTTTGTAGATATGCAAAAATATCAGTGGGAGGAAAGAGGATAGCCTCTCCCCTCAGCTCCTTAAAATCGCCTTTCGCCTATATTTCGGAATAAATACAATATGATCCATCCTAATGCATCCCGTTCCGTCGGCTTAGGGACTCCCTTTTCCATGATCTCCAGATATTCCGGCAGGAAGGAACTTCCGTCAGGTTTTCCTAAGCACATCTCTTCTCACAGATGTAAGCCCTATTCTGCGCTGTGTCCCCTTACTTATTATATATCGAATAAAATTTTTCGCTATATCGATGTTTTCGTATTCTTTAAGAATTTATAAATACGGGATGATCTTGAGAAGGATCATCTTTCCAATAGAAAATCTATAGCGTTTTTATGGATAATCCCCTCTCTGGAAAAATCCATCTCATCCATAAAAAAATTCCTTGATTCCGATCGTATACCATATTATTATTTTCCGTAATGCTCCAGATACACCAGCAGCACCGATATGTCAGCCGGTGACACACCGGATATTCTGGAAGCCTGACCTATGGATGCAGGCCGGAAAAGCTTCAGGTTCTGTCTGGCTTCCAGCCTAAGAGAAGATATCTTGTCATAATCGATATCCTGAGGTATCAGCTTTCTTTCCATTTTCTTATATTGCTCTACCTGACGTCTCTGCCTGACGATATATCCCTCATATTTAATCTCTATTTCCACTTGTTCCAGTACTTCAGGAGGAAGAGGCCTGCGGTCTTTGTCAATTTCATCCAGATCGCTGTAGGACAGCTCCGGACGGCACAGCAGCTCCGCAAGGCTTGCGGCAGTTTTTAAGGAAGAGCTTCCATGAGCCTCCAGAAATTTCTGAGTCTCCTTATTTGCGCCTACAACCGTTTTCTTCAGCCGTTCCGATTCTTCCTGAATCAGCTTTTCCTTTTTTAAAAGAGCTTCATATTCTGCAAAAGATACCAGACCGACCTCATATCCCTTCCGGCGGAGACGCAGATCTGCATTGTCCTGCCTGAGCAATAGCCTATATTCCGCCCGGGAAGTCATCATCCGGTAAGGCTCTCTGTTGTCCTTGGTCACCAGATCGTCTATCAATACCCCTATGTATCCTTCCGATCTGTCAATGATCAGAGGTTCTTTGCCCAATATAGACATGGCAGCATTCACCCCCGCAACCAGCCCCTGACAAGCAGCCTCTTCATATCCGCTGCTGCCATTGAACTGGCCTCCGCTGAACAGTCCCTCTATATCCTTAAATTCCAGAGTCCTCTTAAGCTGTCTGGCATTGATACAGTCGTATTCGATGGCATAGGCATTCCTCACGATCCTGCAGTTTTCCAGCCCCGGAACCGTCCTATACATGGCGAGCTGTACATCCTCCGGCAATGAAGAGGACATTCCGCCTACATACATTTCATTGGTATGCAGGCCTTCCGGTTCCAAGAATACCTGATGCCTCTCCTTCTCCGCAAATTTAACTACCTTATCCTCGATGGAAGGGCAGTATCTGGGCCCGGTACCTTCTATGATCCCGGCATATATGGGGGATCTGTCCAGATTGTTCCTGATGATCTCATGGGTTTTTTCGTTGGTATAGGTCAGCCAGCAGGAAACCTGCTCCTTCTGCACTGTCTCCGGGTCTGTGGAAAAGGAAAAAGGAACGACCCTCTCATCCCCGAACTGCTCCTCCATCTTGGAATAATCTATGCTGCGGCCGTCCATTCTGGCAGGAGTCCCTGTCTTGAACCTCCTCAGCTCTATCCCCATTTCTTTCAGAGAATCCGTCAGGTGGGTGGCCGCCTGCAGGCCGTTAGGCCCGGTATAGGTGATGGCCTCTCCGCATAGGCATCTGGCTCCCAGATAGGTGCCGGTACAGAGGACAACCGCCCTGCATTCATATATGGCACCGGTAAAGGTTTTTACACCTATCACTTTTTTGTATTTTTCAACATTCTCCCATAGGATCTCGCACACTTCCGCCTGCTTGATGGTCAGATGCTCCTGACTTTCCAGAACCTTCCTCATCTCTCTGGAATAGTCGGCCTTATCTGCCTGTGCACGAAGGGAATGGACCGCCGGACCCTTGGATCTGTTCAGCATCTTTGACTGGATGAATGTTTTATCTATGTTTTTTCCCATCTCTCCTCCCAGAGCATCCAGTTCCCTTACCAGATGTCCCTTGGAGGTTCCTCCTATATTGGGATTACAAGGCATCAGGGCAATGCTGTCCACGCTTACAGTAAAGATAACCGTCTCCAGTCCCAGCCTTGCGCAGGCTAAGGCTGCTTCACATCCCGCGTGTCCTGCGCCTATGACGCATACATCCACTTTTTCTTTCAATTGCCCGGGTTTTGTATTTATCTGATTTTTTTTATTTACGGCAGCGTTCATCATAGTCACTTCACTTTCTACATAAACTTAATTTTTCATTCTGCTTTTTTTAAAATGACAATGACTTTTTAGGTATGTTTTATTTACCCATACAGAATTTAGAAAATATCTCCTCCACCAGATCATCATCCACTTCCTCGCCGATGATCCTGCCAAGAGCCGCATAGGCGCTCATTAGATCAATGGAATAAAAATCCTCCGACATACCGTCTTCTATGCTTCCTTTCACAAGCAGCAGTGAATCGTAAGCTTCCTGCAGTGCTTCCTTATGGCGCATATTTGTGATCATTATCTCACTGCTGATCCTTATCTCCCCATGAAAAAAAATATCCTTAACTGTATGTTCAAATAAATCTATTCCTTTATTCTCTTTTGCCGATGTTTTTATAATATAAATATGATTATCACCGTCAATGCTTATTCCATTTCCGTTAGACTGATTCAAATGATCCGGATTATTACGATCATCCTTTATATTTTTTCCGAATAATTCTATGATACCGTTTTCCGTCACCCTGCTCTCCAGATCGCTCTTATTCAAAAGCACAATGACCTTTTTGTCCTTTATAAATTCAGCTATTTTTTCATCATTCTCGTCCAGATCTGCAGAAGCATCTACTACATATAGGATAAGATCCGCACCCTCGGCATATTTTTTCGCCCTCTCTACTCCTATTTTTTCCACTGTGTCCTCCGTCTCCCGGATTCCCGCCGTATCGACTATATTCAGATTGATACTTCCCAGCCTTATGCTTTCTGTCAGAATATCCCTCGTAGTGCCCGCCACCTCGGTTACTATGGCTCTCTCCTCCCCTACAATACAGTTCAGAAGAGAGGACTTCCCCGCATTAGGCTTCCCTACGATCACGGTGCTGATGCCTTCCTTTATCAGCCTGCCATCATGTGCAGTATCGATCATTTTATGGATATCCTTAAGCAATTTATCAACCTTTTCAGCCAGTTCTTCAGGATATCCCTCAAGACTGATATGCTCCGGATCGTCAAGGGCCGACTCTATAAAAGCTACCTCATAAATCACATCGCCGCGGAGCTTTTTCACCTTTTCGTAAAGGGAGCCCTTCAGCTGGCTTACGGAAAAAGCAAGGGCAGCTTCGTTCTGGGAATGAATCACATCCATCACTGCCTCCGCTCTGGACAGATCCATCCTTCCGTTCAGAAAAGCTCTCTTTGTGAATTCTCCCGGTTCAGCCAGCCTTGCACCGCATTTCAGCACCGTTTCAAGGATTTTGTTCATTACAAATACACCGCCATGGCACTGTATCTCCACTGTATCCTCTCCTGTAAAGCTTCTGGGCGAACGCATAACCACCGCCATCACTTCATCTATCACAAAATCATTCTCTTCATCAATTGCAAAGCCATACTGCAGCTGATGACTTGCTCCACGGTCAAAAAATCTTTTTCCGTTCGGAAGCCGAAATACCTTATCTCCGATCTCGGCCGCTTTAGAACCGCTTATCCTGATGATGCCTATTCCTGAATCCGTCAATCCCGTGGCAATTGCCGCTATTGTATCCTTATCAAACATAAATCAATCCCTTTTCATGAATTAATATCCAAACATAAGTAGAAAGAATCTAAATACAAAAACCTCCATGTGTCCGAAACTTCATCTTTCTCCGGACACATGGAGCTGCATCTTATCATCCTATGTTTTTGTGTCATGCAGGCCGCCGAAGAATAACCCATTCCGGCATGATAAAAGCCGGATTATCTCTTCAGCGTGACCACTACTCTCCTGAAAGGCTCATCCCCTTCGCTATGTGTGGAAACAAGCTTATCTCCCTGCAGAGCGGAATGAATGATTCTCCTCTCATAAGGATTCATAGGCTCCAAAGAAACAGGCCTCTTGGTCTTTTTCACCTTGTAGGCGATGTTCTTTGCCAGATTCTCCAGAGTTTCCCTTCTCCTCTGACGGTAGTTTTCCGTGTCTACCTTGACCCTGATGTAACTTTCCGCTTCCTTGTTTACCACAAGAGATGTAATATACTGCAGCGAATCCAGCGTCTGACCTCTCTTGCCGATGAGAACCCCCATTTCTTCTCCTGAAAGGTCTATATCCATGGCATTATCTTCTTCCTTGTAATTCACATTTGCCACTACTTCCATATTCATAGCGGCAAAAATATCATTCAAAAACTTTTTTGCCCTTTCATCCGCAGAAATCTTTTCCACCTTTACAGCAGCCTTGATGACGGCAGGCTTAGAACCAATTCCCAAAAATCCGCTGGATCCTTCTTCAACTATTTCATAGTCCAATCTGTCACTTGTGACACCAAACTTCCTGCATGCTTCCGTTATCGCATCACTTACTGTTTTAGCAGATATTTCCACATATTCTACATTGCTGTCCATAGAATTATCCTCCCTGACAAATTTTCGGTGCCTGATTGTTTCCGGTTACTTTTTATTGTTCCTTTCATTATACTGTTTTACCATATTTGCCTTCGCCATCATGCTGCCCGGCTTCGCATTGCCGCTGTTATAATATTCCGTTGCCTTTTTCATGGCTTCTTCTTTTTCCTGCTCCGACATTCCGGACACTATATTGGCTCTATTCTGAACCTTCTTGGTATTCAAGTTAGCGTAAGCATTCATTTTTTCCTGATTGGCCTTAAGCTTCTCAATCTTCTTGGCGCTCTTTTCGGAATTCCGCGCGATAATATCATCAAAATTCATCTTGTCTATATGCTTATTGATGACAACCTGCTGGATACTCCTTACAACGCTTCCTGCTACCCAGTAGATACCCATACCTGCGGGGAAAGAGAAACAGAACCATGCCGACATGAGAGGCATTACCATGTTCATTGTCTTCATAGATGCCGCCATGGAAGAAGCCTTCTCATTTCCGTTAGTAGGCTGCTGAGGCATCAGCTTCACATTGATCCACTGTGTAACCGCCGAAAGGACAGGGATCAAAACAGCACCTATCACGATTCCCCATGCACCGATGGCCCATGCGTCTCTGATCAGGGTACTGGGTGAATCAGCCATATTGAGACCTAAGAAATTATTATAAGTGTCAATCAGCCCTCTGGTGGTCTCGTTGCTCAATATCAGCCTGCCCTGATACTCCAGATTGGTCAGGCCATAATGGCTTGCCACAGTGGCCATATCTGCAGAAGACAGCTTATTAAGAACATCTATGATACCGTCAGACAATACTCCGTCCGTCATGGATTTTCCATACATAGAAACCGTGTTGGCGATACTTTCAATTCCCGAATCCTGAAGGAATCCTCCTCCGTCAACCTTTATGATCGCATTGGCCAGCACCTCAAAGGTATCCTTTATCTTGGTCACATAGGCAGGCATGGAATATATGACACGGTACAAGGCAAACAGAATAGGCATCTGTATCAGCAGCTGCAGACAGCTTCCTCTGGGAGAAATGCCGTATTTCGCATACAGCTCCTGAATCTCCATATTCTTTGCCATCAGAGACTCCTGATCGGATTTTCCCTTATATTTTGCCTCTATCACCTGCATCTCAGGGTTTATCTTGGCAGAAAGCTTGGAAAACTTCTGCTGCTTTATGTTAAGAGGAGTCATCAGAAGGTTCACGACGATAGTGAACAATATGATGGCAAGACCGATGTTGGGAATCCCTATAAAATCTATGACATAGAAAATGCCGTTCATGATCTGCCCAAGCAGCCATGCAACCTGTCCTATAATAAAAGTAGAGTTCTTGGTCAATAAGATAAGATTCATTTATTCTCTATCCTCTCGGTTGTCCAATCTTTTTTATGATATGCTAGGGCACGGGGTCGTATCCTCCCTTTGAAAAAGGATTACATCTAAGTATTCTCCATACGGCCAGAAGCCCCCCTTTGAGAGCACCATATTTCTGCACCGCCTCCAGACCGTACTGTGAACAGCATGGAATATAGGGACATTTCGTGCTCTTCAGGGGAGAAATATATTTCTGATAAAATCGGATGCCCGCTATCATAAATTTTTTCATGTTCATTTATACCTTCATGGATATGATACGATGAAGCCTTCCAAGGTGAAGCAGCGCTTTCTCAATATCCCAGTAGCCCACCGAAGCCGCACTCGTCCTTGCAACGATTACTATGTCCAAACCACTATCGAACATAGCTTCCTGTAATCGGTAACTTTCCCGCAGCAGTCTCGTGACCCGGTGTCTCACGACGCTGTTGCCGACCTTTTTGCTCACACTGATTCCGATTCTGTTTCCTGCGGTGCCGTTTTCCCTGACATACATCACTATATACTTATTTGCATAAGATCTACCGCTTTTATAAACAGACTGGAACTGGTGATTCTTTTTTAAGCTTTCAGAAAATTTCACAACTTCTCAATCCTCCTGAAAGACCCTGCTCCAAAAACACTTGATAATGAAAAAGGTCACATTTCTGTGACCTATGCGACTATGCGGACAATATCTTTCTTCCTTTTGCACGTCTGGCCGCCAAAACTTTCCTTCCGCCGCGAGTACTCATCCTTGCCCTGAAGCCGTGAACCCTTGCACGGGAACGTTTCTTAGGCTGATATGTCATCTTCATGAAAAGCACCTCCTTTTCTCTGAACCTTTTTTATTTTTCAATATTTTATAAAGGTAACTTATTTTTTTCTTTCTGCAAATTTTTAGAAAACAGCATATTGATTGTATAAAAAAAAATGCCTGATGTCAAGGAAAATTCAAGGAAAAATCGCATTTTCATGGGTCAAAAAAATTTTATACCAGTTATACACATATATATCCACATAAAATAAAAGGTATTGGATTATCCACAAGATGTTCATAACTTGTGGATAAAAATTTATTCGGCTGTATATCTATGTGCAAGTTTGGTGGTTAATTATAAAAAAATGTGATAAATACAAGCTTTTTCTGTGTTTTATATTTATCCACTTATTCACATTTCTATCCACATTTCCATATTTACTAGCTACTTATATACATATTTATCAACATTATGTGGATAACTTTATCCATAGCATGTTCAAAACTTGTATTTGAAATATTGTAGATTCTATATTAAAATGGATAAATATCATATTTGGCAAGGAGAAGCGCAATGGACGATATTAAAGGAAACTGGTCTGACATAAAGGAAAATATCCGAATGGAATATGATCTGACAGATATTTCTTATACTACCTGGGTAGAACCTCTTAGATTCTATAATGTTATAAATGACGTGGTAAGCATCATAGTTCCTGCCGATAAGTCTCATCTCCTTGGTTATATATCATCCAAATACGGCAGCTCCTTTGAGGTGACTATCACAGAGAGATTCAACCATTATTATAATGTAAAATTCATATCCGAAAAAGATATCGCAGCCGATGACATAGAGCAGGATGTCGAAAACCTTTCACAGGCCCCTGACGATAGCATAAGCCATGATGAGGCCCACCTGAACAAAAAATACAAATTTGACACCTTCGTGGTAGGCAGCAGCAACAAGTTTGCCCATTCAGCGTCCCTTGCGGTAGCGGAATCCCCAGGAGAGGTCTACAATCCCCTCTATCTTTATGGAGGGTCCGGACTGGGAAAGACCCACCTGATGCATTCCATAGGCCACTTCATACTGGAGCATAACCCTGACAAAAAGGTGCTCTATGTCACCAGTGAGGAATTCACCAACGAGGTGATCGAGTCCATCCGAAACGGTAATGCCGCTTCCATGACCAAGCTCCGGGAGAAGTACCGGACGGTGGACGTACTGATGGTAGATGATGTACAGTTTATAATAGGAAAGGAAAGCACACAGGAGGAGTTCTTCCACACCTTCAATGTGCTGCATTCCGCAAGGAAACAGATTATACTTTCCTCGGACAAGCCTCCCAAAGAGATAGATAATTTGGACGAGCGCTTCCGTTCCCGGTTCGAATGGGGCCTTATAGCAGACATTCAGGCGCCTGACTATGAGACCAGAATGGCAATCCTGAGAAAAAATGTGGAAGCCTGCAGCCGCCCCATCGATGAAGAAATAATAAAATATATCGCTACCAATGTAAAATCAAACATACGGGAGCTGGAGGGAGCCCTGAACAAAATTCTGGCCGCCGTCAAATTAAACAATGTGGATCTCACCCTTGCTGTGGCTGAGGATGCCCTGAAGGATGTGATTGATCCTAATAAATCAAGGGAAATCACCCCCAGCCTTATCATCAACGTGGTTTCTGAACAGTTCGGGGTAAGGCCCGAAGACATTACCTCCAAAAAGAGAAATTCGGAATTTGTCCAGCCCCGGCAGGTGGTCATGTATCTGTGCAGGGAGCTGACCGAGACTTCCTATGTAAACATCGGCAAGCTGCTGGGCAAAAAGGATCATACCACTATCATGCATGGCGTTAACAAGATTATTGCTGAGATGGAACATAATGAGGAGCTCAAAAATAAGATAGACATTATAATAAAGAAAATAAATCCTTCTTAGAAGATAAATCCTTATTATAATATTGATTTATCAGAATCCGGCTCTTTATATAAAAGATATCCCCATTTTTTTACATTCCTATGTGGGCAGGATGGGGATAAAAAAATAAGAGGATTACGAGAAAAAAGAGGAATGTGAATAACCTGATAGTTATTCTTAAGTTAATAATGAAATATTCACGAGTTTTCCATTCCCTTTTTCTCAGAAAAATAGTATAATAGAGAAGGTTATACACTTTTCAACAGCCATTACTAAGGATATTATGAAATTCTTTTTATATTGATAAGATGGGCATACATCTGAAAATCCTAAATGAGGGAGGGAGTTATTCACATGAAATTAGTTTGCACAAAGACAAATCTGCTGAACGGAGTACAGACTGTATCAAGAGCTGTTCCCAACAAGACCACGATGTCTATCCTTGAATGTATCCTGATAGATGCTTCCAATAATATGATAACCCTCACTGCCAACGATATGGATCTGGGGATAGAGACTATCATAGAAGGAGATGTCAGGGAGGAAGGACTGATCGCTATAGATGCAAAAATATTCCTTGAAATCGTGAGGAAGCTTCCTGACAGCGATGTAAGGATAGAGACGGATTCTTCCTATAAGGTTACGATCACTTGTGAAAAGGCCAAATTCAACATCATGGGCAAATCCGGGGAAGACTTTTCATATCTGCCTATCGTGGAGAAGGAAAACAGTGTCGTTATCAGCCAGTTTACTTTAAAGGAGCTGGTGAGACAGACCATTTTTTCGATTTCTGACAATGACAGCAACAAGCTGATGACCGGAGAGCTTTTTGAGATAAACGGAGATGAACTGAAGGTAGTATCTTCAGACGGACACCGTATTTCTATCCGCAAGGTACAGCTGAGGGACACCTATAATGCCACAAAGGTGGTTGTGCCCGGGAAGACCCTGAATGAGGTCAGCAAGATTCTTCCGGGGGAAGCGGAGGGCATCCTCAATATTTATTTTACTTCCAGACATATCGTGTTCTCCTTTGATAACACAACAGTAGTATCAAGGCTGATAGAAGGGGAGTATTTCAACATAGACAGAATGCTTTCCAGTGATTATGAGACAAAGGTAAAAATCAACAAAAAGGAATTCTTGAACTGTATCGACAGGGCTACCTTGCTGACGAGGGAAGGGGACAGAAAGCCCGTGGTCATGAACATCATGGACGGAGCTATGGAGCTGAAGATAGATTCTGCTCTGGGAAGCATGAATGAGGATATCGATATAGAAAAGCAGGGAAAGAATCTGATGATAGGGTTCAATCCAAAGTTTCTGATAGACGCGCTCCGTGTAATAGATGACGAAGAAATTGACTTGTATATGGTGAATCCAAAAGCACCCTGTTTTATCAAGAATGAGGAGCAGAGCTATATTTATCTGATACTGCCTGTGAGTCTGGTGGCAAATTATGCAAGGTAACTGAAAACTATAGGATGAAAGGATATATTATATGCAGGTAATTCATTTAAAGGATGAGTATATCAAGCTGGGACAGGCCCTGAAGGCAGCGGGACTGGCGGATTCGGGAGTGGATGCCAAGATCAGCATTCAGGACGGTCTGGTAAGAGTGAACGGAGAAGTGGAGACAAGGCGGGGAAAGAAGCTTGTGGCCGGGGATATGGTAGAATTTAACGGAAATACCGTTAAGATAGAATCTTGATTTTGCCTGCTCCGGCGGACAAGGGGTATAAAAATGATCATCAAATCGATAGAACTGGCAGACTATAGAAATTATGATTTTCTTACTATACAGTTCGATAAGGGAACCAATATTCTTTACGGGGACAATGCACAAGGAAAGACGAATATTCTTGAGGCTATTTTTGTTTCTGCCACGACAAAGTCACATAAGGGGAGCAAAGATAGGGAAATCGTTAATTTCGACAAGGAAGAGAGCCACATAAGAACTTATTTAGAGAAGGACGGCATTGAGACAAGGGTCGATATGCATCTGAGAAAGAGCAAATCCAAAGGGATCGCCATCGATGGACAGAAGGTGAAAAAAGCAGCGGATTTGCTTGGTTTATGTAATGTGGTCTTCTTTTCGCCGGAGGATTTAGGCATCATCAAGAACGGGCCTGCCGAGAGAAGAAGGTTCGTGGACATGGAGCTCTGTCAGCTGGACAGCTTTTACTTTTATAATCTGAACCATTATAATAAAATCGTGAACCAGCGAAATAAGCTTCTGAAGGATATGTTCATGAATCCTGACCTGAAGGAGACACTGAGCATATGGGATCTGCAGCTTGTATCCTTCGGGAGCAAGGTGATAGAACGCAGAAAGCTGTTTGCAGAGCAGCTGAATGAGATCATCTATGAAATACATAAGAAGCTGTCCGGGGATAAAGAGGAAATAAAGATACATTATGAGCCGGATGTAGAGATAGAGGAATTTGAGAAAAAGCTGAAAGCCAGTCAGGACAGGGATATCAAGGCAAAAATGACGTCAGTGGGTCCGCACAGAGATGATTTTTCATTTACGGTAGGGGATGTGGATATCAGGAAATACGGTTCTCAGGGCCAGCAGAGGACGGCGGCCTTGTCCCTGAAGCTGTCGGAGATAGAGCTGGTAAAAAAGATAACAAAGGACACTCCTATCCTGCTGCTTGACGACGTACTTTCGGAGCTGGATTCCAACCGGCAGAATTATCTGCTGAACAGCATAGGGAATATACAGACTATCATCACTTGTACCGGCTTGGAAGAATTTGTGAACCATAGGTTTGAAATAAACAAGGTATATCATGTTGCGGAGGGTAAGATTAAGTGCATGAGCCAGTCAGCCGGATAATGTCAGCGTTTCGTTTCAAGGTATAATGGAATCGTCTATTTTGATGTTGAGAGAGGGCAAATCGTATGAGTACAGAAGGCATTAACAATACAGCCGTGGAAAATGAATATGGTGCGGATCAGATTCAGATTCTTGAAGGTCTGGAAGCCGTGAGGAAACGCCCGGGAATGTATATAGGAACCACTGCCAGCAGGGGACTCCACCATCTGGTCTACGAAATAGTGGACAATGCAGTGGACGAAGCGCTGGCTGGAGTCTGTGACAGAATAGAAGTTATCATCAACGAGGATAATTCCGTGACTGTCATAGATAACGGCAGAGGGATTCCGGTAGGCATCAACCACAAGGCAGGCATCCCTGCGGTAGAGGTAGTATTTACCATACTGCATGCGGGCGGTAAGTTCGGCGGCGGGGGATACAAGGTCTCAGGCGGCTTACATGGCGTGGGCGCATCGGTGGTAAATGCTCTTTCCGAGTGGCTGGAGGTAGAAATCTGTCAGGACGGGAAAGTTTATAAGCAGAGGTATGAAAGGGGAAAGGTATGTTATCCCCTGAAAGAGATAGGGATATGCCCCATAGAGAAGACAGGCTCCAAAATCACTTTTCTGCCGGATAAGACTATTTTTACGGAGACTACGGTCTTTGATTTTGATGTGCTGAAGATAAGGCTGCGTGAGATGGCATTTCTCACCAAGGGACTGAGGATAATACTGAAAGACCGCAGAACGGAAGAAACTGCTGTAGTTACGCCGGAAGGTGAAGCGGATTCCGGCGATTTTGAGACGGATCATGAGAGCAGTCAGATCAGCGAGCTTCTGCGGCGGGCAAAGGAAGACGGGGAAGAGGATGCAGGGGAAGCAGAGAAAATAGAAGATAAAGAGAATATGGACGGCAGGATTACCCCTGCAAAGAAGAAAGAGAGAATGGTCGATTTCTGTTATGAGGGAGGGATCAAGGAGTTTGTGACCTATCTCAACAGAAGCAAGGCTTCTCTTTATGAAAATGTGCTTTACTTTGAGGGACAGAAGAACAATGTATATGTGGAGGTGTCGTTCCAGCACAATGATTCATTCAATGAGAGTGTTTTCAGCTTTGTAAACAATATAAATACTCCCGAAGGAGGCACTCATCTGCAGGGCTTCAGAAATGCTCTTACAAAGACCTTCAACGATTATGCCAGAGGGGCGAAGCTGCTGAAGGACAATGAACCTAATCTGTCAGGAGAGGACATCAGAGAGGGTCTGACCGCTATCATAAGCGTAAAGATAGAGGATCCTCAGTTCGAGGGCCAGACCAAGCAGAAACTTGGAAACAGCGAGGCCAGAGGAGCAGTTGACAGTATTGTCAGTGAGCAGCTTACTTATTTCCTTGAGCTGAATCCCTCCGTGGCCAAGGCAATCTGTGAAAAGTCCATCCTTGCCCAGAGGGCCAGAGAGGCGGCGAGAAAGGCAAGAGACCTGACAAGAAGAAAGACAGCCCTTGACGGCATGGCGCTTCCGGGAAAGCTGGCGGACTGTTCCGACAAGGATCCCAAGAACTGTGAGATTTATATAGTGGAGGGAGATTCTGCAGGCGGCAGCGCAAAGACAGCCCGTTCCCGGACGACGCAGGCTATTCTGCCTCTCAGGGGCAAGATACTTAATGTGGAGAAGGCAAGGCTTGACAAGATTTATGCTAATGCGGAAATCAGGGCCATGATCACAGCCTTCGGCACCGGAATCCATGATGATTTTGACATCACCAAGCTGCGCTATGACAAAATCATTCTGATGACCGATGCGGATGTTGACGGCGCACATATCAGTACGCTGCTTTTGACCTTTATTTATCGGTTTATGCCGGATCTGATAAAGGAGGGGCATGTTTATCTGGCAAAGCCTCCTCTTTATAAGCTTGAAAAGAATAAAAATGTATGGTATGCCTACAGCGACGAAGAGCTGGAAGGCATATTGAAGGAAGTGGGCAGAGATCAGAATAACAAGATTCAGCGTTATAAGGGACTGGGCGAAATGGATGCGGATCAGCTCTGGGAGACAACCATGGATCCGGAGAGAAGGATCCTGCTCAGGGTGAATTACGATGAAGAAATAGTATCTGAAATAGACCTTACCTTCACTACCCTTATGGGAGATAAGGTGGAGCCCAGACGTGAGTTTATAGAGGAAAATGCCAAGTTTGTAAAGAATCTTGATATTTGACTATAATGATTGAATAAGTGCCCGCCGGAGCGGGCAGGGGGTATAACCATGAATGACGACATTTTTGATAAAGACCCGAAGGTAGATAAGATTCATGAGGTTGACCTGAAAGAGAGAATGGAGACCTTTTTCATCGACTATGCTATGAGCGTTATATCAGCCCGTGCCCTGCCGGACGTGAGGGACGGGCTGAAGCCGGTGCAGCGCAGGGTACTTTATTCCATGATCGAATTGAACAACGGACCGGATAAGCCTCACCGTAAGAGCGCTCGTATCGTGGGTGATACAATGGGTAAATATCATCCTCACGGGGACAGCTCCATCTATGGCGCACTGGTAAACATGGCGCAGGATTGGTCCATGCGGTATACCCTCGTGGACGGCCACGGAAATTTCGGCTCCATGGACGGGGACGGGGCGGCCGCCATGCGTTATACGGAGGCAAGACTCTCCAAGATCTCCATGGAGCTGCTGGCGGATATCAATAAGGATACTGTGGATTTCGTCCCTAATTTCGACGATACGGAGAAGGAGCCGGTGGTGCTCCCCAGCCGTTATCCGAATCTGCTGGTGAACGGCACCACGGGTATCGCAGTGGGCATGGCTACCAATATACCGCCTCATAATCTCCGTGAGGTGGTGAATGCCATTGTAAAAATCATAGACAACAGAGTGGAGGAAAAAAAAGATACCACTATAGATGAGATAATGGGTATCATAAAGGCCCCTGATTTCCCCACCGGAGGATTGATACTGGGGACAAGAGGATGTGAAGAGGCTTATAGGACAGGACGGGGAAAGGTTATTGTAAGGGCAATCACCAATATTGAGACACTGCCTAACGGAAAGAGCCAGATCATAGCAACGGAGCTGCCTTATATGGTGAATAAGGCAAATCTGATCATAAAGATAGCCGAGCTGGTGAAGCTGAAGAAAATAGACGGAATCACGGACATACGGGATGAATCCAACAGAGAAGGGGTACGCGTGGTGATAGAGCTGCGCAAGGATGTCAATGCCAATGTAGTTCTGAACCGCCTTTATAAGCATACCCAGCTGCAGGATACCTTTGGGGTGAATATGCTGGCTCTGGTCGGTCAGGAACCCAAGATCATGAATATCCTTGATATGCTGACATATTACCTGAAGCATCAGGAGGATGTCATTACCAGAAGGACGAAGTATGATCTGAACAAGGCGGAGGAGAGGGATCACATTTTACAGGGTCTCCTGAAAGCGCTGGATTTCATAGATGAAGTAATTTCTATCATCAGAAGCAGCCGCAATACCCAGATGGCCAAGGAAAGGCTCATGGAAAGATTTGAGCTTTCCGACGCCCAGTCTCAGGCGATAGTGGATATGCGTCTGCGCGCTCTTACAGGTCTGGAGAGAGAAAAACTGGAAAAAGAGCATGAAGAACTACAGACCCGTATCAAAGAGCTCAGGGAGATACTGGGGGACGAAAACCTGCTGTTAGGAGTCATAAAGAAAGAAATCGTAGAGATTGCCGAGAAATTCGGCGACGACAGGCGCAGCAAGATCGGATATGATGAGACGGATATTTCAGTGGAAGACCTTGTTCCCAGAGAAAATACAGTAATAGCACTGACCAGCCTTGGATACATCAAGCGCATGACAGTGGATAATTTCAAAGCACAGAATCGGGGCGGCAAGGGAATCAAGGGGATGCAGACCATAGAGGATGATTTCATAGAGGATCTGCTGATGACGACGACGCATCATTATCTCTATTTCTTTACCAGTCTTGGACGGGTCTACCGGCTAAAGGCCTACGAGATTCCGGAGGCCGGGCGGACAGCCCGGGGAACTGCTATCGTGAATCTGCTGATGCTGGTGCCGGACGAAAGAATAACGGCTATGATTCCGATCAAGGAAAATGATGATCAAAAGAATCTTTTCATGGTGACTAAAAAAGGAATTGTAAAGAAAACCTCCTTGTCGGAATTTTCAAATATCAGGAAGAAGGGGCTCACTGCCATCAGTCTGAAGGATGATGATGAGCTGATAGAGGTAAAATCCACTGACAGCGGAAGTGAGATTTTACTTGTGACGAAGCAAGGTATGTGTATTCGCTTCAAGGAGACGGATGTACGTCCCACCGGAAGGAGCTCCATGGGAGTCATCGGCATGAATCTGTCGGATGGGGACGAAATCATAGGGATGCAGCTTCAGAGTCAGGGAGATTCTCTCTTGATCGTGTCTGAAAACGGTATGGGCAAACGTACTTATCTAAATGAGTTTGTAGTACAGAACCGGGGCGGCAAGGGCGTAAAATGCTATAAGATCACGGAAAAGACCGGTAATGTTGTGGGGGTGAAGGCTGTAAATGATGAAAACGAAATCATGATGATTACTACGGAAGGAATCATTATACAGCTGCGGATGCAGGAAATTTCCACTCTGGGCAGGATCACCTCCGGCGTTAAGATGATGAATCTGGACGAGGGTGTCAAAATCGCCCAGATCGCCAAGGTCAGGGAGAGGATATCCAACGGCGAGCAGGAATTTGACAATGTAGAGGATGCTATGGAGGATATAGAGTATATAGGGGATATTGGCGAGGATGATGATATAGAATTTTAAATATATATTTGACTTTTTTATCCTCAAGGTATAATATGTTTTTGGCCTATAGATAATATTTTAAGGACGATAAAAAAGTATAGAAAATATTTTGGAACTGTGAATAATTTGCTTGATGTGGCATTTATTTGCAGTTCCTTAACGTGAAATGGATTTCTGTAGTAAAATTAAGCCTAATCACATCAATCATGGATAATTTGCAGAAGTAATAATAGGTTATAATAGAAGGAGATAATGAAAATGGAAGCTTATGTTGTATTTAAAGATTTAGCAATTATCATCATCTTTGCCAAGGCATTCGGCATACTTGCGAGAAAATGCAAGGCTCCTCAGGTGGTGGGTGAAATCGTGGCAGGTCTGCTGATCGGATCCAGCGTACTTGGGCTGGTACAGCAGACGGATTTCCTGATAGAGATGGCAGAAGTGGGTGTAGTTCTGCTGATGTTTTCCGCCGGACTAGAGACGAATCTGAAGGATCTGCTGAAGACAGGCCCTATCGCATTGTTGATTGCTTGTGCCGGCGTGTTTGTTCCGCTCGTATGCGGTACCTTACTATATATGGGATATTACGGAATGGCGCCCTGGGGCTCCGAGAAATTTTATACGGCGGTATTTTTCGGTGTCATCATGACTGCCACCAGCGTCAGCATCACTGTGCAGTCCCTGAAGGAGATGGGAAAGCTGAAGGAAAAGGTGGGGACTACCATCGTAAGCGCTGCCATCATTGATGATGTAATAGGAATACTTGTACTTACCTTTGTAATAGGGCTGAAGAATCCTGATTCCAATCCGGGTAAGGTGGTTATTTCCACGGTGGTTTTCTTTATTCTGGCAATAGTGCTTGGAATGATACTGTATAGGATATTCAAGGTGCTGGATAACCGTTATCCTCATACCAGAAGAATTCCTATCATCAGCCTTGCCTTGTGTTTCTTCTTTGCCTATGCGGCAGAGAAATATTTCGGCATAGCAGACATCACGGGCGCTTATGTGGCGGGAATCATTCTGTGTTCTATTAAGGATTCCTCCTACATAGATGAAAAAATGGAAATCAGCTCTTACATGATCTTTGGACCTATTTTCTTTGCGAGCATAGGAATCAAGACAAACATTGACAATTTAAACAGCGATATTCTGCTGTTTTCCGCCTGCTTTGTGTTAGTGGCTCTTCTGGGAAAGATCATAGGATGCGGCCTGATGGCAAAGCTGTGTAAATTCCGTACCAGAGACAGCCTGAAGATAGGAGTGGGCATGATGACCAGAGGAGAAGTGGCATTGATCGTGGCCCAGAAGGGATTGTCCGTAGGGCTGCTGACACCTATTTATTTCACTTCTGTCATATTGCTGATCATTGTGTCAAGTATATTGACACCGATCATACTGAAGCTGCTGTATGCTAAGGATGGGAAAGAGGTACAGAGCGCATAAGTTTTGAGATGATACTTAAATTTTTATAAAGTATTTAATTTTTTAGAATGAGATACCCCGACCGGTATTTGGTCGCATAGTACAATATGTGGCATCTGCTATGAACAAGATAAGAAGCAGAATACAAGCCATGATAAGCCACTTTTTTGAAATCTTCAGATATATTCTGTCATAAAGAGGGAGGAGAAGGCATACCAGCGCCGTCCCTCCCAGTCCAAAGGTCACTGCTCCAAGAAGGCATATTCTCCCATTGATGTTAAAAAAATGTCCGCTGTAGTCCCACCATCGGATGCCCCAGTGCCGTTCCAGATAAAAGCTTGTCAGGTACTCCAGAACAGAGCATATAGCCGTAGACAGCAGGAATACCCATAGGGGCCTTTTCCTCAGAGAGCGAAGTAAAAAAATAAGCAGGAGTCCTCCTACACCATAGATGGGAAGGTAAGGACCTCTGTATACGCCCCGGTTGACAAATGCATGGTCTGTGACGAGATATAATAGAACCTCCCATATCCACCCTATAAAAGACATAGAAAAAAATAATAAAGTATGATAGAAGAAGTTATGCAAAGGTATTTCTGTATTTGAACTGTTTCTTTTATATAGCTTATCCATAATAGATAGGATGTACATTCCGATATTTTTTATGTATAAAACTACGGAAAATATAAATGTGTAAACTGATATAATCTAAAGCCGGCCGGAAATCTGAAAATAGGATTCCAGTCTGCTTTTCAAATTGCGGTTATAAGCCGCAAAACTATTTATATTTTTTAATTTTTGCGGTATATTATTTACATATTCAGGATTCAAATCAATAATGTGGTCAAAAGGGTGGGAGGAATCGGTAAAAATGACTTTCGGAATGTCCCATGAAAAGCATTTTGGAAATTCCGAGAGATTATTTTTTAGATGAAAGCGGGGATAATATGGAAGAGAAGAAAATATTCAGCGACTATGTCAATGATATTCGCAGGAAAAAAGGTATATCCATGCAGTCCCTCTGTGAAGGTCTCTGTACGGTTCAGGACATATATTATATGGAGAATGACAGCAGGAAGCTCGATATGCTGCTGCAGGAGGCGATTCTGGAAAGGCTGGGGGTGGGAGCAGAGGATTATGAACATTTTTTGATTTATGAAGAATATGAAAGATGGGAAAAGAGGCACCATATTCTTCACAGTATCACCTTTGAACAGTTCGGGGAAGCGGGTCGTATGCTGGATGATTACTATAGGACATATGTAGATACCAAGGATAAAAATAAATTGGAAAGGCAGTTCTATCTCAGTATGCTGGCCCAGATAAGGTGCTGTCAGGGGGAATGCAGGGAAGAACTCAGCAGGATTCTGGATGAGGCAGTCTGTCTGACTGTGCCCATGCATGGGGAAAAACCTGTTGCCGGGAGAGTGCTGTCTATAAAGGAACTGAATCTGATGCTGGAGGCGGAAAGGTACCGAAAAGAGGGAGAACGCTGGGAACGCTATAAAGAGATAGCAGATTATATAGAGAAAGCCGAGCTTGACAGTAAGGGAAAAGTGAAAATATATCCTAAGGTTATGTATTTTCTGTGCAGGTCTATGATGGGCAAAAATATGACAGATAGGGATTTTTCAGATAATGATGTTAAGAAATTATTAAAATACTGCAACTCGGCATTGGAAGTTTTAAGAAATAACGGGAGAATGTATTACCTTTGGGAGATAATTTCCATGAAGGAAATTCTATTGGAGAAATACATAGAAAACCTCACATACCGGGAAGATGGAGACAAAGAGAAAAGTAAAATAGACATTCTGAAAAATATCTATCGAAAAAACAAGGGCTGGAGGCAGGTGCTGGAAAAAGTTTATAGGGAATTCAATGTGCCCAAGGAGACTTTTGAGTACTGTTATCTCTATGTCTGCAAGGGAGTATCCTGCATCAACGATGTCATACGCATCAGACGTGAGATGCTGGGCATAAGCCAGAGGGAACTATGCGAGGGAATATGCGATATAAAGACCCTGAGGCGGCTGGAAAGCCGCAAGACCTCTCCGCATAGGGCTATAGTACGTGATCTGTTTGAAAGACTTGGACTGTCCCGGGAGCTTTCTAGAACGGAGCTGGATACTAGCAGTCAGGAAGCGAAAGAACTGACAGCTAAAATAAATGAATATGCCAATGATCAGAGATGGGAAGAAGTCAGAAAATTGATTGTACAGTTGAAAAAGTTGGTGCCGATGGAGATGCTGATAAATCAACAGGCAATCATGCGAAAAGAGATATTGCTCAAATGGGAAAACAGAGAAATTGGAAATGAAGAATGTGGCAGACAGATGCGTAAAGCACTGGAGATGACTTTGCCTTATGAAGCATTTCTAAAGGAAGGGAAAAAATATTTAACATATGAAGAGCAATCATGCGTTCAGAATATGATGCTTGGAATGAAAAAAAATGATGTTGAACTTTTGACTTGTATGCAACGTTTTGAGGAGATTTATCAGCCTTACATTGATAATGGGCTACATGAAACAATATCAGGTATGTATGAATTAATCATGGGGCATGTAGGAAGTATGTGGGGAAATATGGGAGAATATGATAAAGCGGATAAACATAGTTCAATTATTATACAAGGATGCCTTAGATTTAGAAGATTGATGGTTTTACATGATGGATTATATGATCAATGGTGGAACTATTCAGAACGCAAAAGGAAAGACATACCCACAGATAAAGTATTAAACGATGTACAAGAGATTACAAACTGTTTATTGCTCAGCAAATTAAGTAAACGTAAAGCAAGAGAATGTTTTTATCAGAAAAAGCTTGCTTCCGTGTATGAAGGGATAACAGTAAAAGTGGACTGCCAACTTTGAAAATCGATTATCATTAAAATAGAGTGGAAAATATGATTTTTCCACTCTGCATATCTGATATATTACTTTATATCGTTTGTAGTCCCTTGTACACTGATGTTTAGTTTAATTACTCTACCTTGTAGACATTAGTAATAGGATCTTGATCATTCTGAGGCGAAATACCCGGCTCTCCATCCTCCTCGTCTCCATTGTCAGGCTGAACGATCTCCTGCCCGCTTTCCGCACTGTCCGGGTCAGGAATAATGCCGCCGATAGGATTTGCTGCCGATATTGTGATATAGGTCAGCAAGGCAGCAGTGAATGTGAGAATACGTGTTAATTGTTTCTTCTTCATTTGAATAGTCCTCCTTGGTAATATATTTTTATCGAAAGGCTTTGGCAGATCCACTGTATTCAGATTTTTATTTTGTATCAGATAATTGACCTGCAGAATGTCTTTCTATATATATTATTTCACATTAGCAGTAAGATGACAAGGGACAGAGTTGTTAAAATTCATTTTTTTTACTACTCTGTCCTTTGTCATGAATACATATATAAGGTATGAAACGATTACAAAATTCAGTAATAAGTATGATTTAAATATGGTAGTGAAATAGAAAATGCTTGACCTTGACGTTAGGTCAGGCATTATTATATATAGGAACTGTAGGGTATGCGCCTATCCAATCATAAGAGAAAGCTATATTGTATGTAAAAAAAGAGAAAACCATGGTAAAAAAGGAAAAGGAAGAAAGGAAGGCAGAAAATGGAACAGGAAAGGTTTACGGTGGGAGAGCTGGCAGATCTGGCAGGGGTGTCGACCAGAACAATTCGCTATTATGACAAAAAGGGACTGCTCTGTCCGGTTGCATACTCCGAGAATCAGTACCGCCAGTACGACAAATCATCCCTCCTGCAATTGAGAACCGGACAGCGTATTTTGACAAGGTATTTCGGGCGCTGAAACCAAATGGGCGTATGTGTGCCAATGTGAACTGGAAGGACTATATGCCGGGTCTTTACAACTTGTTAAAAGGATTTTCCAAGGATTTGGATATCCGGCTGCAGAGTGAAAAAAGGCAGGAAACTATACGGGAGATAGAGAAGGAATTCAGGATGATTTTTCCATCCGCTGGCTGTAAATTATATGATAATGAACTGCGCATCAGCGACAGCGGCGATTTGTACCGTTTCCTTTTGAATCAGGGCTCCATCGGAAAACAGATCGCGGGCTATGGGCGTGAGTTTGTCAAATATCTGGATGAGTATCTGAAATGCGAGGGAGAAATCGTAATTCCAAGCTATGCAAAACTGATGATCGGAGAAAAGGAAAATTGAAGATAAATAAGGAAGGCAGCGGTATATCTGCCATGCGCATGAAGCATGTTTTTGACACTACAAAGGGCTTCCGGCTTCTTTTTGGAGCCCTTTTTCTGACCGTGATTTTCGGCACGGTGACAGGAGCGTTTTTTCCTATAGTCATAGGAAAAATTGTGGATCAGATTTTTTATGAGCAGCGGATGAAAGGCTTCCTGCTGAGCTTTCTGGCCTATGCAGGTCTCTATTTTATCAACCAATGCTCCCATGGGGCATTAAATTATCTATGGGCTCATCTGGAGGTTACCTATGTGGTAAGTATCCGTAAACGCTGCTTTCGGCATTTACTAAAGCTCAAAGCAGGTATTTGGACTCATATCAGAAGCGGGGATGTGATGAAGCGCATTCAGGATGACACAGAAATGTATCTGGAGTTTATTCATCGGAGCTTATTCTATGTGCTGGCGAATGCGGTGCAGCTGATTCTGGCTATAGGTTACCTGCTCTATGCCGATCTTCTTCTGGGATTGACTGCTGTTGTTATGATGCTTATTATGGCTTACAGCGTCCGCCATTTTACCGCAAGGCTGAATAAGCAGTATCAGAAAATCCGGACAGAGAGAGGGCTTGTGGACGCATGGATACTGGAGATGATGACAGGGATTGCGGAATGGAAGCTTTTAAATGCGGATCGGAAGGTAAAGAGAGATTACAGAGCCAGAACTGAAAATGTCATAAAGGAAGAAATAGATACAGGGTATCTTGCTCTGAAGTCGGAGAATATTAATCAAGCTTTGACTTTAATTGGGCAGCTTGCGGTTTATTGCATTGCGGCTTTCTGCATCAGAAGAGAAAGCATGACGGTGGGACAGTTTGTCTCCTGTGCGGCTTATTTTTCTACTTGTGCCTCCTATTATAATGCGCTGTGCAATAAGATAACGAATATCAGTTCCAATCTGGCAGGAATCAACCGGGTGGAAGAGTTCTTGGAATGGGAGGAAGAGCAGGATCTGCCGGAAGCGGAGAATTTTGTCATAGATAGAGGAGGAATACGCTTTGAAAATGTATCCTTTGGCTATGGAGGAGAGTCCATTTTAAAGAATATGAATTTTGAAATCAGACAGGGGGAGAAGACTGCATTTGTAGGTAAAAGCGGGGAGGGGAAGAGTACGCTTCTGCAGTTGCTGACTTGTTTTTACCGGCCGGTTTCAGGACAGATTTTCATTGACGGGAAAGATATGGATACCTATACCATATCCGCTCTCCGGAGACAGATTGCAGCGGTTTGGCAGGAGAACGGATTGTTTCGGGGAAGCCTGCGCAGGAATATTATTTTTTCGGATGAAAGGTCCCACGACGGCAGGATATGGGAGATATTGGAGGGACTTGGATTAAAGGAAATGGTTAAAGAATTTCCGAAAGGACTTGACACGATCGTAGGAAGCGGGGGCAGGGATTTATCCGGCGGGCAGAAGCAGAGAATCGCCATTGCCAGATGCATATACAGACAGCCTCGGATCTTATTGCTGGACGAAGCTACATCGGCGCTGGACGAGGAGACGGAAAAGGAGGTAAACCGATTTATCTATGGGCAGCTCCCACACACTACCATCCTTACGGTGGCCCATCGTTTTGCCGCCGTGCTGGCTGCGGAGAAATGCGTTGTGATAGAGCAGGGCTGCGTTACAGGCGTGGGAACCCACGAGGAACTGCTGGAGAGCAATCATCAATACCGCCGTTCCTTTGAAACATATGGGAATTCGCAGAGTCTGAAATATTCTGTAAAGTAGGGAGGAAAACTTGATGGAACATTGTATTATCGGAAAAAATTACCGTGGAAAGACGATCCTATATGTTGTGCTCCGGTTTCTGCAGACTGCTCTGGCCTTGCTGCCCCCGTTCTGTTATCTGCTGTTCCTGAACAAGGTCATCATGGAACGGAAATTTGAGATGTTAACTTTTGTATGCCTGCTTTATCTGCTGGTATTTCTGGGAAACGCGCTGATGTCGGTGCTGAATAAGGTGATCTATAACCGGATCTTTCCGGGTATGCACATGGAAATGAAAGAAAAAGTGCTGGAAAAATACAGCCGTCTGGATATTGATATGGTGCAGAAATATACTGCGGGGGAATTGATGGAACGTCTTCACAGAGATACGGAAAATGCGGTATTATACCGGGAAAAAATGCTGGAAATAGCTGTCCTTTCTGTCAGGATCCTGATCACCGCCGGCATTCTGCTCTATCTGAATCGGATTCTTGCTCTGGTCAGCTTTCTTTTTCTGCCTCTGTCCTATTATATCACCCGTTATATTAAGGGAAAGAGCAATTCGGAATATGAGAGAAAACGGCAGCTTCAGGGCTGTTACAATGATTTCATGATCCACAATATGCATTATTGGAAGGAAGTAAAGGCGAACTGTCAGGAGGAAATGCAGCTGGAGCAGTTTGAAAAAATGTGGGAGGATATGGGGGATTCCTTTCTTAAAGCCCATATGTGCTGGTTCCTGAACCGTACTTTTCTGGCGTTTAAGGATGTATTCCTGACTAAAATGGGATTATATCTTCTGGGCGGAATTCTGGCCCTTTGGGGCAAAGTCACCGTGCCGGTGCTGCTTGCCTTTATGGATTATTACGCGGATTTCGTGAACAGATTATTGGGAGTCATCGACATTATTATGAAAAAAGGCGAACTGGAAGCGTCCGTCAAAAGAATTAAGGGGATCATGGAAATCATAGAGCCGGAAAGGCTTTACGGAATGGAAGCTTTTGAAAAACTGGAATTGCAAAAGATTGCTTTTGGGTACACAAGGGAGCAGGGACTTGTACTGAAAAATTTAAGTCTTTATATCCGCAGGGGAGAGAGTATCGCCATTGTGGGGGAGAGCGGCTGCGGCAAAAGTACCCTGCTCAAGCTAATGGCGGGATATCTGCTTCCTGACGGGGGAGAGATTCGGTGGAACGGGCACCCCATGAATCAGGTGGCCAGATCGGCAATTTATACCAAAATAGGTTTTCTGATGCAGGAATCCAGCTTGTTCAACCTTACGATCCGGGAGAATCTGCTATTCGGGCGGGAGGATGCCACGGAAACGGATATGGAGGAGGCCTGTGCCAGAGCCAATATCATGGAATTGATACGGGAATTGCCATTAGGCTTCGAAACCCTGATCGGGGAGAACGGAATCCGCTTGTCCGGAGGGCAAAGGCAGAGACTTATGATTGCCAGACTGCTTTTACAGAATCCGGAAGTCATTGTCTTTGACGAGGCCACTTCCGGGTTGGATTATAAGAATGAAAGCGAAATTCTGGAGCTGCTGTTTCGGAATGCCGGGGACAAGACCTTTCTCATGGTGACCCACAGAGGGACTTCCGTTGCAAGGTGCGGACGTGTGATTCGACTGACGGGAGAGGGATGATCAAACATATCGGTAACAAGGCTCGTATTTTGCGTATTAAAAAATAATTAAGGGTATCATGGGAATCAGAGAGCCGGAAAGGGCAGGAATCAGGGTAAACGGTAGATAGTGCTTACCTCGTTAAATTGCAGGAATTACGGGATTGCCTCCCGCAATTCCTGCTGCTTTGGCTCGTCACTGTCCGCCACCATGGCCGCTGCCAGAATGCCCGATAGGCATATAAGTTCCATCTTAGTATAAAGAATGAAAATGTAAATCAATATATGCCATTTGGTTCCTCCTTGCAGTTCAATGTTCCGTGAAATTGCATATGGTTTAGAGCAGCCTATTCTTTAAGTATCCCCATATTTCTCCTGCAGAAGCTCTATCCCATACTCCCTCGGCGTCCCTTTCAGCCTTTCTATATAGGAGCCCAGCTGTCCTCTGCAGTGCTCCGGGCCGCCTTCCCGCATCACGGTCCACATAGGATCTGCGTCATAATGGGAGGATTTCATCATGGCATCGTTCCAGTCCAGAATCATTTTTGCTCCCCTTGCGCAGAGTTCAGGATGCAATTCTGCCAGATTGTTCTGTTCATGGGGATCCTCCACGATATTGAACAGCATCTCGTCCGGCAGCAGGTGGTAGCCGCCGTGTACGGTGCGGATATATATGTAATCATCGAAACGTACGCTGCGCTGGCAGACATGGGCACACTGGGTCAGCACTGCATAGGGCTTGGAGCAGTCTGTGCCGTCCCTAAGCTGTGCAGCAAAGGACACGCCGTCATAGCGGTAGCGCTTCGGCGCAGTCATCTTGGTTCCCAGCAGCTCCTGCATGGTGGGAGCCAGATCTGTATTATCATAAAAGCCCTTTGCGGTCACGCCCTTCTGCATTCCAGGCCAGCGGATGATCAGCGGGATCCGGCAGACCGGCTCGTCCGCCATGCCATGCTCCGCATAGACGCCGAATTCACCCATATCCTCCCCGTGATCCGCGGTGATGATAATGGCGAGGTCATCGTCGTATAGTCCGTTTTTCTTCATCCATCCTATGATCCGGCCGATATTGTCATCGGTATACCGTATACCGTTGTCGTACTGGTTCAGGAAATTCTTCGCTTCCTCCAGATTATTCAGCCGGCCCGGGTGCTTGGGCCAGTAGGGAGAATGGTCATCGTTCCACATATTGATTTCATTGGCTCCATGGGGGCCGATATGGAGCAGATGCTCCGCAAAGATTTCCTCCGTGATCCAGTCGTCCGGAAGAGGGGTTCCGTCGAAGGGACTCTCATAATCCGCAGGTGTCCTATAGGGAGTATGGGGATCCCAGTAATGCACATGCATCATCCAGTTGTCATTTTTGCCGTTGCGTTCCAGCCATTCCAATACGCCGGGAGTCACCATCTCGGCGGACTCTCCGCCCCGCCGGCCTACGTTTATGCACTCGTTAAAGCCTGCGTTGAACCACCATGCGCTGTGCCTTTCCGCAAAGGTGGAGAAGGATACGGTATGCATTCCCGCCCGGCGAAACTGCATGAACAGACCGTTTTCCGACATATCGTCCGTAAAGCTTCTGGAAGTCCCCTGAAGACGCATATCGGCAGCGGTTCCCCCGTGGCCTACGATTCCGTTGTGGATTCCGTACTGGCCGCTGATCATGGAGGCCCGGGAAGGAAGGCAGGGGGCATTCGGACAGTAATAATTGTCGAAGCGTACACCCTCTTTTGCAATCTCATCCATCACGGGTGTGGTATTTCTGCCGTAGCCGTAGCAGCCCATGTGGTCGGCCCGCAGCGTGTCGATGTCGAACATCATTACTCTCATTTTTTTTTCCTTTCTTTTGGTTTATTTATGGATTCAGATGTCTGCTTATTGTATGATTATAAGCTATTTTCGCTAAGTGCACAATTCCGAACATAGATTTGTAGAAGATAATAAAGACATGACACTGGTGTTTTACCGAGAGAAAATAATAGAATTGTGTTTTTCCTGAAAATAAATTATAATTAGGTTCATAGATCATGATAAAGAAGGAGCGATGCTATGCATTACAGAAGACTTGGAAAGACGGAATTGATGGTAAGCGAAATCGGGTTCGGCGGTGAATGGCTAGAGAGAATGGAGCTGGAGGGCTGCAGAGAGATCGTGAAGGCTTGTGAGGAGCAGGGGATCAATATTCTGGACTGCTGGATGTCCGAGCCGAACGTGAGGAGCGCCATCGGTGAATGCATCAAGGATACAAGAGACAAATGGTATATTCAGGGGCACATCGGTTCCACATGGCAGGACGGACAATATGTGCGTACCCGTGATATTCCTAAGGTGAAGGAGGCATTTGAGGATCTGCTTACAAGGCTGGGGACGGACTATGTCGATCTGGGCATGATCCATTATGTGGATTCAGAGAAGGAATGGGATGAGATCATCAGCGGACCCTTCATGGAGTATGTCCATGAGCTGAAGGAAAAAGGCATAATCAGGCATATAGGCTTGAGCTCCCATAATCCGAAGGTGGCAAAAAAGGCAGTGCTTTCCGACGAGATAGAAATGATGCTTTTTTCCGTGAATCCCGCTTTCGACCTGATGCCCCCTACCGAAAACATAGATGATTATTTTGCGGAGGAATATGACCCGGCTCTTGCGGGGATGGATCCGGAGAGGGCGGAGCTTTATAAGCTCTGTGAACAGAGAGATGTAGGGATCACGGTCATGAAGGGCTTTGCGGGCGGCAGGCTTTTCAATGAAAAATCATCGCCTTTCGGCGTGGCGCTGACGCCCGTGCAGTGCATTCATTACGCGTTGACAAGGCCGGCGGTGGCAAGCATCATGGCAGGATTTTCCGAGCCTAAGCATATATCGGACGCAGTGCGTTATGAAACCGCCGATGAGGAGGAGAAGGATTATGCCAGTGTACTGGCATCTGCGCCTCACCATGCCTACAGCAAGAAATGTATGTACTGCAACCATTGCAAGCCATGCCCCATGAACATTGACATTGCCATGGTGAACAAGCTTTATGATCTTGCTGTGATGCAGGAAAGAGTCCCTGCTTCTGTAAAGGCTCATTATATGGCGCTGGAGAAGAACGCTTCCGATTGTATAGCATGCGGCGGCTGCGAGACAAGATGTCCTTTCAGCGTGGAGATCGTGGATAGGATGAAAAAAGCGAGAGAGCTTTTTGCGTAGCCGCTATACCAATTCGAGCAGAATTCAAATCAACAATGTCAGGAGGTTATGCTGAGGACACAGCAGAGGGTATAGAAGTGGAAATGGAAAAGAAGTCATCGGAAAAAAGTAAGATACTATTGAAATTATTTACCAGCACCTTGTACATAAGCGCCTTCACATTTGGCGGAGGATTCGTAATTATCACCTTTATGAAAAAGAAGTTTGTGGATGAATACCACTGGATAGAGGAGGATGAGATGCTGGATCTGGCGGCTCTGGCCCAGTCGTCGCCGGGAGCCATCGCCGTTAATGCTGCCATTTTGGTGGGATGGCGCATGGGAGGGTTTGCAGGAATGCTGACAGCGGTGCTGGGAACCATTATCCCGCCTATGACACTGCTGTCTGTCATCTCCTTTTTTTACGCTGCCTTTGCAGCTAACCCCTATATTGCGTTATTATTGAAGGGAATGCAGGCTGGTGTGGCTGCGGTGATCCTTGACGTAGTATGCGGGCTGGGGAAGGGCGTGGTCAAAAACCGCAATGTGATACATCTGCTGGTGATGGCGGCGGCATTTCTGGCTACTTTTGTATGGGGCGTGAACGTGATATATATCATTCTTGCAGCGGCGCTGGTGGGCATCTGTACGGAGCTGTGGAAGAGGAAGGGAGGCAGAAAATGATCTATTTAGAATTGTTCTGGAGTTTTCTGCAGGTAGGGATGTTCAGTATCGGAGGCGGATATGCCGCCATGCCGCTGATCCAGAGTCAGGTGGTGAACGGACATGGCTGGCTTACCATGAGCGAGTTCACTGACCTGATCACTATAGCGGAGATGACGCCGGGGCCCATTGCGGTGAATTCCGCTACCTTTGTGGGCATCCGTATCGCCGGCATCCCGGGGGCCTTTGTGGCCACCTTCGGGTGCATCCTGCCCTCCTGCATCATCGTATCCTTGCTTGCCTTCGTATATTACCGCTATAAGCAGGTCTCGGCCCTGCAGAGCGTGCTTGGAAGCCTCCGGCCCGCCGTGGTGGCTCTGATTGCGGCAGCAGGCTTAAGCATCCTGCAGCTGGTGGTCTTCGGTGGGAAAGAGATGGGGATCACCAATGTACAGTGGATGGAATGCGGGATTTTCCTTGCGGCCTTTCTGGTGCTGCGTATCTGGAAAAAGAATCCTATACTGGTGATGCTGTGCTGCGGCGCGGCGGAGCTTGTGGTAGGGATGATTTCAGGGGCTATGAAATAAAATAATATGACCCCGGAACGATTCCGTCATGGATTCGTTCCGGGGCAGGTCATGAGGCGGCTGCTTCCCTATACCTTTAATGCTCCGACCAGCAGATAATATTCCTGATCCATAAAATATTCCTCCTTTGTATAACGATTCTTGTCTCTTTATCTTCCAAGCCCTCCTTGCCGATCACTGTGAAAGCTTCCCTGATTAGATTCCGTCTTTTGTCTGCCGCGGCAATTTTATTCTTTTATGGGTCTAATACCCCGCTGCTTGCAGCGATGTGGTTCATTAGCCTGAGGTTTGATATATTGTCGTAAAATTTTTATTGACAAAGCGGTTTACATATAGTAAACTGATATTAGGTCTACAGACTGTAAACTTCAGCCGGATATAGAAGGAAAAATGCATTACATTATGTAACATTAGATCACAGAAAGCGAGGGATAGATTATGGAAGAAATCAGGTTAGCGGAGATCGAGAGCCGCTTTGTGGAACTGATCTGGCAGAAGGAGCCTATCGGCTCCGGGGAGCTGGTGAGTCTCTGCGAAAAGGAGCTGAACTGGAAGAAGTCTACTACTTATACGGTGCTGCGGAGACTCTGTCAGCGGGGCATCCTGCAGAATCAGGATGCGGTGGTGACTTCCCTGATCAAGAAGGAGGAGTACATGGCCATACAGAGCGAGCAGGTGCTGGAGGATACCTTTGAGGGTTCCCTTCCCCGGTTCGTAGCGGCTTTCATGAGCAGGAAGAAGCTGAGCAGGAAACAGATAGACGAGATACAGAGACTGATAGACGATTATAAGGATTAGCAGAGGCTTGTATGAGCGAGTAAAGAGGTATGGATATGGAAATGAGATTATTATTGCTGCAGCTGCAGGTAAGCATTGCGGTCATACTGATATTGGCTCTCCGGCAGGGGATGAAGAAGCTGCCGAAGATATATTCCTACCTGCTCTGGATCCTGGTATTCGGAAGGCTTCTCTGTCCCGTGGCTCTGGAAAGCAGGATAGGATTTATGCCATCTGCGGAGGAAAGCGCAAGGTGGATGGGGCAGGTTTTGACGGACGGATATGAAGAGGTGCTTTTCCGTGAGACGGATAGAGGGACGCAGGCCGGGAGTCCCCGCGGAATCGGTATGGCCGGAAGCAAAATGGTCATGGATTCCGGATCAGAGCAGGAGCTGGCAGGGGAAGCATTCAGGGCAGATTCGGCAGACTTGGCTGATCAGAAGAGAGAGGGAGAGGCTTCCGATAACAAAGAGGGAACTGCATGGACTCTGGCTGTGATCCTTGTGTGGGCAGCAGGGGTATTAGGAGTATTGGGCTATAATGCCGTGGCTCTGGTCAGAGTGCGCAGGAAGCTGCGGGGAGCCTGCCCTCTGAAAGATGTTTATCAGATCAAAAATGTATATATATGCAGAAATATCCGTATTCCCTTTACAATGGGGATGTTTCGCCCCAGAATCTATCTTCCGGAGAATATGGAAGGAGCGGAGCTGGAATATGTTCTGTGCCATGAGGGCGTACATGTCCGCAGAAAGGATTATCTGGTAAAAAATCTGGCATTTTTGCTGACTGCCCTGAACTGGTTCAATCCTTTTGTCTGGACAGCATTTCATTTTCTGGAAAGCGACATGGAAATGTCCTGCGACGAAAAAGTGGTTAAGCTGATGGGAGCCGATATCAAGCGGCAGTATTCCCAGTCACTTTTGAATTTTGCAGTGGAAAGGGGACGGATAGCCGTGACACCGTTGACTTTTGGAGAAAATAATGTAAAGAACAGAATAAAGAATGTTCTTTCCTATAAGAATACAAGGAAGTGGAGCCTTGTTCTGGGAATTGCTGTATGTTTTGTAATAGGAGTCACCTTGTTTACCACCCGGGCGGAGGGTTCAGGGGCAGGAGGAGACGGACAAGGTCAGATCCCGTATGGAAACGGGGATGCTCAGAATGGGATTTCAGACCGCAGCGGAGCTGACGGAGATCAATCGGGAAATCCGGATGCGGGAGGTTCCAAGGGAGGAAACACAGGGATTGGGAGTCCCGGCGGAGAAAGTCCGGATAGCGGAAGTGTAAATGGCGGAAATTCAGGTGCCGGAAATACAGATAGTAAAGGTGAGGTTTACTGGAGCGGAGATATCACGGTTTATGGGCAGCATCAGACACCGGAGGAGGTCACTGTGGAAATCTGCCAAGACGGCATCTACAGAGCAGACGGCGGGGAGCGGATATGTCTGTATTCCGGTTATATCAGCCCGGAGCTCTGCTGGTGTGATGAAGGCGGAATCTTGTATTTTACCGTGGACTATGATTATGAAGAGGGAAACGGAGATTATCTGGCAGACCGGGTCTGCAGGGTGGATCTTATGACCGGAGAATCCGACAAGGAGACGCTCCGCATTGACGGGGAGCCGGTCAGTGATAAGGATATCCATATTATGTATGTGGCGGAAGGGTTCGTGATCATGCACATGAATGAAAGTGCGGACGAAATCATGATTCCTTTGGTGAACACGGGAAATACGCCTCTCACTGCCGGTCATATATGGAAGGGAAAGGCCGTGGCGGATCTGAACGAGGATGAGCAGGATGCCTTCGGCATGGCTGTAAGGAAGCAGCTTCTGGACAATCCGGGACTTTTGGTGGAGCTGTCAAACCGTACACTGAATGAAACCTTTGCCCTGCTGGACATGGACGGGGACGGCAGAGCAGAGCGGATCACTTTGTCAAAGGATCCGAATATGTCATCCGCCGCATCCAATCTCCGTATTTATGATGCCTATCAGCTGCAGGCAGGCAGCAGCAGGCTGACGGGGCAGGCAGATTACCTGAGCAATTACATATGGGCTTTCAGTCCTGATGGCAGCAGGATCGTTCTTGCACTGTATGCTGACAAAGATGGCGTAGAACCAGAGACGATTCTTTTTTCCTACGACGACGGGGAGATCAGGGAGATAGGAAGGTGTCAGGATGATGTAAGGTATTTCACCGTAGAGAACGGAATCATCAAGGGTTCATCCATGTTTTATGATACGTTGATGCCTCTATGCCTTGAGATTCATTATCAGATAAATCAGGAGGGTATACTGGAGCTGATTCCTCAGGAAATCTACGACTTTATGAGCTGCAATGGTGAGCTGCTGGTGGACCTTCCTCTGCATGACAGTCCGAACGGGGAGGAGATTCATGTCATGGAACCCCAGTCCGTGTGCCTGATGAAGATTGACAAAACTTTCCAGTGGATCTATCTGGAAGGAAAAGACGGCGGTGCAGGGTGGTTCAAGTTGGACGGCGATATGAGGGATCATATCACGGAGCTGGACATGGATGCCAATGAGGTATTTGATCTGTTTTATGCGGGTTAATCTCCTGCTTTACTGCCGGATTATCCTTATGGCATCAGCGAACCGCTCTGATAAAGGCAACTTTTTTGTAAGGCAGACCGCCATGCGGCGGCATACAGCGGAAAGCTGTTTTGTAGACAAAAGGTTTGAAATAAGCTCAACAGAACTGAAAGCACAAAGCCGTTGAAATTTTGCTGTTGAGATAATGGGGGAACTATGATATGATTTAATTGTAAGAAAGCGAGAGCGGCAGTGGTATATGTGGACTTATTAACTTTTCCGGGAACGCAGAAAATGGCAGGTTACGAGGAGGAAGGATTATGAATCTAGTAATTACCATGAGCAGGAGATTTGGAACCGGCGCAAGCATGATAGCGAGGGAGCTTTCCGAAAAGCTGAACATTCCGGTATATGACCGGGCTTATATTGAAAATGAGCTTGAAGGCGACAGCTATGCGGACGAGGCGGAGGTCATAAAGGAGCTGGCATCCTATTCCTGTATTATACTGGGACGCTGCGCATCCGAGATCCTGAAGGACAAGCCTAATGTATTCAATATTTATATCTGCGCAGACAAAGAGGACCGCATACACAGGGTAATGGGAGAAAAATCCCTTTCTTATGAGAAAGCCAAAGCCATGCTGGAGGAGAATGACAGGGCCCGCTCGGATTATTACTACCAGCATACCGGAAAGGTCTGGGGAGACGTGAATAATTACCATATGATCCTCGATACCTCCCAGCTGGGGATAGAGAATTGCGCAGGCATATTGATGAAGTATTTTGAGAGAATCGAAATTATATAGAGATGATCGGTAGCTGCCATGTCGGTAATACGACATGGCAGTTTTTTGATCCCGTCAAAACGTTCCGCATGGAACACGCAGCCAGCCCCGCATGGGACTGTTCAAGAAAGTTTGAGGGCGCTGCTGCCATTTAGGTGAAAAACGTTACCACTTGTGCAAAGTATATTGACATAATGAAAAGCGTAAATTAACATCCAGTCTAAAGCAAAGATTTTAGAGGATGCTTTCTGATTATGTCAAATTGCAATGTTCGTAAGGGAGACAAAAGTGTCATAATGGTTTATAAATATTATTTGATAGGAGCAAGAGACAAGTGGTTTCTGATATTGAATTGCACAATATTTCGAAGGTCTTTGAATATGATTTGGTATTCTTTATTCTATGCAGGGTTTTATGGGAAAGGGCAATCAGGCATTATGTCAGTGCCAGCAGCTGAAAGATTTCTGAGATAGGTAAAATTTGCAGGTATGTGTATGAAGGAGAGGGGAAGGCGGTGACAGGGATCGGGATACTTTGTGATCAGGACAAGGAAAGAGAAGAAATGATACAGATCGCTGAAATGCTGGCGGCAAAGGAAGGATTTGGTTATTCTATCTATAACATGGGCCGGGAAGCGGCCGGTGACCGAAAAGATATGGCCTGCGTAATACTGGCTCTGGAGGATAGAGAAGCTGCGTTTCAGTGCGCGGAAAAGCTTTGGAGCGGTGAGCCCACCTTGTTGATCATATACGTTGCAAAAAGCATAGAGGATATTATTGCTGCTCTGACGATGCCGTTTTTTCATATCGTGAGACGGTTCGGCCTTGAACAGGATCTGAAGGCTGCTTTCCAAAAACTGGGAAAAGTACGCATGGCTACCACAGACAAGATAGAATTTATCCGGAACGGACAAGTGATGCTGGTACCATCAAGAGAGATCCTTTATGTGGCGAGCATACGCCATGAGATATCTTTACATCTAGTAAAGGAAACCCTTCTGATAAAAGAAAATCTCTCTCAATGCGAAGAAAGGCTGAAAGGAAAAGGGTTTGTCAGGACATATACAAGTTTTCTGGTCAATATGTATCATATTCGCTGTCTTGAGAAAGAAAAAGTGTTATTGGACAATGGGGAGCAGCTGTATATAAGCCGCCGTAAATATCCGGAGGTGAAGCTTATGTTCGAAAACTATGTACGTCATTTGGATTTTATATAAGAAGGGGGTCAAGAGATATGATCACAGTGGAACACCTGAGAAAAGAGTTTACTTATTATAAGAAGATGACCGGGATCAAAGGCTCTCTGCACAATGTATTCCATAGGGAATCATTGACAAAAGAGGCGGTCCGGGATATATCTTTTTCTGTAGAAAAGGGAGAGATGATAGGTTTTCTGGGCCCCAACGGGGCGGGAAAGACTACCACTTTAAAGATGCTTTCGGGTATTTTGTACCCTACGGATGGCAAGATCGAGGTAGACGGATATATCCCCTGGGAACGCAAAAATGAATTTAAAAGACGGATATCCATTGTCATGGGACAGAAGAACCAGCTCTGGTGGGATCTGCCGGCCAGCGACAGCTTTTACCTGAACAAATGTATTTTTGGTGTGGATGACGGCTCTTACCGGGATATTATCGTGGAGCTGTCCGAGCTGCTGGATGTAAAGGAGCTATTGAACGTGCAGGTGCGGCGGTTATCCCTTGGAGAGAGGATGAAAATGGAGATCCTGGCGGCGCTGATCCATCGTCCTGATATCCTCTTTCTGGATGAGCCTACCATCGGGCTGGATATCCTGTCCCAGAAAAAGATCAGGGAATTTTTAAAGATATATAATCAGCAGTGGAAGACTACGGTTATTATTACAAGCCATTATATGGCGGACATCGAGGCATTATGTGACAGAGCCGTCATTATTAATCAGGGGCAGCTTGTTTACGACGGAAAGCTGGGGGATATCAACCAGCTTCTGGGCAAGAGGAAGCTGCTTTCTGTAAAGACTTCCTGCGCAGTGGACATGGAAGGATGGAAGGCATTCGGCATGGTCAGGGAAGTGAGCGCGGCGGGGGCGGTCCTGGAGGTTCCTCAGGAAAAGGTGAAAGAAGTTCTCGCTGCCATCCTGTCGGGGCTTCAGGTAGAGGATTTTACGGTGACGGAGATCCCTATTGAGGAGAGCATTGCCCGCTTTTACCAGAAGGAGGTGGCAGGGGCATGAGCAGTTACCGTTGCGTATTTTTGATGGGGGTGGAGCAGGCGCTGGAATATCGGGTGAGTTTTTTCTTAAGTATGCTCAGTGCGGTATTTCCTATCATCATCCAGACGACCATGTGGAATTATCTGTATGGGCATTCGGACGCGGCTGCCATATTTGGATACCAGCAGGGGGAGATCCTGCTGTATACCCTTCTGGCGACTATCGTGTCCCAGCTGGTGGGTACGGGGTTTGAGGGAGAGATGAACAGCGACATTAAGATGGGTGGCCTGAACAAATATCTGATTCGCCCTGTCGGCTACAAAGGATACCGGTTTTTCCGTTTCCTCGGGCAGAAGGTTCCCAGGGTGATGGTGGTGGCGCCTATGATGGCGGTCATCATAGGGCTGGCATTCTGGCAGGGGATGCCGGTCTCCATAGGGAGGGTTATTGTGTTCCTGATGAGCCTGGGGTTAGCGCTGCTGTTGAATTTCTCTTGTTTTTACTGTATCGGGCTGCTGGGCTTCTGGCTGACCGATGTGGACAAATTATTCGGCACCATCAGCATTGTGCTGACAGTGGTGAGCGGCGGCGTCTTTCCGCTGGATATTTTCGGCGGGATGGTGGAGACATTAGTGAGCCTGCTGCCTTTCGGCTATACGATCCAGTTCCCGGTGAATATCATTAACGGACGTTTTGGATGGGAGCGTATCGGAGTAGGGATTGCTTTCCAGATTGGATGGATTTTTTTCTTCGTCTGTCTGGGAGATGTTATGTGGAGACATGGTGTGAAGCGATATGCTGCAGTAGGAGGCTGAAAAGTGGAAAAGATTGGCCGTTATTTTAAACTTATGGGTGTTTTTGCGAAATACTCACTGATGTCCGCTCTGGAATACCGCATTAATTTTGTCACCGGAGTCACCGTGGAGATGGGGTGGATGGTCATCAAGCTGCTGTATGTGGTGATCGTTTATAAGGCTGGAACCAATATAGGGATACTGACACCGGACCATATCCTGCTGTTTGTAGGGACTTATATGCTGATGACGGGAGTCTATATGCTGTATTTTGGAAATTTCGCGTCCCTGCCGGGGATGGTGCAGCAGGGAGAGCTGGACCTATACATTGTGAAGCCTGTGTCGCTGCAGTTCCTTGTGACAATGCGGCGGCTTGACTTTGCTTATCTGCTGCCGGAGCTGGTGGCAGGCGTGGCAATGATCGTCACCGGCTGGCACCTGGCGGGGCTTCCGGTGGGGGTAGTTCCCATAGCCGGTTTCCTCTTCTATCTGGCCTGCGGATGTCTGTTGGCCTATAGTCTGTTTTTGATGCCGTATATTTTGAGCTTTTGGATTATTTCCGTTGGCGGTATTGCGGATATCAGCAATGCGCTGTGGGATTTCAACAATATGCCATCCATGATCTATGGGAAATGGTTCCGGCGGATCGGGACTTATATTCTGCCGATTTTTGTGATAACAAATTTCCCTGGTCTGTTTTTGATGGGAGAATTGTCGCTCTGGGCTTGTGTATGGGGAGCCGGTGCGCCGGTGCTGTTCTTTGTGCTGTCCCGTGCTTTGTGGAAGTTTTCCCTGAAAAAGTATAGCAGTGCAAGCTCTTGACGCAGTAATGGGGTTGGATTATGAGTTTAAGAGGCAGATTTCCATTGTTCTGGGACAGAAAAACCAAGGAAATTTGCGATAAAGAGATATTCCGGCGCAAGCAGCTGAAGGGAACTTTACGATCAGGCTTGGGTCATGTATACAATGATACTTATATTCAAAAATTCTATAATCCACATATACAAAATGTTGCATAAAACGGTATCGAAAGTTAAAAATATTTATGCAAAATATTAAATATTGGATTGTAACCTATGGAAATGTTTGTTATACTCCAAGTGGATTGACAGTCCAAGTATGTCCGCCTTCTGGCGGGCAGGGAGGTATGGGAATGAACGACACAGAAGCACAGCGATGTGTGGAGGAGCTCTGGGATAAGTACTGCAGGGGCCTCCGTGAAGATGAGGTACGCAGGGCGGAAGTGGAAGAGTGCTGCATCACATTTGGCAAGGTAAGGATGAAGTACGGAATGGAGGTGATCGGAGAGCCGGGGCCGGAGGGATATCCGGTGTACATTGCACTGCATGGAGGAGGGGGATCCCCTACTCCTGACATGAATGATCGGCAGTGGGAGCACATGGGAATTTACTACAAAGACAGCGTGAAATGCGGGATCTACATAAATCCCAGAGGTGTAAGGGACACATGGGACACCCATGCGAATCCGGAGTCCTATCCCTTGTATGACCGGCTGATCGAGAATCTGATCGTATTCTGCAACGCGGATCCCAACAGAATCTATCTTCTGGGATTCTCGGCGGGAGGAGACGGGGTGTATCTGGTAGGGCCCAGAATGGCAGACCGCTTTGCGGCTCTCCATATGTCGGCGGGGCATCCCAACAAGGGAAGCATGGTCAATCTCTACCATACGCCGATCCAGCTTCAGGTGGGAATGGATGACGATGCCTATGACCGGAATCATGAGACGGTGAAATATCAGGTCTATCTGGACGTCCTGCAGAATAAGGATCCGGACGGGTATATCCATAATGTATATGTACATGTGGATAAGCCCCATAATTTCCGGGACAATTCGCAGGAGTGTCAGGAGGTCCTGATCGATAACCGTGTCTGGCTTGCCGACAGCACTGTCACCAGACGGATGGTAGACTCCAATGCGGTACATTTTCTGGAAGGATTTACCCGCGATCCTCTGCCGAAGCGCATTATCTGGGAGCTGAAGAATAGATACCGGGCCAGAATGCGTAATGTGGACAGCTTTTATTGGCTGAAGGTGCCGGAAGAGATCCATAAGGGAAAGGTCATCGTGCATTTAGAGCCGGAATCCAACAGCATCGTGGTGGAGAGAGATGACACGGATGCGCAGGTCACGGTGCTCCTCAAGGACGGGATGCTGGATCTGGATAAACAGGTGACTGTGGTGTACCCGGACGGACGCAGGGTCAGCCATAGCGTGAGCAGATCAAGGGACATTATGGAAGAAACACTGAAGGAACGGGGAGACAGGAATTATATCTTCACGGCGAGCCTGACGCTTGATAAGGCATGAGAAAGGTAAATAGTTTTCAAAATAAGAAGCAAATAATCAAAGAAACGGAGGTCAGCAAAATGATTTTACTGCCATTACCGAAACAGATCGAAGAGAGAGAAGGCAATCTGATGCTCAGGATGTCCACCATGATCGTAATGGACGCATCCTGCCCTCAGGGAGCCGGTGTGTATGCCGGGCAGCTGAAGGAGGAGGTCTCTAAATGGGCGGGACTGTCTCTGGGTGTATGCCGGGGGACATTTCGTAGGGGAGATATCCTGCTGAAGGTAGATGCTTCTCTTGGAGAGCATCGTTATACTCTGGCTGTGGCCGAAGAGGGTGCGACACTTTGCGGCGGGAGCCTGAATGCTTTAGGGTGGGCGGTGCAGACTCTGAGGCAGATCGTGCGCCAGAGCGCAGGCCTGCTTCCCTGCTTGTCCGTTGATGACGAGCCGGAGATGAAGAACAGAGGCTATTACCATGATGTAACCAGAGGACGGATCCAGAATCTGGATAACCTGAAAAAGCTGGCGGATCAGCTTTGCTTCTACAAGATGAACCAGCTGCAGCTCTATGTGGAGCATTCCTATCTGTTCCGGGACCAGACGGAGCTTTGGAGGGATGACACTCCCCTTACTGCGGAGGAAATCATGGAGCTGGATGATTATTGCTATGAGAGAGGAATCGAGCTGGTTCCCTCCATCGCCACCTTCGGACATCTGTACAAGCTCCTCGGCACCAAGAGCTGCGAGCGGCTGTGCGAGCTGGAAGGCAGCGTGGAAAGCGGGAAGAGGTTTTCCTTCCGTGACCGGATGGGTCATCATACGGTGAATGTGTCCAATCCGGATGCCATGGAACTGGTGAAGAGCATGATAGAGGAGTATATGCAGCTGTTTAGGACGGATAAGTTCAATATCTGTGCGGACGAGACCTTTGATCTGGGCAAGGGGAGGAGCGCCGCTCTTGCCGAGGAGAAGGGTACGGGACAGCTGTATCTTGACTACATCAAGGAACTGTTCGACTTTTTGATCGCAAAGGGCAAGGTGCCCATGTTCTGGGGGGATATCATCAGCGGACATCCGGAGCTGTATTCTCAGCTGCCGGAAGGAGTCATATGTCTGACATGGGGCTATGCGGCGAACCAGTCTGACAGGGAAGCAAAAATTCTCCATAGCGTAGGAGCCACGCAGTATCTCTGTCCCGGTGTCTGTGGCTGGAATACATGGGTGAACTATATCAGAGGCAGCTACGAAAATATCACCAGAATGTGCAGCTATGCCAGAACCTATGGAGCAATCGGTATCCTGAATACGGACTGGGGTGATTTCGGACATATCAACCATCCTGTATTTTCCGTTCCGGGCCTGATCTACGGTGCGGTCTGTTCCTGGGGAGAGAAGGTGCCGGAGTATGATGAGCTGAACCGTCAGATATCAGTCCTTGAATTCGGGGATGTGTCGGGAGAGCTGGTGGGACTGCTGGCCCAGATGAACGGCGCTACCGTACTTGACTGGAATCATGTGGTGACATTAAAAGAATGGACACAGCAGGGTGAGTCTCAGGAAAACATAAGCCGGAATTCCGAGGAAGTCGACATGACCAAGGTGCCTGAGTGCAACGAGAAGGTGGGCAGGATGGAGGCTAGACTGCGTGAGATCAGCCGCCATATGGACAGTGCCTGCCGGGGAATCGTGGAATGTGCCCATGTATCTCTGGAGATGATCCGCTGCTGGAATGAGGTAGGCTTGTTCCTCGTGGCGATGAAAAAGGGTGAGACACCGGAGAACGGCCCGGCACTGGCCGCCGATCTGGAGAGATGCCTGCATTATTATCAGAAGCTCTGGAGGGAGAACAGCAAGGAGGGCGACATCATGAAGATTTCGGATGTGTTCTTCTGGTATGCGGATATACTGAGGGGTAATTGATTTTAATCTGTCATGGGTTTAATTTTTTAGAAAAATCGGTTAAACCTGAGTTCTCGCTACAAAGTGATTTTACATCCAGTAAAAAACTGAAATAATCAATTTCTGATAATTATAAAAAACAATTATAGTATAAATAGAATTATCATCCGTCATGATGCCGGCTTACAGTACAGACATATGCCGCAGGCATAAAATATGCTGTAGGCACGGTATGCAGGACGGGAAGAGAGGAGCGTCCATGAAAAACGAAATCATAGGATATGTGGGGAGCGGGGAATTCACGCAGGAGGATGCCAAGAAGCTTACGGGGATCAACCTTGCTTTCGGAGAGCTTCATAATGACGGAAGTGTCACTGTGCAGGGGAGGCAGGACAAGATTGATCTGATTCCCCAGATCCGGAAGTGGAATGACAAACTGCGCATCATACTTTCCATGGTGCAGGCGGACAGGGATGCATTTACGGTCTGCTGTGCCACAGAGGAGATGCGGGAGAAGGCTGCCGCTGCCTTGGCGGAGGCTGCCGTGAAGTATGATCTGGACGGCATCGATCTGGATTGGGAGTACCCCTGCGTCCCCTCCAACGGAAGCGCCGTGTCACCTGATGACAAACATAATTTCACGCTGTTCTGCGCAGCAATCCGCAGGAGGCTGGATGCCATCGGCGGCAGGAAATATTATCTCACCATTGCGGCAGGAGCGGATCTGTACTATGTAAACTGCGTAGAGCTGCCGGAGCTGATGGAATATCTGGACTATATCAATATCATGACCTACGACCTGAAATGCGGGTTCCATGCGCTGTCTGGGCACCATACCCAGCTGTTTTCCAAGCCTGCGGATGTGTTCATGAACAGCTGTGCGCAGGCGCTTGAGCTGTTTGAGAGATACGGGGTCAGCGCAGACCGCCTTCTGATGGGCGCGGCGTTCTACTCCAGAAAGTGGGAGGATCTGAAGGACAACGAGAACCATGGCCTGCTGGAGCTCTGTGCCAAGGGCGGCGGCTACGGGCCTGACTATGATATACTGGTCAAGGATTACATTGACAAGAACGGCTATACCTGCTACTGGGACGATGAGGCTAAGGCACCCTATCTGTTCAATGGCTCCACCTTCCTCTCCTATGACGATCCCCGCTCTCTGAAGGCCAAGGCGGCTTATGTGAAGGAAAAGGGCTATGGCGGGATTTTCTACTGGGAGCATAAATGCGACAGCACGAGGACACTGCTGGATACTTTGTATGAGGAATTGAGATAATAGGTTTTCATAAAAATTATTTAAGGCGGAAGAAAGTCCTTGCATCCAAAATCATTATATGTGTCAGAAAGGATGCGGGACTTTCGGCTCCGTCCGGGAGGAAAATATGTTTTCTGCGGAATATTATGCTGAAGTGAAGGCAGGCTTTGACAGACAGATGGCTCTGCTGGACGCAAGGCTGGAGGAGCTGGGGAAGGAAAAGGGATCAGGGATAGGATATCTGCAGGGCTTGTCCGAAAGACTTTTGCGGGAGAGGAAGGGAGAGATACTGGAAACCTTGGCGCGGTGCGGCGAGGATGAGGCTCAGGCTCTTACCTTCCTTTACAGCGCTATGCCCCTGAGTGACCTGCTGGACTATCCGGTCAGCTTGTTTATGGTTTATGCGAAGCATGGGGTCTATCTGTGGAATCAGGGACTTTTTGCAGGCCGTGTGCCGGAGAGGCTTTTTGCCAATTATGTACTGCATTATAGGGTGAACAATGAGGATATCGCTGATACCAGAGGGTTTTTCTATGATAGGATCATGGAGGTGATCGGCGGGTCAGAGAAGCAGGGGCACGGCGGGGAGGACGGGCAGCGGGGCAGCGGTTCTATGTATGCCACTGCATTGGAGGTCAATTACTGGTGCGCCAGAGAAGCCACCTACCGTTCCACGGACGGACGGACCCAGAATCCCCGGACCATGTACGGCGTGACCATGGGGCGATGCGGAGAAGAATCCACGCTGGGGGTGACGGCGCTGCGCAGCATCGGCATCCCTGCCCGCCAGATCTATGCGCCTCTCTGGACGCACTGCGATGACAACCACGCATGGGTGGAGGTCTGGTGCGATGGAGAATGGCATTTCCTCGGGGCTTGCGAGCCGGAAGAGAAGCTTGATCTGGGATGGTTCATCGAGCCTGCCTCCCGTGCCATGGTGCTCCATTCCAGATGGTTCGGAAAGGATATGCCGCTGGATCCTCAGGTGGGCCCTAAGGGCATGGCAAAGGTTCTGAACCATATGAACCGGTATGCCTATACCACAGTGCTTACGGTAAAGGCAGTAGATGAGAAAGGTCTGCCTGTGCCGGGGGCCAGACTGGACTTTCAGGTGGCGAACCATGGAGAGCTGGGTTCCGTTGCCCTGATTCAGGCAGGCAGAGGCCCCAAAGACTGCGGCATGGCAAGACTGACTACGGGATTTGGAGATCTGTACATCAGCGCCAGCGCCTCCATGGGGCCGGATCAGAAGAAAGGAATGCTTTACGGCGAAGCAAAGGTGTCCCTTGACGGTGCGGACAGTGACAGGGGAGCAGAGTGCACCGTGGTGCTGAAAGAGCAGCCTGAATGCTGGGAGGGCTGGAGGAAGATGGAATTCCATGCGCCGAAGCCCTGCAATATCCACGATACTACATTGACGGAGGAGCAGCAGAAGGTCGGAAAGCAGCGTCTTGCCAGAGCCACGGAGTATAGGCTTAAAAAAGCAGCCGGATTTTATGATAGGAGAGAGGCGGAGCGGGTACTGGGGCGTTTTGCAGGAGCAGACAGGGAAGCGCTGGAGGAGATCCTCCATAATGCCCACAGCAATATGGGCGAGATCGTGCGGTTTCTGGAATGGGACGGAGCAGAGCTTGGGGCGGCATGGACCAGAGAACAGTCTGTCTGCCCCGGAGCCAGCGACGGAAACGCGGCAGGGGCTGTGTCTGCGGCAGATCATTGGAAGCTGGAGATGCTGAAGACCCTGCGGGAGAAGGATTATTGGGACATCAAGGCCGATGTCCTGATAGATTGCTGCAGGATTGCGTTTCCCTATATGGGCAGCGTGCCGGAGGATATCTTTTTTAGCTGCCTTGCCTGCCCCAGAGTGTCCATTGAGATGCTGCGTCCCTGTAGGGGATTTCTGTGTGCCTGCCTTGACGAGGCCGCGAAGGAGGAGATCCGCAGGAACCCGGACAGCCTGCCTAAGCTGGTGGAAAAATGGATCGTCTCCATGCCGGATCAGGAGTATGAGAATCTGATCACTTCCCCGATAGGCTGTGTGAGGGGCGGCGCAGGCAGTATGCATTCCAAGGAGGTGCTCTGTGTCAATATCTACCGCAGTCTGGGAATTCCCGCAAGGCTGAATCATTTTGACGGGACACTGGAATATTTCCGCGACGGAGCGTTCAGGGCAGCAGGCGGCCCGGGTGAGGAGCGCTGCCGCCTGATTCTGAGGGAGGACGGTTCCCTGAAGCTTTCGGACTGGGAGCATTATTCTCTGGAGCGTTTCGAAGGGGATGGCTTCAGACGTCTCGGACTGTGGGGAATGACATCTCTGATGGAGGGCGGACAGCTGGAGCTGCAGCTTAGGCCCGGCATCTACCGGATTTTGACCGTGAACCGTAAGAAGGACGGAGACCAGCTGGCAAAGATGGCTGTGTTTGCCTTAGAGAGCGGCCAGCGGAAGGAGATGGCGCTTTCTCTGAGAGAGGTTTCCATGGAAGGGATGCTGACAAAGGTGGAGATCGAGGACTTCACGCTCCATGGGCTGGACGGCAGGGCTGCACGTCTGTCGGAGCTTTCCGGCGGCGGAAAAGCACTCTTCCTGTGGCTGGAGGTTACCAGGGAACCTACGGAGCATATCCTGAATGAGCTCTATGAGAGAAAAGAGGATTTTGAAAAATTAGCTGCGCCCATATACGCAGTGCTGAAGTCTCCGGAGGATCTGGAGAATCCCACATTGCACCGTACTCTGGAGGCGCTGCCGGCCATTCGGCCTCTGCTGGATGACTTCGGCGAGAACTATAAGACACTGGCTCGGACAGTAGGCAGGGAGATAGGCAAGCTGCCTCTTGCGGCGGTGATAGAGGCCGGGCACAGCTGCATCTACAGCGATGCAGGGTATAATGTAGGGCTTGCGGATATCCTATGGAGGATATTGTCATAAATGATTCCTGCGAGCTATAAGCTATACTGCACACCGGTTAAATTTGCAGTGCAACCCGACTGCAGACCGCCAGCCAAGTACTTTCCCGGAGGCACCACTGTAAATTCTGGCGGTCTGCAGTATAAGTCAACTGTGTCGGTTTTGTCAGCACAGTTGGCTTTGAGCCGTGCTTAAAGCCGATCATTGATCAGCCTGAGCATAAAGCTATGTGTCATGTCAAAGCAGGCATGACTGGTTTCAGCATTTGACGGATTCCGCGGAAAACGTGAATGTATATAGGATGGAAAAGAGGATTTAAGGATGATAGAGTTTATAAAGGAAGCGGCGGGGGTTGTTCCTTCCCAGCGCCAGCTGATGTGGTATGATACGGGATTCTATGCATTTATTCACTTTGGCATGAATACCTTCACGGATCAGGAATGGGGAAACGGGAAGGAGCCGGAGAGTCTTTTTGATCCCAAGAAGCTGGACTGCCGTCAATGGGCGCAGGCAGTGAAGGACGCAGGGATGAAGGGCATGATACTGACGGCGAAGCATCATGACGGGTTCTGCCTCTGGCCCTCCAAATATACGGAGCACAGCGTAAAGAATTCCCCCTGCGGGAGGGACGTGGTGAAAGAGGCGGCGGAGGCCTGCCGGGAGACGGGCCTGCGTTTCGGGGTCTATCTATCCCCCTGGGACAGGAACAGCCGGTATTACGGCACGCCGGAATACAATGATTACTATTGCAATCAGCTGGAGGAGCTGCTGACGGGATACGGAGAGCTTTTCTGTATATGGTTTGACGGTGCCTGCGGCGAGGGGCCGGGGGGCAAGAAACAGGAATACGACTTTCCCCGCTATATCGAGATGATCAGGAAATACCAGCCCGGAGCTGTTATTTTTTATGACAAGGGGCCTGATGTGCGCTGGTGCGGCAACGAGGCGGGCAGCAGCAGGATCTCGGAATGGGCGGTGGTGCCCGGGGAGCTGTGCGCCATGGCTCCCGTGCAGACGGGGGCGGGTCCTCTTGCAGGAGAGGGCGATCTGACATATATGTACAATACGGATCAATTTATCGGCGGAATGTGCAGCATCCTTTATTCCAAGGGGCTGGCTTATGTTCCGGCGGAGGTGGATACCTCCATCCGGCCCGGATGGTTCTGGCACAGTCAGGAGGAGCCTAAGCCCCTGAGGAAGCTTTTCCATATTTATCTGGGCTCCGTAGGGGGCAATGCCTGCCTGAACCTGAATATCCCGCCCAATAGGGACGGGCTGCTGGATGAGAGGGATGTGGCGCGCTTAAAGGAGCTGCGCAGCCTGCTGGATCAGGAGCTGGGCCATCCTCTTGACATAACTGTTGAGAAGAAATCCCCCGGCTACGCTACCCAGCCGGAATATCTCGTCACCCTTGCCAAGCCTGTTTCCAAGGTAAAGTATGTGGAGCTCAGGGAGGATATCGCCAAAGGGCAGAGGGTGGAGAACTTCCGCATAGAGGCCATGTTCCCGGACGGAAACCAGTTTCCGCTCTTTCAGGGAACTACCATCGGCAACCGGAAGATATGTGCCCTGACGGATCCCTTCGCGGAACAGAACAGGCTGCTTGACGACAGCGGGGATAAGGTAGACAGGCTGCTGGTGAAGGTGACGGCGGCCAGAGATGAGGTGTTTTTGAAGAGTATAAGGATATTTTAAACTATTAGGATTGAACCGCAAAGAAAATGTCCGGCCAGCGGCTGCAGGGCATTTGGCGGCGGAAAGAAACAATGAACCCCGGAGAATGGCTATTCTCCGGGGTTTGCTATTTCTTTCTATTCTGGTTCATCCGGAAGGAACTGGGGAAACAGCCGGATTCCTATGCCGGAAACGCCACTGTCTTTCCGTCAGAGAAGATAGCAAGTGTTCCCTTTACGTCAGCTGCGGGGCAGGTGATCTCGAAGCTATGGGGCGTAGTGCTCAGCTGATAGGGAAGCTCCTGCACCGTTTTGTTGGCCTCGCAGGGACTGAGCCTTTCGAGGATGCCTTTCAGCACATCAAGGCTGTCCGAGTAGCCTCCGTTTTCATCAAAATGTGCCTGCTGGGCGTAATAGAGCTTGCGCAGCTCCCATTTGCGGAGCTCATCCTCGGGGATGCTGAAATCCTTTGAGGTCTTAGGCTCATCCGTGAAGAAAAGGAAAGCCCACAGCTCAGGATAATGGATGTTGATCACACCGGTGGGTGCCCATACCCAGTTATCCTCCGGCAGGGGCCTGCCGGTATCCTTGTTCAGGCGCTTCTGGAAAGCGCCTCCTGCAATATCGACCTTCCACTGTACTCTGGAAAAATTGACCCGGTAGTATTCTCCGGGAAGGGGAGGACGGTTCTCTGCGGCACATTCCTGCAGCGCCGCAAAGGGAATCACAACCTCAACGGACCAGAAGCGGTTGTGGGATCCGGGCTTGTTCAGCTTGCCGTCGATGTATACGGCGGAGCGCATTCCGTGAAGCTCCAGTCCGTTCACGGGCTTGCCCATGTCCCGGTACGCCTTAGTCAGGAGCAGATCCCAGGTAGTGTTTAAGGCGTTCATTTCATATTCAAAATAGGCTTGCGTATCGGAATCAGGATCAATGAAAATCTCAAAGTCATTGTCATTGAAAATCACAGAGTCATGTTCCGTCAGGGCAGCCCAGATTTCATCCCCCTCAAGCAGGGCGCCTATATAGAGATTTTCCTTGTCCCAGGCCATCTTGGCTCTGGTACGGAATCTGGGCACCGGGCGTATGCTGCCCTCGATATCTATAAAATTGTCCGTGAAGGGGATGTTTCTCCAGAATTCCTTCTCCAGATTGCCGTCAAGCTCAAAGGGCTTATCATTGTAACGGCATGCATAGACAGGGGGCTGGAATGATGTGGCAGGAATCGGGATACGATAGTTTGTGCTCATCTTGTACCTCTCTTATCATGGATTCCCCTAGGCTGGCGCAGCTGCTGCGCCGCTGCAGGGTATTGGCTTAAAGCTAGCTGCATTATAACATTTTGGGGATGGGAAGTAAACTTAAATACAGCTTTTTTATATTTCGGATCGTATAATTTTTATCTTTGAAAATTTTTTCTGCACAGATTTCATATGTATATTTTCAGAGCAGGTTGACATAATTTTTGCAGATTTATATAATGAAGGAAGGAGAAGTCAGCAGAAATGAGGAGGTGTAAGAGTAGATAAGATTACAGATGTTGCGAATTATATTATCATAAAGTATAAGGAATTGACAAAAGAAGTCTTGGATGAAATGAAACTGCATAAGTTTTCTTATAGATATAAAGGATATTGATAGATATAAAGGATATTGAGGAAGATGCAAAAAAGGTGCGCCCTTATGATCATGTATGGGATATGTATTATGATGAATTTGATGATATGGATGACGCTGCAGAAGGCGGTACATTATGATCGGAAAAATATGCAAAGCATCCACGCCGTTTTATGACAATATAAGAATATGTATGTCATACAAGATCCGTCCTGCGCTGGTTTTAGCAAAGGCGGATACAGATGATTATGTAATCTTGCCGATATCAACGATATCCCATAAATATCGATCCTATATTTGATATAGAAATTAATCCTAAAATATATCCCAGACTTAATTTGGCAAGGATATCGTATATCCGCACACATAAACAGACAATCGTGCATTGTGCATCATTGGTAGGGGTGATCTGTGATATACGTTCTGAGTATGGAGATTTATATCTGGATGTGCTTAAAAAAAGGGAGCAGTTCAGCAGAAAGATTACAGGGCAGACAATATGAGAATTTACGTGCATATAAATAAGACGTCATGGAGGATATCATCATGGAAATTGCGGAGAATCGCAGCAGAATCAAGAAATTCAGGGAGCGCGCAAAAGAGCTGGTGGCGCAGATGACTCTGGAGGAGAAGGTGGAGCAGACAGTGCATTATGCCCCGGCAGTGGAGCGTCTGGGTCTGAAGGCCTACAACTGGTGGAATGAGGCGCTGCACGGCGTGGCCAGAGCGGGTGTGGCCACCGTGTTTCCCCAGTCTATCGGTCTTGCGGCTACCTTTGACGAGGAATTCATCGAAAAAGTGGCGGATGCAATCTCCACGGAGGGGCGGGCTAAATTCAATATGCAGCAGGCGGAAGGGGATACGGGGATCTATAAGGGTCTGACCTTCTGGTCTCCCAATGTGAACATCTTCCGGGACCCCAGATGGGGCAGGGGGCATGAGACCTTCGGCGAGGACCCCTATCTGACTTCTAGGATGGGCGTGGGATTTGTAAAGGGTATTCAGGGCCATGACGAAAATTTCCTCAAGGCGGCGGCCTGCGCCAAGCACTTAGCAGTGCACAGCGGCCCTGAGGGTATCCGCCACAGCTTTAACGCAGTGGTGGGGAAACAGGATCTGTACGAGACCTATCTGCCCGCTTTCAAGGCCTGCGTGCAGGAAGGGCATGTAGAGGCGGTCATGGGAGCTTACAACTGCATCAACGGCATGCCCTGCTGCGGCAATTCCCTGCTGCTTGAGGACATTCTGAGGGGAGAATGGGGCTTTGAGGGTCATGTGGTCAGCGACTGCGGCGCCATTGAGGACTTTCATGCGGGGCATCATCTGACGGATACGCCTGCCGAGTCCGCAGCCATGGCAATGAACAACGGCTGTGATTTAAACTGCGGCAATATGTATCTTTTCCTGAAGCAGGCGGTGCTGGAGGGAATGGTGGACGAGGGCCGTCTGGATGAGGCTCTGGTGAATCTACTGACAGCCAGAATGAAGCTGGGGGTATTGGATAAGAAAGAGGAGAATCCCTATGACAGGATTCCCTACAGCGTGGTGGACAGCGAAGAGATGCAGAAGCTGAACAGAGAGGCGGCAGCAAGAAGCGTGGTGCTTCTGAAGAACGAAAACGGAATGCTGCCCCTTGACAAATCTTCTCTTAAGACGGTGGGAGTCATCGGCCCTAATGCCAACAGCCGCAAGGCGCTGGTGGGGAATTATGAGGGGACGGCTTCCAGATACTGGACCATATCCGAGGGCATTCAAGAACATCTTGGAAGTGACGTTCGTGTCATGTTTTCCGAGGGCTGCCACCTCTACAAGGATAAGGTGGAGGGCATCGGGGATAGGAACGACCGCATGGCCGAGGTAAAGGGTGTCTGTCAGTGCAGCGACGTGGTGGTGGTCTGTCTGGGGCTGGATGCCAGTCTGGAGGGCGAGCAGGGTGATGCCAACAATGAATACGGAAGCGGGGACAAGCCGGATCTGAACCTTCCGGGGCTGCAGGATGAGGTTCTTAAGACGGTCTATGAAAGCGGGAAGCCTGCGGTGCTGGTACTGCTGTCCGGCAGCGCGCTGGCGGTGAACTGGGCGGACGAGCATATTCCTGCCATCCTGCAGGGATGGTATCCTGGCGCGCAGGGCGGACGGGCCATTGCCGAGATTCTCTTCGGGGAGCGCTGTCCGGAGGGGAAGCTTCCCGTGACCTTCTACCGCTCCCACGAGGAACTGCCTGATTTTGCGGATTATAATATGAAGGGGAGAACTTACCGTTATATGGCAGGAGAGGCGCTGTATCCCTTCGGCTATGGGCTGTCTTATACTGATTTTGCCTACGGGGAGGTAAAGGCAGATGCGGAGAAAATAGGTGACAATGGTGTCACATTACGGGTGAAGGTGAAAAATACTGGTTCCATGGCAGGTGGCGAGACGGTGCAGGCCTATGTGAAGATTGACAGGGAGGGCACCCCTAACGCCCAGCTGAAGGGAGTCTGCAAGCTGCATCTGGCTCCCGGGGAGGAGAAGGAGGCAGTGATCCATCTTCCGGCTGAGGCTTTCGGACTTTATGACGAGGAGGGAAGGCTGAGGATAGAGAAAGGTAGGGCGAAGGTATATCTGGGAGGTCAGGCGCCGGACGCAAGAAGCGAGAAGCTGACGGGAAAGAAAGTTGCGGAGCTGGTGTTTCAGGTTTCAGAAATGAAATTCTGATTTTGTGAAATCAGGGTGATTTATGCGGCTGGTTGTGGTATGATGAGCCCATCACATATTTAAGCTGGAAGGATGCTTAAAAAATTCTTATCTAAGAAGCGGAAAGGAGATTTTCATTATGATGCAGGAATGGTTTAAGAAGGCAAAGCTGGGAATTTTTATCCACTACGGCATTTATGCAGTGGGGGATGTATCGGAGTCCTGGTCTTTCCACAACGGAGGCATTTCCTACGAGGATTACATGAAGCAGTGCGAAGGCTTTACTGCATCCAAGTTCGATGCAAAGGCATGGGCGGATCTGTTCAAGCGGGCAGGTGCCCAGTATGTAGTGCTGACATCCAAGCATCATGACGGTGTGGCATTGTTCGATACACAGTATTCGGATCTGAGTGTAGTGAAGAAGACCCCTGCGGGACGGGATCTTATCAAGGAGTACACGGCGGCCGTAAGGGAGGCAGGCATGAGAGTAGGTCTGTATTTCTCCCTCATCGACTGGTCTGATCCCCGTTATCGGACGGTGTATCCGGAAGGGGATGATCCCCAGAATCATCTGAAGGATGTCTTTGCCACGCCCGCAGGCGGGCCGGAAGATCCGGAGAAGTGGCAGGAGTTTCTGGAATTCAACAACAACCAGATCAGGGAGCTGATGACAAATTACGGAACGATTGACCTTCTTTGGTTCGACGGGGACTGGGAGCGCAGCGCAAACCAGTGGAAAGCCAAGGAATTCAAGGAGTACCTGCAGACCCTGAACCCAAATATTCTGGTAAACTCCAGACTGCAGGGTTACGGGGATTATGAGACCCCTGAACAGGGAATCCCTCTTTACGGCCCCAAGGGTGAGTGGGAGTTCTGCACCACCATCAACAGCTCATGGGGATACCGTGCCTCCGACAATCATTACAAGACCAGCCGTCAGGTGATCAGGATGTTCTGCGACTGCATCACACTGGGAGGAAGGCTCCTTCTGGACGTGGGACCTAAGGAGGACGGCACTCTGGATGAGAGACAGGTAAAGGTTCTGGAGGATCTGGGCAAATTTATCCATGATAATGAGGAGGCTGTCTACAATACGGAGAAGGGCTTAAGCTACAGCCAGTATCTGGGAGGCAGCACCCTTTCGGAGGACAAAAAGACCATTTATCTCTTTGTTTATGATAAACCGTCGGAGTTTCTCTGTGTGAAGGGCGTGAAGACCCGGGTGAAGAGAGTGAGCGTCCTGCACACAGGCGAGGAGCTTTCATTCGATTACACCGGCTCCCTGCCTTGGAGCGGCATTCCGGGCACACTCTGGATCCGGGCGGACAAGATGCAGCTGCATCCTTTGACAACGGTTCTGAAGGTGGAGCTGGAAGGTGAGATCACTTATAATCTGGGCCATGGCGAGGTCGTGACGAACAACGATTAATTAGGGTAAAGGGCAACGGGCATTTCTCAGATGGAGGAATGCCCGTTTTTATTCTCCTGCGGCTTCAAGTATAATAAAGCTATCTGATAATCTTGTGGAAATCTATACGTCCGCATGACGGACCGTTCGAAGGCATTCTACCGAATTTTCACATTTATTCTCTCCCGCTCTTACACTGAACCATCGGGGCATCCGCATGGATGTAGAGGTGGAGGAATTCGGGGACGGGGGAAAGGAGCCCGTGACCAATGTCTACGATCTGGAGCCGCACCTGCAGAACAATGCTGACCTGCCTTTATTACAAGTGCAAGGCAGCTGCAGATGAGGCTGCGGAAAAGGCAGAAAAGAACACAAAGATACAAGACATTCTGGAGCTTCTGGAGGAACTTGGGGAAGTTCCGGACGATGTGAGAATCTGTTTGGAGGGCATAGATGATATGGAGCTGCTGAGAAAGTATCATAAGCTTTCCGCAAAAGCAGACAGTGTAGAAAGGTTCATGGAAGTGATAAAGTCTGATATGCATACAGAATAGTATGCGGTAAAAATCAGATAGAATCCAACAGAATCAGTCAGGAATCTGGCAACAATCAGATGGGGATTCCACAAGAATCCGACAAGAATCCCCAAAAGTAGACAAAAATGATAACCAAATACAAGCATAGTTAACAAATGATAAATAGGTTTAATGAACATTTTTAACAAAAAATAAAGCCTTTATTAAAAAATTAGTTGACAAAATGCTAAACAAGGGATACAATTTATATATTCTTAATAAAAATATTTTATTTATATTAGGAATTGTTGTTAAAACACTCATAAATAATAAAAAGGAGGATTATGCATGAGAAAGAAGTTGGCAACAAAAGTTTGCGCCATCGTCATGACGGCGGCAATGGTTGCAGGTATGGCAGGCTGTGGCGATGACAGCGAAAGCAACAGCAGTTCCGGTGGAAGCAGTCAGGCTGGCAACAACAGTCAGGCAAGTGACGCCGGACAGGAGTCAGGGGGGGCAGATAATCAGGAGAGCAATGCTTCTGATGATTCTCAGCAAGATGGAGAAAAGTACGACTTCAACGGTCAGGTAGTAAAGGTGCACGGCAATATCTGGGATAACCTGAAAGAGCCCGTGCCCAATGACAAGGGAGAGGTGGACCGCACCAATTACGACAAGTATTGGGGCTTTGCACATGAGATCGAGGAGAAGTACAACATCAAGATCGAGTGGGTGGATCTGGAGGGTGCGGACGGCTACAACGATGCCGAGCTGACCATCAACTCCATTCTCAACGGTCAGTGCTATGCTGATATTCTGGCTGTCAGCGACTCTACCTTCATAAACATGATGACCGGAGATTATTTGGCTGACATCACAGATGAGGTTGACAAGCTGAAGGTGGGTTCCCTCTGGACAGAGGCGGGCACCTGGAATGGCCGCGTGTACGGACAGACCTATGACGGAATCGGCGACTGCTATGTATTGGCATACAGCCGGGATTTCCTGAAGGAGATCGGCATGACGGAGACGCCTACGGATAAATTCATGAAAGGCGAGTGGAGCTACGATGACTGCAAGGAATATCTTGCCGACATGAAGGCGCATCTCCAGAACTATCCTGATACATATCCTATTTCCGTTCATTATTACCATTGGGCATCCATGGCTCCTGCGGCCAACGGCGGCGTTGTTTCCGTGGATTCCAACGGAAACCTTGGCATCACGGATCCCAGATATACGGCGTCGCTTGAGTTCTATGTTGAACTGCAGAATCTGGGTCTGGCACAGATGATGGTGCCTACGGACAAAGGAGACGATACATATTCCACCTCCTTCAACTATGGGTTTAATGGCGGCATGAGCAGCGCTACAGAAGGCAACACCTTCGTGATGACCATGATGGAGGGCTGGCATCGTCAGTATATGCTTGACACGGTAGGCGAGTGGGGCATCGTTCCCTGGCCTTGGGGACCTGAAGTGACCTGCAGCGATCCCGGCAAGGTTGACGAAGAGGGCAATCCTATCGGATATACCACTCTGAGCGACAACTACAAGACTGTTCAGTCAATCTGGACGAATACCGTTATTCCCAAGCAGGAATACAGAAACGCCAGCAACATTCCCGACATCGTTATGTTCATGATCGCAAAGGATATGTTTGACAAGAACAGTCCCAACGGCGCTGCTGTAAGGCTTGCGGCATGGGAAGCTGAGCAGAGAGGCGAGGTCTACGACTACCTTGGGGATAATCCGGGACGGATCGGAGACTTCTGCACAGAGGAAGATGCCAAAATCTTTGACTGGCTGCACACCAGGATTCAGTATGACTGGGGCCATGCTATGGATGATGCCGACATCACCAATATCTGGGAGCTGGCGAAGCGCACCGTAGGCGTCAAGCTGGATGCGCGAAGCGTAGCCGAGAGATATCTGCAGGAGGCCGAAGCCAATATGGCAGACAAGGGCCTGAAGTAAGAAGTTGATCTGGCACGAGTAGAGTATAATGACTTGCGTTGTGTGGCTGTGGTTTCTATGCATATAGGACGCAGCCATATAATGTATGAGAAATGAAAGGGCTGATGGGGTGAAAAAGAAGAAGAACAAGACCCGCATTCGCAATATATCTATTTTGGTCGCATTGATCGTTGTGGCGATTGTCGCATATCGGCTGGCGTCCAGCGATGAATATGCGCAGACCCGTGAAGATGTCCTGGCAAAGTATCTCAGCTATGAAGATGCTTCTGCCGTTACTTACGATGCCTATGTGTCCCGGTTCGGCAAGGCATATGTGGATGACAAGGCAGACAAGATCGCGCTGAAGGCTTCCGACTATTCGGAGGCGGACATGGAAGGCCTGAAAGAGGAGGGCGGTATCCTATGGACACAGGATGCAGGCTCCGTAACCTATGAGTTCAATGTGGCGGAAGCAGGCTTTTACTATATTCAGCTTACTTATCATCCGGACACTTCCAGCACCCAGACTATATTGCGCAATGTGTATGTAAATGGGGAATTACCTTTTGATGATTGCATAGACATCACGGTTGACCGTCTCTGGGTGGATGACAGTAAGAATTGGCTCATGAATACCAATGGCAATCAGGCGGCGCCCACTCAGGTGCAGGATCAGGGTCCGGCGACTGCGTATCTGAACTCCAGCGACTGCGATACTCCGGGAAGCTATATGTTCTATTTCGAGAAGGGAAAGAACAAGGTTACACTGGAGTCTGCGCAGGCGACTCTGGGAATCAGCGAGGTGGCGCTGGTTCCGGCGACACAGATCCGAAGCTATGGAGAATATTTGGATCTGTGCAAAAACCAGCTGGATGCAGAGGTGATCAGCGCCAACAATGTGCAGGACGGCGCCATCATTGTTCAGGCAGAGGATGCCATAGTGAAGTCCAGTTCCTCTCTTTCTCCGAACAATGACCGGACCTCCGTGAAGACGCAGCCTTACCACGCTTCCAATATTGTATACAATACCATTGGCGGCAAGAGCTGGGCTTCGGCGGGGCAGAATATTTCCTGGACGGTGAATACGGAGCGGGCAGGTCTGTACAAGATAGGCGTTCGCTTCAAGCAGTATCTGAACAGGGGCTTTTATTCTGCCCGCAGCCTGACCATCAACGGACAGCTGCCTTTTGAGGAGGCGGCCAGAATCAGGTTCTACTATGGTCCCGACTGGCAGACGGCTTATCTGGGTGGAGATCAGGAGGATTACTATTTCTATCTGGAAAAAGGGGCCAACACCATTACCATGACGGCCACTCTGGGCGAGCTGGCGGAGGCAGTGGATCTGGTCAGCACCAGCGTGGACAATCTGAACAATCTGTACAGAGAGCTTACCGCAGTCACGGGAACCGATCCGGATCCGTACAGAGACTACCAGATTACCGCTTATGTGGAGGATATGGTGAATATTCTGGAGGTGGAATACACCAGACTCAACGCAGTGGTGGAAATGTTCGGCGAGACCATGGAAGCCTCCAACAAGACCTCCGGCGTAGTGGACATGATGAATTCTATGATAAAGCTGATCAAGAAGCCCGATGACGTAGCCAAGCATCTGGGCGACTTCAACTCGAAGCTCTCCGCTCTGGGCGAATGGGTGAACGATATCAACAACCTTCCCCTTGAGCTGGACTATCTGATGGTGGCGGGAGACGGCTACAAGCTCCCCAAGGCCAACGGAGGCTTCTTTGCCAATATGGCTCACAGTTGGAAGGCCTTCATAGGCTCGTTCACCAATGACTTCAAGGTGCATGCGGAGGGTGCGGACAGCGGCCAGAAGAAGGAGCTTACCGTATGGGTTGCCACGGATACCAGGGCACAGTACGATATTATCCAGAAGATGATCAATGCCCGTACAGAGAACACGGACTACGAAGTGAATTTGAGCATGGTAGGCGGCGACACGGTGCTTCCCGCTACCGTGGCGGGAGAAGGACCCGATGTGGTGCTTCATTCCAGCTACAGCTCTCCCAACAACTTTGCATACCGCAATGCGGCTTATGATCTGACCCAGTTTAGCGATTTTGAAGAGGTCTACAAGCGTTTCCCTGCGGATACCAGAGCGTTTCTGGAGTATGAGGGAGGCGTCTACGGTCTGCCGGATCAGCTGAGCTTTCCTGTGATGATCTACAGAACCGATATCATGGATTCTCTGGGTCTGGAGATTCCGGAGACATGGGAGGATCTGATGGCTGTGATTCCTTATCTGGAAGCGGACAACATGAGCCTATATCTGGCAAGCAATGAGTACACCACGCTGGGCGGAGGCACAAGCTCTACCACAGTTCCCGTGAACGCTATCTTCCTTTCCATGCTTTACCAGCAGGGATATGAGCTTTACAACCCTGAGTACACCAAGACGCTTCTGGATCAGGTGGAGCTGATGATGGTGTTCAAGGACTGGACAGAGTACTATACCAATCAGGGACTGAACTATGCCATCAACCTATCCACCAGATTCCGTACGGGAGAGGTTCCTCTGGCAGTGGTGGATTATACCTATGTCAATACCTTGAATGTGTCTGCTCCCGAAATATCCGGCAAGTGGTCCATCGCCAAAATGCCCGGCACAAGGAGAGAGGACGGAAGCGTGGATCACTCTGCGGCATGCATGATCGCTACCTGCTTTATCGTTTCCTCTACGGTGGAGAAGGACGGCATGGCGAATGAGGCATGGGATTTCCTGAAATGGTGGACCAGCGAGGAGACTCAGACAAATTATTCTACCGAGCTGAAGGCTGAGAACGGCGAAGCCGCTGAATTCCCTGTAGCGAATGTGAAAGCCATCGAGAACGGCGGCCTGAAGGAGGAGTTCAAGGAAGTGGTGCTGTCTCTGATCGACGATCTGCGGGCAGAGCCTCAGGTTCCCGGCGGTTACGTGACCGGGCGCGTGATCAGGAACGCATTCACCTCGGTTGTAACTGAAAATACGGATCCGGTGGATACGCTGTACATCATGCTGGACGAGATCAGCAAGGAGATCATCAGCAAGCGCACCGAGTTTGGGCTGAATACGGCAGAATAGGAGGGGAGAGATGGCTGCTAATAAGATATCTTTTAAGAGAAGGGCCCAATTGACCCTGAGAGACATGAAGCGCGCAGTCCCTCTGTACATCATGATTGCCCCGTTCATGTTGCTGTTTTTCGTATTTGTCGTATACCCGGTGCTGAAAGCCATGTGGTTCAGCTTTACGGACTATAATGTACTGGAGAAAGCCAATTTTATAGGGCTGCGCAATTACCAGAAGCTGTTTCTGGAGGACAAAACCTTTATCACTGCCATCAAGAACACATTCATCATCGCAGTGATCGTGGGACCCGGAGGCTATATCATGTCCTATCTGCTGGCATGGATGATCAATGAGCTTCCCCACAAGGTGGGGACGGTTCTGACCGTGATTTTCTATGCGCCCAGCATGGCCGGCGCTGCAGTTTACTCTGTGTTCACCATGATTTTCTCCAATGACAGCAACGGTTACCTGAATGCGTTCCTGCGCAATCTGGGAGTAAACGAGGCCATCAAGTGGCTGTCGGATTCAAAGTATGTAATGGTTGTGGTTGTTCTGGCATCTCTGTGGATGAGCATGGGTGTAGGCTTCTTGTCCTTCGTGGCCGGCATTAAGGGCGTTGACGAGGCTCAGTATGAGGCGGGGGCCATAGACGGCATCCGCAACCGCTGGCAGGAGCTGTGGTATATCACGCTTCCCAACATGAAGCCTCAGCTTCTCTTCGGCGCAGTCATGACGATTACCGGTTCCTTGTCCGTAGGCGCCGTCGGCGACGCACTGGTAGGTTTCCCCAGCCCCAACTATGCGACCCATACCATCGTCAATCATCTGAACGACTATGGCTCCATCCGTATGGAAATGGGCTATGCCTCGGCGATTGCCGTTATCCTGTTCCTGGTTATGATTGTGTGCAACGGCCTGATCCAGAAGCTGCTGCGCAAGGTCGGAACCTAATCAGAGGGAGGAAGGGTGAATATGGAAACATTAAAAAGACTGTATTATAAGCGTTTAAAGAAAAAAAATTCCATGAAGGATTTTGCGCCCTCTGTCAAGAAATCCAAAAGAAGCTTCTGGGGAAACGTGATACTGGGATTGTTCCTTTTGTTAATGGCGGTTGCCTTCTTCTTTCCGGTGCTGTACATGGTGAGCCAGTCTCTGAAGCCCATGAACGAGATGTTTATTTTCCCGCCGAAGATACTGGTGCAGAACCCTACTTTGGACAATTACCGTGATTTTGTGAACGTCTTGGCAAATACGATGGTGCCGGTCACAAGGTCCTTGTTCAACTCGCTCTTCGTGGTGGTGATTGGTTCCATAGGACATATCATTTTGGCTTCGCTGTGCGCATATCCGCTGGCAAAGTATAAGTTTCCCGGATCGAAGTTTTTTAATCAGATCATCGTGTATTCCCTGATGTTCAATGCATCGGTTACTGCGATCCCCAACTTCCTGACCATTGCGGGACTGGGCATGCTGGATACCCAGTGGGCCATCATCGTACCCGGCCTTGCATCCACGCTGGGCCTGTACCTGATGAAGAACTTCATGGAGCAGATTCCGGACAGCCTGATGGAGGCGGCGCAGATCGACGGTGCGGGATATGTCCGCATTCATTTCACGATCGTCATGCCGGTGGTGAAGCCGGCGCTGGTGACGGCGTTCATCATGGTGTTCCAGAGCTTCTGGACCAACACAGGCGCAAACTTTATTTACACGGAAGCGCAGAAGGGTTTTGCCTATGTGGTGGGTCAGCTGGCAAGCGGCAAGGTGGCCGGCGTGGGAGCTTCCTTCGTGGGAATCTCCTCTGCGTCCTCGGTGATCATGTTCGCCGTACCGCTGGTTGTTTTCCTGATTATGCAGAACAATGTGGTATCTACCATGGCAACATCCGGCATGAAAGAATAAGAGGTGGCGTATGCAAAAATCAAAAGGGATTTGGAGTAAGTGCCTTGGGGCTCTTTCTCTTGTATTATGTGCGATCCTTGGATTTGGCACGGTATCCTATGCGGCAGAGTCTTATTCCTATGACATCTGGGGCAATGTGGTTGCTGCACCGGCTGCTTATGAATTGGAACGGACGGTATATGGATCGGAGCTGGGTCTGGGGAGTATGGCTACGGCTTCCGGCATATTCTATCGGAATGAGAAAGTATATATCATTTTGAACGGTTATATCGTCATTGCCGACAAGGAATTTGAGAATGTAAAGCTGATTACGGATTATGTGAGGAAGGACGGTACCAAGAGCACCGTCAACGCTCCCAGCGGCATCTATGTGACAGAGGAGGATCATATCTACATCTGCGAGCCGAATCAGGGAGAGATCATCGAGTTTGATGAAAACGGCAAGTGCGTGCGGGTTCTGGGGGATCCGAACTGTACCGGCCTGAAGGTGGAGTATAAGCCCAAAAGGCTGGCCGTGGATGCCGTAGGACGAATCTATGTGCTGGTCACCAACTGCTACGAGGGCTTTGCGGAGCTGGATCCTGACGGCAATTTCAACCGCTATGTGGGAGCCACTCCTGTCATTTATTCCGCATGGGATCTGCTGTGGAGGAATTTCTCCACGGAAGAGCAGCTGGCCAGAAGCGAGCTGTGGCTTCCTACCACCTACAGCGACCTTGCCATTGACAAGGACGGTTTCATCTTTGCCTCTGTGGCGGACACGGCCACGGCGGAGCCTATCAAGAAGCTGAATTCCTCCGGTGACAACGTGATGAACGAAGTGGAGTTCATTACCTATCCCATGGGAGACTATGTGGGCGGGGCGTCACAGTCCATTCTGAACAATATCGCAGTGGCGGACGACGGAAGATTTGCGGTATTGGATACCAATCACTCCAGAATCTTCGTCTACAGTGCGGACGGCTACCTGATGTATCTGCTGGGAGGCTCCGGCAATATCAAGGGAACGCTCAGCTCCCCGGTGGGCTTTTGCTTCATGGAGGATAAGATTGCGGTGATCGATATCGTGTGTCAGTCCGTGGAGATCTTTGCCCCCACTACCTATGGCGCTTTGATCAATTCTGGTCTGGAGGCGCAGTCCAGATATGATTATGAGACGGCTGCCGGGTACTGGCAGCAGGTGCTGGATATCAACACCAATTTCTATTATGCGAATCTTGGGCTGGGCAAGCATCAGATGCGGACAGGAGAATATGAGGCAGCCAAGGACAATTTCTATCTGGGCGCGGACAGATCCTACTATTCCAACGCCTACGGACAGGTGTCCGGGGAGTGGATGGACCGCAACTTCAGCAGAATCATAGGTATTTTGGCGGCAGTGATCGTTCTGGCAGTGGCCTGGAAGATTTTCAGGAAATTCCACCCGGCCCAGAAGAAGGACACGAAGCTGCGCAGGTTCTGGGAAAAGACAAAGTTCACCCTGTTCAAATGGCCCGGCTATGTGCTTTCCAGTCCTTTCAAGGCCTTTGACGATGTGAAGTACTATAATGACGGATCTCTGGCATTCAGTATAGTTGTCATCATCCTTTTTGGCTGGATCAATTTGATCAAATACAGGTACACCGGCTTTCTTGTGTCCTTTGTGGACATCAAGAACGTGAATGTGCCCTTGATCGTAGGCAGCACCATTCTTCCCTATGTGGTGTTCATCGCAGGAAACTGGGCGGTGGGCGTGCTCATGTCAGGTAAGGGAAAGATGGTACATATCACCAAGGTGGTAGGCTATTCCCTGTATCCCGCCTGCTGGCTCTATCTGGCGGGGACGATTCTGTCCAATTTCGTGACGGAGGATGAGGCGGCGCTGGTAAGTGCTTTGTTTACTTTCGGCATGGTGCTGTTCTTCTTCTATATGTTCATTGGCACAATCATGGTGAACCAATATACCTTTACCAAGAATGTGGCCACACTTCTTTTGTCCGTAGTGGCCATGCTGATCATCTTCTTTGTGTTGATGCTGTTTGCGACGCTTCTTGCGCAGTTCGTCAATGACTGGATGCAGATCATCAGAGAGATATTCCTGGTGCTATAGGAAGGGGGCGAAGAAAATGAGAAAACGTACATTATTTCAATATGGTATGCTGACCGCTCTTTGCCTTGCTCTTCTGGGAGGCTGCGGTTCCTCGGAGGAACCGGTCGATCAGGAGGAGCTCAGCTACTGGGAATCCCAGCAGTTCGACGATTTCAGCGGATCCGATTTCGTGAAGGTCGGTGAGAGCGGGAAGATGCAGCTGCTGCTGAATCCGTCCAGCGGCACCATCCGCTGGCTGGACAGCGACACGGGCATTTATCAGGACAGCAATATGGCTCACGACGAGACCTTGGAGAGCAAGAGCAATTCGCAGCAGTCCGATGTGATTGTAAGATATTTCAACGGCAGTACCAATAATAACAAGCTGTATGATTCGATGGCATCATACGACTCCTACAGTATGTCCGCCAGCAGAGGGCAGCTCTCCTATCAGAAGATAGACAATGGAGTGCGCATCTTGTATGATCTGTATAACGATGATGTGACCTTCCATTATTTTCCGCCTAAGATTTCCGATGAGCGTATGCAGAATCTGATCAGGCAGTATCTGGATGAGTCTCAGATAAAGACTCTGGAGGAACGCTACAGCAAGCTGGCCAGCGGCGAGTGGGTCAGAGGCTTCAATACCGGCGTCAATGCCGATTCCGGCAGAATCGGGCCTCTGGCGGTGAAGGAGCTCTACAGTATATTCTATGAGGTGGGAGCCTACACAGAAGATGAGCTGTATGTGGATTTGGCCGAATGGGAGGCCACTGAGGCCAATTACCCCACCACCATGAAATTCAAGGTGGCGGTGGAGTACTATCTGGACGGCGAAGAGCTGGTGGTGAACGTGGATACCACAAAGCTGGAGGCCGACAAGAAGAATCCTATCAGCCAGCTGACGCTGCTCCCCTATTTCCTGACCTCCGATGCGGGGATCGATCAGGAGGAGGGATACATGCTCCTGCCCAGCGGCAGCGGCGCACTGATATATCTGGACAGCACCAAGATCAGGGAGTCCCGTTTTTACGGATCCTTTTACGGGGGAGATCACTTGATAGGAGCCAATGTATACAGTGGCGTAGACACTGCATTGTCCATGCCGGTGTTTGGCATGAAGAACGCCGCCAGCACCATCTTTGCCGTCATTGAGGAGGGAGCTGAGGTAGCCACTCTGGACGCATTTGTCAGCGGTCAGGACAATTTGGAACCCTTTTCCAAGCTCAGACTCACCTTTGACATTCAGAGCCAGCAGAGAATTGCCTCCGGAGCCAAAAATACCAGCGGCGAGTTCGTCCTTTACAAGGCTTCCGATGATGTGTATGACGATAATATCACCATTCGTTATTTCTGGCTCGGCGAGGATGCAGGGTATGTGGAAATGGCCGACTGCTATGCCGGGTATCTGGAGGAGAGAGGAGTGCTGGCCAAGGGAGGAGCGGAGGATAATGCATCCTTCTATATGGAGCTGCTTGGGAGCACGGACAAGACCAAGTATATGCTGGGCATTCCTTACGAGGGCACACAGGTGCTGACCAGCTTTTCTCAGGCGGAGGAGATCCTTCGGGATATGACGGAGGCCGGAGTCGGAAACATCAAGCTGATCTACAGCGGCATGGTGAACGGCGGCATGAACCAGCGTTCCATGAATTCCGGAGTCAAGCTGGTGTCCGGCATGGGAGGAAAGTCAGGCTTTAAGAAGCTGAAGTCCTATGCGGAATCCGTGGGAGCCCAGATCTTCCCCAACCTGCAGCTGCAGACGGCCTATAGGAAGACCAAGCTTACCAAGGAGATGGTTGCCTGGAACATCGTCAACCAGCGGGCCCAGATTTATACCTTTGATCCGGTTGGCAATGAGGTGGAAGCCGACACGAGCTTCCCTCTGTATATCGTCAGCCCCAACTACATGGATACCTATCTGTCAAAGGTGAAGAAGTCCTATTCCAAGAATATCGGGCTGGACACCATGGCATCCGGTGACTTGTATACCTTTATTCCTACCAATTATCAGGACACCCATGCCTCCCTTTCCACGGGCGAGGCTTTGATGAAAGTGGCTGTGGGAGCATTTGCGGAGGATATGAAGCTGATGCTTGCCAATCCGGCCAGTGACGCATGGGCTTACAGCGCATACCTGACGGACATTCCGACGGACAGCAACGACATGAAGATCCTGGACGCTTCCGTACCCTTTATTCAGCTGGTGCTGGACGGCTACAAGACCTATTCCGCAGAATCTTTGAACAAGGAAAGCACGGATGTATATGTGCACTTCATGCGCGCCATCGAGAGCAGAAGTCTGCCGAAGTTCACATTCATGTATGAGGACAGCTCTCTGCTGTCGGGTACTCAGCAGGAGAACTTCTTTGCGGTGGATTACAGCTATTGGAAGGATAAGATCGGCGCATACTATGAGGAGTACAATACATTCTATGACCGCGTGAGAGGTGCGCAGATAACAGGACATGAGCTGTATGAGCGCAATGACAAGCTGCGGGTAGTGACCTATTCTAACGGAGTAAAGATCTATTTTAACTACAGTGATCTGGAAGAACAGATTGACGGAGTAACAGTGCCGGCTTTCAGCTATGTCATAAAGTAAAGGAGGAGGAGCAGAGATGAAAAAAGACAAGAAAACGGCGGAAAAAAAGCCGACTCTTTCGTGGTATAAGAGAATGGACTTCTCCAAAAAGACGGCGTTGTGGGGCATTATCTTTCTGCTTCCCTGGCTTATCGGCCTGATTTTCTTCTTTCTCAGGCCAATGGTGAATACCTTGTGGTATTCCCTTTGCAGCATGGAGCTGGTTAACGGCAAGTTCAAAGGCACGTTCATTGGTCTGGAAAATTTCAAGTGGGTTCTCACCGTGAACGCCGATTTCAACAAGATGCTGACGACTGCGCTCATCAATATGCTGACGGAGGTGCCCTTTCAGATTTTTGTGGCGTTGTTCATTGCCATACTCTTGAACGGAGAGTACAAGGGCAGGGGATTTTTCAGAGCAGTGTTCGTGATCCCCATCATTCTGGCCACGGGAGTGGCGACCTTCAAGCTGGCCGAGACCTCTCTGGTGGCCGAGACCTCAGAGTCTGTCATGAACATGGACTGGCTGGTGAGTCTGGTGACAAGTTCGGGACTTCCTGAAGAACTGACATCGCTTCTGGTCACCTATGTGGGCAATATTTTCAATGTGGTGACTACCTGCGGTGTACAGATACTGCTGTTCTTATCAGGATTGCAGGCGATATCTCCTACGCTGTATGAGGTGGCAAAGATGGAAGGCTGCACCCAGTTTGAGACCTTCTGCAAGATTACGCTCCCCATGGTGTCGCCGACGATTCTGGTCTGTCTGGTGTACAGCATTGCGGAATCCTTTGCCAAAGCACAGGTTCCCGTGGGCAATACGACGAAGGCATTATCGGCATATATCCGCAGCGACATTACGTTCAGCGGAAACGCCGCATATTTCGGCTATGGTGCGGCAATGAGCTTCATCTACTTTGCGATGACCTTGATCTGCATTGGCGTGATCTGTGGTATTGTATCCAAGGGGGTGTTCTATTATGACTAAAAAACTGAGCAGGAAAGAGAGAATGCAGAAAGCCCAGGAAATGGCCGGAATCAGCTTCTGGGTGGATCTGCGCAAGGGACGTCTGACCAAGTACGCCATACAGAAGCAGATCAAGCATATTCTGGCGCTGACGTTCCGCTACGTGATACTGATCTGTCTGGGCTTCGTGGTCATAAATCCCTTGTGGACGCTGGTCAAGAGCGCATGTACAGATCCCAATCTGCTGGCGGATAAGTCCAGTGTTTGGATTCCGCCCAAGTTCTCTACCATATTCGTGGAGATGGCCTGGTCAAAGAATCTGATGAACTATCTGCCCAGCTTGGCCTACACACTGCTGACCACCTTGGTGCTGACGCTTCTTCAGGTGCTTTCCACGGGAATGGCGGCCTATTCCTTTGCCAGACTGAAGTTCAAGGGCAGCAACATCCTGTTCTTCTTCGTGGTTCTGACTATCGTGGTTCCCAGCGATGCCATCATGCTGGCCCAGTACGCCGCATTCAGAAGCTTTGACATATTCGGCCTCATAGGGCTGATCAACGGCACGGGGGCGGGCATCAATCTGATCGGCCAGCCGTTTTCCCAGTTCATCCTTGCAGGGACGGGCATGGGCGTGAAGAGCGGTCTATATATCTACTTTATGCGTCAGGCCGTGAGGGGACTGCCGCTTTCCGTTGAGGAGGCGGCCCATGTGGACGGCGCTGGCTTCCTGAGAACCTTCTTCAGCATCGTGCTTCCCAGTATGTCGGGATCCATTTTGACGGTTTCGGTGCTGAGCTTCCTCTGGAACTACACCGATACCTATTATACCAGCTTGCTGAATCCCAATGTAAAGCAGCTTGCATATCAGTATTCCGTGCTGCAGGGAAATATCCGTTGGGGCATCAATACGGCGGCGGCCTCTGAGGCGGAGTGGCTTTCCCAGATCGATCCCAACAATCCGTATGTGCAGAATGCCACGATTTCCGCATGTGCCATTCTGGTGATTCTGCCGCTGTTGATCATGTATGCCTTCGTGCAGAAGCGTTTCGTTCAGGGTGCGGCTCGAAGCGGACTGGGAGGAGATTGATTCCTATCTGGAGTTTTTCTTGAGAACTGCATATTCTGTGGTTCAAGATGGGTGTTGTCCAAGAGCAGGGCAGCTCCATGGAACGATATGAGAAAGAGCGGTGTCGGGAAGCCGGCACCGTCTTTTTTAGAACTTGTGGATATTCGTACGCTGCCGTTCATGTTTTCAGGAGTACCGTTTGTGCATCAGGGTTTCTAGGAGGAGCAAAGAGATGCTATAATGAAGGAGCGTGAAAAGGCTTCTCTGGTCAGAGCGGATATTAGGGATCGATGGACCGGGGAAGATGGTGTAAGGCATCAAAAAATGCAAAGCAGGAGGGGAATTAGATAGGAGGTAGAGATTATGAGCAAAATTATAGGAAAAGCGCTGCCGGGCATGCCCTGGCAGGAGAGGCCGGAGGGATGTGACCGCCCTATATGGCGTTATTCGGAGAATCCCATTATCGGCAGACATGAGATCCCAATAGCGAACAGTATCTTCAACAGCGCGGTAGTGCCCTTCGGGGACGGTTATGCGGGAGTATTCCGCTGCGACAGCTTGTCTGTGAGCATGGACATCTTTGCGGGATTCAGCAAGGATGCCATTCACTGGGAGATCAACCATGAGCCGCTGACCTTCGTCGGCGAGGACAGCGAGGTCACAAAGAGGGAGTACCGCTACGACCCCAGAGTGACATGGCTGGAGGATCGTTATTATATTACATGGTGCAACGGCTATCACGGCCCTACCATCGGGGTGGCATACACCTATGATTTCAAGGAGTTCCATCAGCTGGAGAATGCGTTCCTGCCTTATAATAGGAACGGCGTACTGTTTCCCCGCAAGATAAACGGGAAGTACATGATGCTGTCAAGACCCAGCGATACGGGACATACGCCCTTCGGCGATATTTTCCTGAGTCAGAGCCCCGACATGGAGTACTGGGGACATCATAGGTTCGTCATGGGCACAGTGCCCGGTGACCTTTCCGCATGGCAGTCCATGAAGATCGGCCCCGGTCCCTGCCCCATAGAGACGGACGAGGGATGGCTACTGATCTATCATGGTGTGCTGCGGACCTGCAGCGGTTATGTGTACCGCATGGGCTGCGCGCTGCTGGATCTGGAGGAGCCATGGAAGGTAAAGATGCGTTCCAGATATTATCTGCTTGCGCCGGAGATGATCTATGAGCAGGCAGGGGATGTGCCTAACGTAGTGTTCCCCTGCGCGGCGCTTGCGGATGCGGATACCGGACGGATCGCAGTCTATTACGGCTGTGCGGATACCGTGACGGGGCTGGCCTTTACCACGGTGGATAACCTTATGAACTGGATGAAGAAATATCCTATGCCGCTGTGACGGCATAGCAAGAGGGGATGTCGTATTAAAAATGATAAGTTTCTTAATGCGGCAGCCCCTTTTTGCTTATCCGGCAGACAGGCAGGAGGAAAATCAGAAAAAGAAATAAAGGAGTCAGAAGGCAATGTTTTCGGAGTCGTATAATAGCGAAATCAGACAATATTTTGACAGACAGATGGCTCTGCTGAATGACAGAAGAGAAGAGCTTGGGCGGGAAGAGGCCGGGATGCCGGAAGCGGACAGGAATCTGTGGCATTTCAGCCGGGAGCTTCTGGAACAGAAAATAGAGGAGATCAAGACGGTTCTGGCAGGGTGTACGGAGGATGAGGCGGAGGCGCTCCGGTTTCTGTACAGTGCCATGCCGCTTAGTGATATGCTGGATTATCCGGCAGCGGTATATCTGGCCTATGCGAAGCACGGGGTGTTTCTCTGGCAGGAGGGGCCCTTTGCGGGAAAGGTGCCGGAAAAGCTTTTTGCAAATTATGTGCTGCACCACAGGGTCCATAACGAGGATATAGCGGATACAAGAAGTTTCTTTTATAATAAATTAAAGCAGCGCACCGCCGGGAAAAGTATGTATGAAGCGGCTGTGGAGACGAATTTCTGGTGCGCTGAGAAAGCGACCTATCAATCCACCTTCATGAGGACCCAGAACCCGCTTACTATGTACAAGACTGCTATAGGCCGCTGCGGCGAGGAGGCTCCCTTTGCCTCTACGGCCCTCAGAAGCATCGGAATACCGGCCAGAGAGGTGGCTGCGCCATGGTGGGCCCACTGTGACGATAACCATGCCTGGGTGGAGGCATGGTGCGACGGGAGCTGGCATTTTCTGGGAGGCTGCGAGCCGGAGGAGAGTCTGGACAAGGGATGGTTTAAGGGGCCTGCCGCCCGCGGGATGCTGGTGGAGTCAAGGTGGTTCGGCAAGGACGCACCGGAGGAGCCGGTGACAGGACACCCTGATATGTCGGCGAAGCTGAATCATCTGCGTTTGTATGCGGATACAGTGGAGCTGAACGTAAGGGTTGAGGACGAGGCAGGCAATCCGGTGCCGGGAGCCAGAGTGGATTTTGCTCTTTTGAATTACGGAAGATTTAACTCCATAGCCTCCATTACAGCAGGTGCCGAGGGGAGAGACTGCGGCAGGGCAAGGCTGGAGACGGGATACGGAGATTTACTGGTCTGTGCATATGGGAACGGATTGTATGGGGAAAGACAGGTGTCTCTGGGGGATGCATCCCGAGAGCTTCATGACAATGCGGAGAACAGAACGGAAGACGCTGCCATGCAGGGCGGCCGAGAGGATATGCTGCGAGATGTGGCCGATCAGGATGGAATAGAAAAGGATGGGAATCGAAAAGATTCAGAGGCAGGCTGTACGTCAAAGACTGTTCCGCAAGAAGAATATAAGGTTGTAGTTAGAAGCGGGCTTCCGGGGCTGGGAGAATGGCGGGATATGGATTTTCATGCGCCGAAGGAAATCCCTTACGATGAGCGCAAGACGCAGGAACAGTTTGCGGCGGAAAAGGAACGGCTGGAATCGGCGGCAGATAGCAGGCAGAGGCGTGCAGCGGAATTCTATGATGAAGAAGCGGCTCAGCGTGTGCTCATGAGGTTTTCGGGAGAGGACAAAGAGGAACTGGAAAGGATCCTCCGTCAATCAAAAGGCAATATGGGTGAGATCGTCCGGTTTCTGGAGTGGGATTTTGCCGGGTGCGCCATGGAGCTTGTCAGACAGTATGGTCAGGAAAAATGGAAGCTTGAAGCTCTGAAAACTCTGCGGGAGAATGATTATTGGGATATCAGGGCGGAGGTTCTGACGGAATGCTGCGTCAATGCGTCGCCCTATGCGGCGGAGTTCCCGCAGGAGGTATTTTTTGAGAGTTTGCTTGCTCCCTGCGCCATGTTTGAAAAGCCAAGAGCAGGCAGGGAGGCGCTGGCGGCTGCTCTGGGGAAGGATAGGAGCGAGATGATCCGGCAGAATCCGCAGTGCCTGCCCGGATTATTGGCAAAGCTCTTGGTATCCATGCCAGAGCAGGAATATGCCAATCTGGTGACCTCTTCGTTGGGCTGCCTGACGGGAGGGATCGGCAGCGGGCTTTCCAGAGCAGCGCTGTATATCCAGATATACAGAAGTCTGGGGATTCCTGCCAGAATGCGGCCCATGGACCGGACAATAGAGTATTACAGGGATGGAAGATTTGTGGCTGTCGCTCTGGAGGAAGGGGGAAACACCGAGGAGAGCGGGAAGCTGATCCTGCAGTCGGGAGAGTCCCTGAAGCTGGAGGAATGGAAACGCTATTCCCTGTCCCGGTTTCAGGAGGGGCGATTCAGTCCTTTGTTTATCAGACCCAGACGGAAGAAGAGCGATGCCGCAGGAGGTACAGGCAGGGGGCAGGAACGGAACACAGCCGCCGGTGAAGGAGCTGCAGGAGAGAAGTCCGGGGAGGATGACAGCAGGGAGCTGGAGCTGGCCCCGGGAATTTACAGGCTGGTCACTACCAACCGCCTGCCTAACGGGGATCAGTTTGCCAGGATATATGACTTCCGGCTGGAGGAAGGTGAGACAAAGCTGATGGAGCTTGACGCGCGGAATATTCCGGCGCAGGCGCTTTTAGACAAAAAAAGCGTGGAGGATATGGCGCTTGCTACCTCAGAAGGGGAAGAAACCTCACTTCTGGCATTGGGAGGCCGGGGGCGGAGCCTTTTCCTATGGCTGGAGCTGGCAAAGGAACCCACGGAGCATATCCTGAATGAAATCTGTGAAAGGAAGGAACTGTTCGGCAGTCTTGCCGCTCCGGTCTATTTTGTGGTGAGGCGGGGAACAGACTATGAGACGGATGCCACCCTGAAAAGGGCGCGGGAGGCGCTGCCCGGAGCGAAAGTGCTGCTGGAGGACTTCGGCGAGGCTTATGGGGCACTTGCCTATCAGGCGGGACGGAATTCCGGAAAGCTGCCTCTTGCGGTAGTTCTGGAGGATGGGAAGGAATGTGTCTACTCCGATGCAGGATATAATGTGGGGATGGCGGATCTGCTTCTGCGTGTTCTGGCGTAGGAGGCGGGAACGGCGGCAGAGCATATGCAGGATGTGTGCCTGCCGCAGAAGGATAGCTGTGCGTTATATGGGACAGAGCAATTCGGAGTGGAATGGCACAAAGCTGGGATGAGCCACCATAGGACTAGGGTGACTCACCGCTGAATCAGGATGAGATACTGCAAGAGAGAGGATTGGCATAAAACGGTAAATGCCCGCTTCGGTGGGCAGGGAGGAATGAAATGGAAATCAAGCTGGTGAGTTCGCTGGAAAAGGTAGGGGTAGGGAAGGAGCCGGAGGCGCTGGAGAATGTATATCTGTATGCGCTACAGGGGGAGACAGTGTCTTTCCAGATCATGTTCCGTGACGACTCCAAGGGTCAGGAAAGATTGGATCAGGTAAACTCAGGTCAGGAAAATCCGGGACAAGGAACCCCGGGTCAGGAAAGACCAGATCAGAAAAACGGTCAGGGAGCTGGGGCGTCTTCGGAAGGTATGGGAGAACACGGCAGGATAAGGGTTGTGACATCTATGTCATGTAGCGGGAATACATCCGGCGCCACAGAAATGGTGGATGTGAGGATCCGTCAGGTTCTGCCGGTCATGTGCAGGCGCAGCTGTAATCCGGATTCAAAGGATGAGGACTATCTGTTTTATGACGCCAGAATGGCGCCGGATCTGTTGAGGGATATCGACCCTGCGGAAGGGATCATTGTCACTGGGGAGTGGCAGAGCCTATGGGTGGATATCTGTCCGAAGGAGGGCTGCGAGGCGGGAAGCTATCATATTGGCTTTGACCTTAGGCCACAGCCTGCAGGCAGGGAGTCTGACAGTGCTGATGCTCCGACAGACAGCAGAGGTTTGGCAGATGCTGTGAAAGACAGCACGAGGATCAGTATTGACATACAAGTAATAGGCAGGCTTCTGCCCGAGATGCCTATCCCTCACACGGAATGGTTCCACTGTGACGGCATCGCGGATTATTATAAGGTGGAGGTGTTTTCGGAGGAATTCTGGCGAATATTCCGAAATTTCTTATCCACCTACGTGAAGAGGGGCGGCAATACCATACTGACCCCTGTTCTTACGCCGCCTCTGGACACGGAGGTAGGCGGGGAGCGCACTACCGTCCAGCTGGTGGATGTGGAGCGCTCGGAGGGACGGTACAAGCTGGGATTTGAGAAGCTGGAGCGATTTCTGGATATCTGTTTGGAAACCGGCATCCGGTATTTTGAGATCTGTCATCTGTTTACGCAGTGGGGCGCTGTCGCTGCGCCCAAGGTAGTGGCGCTGGTGGACGGGAGACAAGAGCGTATTTTCGGCTGGGACACACCGTCCGACGATCCGGAGTATCTTGGATTCCTTACATTGCTGCTTCCGGCGCTGAAGGAGCTGATGGAAAAGAGAGGGCTGCTGCAGAACACCTTTTTCCATATTTCGGATGAACCGAATATGGATTCCGAGCATTATGATGTATCTCAGGGAACGGTGCGCAGGCTGCTGAAGGGATGTACCATTATCGAGGCTGTCAGCGATTATGTGTATTATGAAAAGGGACTGGTGGACATCCCTGTGTGCGGCATTAATTACATAGAGCCTTTTCTGGAGAAGCGTCCGCCCAGGCTGTGGGCATACTATTGCTGCGCCCAGACGCAGGAAGTGTCCAACCGTTTTATCAGTATGCCCTCATGGCGCAACAGGATTTATGGAACATTATTGTATTGGCATGAGATTGACGGAATATTGCATTGGGGATACAATTTCTATAACAGCGCTTTTTCGAAAAAGAAGATCAATCCCTATGAGACTGTGGATGCGGACGGGATGTTTCCTGCCGGGGATCCTTTTCTGGTGTATCCCGGAAAGGACGGTATCCCGGAGGAGTCCATACGGCTCATGGTATTAGAGGAGGCCCTTAACGATTATCGGGCATTGCGCCTGCTGGAGGCCCGCATAGGCAGGGAACAGGTGATGGAGCTGATCCGCCGGGAGGCAGGAATGGAGCTTTCCTTCACCAGATATCCGAGGAACGCGGAGTTTATCCTGAGACTGCGGGAGAAGGTCAATCGGATGCTTGCTTCTTAGGCAGAAGGGCGTAAGCGCATCAGGGTCTGGCCGGGGAGCCGCGGCATAGGAGGCATCCGGATGACGGAAAGCCTGCGGAATGAGGCAGAAGATGGATCAGGTCAGGACAAAGAATCGCCAGTATAGGCGGACAAGGGGGTATGGGCATGGAAAAGGAACGGAAAGGGAGATATCTGGCGGTGGATATCGGAGGAACGGCGGTGAAGATCGGTATGGTGGACGGAGAAGGAAATTTCCTCCATACATCAGAATATCCGGTGGATTTTGACGGATATGAGACACCGATTCTGGATACCGTGATCAAAAGCTGCGGGATTTTTCTGGAGGAATATGATGAAGATGATGTGCCGCTTCTGGCAATCGGTGTATCCGCCACCGGCTCCATCAATACCGTAAAGGGTACGGTGGACGGAAGTGCCGGGCATATAAAGAACTGGAAGGGCAGCAGGATAAAGGAAGAGATGGAGGCGCGTTTTCCCGTTCCTGTCTATGTGCTGAATGACGCGAATGCTGCGGCGCTGGGTGAGGTCTGGCTGGGAGCGGCAAGAGGGAAACGCAATGTAGTAGCCGTCACCATCGGCACAGGCGTAGGCGGAGGCATCATCGTGAATTCCCAGCTGCTGCTGGGCGCAAACGGATTTGCAGGGGAGGTGGGCCATATCACCATCCGCTACGGCGGGCGGGAATGCCCCTGCGGAAACACAGGATGTCTGGAGGAATACGCTTCCATGACGGCGCTGGTGAGACAGGTGCGTCAGGAGATAGAGGCGGGCAGGCTGGAGGGCATCTCTGCGGGAGAGGTAAACGGCAGACGGATCTTTGAGGAGATCAGGAAAGGGAATAAGGCACTGGAACGGATCGCAGATCAGTGGATGGACGTGATCGCGGCGGGGATCACGGGCTTTGTGCATATCTTCAATCCCGAGACAGTGATCATCGGCGGCGGGGTATCCTCCCAGCAGGAGCTTTTCATTGATAAGGTGCGGGAGAAGGCATTTGCGCGGATGCATCCGGAATTTGCCATAGGTCTGGAGATCGTGGCGGCAAAGCTGGCCAACAATGCGGGAATGGCGGGCGCGGTTTATTACTGTAAGCAGAGGCTGGGGCAGTAGATAAGGCAAAATCAGGTGTTGGGTCAGAAAGGCGCTCATAAAAAGCAGGGGAATCGGCAAAAGTGAATCCTGAAAGCGATATATTAAGCGGTCTGGAGATTCCGAGAGATTATTGATTACAATAAGGAGGTAAATATGAAAGAAGAAATTATTCAGAAGATCAAAGGAGGTCTGGTGGTGTCCTGTCAGGCTCTGGAGACGGAGCCGCTCCACAGTTCTTATATCATGGGCCGCATGGCCTATGCCGCAATGGAGGGAGGCGCGGTGGGCATACGTGCCAATACTCCCAAGGATATTGTGGAGATCAAGAAGAATGTGGAGCTGCCGGTCATCGGTCTCTACAAGGTAGTAACGGAGGGCTCGGATGTATATATCACGCCTACCATGGCGGAGATAGATGCCCTGATGGAGGCAAAGCCGGACATCATCGCGCTGGATGCCACGGACAGGATGCGGGCAAACGGCATGACCATCCGTGAATTTTTCCCGCAGGTCAGGGAAAAATATCCTGATATGCTGTTCATGGCGGACTGCTCTACCTTTGAGGATGCTTTCCGGGCGCAGGAGCTGGGCTTCGACATGGCGGGAACCACGCTCTGCGGTTATACCGCGGAGACGAAAGGGACGCAGATTCCCTGCTATGAGATGCTTCGCAGGATGTGTGCCGAGCTGAAGATCCCGGTGATCGCAGAGGGCGGCATCTGGGAAAGAGGGCAGCTTCAGGAGGCGTTTGCCTGCGGCATCCATGCGGCTGTGGTAGGGACCGCTATCACCAGACCGAGGGAGATCACCAGACGGTTCGTGGATGCCATATCTTGATGGGGCAGGCTCATCCAAAAGAGCAGAAACCTGAAACAATGAGGAATTCAAAGGAAGGAAAGGGAACAGCATCATGAGCAAAATAGAAAAATATCAGGGTATCATCCCGGCATTCTATGCCTGTTATGACGATGAGGGCAGGACAAGCCTCCAGCGCTCCAGAGAGCTGACCAGATATCTGATCAAAAAAGGGGTCAAGGGATTATATGTGTGCGGCTCTTCGGGAGAATGTATTTATCTGAGCAAGGAGGAGCGTAAGCAGACGCTGGAGGCGGTGATGGAAGAGGCGGCAGGGAAGGTGACGGTGATCGCCCATGTTGCCTGCAACAATACAGAGGATAGTCAGGAGCTTGCTGCCCATGCGCAGACGCTGGGGGTGGATGCCATCGCCGCGATTCCTCCGATCTACTTCCATCTGCCGGAGTATGCCGTCATGGAATACTGGAACGATATCTCGGCGGCGGCACCGGACACGGACTTCATCATCTACAATATTCCGCAGCTGGCGGGAACCCGGCTGACCCTGCCGCTGTATCGGAAGATGCTGGAGAACCCCAGAGTGATCGGCGTCAAGAATTCGTCCGAATCGACACAGGACATCCAGATGTTCAAGGATGCGGGAGGCGCGGACCGTATCGTGCTGAACGGCCCTGACGAGCAGCTGGTGAGCGGGCTGGCCATCGGCGCGGACGGAGGCATCGGCGGAACCTATGGTGTGATGCCGGAGCTTTATATTGAGATCTTCAGGGCGATGGAGCAGGGAGACATCGCCAGAGCGAAGGCGGTCCAGAATGATGCGTGCAGGATCATCTATGCCCTCTGCGGCTGTCACGGCAATATGTATGCGGTCATCAAAGAGGTCATGGAACGGCGGGAGGGCATAAAGCTGGGCGGTGTCAGGAAGCCTCTGACGGCCGTGGCACAGGATGATATGTCCAAAATCACCAAAATAGTCGAGATGGTGGACGAAGCATTGGGAAAATATTGTAATTAAATGTTAAATATGTTAAAATAGATAATGTATGACATGATGATCAGTTCTGTCGATGCGGGAATATAAGGTAAATAGGGAACTAAAGAGAGGGAAGCTTATGAACAAAGTGACAATGCAAGATATTGCCGATGCGCTAGGCATTTCCCGGGTAACAGTCTGGAAGGTATTCAATAATTATGCGAATGTATCTGTGGCTCTTCGGGAAAGTGTTCTGGCTAAGGCAAAGGAGATGGGGTATACCAAGGGAATATCAGAGCTAGAGCAGACAGATTCGGAGAGAAATGTTTCGGTGATCGTGTCCAGACCCAATTCAGCCTTGTTTTGGACAAATATTATCCATAGGCTGGCTCAGGAGCTTTACCTTCATAATATCAACCTTATGTATACCTATATGCCGTCAAGCTATTCGGAGAAATACAAAATGCCTCCCATTTTGCACAGTAATACGATTCAGGGGGCCATTGTGCTGAATATCTATGACATGAAGCTGATAGAGCAGATCAATCAGCTGAAGATTCCCAAGGTGTTTCTGGACATCGTACCGCAGTTTGACCGCAGCGGGCTGAACGGAGACTTATTGCTTCTGGAGGGGTTCCACTGCATCTATCGGATTACAGAATCCGTATTGGAAAAGGGGGCAAGGGACATCGGCTTCATCGGGGATATCCAGTATGCCAAGACGAATCACGACCGATATAAGGGATTTCGCCAGTGTATGAAGGATCATGAGCTCACGGTGAGGGAAGAGGCATGCATGACCCGGAAGATAGGGATTTTTTCCTATGACAAGGAAATCTACCGTTTTCTGGACTCTCTGGAAAAGCTTCCTGAGGCATTTATCTGTGCCAGCGATTATGTGGCGCATTTTCTGCAGCTTTATCTGAGCGAGCATCAGGAGCGCATACCGAACGGAATCATCGTGACGGGATATGATGGCAGTAGTGAATATACGAATGTAGACGGACTGATTACCACGGCGGATGTACAGACGGGACTGCTGGGCAAGCGGCTGGCCATGCAGATCATCTACCGCATGGAGCACGAGGAAGCGCCCTATGAACTGACCTTCATCGAACCGTCGATCTTGTTCAGGGACTCTGTACTGTATGGTTAGAGTATCAATTGCCTATAGCGGAAAGGAAAAGGTGTGACAATGAAAATTTATGCAGCCAGGGATTACCATGACTTAAGCCGTAAGGCGGCAAACATTATTTCTTCTCAGATTATCTTAAAGCCGGATGCCGTGCTGGGGCTGGCAACGGGCTCCACTCCCGTGGGAACCTATGAGCAGCTGATAAAACGGCATGAGGATGGAGATCTGGATTTCTCCCGGATTCTCAGCGTGAATCTGGATGAGTATAAGGGGCTCTCGGGAGAACATGATCAGAGCTACCGTTATTTTATGAATCATAATCTGTTTGATCATGTGAATATTAAAAAAGAGAATACCAATGTGCCCGGCGGCCTCGCCGAAGATCCGGATGCGGAATGCCGGCGCTATGATCAGGTCATAAAGCAGCTTGGAGGCATAGACCTGCAGCTGCTGGGAATCGGCGGAAACGGCCATATCGGTTTCAATGAGCCTTGTGATGTCTTTGAGAAGGGAACCCATGTGGTGACGCTGACGGAGGAGACCAGACAGAGCAACGCCAGATTTTTTGCTTCCATCGATGAGGTGCCGACCCATGCTCTGACCATGGGCATCGGAAGCATCATGTCGGCGAAAAAGATCCTGCTGCTGGCTTCCGGCGCAGGGAAGGCGAAGGCGGTATATGATTCATGCTTTGGACCGGTGACTCCCAATGTGCCGGCATCCGTGCTGCAGCTGCACAGCGATGTAATCGTGATAGCGGACGAGGATGCGCTTGCTCTGGTGAAGGAAAAGGCAGGCCTTACCGTGGAAAACTGGGAGGGCATGATCTATGATAATTAAGAACGGCTCCGTTTATCAGGAGGACAAGACTTTTGCCAAAAAGGATCTGTATATCGAAGATGGCAAAATCGTAGAGAGCCTTGATCAGGTGTCGGATAGGACTCAGGTGGACGCGGAGGGGCTGCTGGTGCTTCCCGGGCTGATCGATGTCCACAGCCACGGTGCCATGGGCTATGACTTCTCTGACGGCGACATGGAGGGCCTGAAGGAGATTCTTGCCTACGAATATGCCCACGGCATTACCACCTACTGTCCTACCTCCATGACGATCGAAAAAGAAATGATCCGGAAAATCTTCCGTGAGACCGCCAATCTGCCCAAGGGCGTGCTGCCGGACGGGCGCAGAATGTCCCATGTGGCGGGCATCAATATGGAAGGCCCCTTTTTGGACGAGTCCAAGAAGGGCGCTCATAGGGCGGAATGTATCATGAAGCCGGATATCGACTTTTTCCGGGAGTGCAACGAGGCCTGCGGGAAGATGATCCGTCTGGTGACCTTGGCGCCTAATACTGAAGAGGCCATGGAATTTATCCGGGAGCTTCATGATGAAGTGGTGATTTCTCTGGGACATACCGGGGCGGACTACGACACTGCCAGAAAGGCGCTGGAGGCCGGGGCTTGTCATGTGACCCATCTTTTTAATGCCATGATGCCTCTGAGCCATAGAGCGCCGGGACTCATCGGCGCTGCGGCGGAGGATGAGAACTGCCGGGCGGAGCTGATCTGCGACGGCATCCATGTCCATGAGAGCATGGTGCGCGCGGCATTCAAGCTGTTCCCGGGAAGGATTGTTTTGATCAGCGACACAATGCGGGCAGCAGGTATGGAGAATGGCACCTATGATCTGGGAGGGCAGCAGGTAACGGTAGACGGAAAGCTCGCCACGCTGGCTGACGGCACCATCGCCGGGTCCGTGACCAATGTCTATGACGGCATGCGCACGGCGGTGTCCTTCGGCATCCCTATTGAGGAGGCTGTCGCGGCGGCTACCATGAACCCGGCCAAGAGCATCGGGATCTATGAGGAGGTCGGCTCCCTGACTCCGGGCAAGAGGGCGGATGTGCTGCTGGCGGACAAGGATCTGAATCTTGTGAAGGTGATTTAAGGCAAGGATGAACCTGAATATCCACAAAAAGGGATTCGATATAAGCTCTCGGAATCGGCGCTGACTGCAATGCCGCAGAGAAGTGCTGTCTGGAAATGAGGAGGATGATTTCAGTCATCCTCCTCATCTTGATCCGATAACCTCAGGGAAAAGATGAATTCGCTCCCGACTCCCTCCGTGCTGATGACATTGATATGCTCCCCGTGGCAGTTGATGATCTCCTTGACAATGGAGAGGCCCAGACCAGTACCCTTTTTGTCCCTGCCCCGGGACAGGTCGGATTTGTAGAAACGGTCCCAGATCAGCTTCAGATCCTGCTTGGGGATGCCGATGCCGGTGTCCTTTACGGATACAAAGAGCTTATTCTTTTTCATGGAGGTCTCGACCTTAATGACAGAATCGTGATGGCTGAATTTTATTGCGTTGTCCAGCAGGTTGTACAGAACCTGCTGGATTTTTTCTATGTCCGCATTCACGTACATCCGGTCTCCGGTAAGTATCATTTCGATGGCGATGGTCTTTGCCCGGCAGGTGCCCTCAAAGGTGGCGGCAGTGCTGCGGATGACGCTGTTGATATCAAAGTCCGTGCGGTCCAGCAGCATCCCCTTGGTGTTCAGGTTGTTCAGGGACAAGAGGCTGTTGGTGAGCTTGGTGAGCCGTTCCGTTTCGTTCAGTACGATGTTCAGATATTTCTCATGCATCTCCGGGGGAATGGTTCCGTCCAGCATGGCGTCCAGATATCCCCGGATGGAGGTCAGGGGGGAGCGGAAGTCGTGGGACACATTGGCCACAAATTTTTTCTGGTCGTCCTCAGCCCCGGCGATCTGGCTGGCCATGTAGCTCAGGCAGGCGGCCAGATAACCGATCTCGTCATCGCTTTCAACCTGAAACTCATAGTGCATATTGCCGTTGGCATACTGTTCCGTTGCATAAGTGATTTTTCGCAGGGGAATATAGACGATTTCGGTGAAAAAAATCAGGATGATCAGAGAGAGCAAAAGCAGTATCGCCATAGTGATGTAGGAAATGTTCAGCAGGCTGTTGCAGGACTGCTGGATCGAGTCCGTGTCGCAGTGGATCACTACATAGCCCTTCACCATGTAGTTGGCAGTAATGGGGAAAAAAACGCTCAGCATCTCCGAGTCGAAATTGCCGAAAAAGTCGTCCACCATGTAATAGGAACCGCTGGCGGCAGTGGGATCGAAGTTTTCCACGATCACTTCCTTCTCCACGTTCAGGGGGGCGGCTGTGTCCAGTACCAGACGCCCGGAAGGATTGATGATGCGGATAGTGGAATCCAGATGGAGCGCAAGGAGATCCAGATGGGACTTTACGGTCTCCAGATCCATTTTGCTGGCGTAAAGGGAGGAGGCATAAGAGCCGGAGATCAGAGAAGCCTCCATATAGAGGTCTTCCGCCTTGGTTCGGATCAGATGCTCCCTTGTCATATTAGGCACAAAGGTGGTAACAATGATGAAGCTGAACATGCCGAATATGAAATAAGCCAGTATGAATTTCGGATAGAGGGTCTTTTTCATGAGCTGCGCACCTCAAATTTGTACCCGATGCCCCAGATCGTGCTGATCTTCCAATTGGCATGATCCTTGATCTTTTCCCGGAGCCGCTTGATATGCACGTCCACGGTGCGGGTATCCCCCATATACTCATATCCCCATATCTGATCCAGCAGCTGCTCTCTGGTAAAGACGTGATTGGGGGAGGAGGCCAGAAAGTAAAGAAGCTCCAGCTCCTTGGGCGGCATATCTATGGTACGTCCCTTGTAGAGGACAGAGTAGTTGGTGAGGTTGATGGACAGATCCGTATATTGCACGCATTTGTCGCTGGGATTCTCCGGAGCGGCTGCTGCGGGCTTGTAGCGGCGCAGGACAGCCTTCACCCGGGCAACCAGCTCCTTGGAATCGAATGGCTTCTCAATGTAGTCATCCGCTCCCAGCTCCAGCCCTAGAACCTTGTCAAAGACCTCGCCCTTGGCGGAGAGCATGATGATGGGAACAGAATACTTGGCCCTGACCTCCCGGCACACCTGATAGCCGTCCATGCCGGGAAGCATGATGTCCAGCAGGATCAGATTGGGCGCAAAGCTTTCCATGGCGGGCATGACAGACTCGCCGTCGTTTGTGATCATGGTTTCGAAGCATTCCTTCGTCAGGTAGAGGGAGATGAGCTCTGCAATATTGTTGTCATCGTCTACGATTAAAATTTTCTGTTTGCTTACCATAGAGTCTCCTGATATATATTTGCCTTTACATTTAGCCTTTTACTTGAATGTGACAATTGTGACACCTGCGTCACCCTCTCCGTACTCCCCGAGCCGGAATTCCTTGACATACTTCAGCCGTTTCAGATGATTGTGTATGGCACTGCGCAGGGCTCCGGTCCCCTTGCCGTGAACCACCCGCACACTGGGAAGATGGGCCAGATAGGCATCGTCCAGATATTTGTCCAGCACGGGGATAGCCTCATCCACAGTCTTGCCCAGCAGATTGATCTCCGTGGAGACGGACATGGTCTTGGACATCTTCAGCTTGCCCGTGCCGGAGCCGGAATGGAGCCTTGCGGGAGTGGAAACAGTGTTTTCGTTGACATAGACCAGATCCTTCACGTTGGTCTGGGTGCGGATGATGCCGCACTGTACGAAAAGACCTCCTCTCGAATCGGGCAGGGTGCTGACGGTGCCCTGCAGCCCCATGGATACGATCCGGACGGTATCCCCCTTCTTGAGCTTGGCAGGATCCACGGTTTTTCTGTCAGGCTGTTTCTGGCTGCCTGACTTTAGGGTCAGGCTGGAATTTTTTTCGTTTATCTTGTCCCGGAGCTTCTGGCGCTTCTGCTCCAGCTCCCGGATGTCTGCTCCATTGCTTATTTTATTGAAGTCCCGGATGGTGACATCCGCTACTTCTTTGGCTTCCTGCAGGATCTCCCGGGCTTTTTCGTTGGCCTCCCGCAGGATTTGGTCCTTTGCCTGATCGATCCGTTCGTTTTTCTGCTGCAGCTGTTCCTGAAGGGAGCGGATATGCTCCTTGTACTTGGCGATCTCCTGCTGTTCCTTTTCGATGGTGACGCGGCTCAGTTCCAGATCTGCGATGATGTCCTCAAAGGTCTTGTCCTGACGGCCTATCTGTTCCCTTGCGGCATTGATGATGTCGTCCGGCAGGCCCAGCTTGGAGGAGATGGCAAAGGCATTGCTCTTTCCGGGAATGCCGATCAGCAGCCTATAGGTGGGCTGCAGGGTCTCCACGTTGAATTCGCAGCAGGCATTCTCTACAAAAGAGGTGGAAAGGGCATAAATCTTCAGCTCGCTGTAATGGGTGGTGGCCATGGTGCGGATGCCTCTGTCGTGGAGGAAGTTAAGGATGGCGATGGCCAGGGCCGCCCCCTCCGTGGGATCCGTCCCCGCCCCCAGCTCGTCAAAGAGGCAGAGGGAATCTGCGTCCGCATGGGACAGAATATGCACAATGCTCTTCATATGGGAGGAGAAGGTGGAGAGGCTCTGCTCTATGCTCTGCTCATCCCCGATGTCCGCATAGACTTCCCTGAAGATGGAAAGCTCCGAGCGGTCGCCGGCCGGTATGTGCAGGCCTGCCTGCCCCATGAGGGTGAACAGCCCCACCGTCTTTAGGGAAACGGTCTTGCCTCCGGTGTTGGGGCCTGTGATCACCAGAAGGTCAAAATCCTTTCCCAGCCGGATGTCGATGGGAACCACCTTCTTTCTATCAAGCAGAGGGTGACGGCCCTTTCTGATATTGATATAATGCTCCTCGTTGAAAAGGGGCTCTGTGGCATTCATGTCCATGGCGAGCTCTGCTTTGGCAAAAATGAAGTCCAGCAGAGTCATGATCTTCTGATTGTCCGCCAGCTCCAGAGTATGCTCCGCGGCCAGAGCGCTGAGATTGGCCAGGATCTTCTGTATTTCTTCCTTTTCCTCCAGCTCCAGCTCCCGCAGGCGGTTGTTCAGGTCCACGATGGCGGCAGGCTCGATGAAATAAGTAGAGCCCGTGGCGGACTGGTCGTGTATCATACCGTTTACCTGCGTCTTGTATTCTGCCTTGACGGGAATACAGTAGCGGCTGCCGCGCATGGTGATCACCGCATCCTGCAGATAGGTGCGGTAGGGGCCGCTGAGCATATTGGTAAGCTGGGTGTGTATCTTGTCATTGGTCTGGATCATGGAGCGGCGGATGCTTTTGAGTCTGGGGCTGGCGTCATCTGCGATCTCCTCCTCCGAGAGAATACAATGATTGATCTCATTGGCCACCTGAGTCAGGGGGGAGAGCAGCTCGAAATATTCATCCAGCGTGTCCTCAAACACATTGTCGCGCTCCCTGCGGCCATAGGCCTTGATGCGGGACACATTGTCCAGCATGGCGGCGATGCCCAGCAGCTCTATAATGGACAGCGTGCTGCCGATCTCCAGAGACTTGATGGAGAATCCCAGATCCTTGTTGTTGCCGAAGGAGGTGCCGCCGGTCTTGAACAGACGGCGGAGGGCGTCCGCAGTCTGGGTCTGGCTGCGGCGGATCTCCTGCAGGTCGGTGGAGGGCACCAGCTCCCGGCAGAGCCGTTTGCCCGGCTCGGAATCCGCCTTGGCGGTGAGCTTTTCGATGATTTTGTTATATTCTAAGGTTCTCAGTACTTTTTCGTTCATTAGATGCTCCTTTTATGAAAGTCAGATATCCGGCAGTTTTGCTGTGCAGCAAGATGGATGCCCAGTCAGCCCTGCTGCGCAGCAATTAGCTTCAATATATACTGCACACCGGTTAAATTTGCAGTGCAACCCGACTGCAGACCGCCAGCCAAGTACTTTCCCAGAGGCACCACTGTAAATTCTGGCGGTCTGCAGTATAATTTGTGCAATGTTCCCGGGTTATAGGCAGAGCCTTTGATATTATGCTCCGCAGGGATGGTCACACCGCTTAGCGCCGGATCAATATAAAAGGATTATACCATATTTAAATGCGGGCAACAACAAGCTTTTTTTGCTTGTGCCTTTTTTGGGGATTGTGCTGGGAAGGAAATTTAGGTATACTAATGGGAGGCGGGTTTTGAGGGAATCGCTTTTGGCTGTCAGGCGAAAGGTATGCCGCATTTGGCAAAAGGGAGGGCAAATGCCGGATTTAAAACAAAATGGCGAGAGTGACTTTATCACGGAACGGATCAAGATAAAGCCGGTGAATAAGAAGAAGCTGATCCGGCGGACGATCATCACGGTGGCTATGGCGGTGATCTTTGGCCTGGTGGCCTGTGTCACATTCCTGATACTGGAGCCGGTCATCAGCAACTGGCTGTACCCGAAGGAGGAGCAGCAGCCGGAGATCGTGAAGTTTCCCGAGGACCGGGACGAGATGCTGCCGGAGGATATGCTGGCGGAAAATCTTCCTACAGAGAGTCCGAAACCTACGCCGGAGCCGACACCGGAGCCGGAGCAGGAGGAGGTTGTGCTGGAGGAGGATCAGATCCAGGCGATTCTTGAGGGTGTGACGCTGGATCTGCAGAATTATAAAGAACTGTATTCCGTGATGACGCAGTATGTAAATGAACTGAATAAGTATATGGTGACTGTCACGGCGGTGACATCAAATGTGGACTGGTTCAACAGTGTGCAGGAGAGCAGGAACCAGTGCCCCGGCCTGATCATATCCGACAATGGCATTGAGCTGTTGATTCTGGCGGACTATTCTCCCATCACATCTGCGGAAAGGCTGCTGTTGACCTTTCATAATGGACTGGTGGTGGAGGGGCAGATCAAGAAACAGAATAGGACTACCAATCTGGCGGTGGTGTCGGCTGCTCTGGCGGATCTGCCGGAGGGGATGAATGAGGAGCTGCCTAAGGCTGCCTCGGCCTTTGGCTATTCCAATGCACTTAATCTGGTAGGCACCCCTGTGGTGGCAGTGGGCAGCCCTATGGGCAGCAGCAATTCCGTGGGCTATGGCATGATAACATCCGTAAGTACCATATTATCCATGACGGACAGAAACTACAAGCTCCTGCAGACGGATATCAATGGGAGCCAGAGCGCCAGCGGGGTGCTGTTCGATCTGCAGGGGCAGGTGGTAGGTATCATCACCAACGGAAAGACCGGATCCGACATGAGGAACATGATTACGGCATACGGCATCACAGACCTTAGCAGGATCGTGGAAAAGATGTCCAATGCCAGTCCTATGGCTTACATGGGCATCCGGGGGGTGGATGTGCCCCGGGAGGCGCATCAGGAGCTGGGCGTGCCCTATGGGGCATATGTGGAGAATATAGATATGGATTCCCCTGCCATGCGGGCGGGCATCCAGCGGGGAGATATCATCACGCTGATAGATGATACGTCAGTGGTGAATTTCAACGGATACAGTAATGCGCTGATGACAATGGCTCCGGGGCAGACCGTGACCGTGAAGGTGATGCGTCAGGCCCAGGAAGAATATAGAGAAATGAGTTTCAGCATTGAGCTGGGGGAGGTAGAGTGATGAAGTATATCAAGGAGCTGAAGGAAGGGGACAAGATTTCCGACATTTACTTGTGCAAGCATAAGCAGTCGGCGGTGACAAAGAACGGCAAGGCCTATGAAAATGTGATTCTGCAGGATAAGACAGGAACCCTCGACGCAAAGGTATGGGAGCCGAACAATCCGGGCATCGGAAACTATGAGGCTATGAATTACATAGAGGTGTTCGGGGACGTGAATAATTTTCAGGGCAACCTGCAGGTGAGCATCAAAAGAATCCGTGTCTGCCGGGAAGGGGAATATGATCCGGCGGATTATCTGCCTGTCAGCTCCAAGGGTATCGACGGGATGTACAAGGAGCTGCTGGGGCTGGTACAGAGCATAAAGAATCCTTATCTGAAGCAGCTTCTGGAGGCTTTCTTTGTGAAGGATGAGAGCTTTGTGAAGGCTTTCCGCAGATCCTCTGCGGCAAAGACAGTGCATCATGGGTTTGTAGGCGGATTATTGGAGCATACCTTGAATGTGACAAAGCTCTGTGAATATTACTGCAGCGCATATCCTATACTAAAAAGGGATCTGCTGCTGACAGCGGCAATGTGCCATGATATCGGGAAGGTGAAGGAGATTTCGCCCTTTCCGGAGAATGATTATACGGACGATGGCCAGCTGCTGGGGCATATAGTCATGGGTTCCCAGATGGTGGCGGAGAAAGCGGCGGGGATAGAGGGTTTTCCCCACGGACTGCTGTCCGAGGTGCAGCACTGTATTCTGGCCCATCATGGGAAATATGAGTACGGCTCTCCCAAGATTCCGGCGCTGATCGAGGCACTGGCGCTGAACTATGCGGACGATACGGACGCAAAGCTGGAGACCTTCAAGGAGGTGCTGGAGAATAACAGCGTAAATAAGGGATGGCTTGGCTATAACAGGCTGTTTGAGTCCAACCTGAGGGCTACGAGGGAAGAATGATGCCGGTGTTTCGGTTCGTGTGGAATATTTAGAGCATATTGATGTCCGGTTTTCGGTATAATTGCACAAATGTTTTTAAATAATACCCTTTTGGCGCTTGAATCATGATATAAAGAACATGATATAAAGAATAAAAAAGTAAGGAGATGTAACGATGACGAAGGTGACGGAAAGTATTTTGTATGTAGGGGTCAACGACCATGAAGTGGAAATTTTTGAGGGACAGTACAAGGTACCTCACGGCATGGCTTATAATTCCTATGTGATACGGGATGAAAAAAACGCAGTGATAGACACGGTGGATGCTGCCTTTGGCCGTCTGTGGCTTGGCAATGTGGAGGAGGCGCTGGAGGGGTGCAAGCCGGATTACCTGATCATCCAGCATATGGAGCCTGACCATTCCGCCAGCATCCCCTTGTTTCTGGAAAGGTATCCTGATGTGCAGATTGTTGCGACTCCGCAGGCCCTGAAGATGATGGATCAGTTCTTTGACATGGCTATTGCTGCCACGAGGCTTCCTGCGGCTAACGGCGGGGAGCTGTCGCTTGGCTCCCATAAGCTGCAGTTCATCTTTGCCCCTATGGTACACTGGCCGGAGGTCATGATGACTTATGAGGCGAAGGAAAAAATTCTCTTTTCCGCAGACGGCTTCGGAAAGTTCGGCGCGCTGGATGTGGAAGAGGAATGGGCTGATGAGGCGAGGCGTTATTATATCGGTATCGTCGGAAAGTACGGCATGCAGGTACAGAACGTGCTGAAGAAGGCGGCGGATCTGGACATTCGGATGATTGCGCCCCTGCACGGCCCGGTGCTGCGGGAAAACCTGAGCTATTATATAGGGCTGTATGATACATGGTCATCTTATGAGGCGGAAAGCGAAGGTGTGGTTGTAGCATATGCTTCCGTCTACGGACATACAAAGCAGGCGGCGCTGTATCTGGCGGAGGAGCTTCAGAAAAAGGGAACGGTGACGGCGGTGTATGATCTGGCGAGTGACGACATGACTGTGGCTGTGGCGGATGCCTTCCGCTACAGCAAGCTGGTGCTGGCCTGCAATACCTATAATATGGGGATCAATCCTTTCATGCATGATTTCATCCACCGTCTCTTGGAGCATAGCTATCAGAAGCGTACCATAGGGCTGATCGAGAACGGATCATGGGCGCCTATGGCGGCGAAGGTGATAAAGGGACTTTTTGAGAAGAGCAAGGAGATTGTTTTTGCGGAGAACAATGTGACACTAATGTCAGCTATGAAGCCGGAGACCAAGGAGAAGCTGGAGGCGCTGGCGGAGGAGCTTGCATAAAAGCCTGTGTAAAAAAGGCATATCTATCTGTATGCCGGCTGGAAGGCGGAGCGATGATAGGGGCAGAGCGAGCAGGTTCTGGCCTGCGTCGGGAGAGTCACCGCAAAATTAGGGGTTTCGTTTATAGGTATGGTGTAGTGGCTCGGCTAATTCAAAAAATTGATTCGTGAGCGGCAGTGCGGCCTGTATTGCCCGAGCGGCAGTGCAGAGGGGTATGCTGTGAGAAATTGCCGATTGCCGCAGGTGATTATTCAGTGGATGCCATAAGGGTAACAATTTCTTGCTTTGGGGCGGAAGCATTGGCTGTACGCTGGTCAGGATGATCAGAGGGGTGGATATGGAATTTCAAAAAAATGACATTGTGACCGTGACCATAGATGACATGGGCAGTGAAGGCGAGGGCATCGGGAAAGTGGACGGCTTTACGTTATTTGTGAAGGATGCGGTGCCGGGTGACAAGGTAGAAGCCAGAATCGTGAAGAATAAAAAGAATTATGCCTATGCGCGGCTGGAGAAGGTAGTGGTGCCTTCTCCTTTTCGCGTTGAGCCCGGATGCGCGTTCCATAGGCAATGTGGGGGCTGCCAGCTTCAGACTCTTTCTTATGAGAGACAGCTTGCCTTCAAGCAGGAAAAGATTCGGAACAGTCTGATCCGTATAGGGGGCTTTGCGCCGGAATATGTGGACAAGCGGATGGAGCCCATTGTGGGGATGGAGGAGCCTTTCCGCTACCGAAACAAGGCACAGTATCCCGTGGGTACAGATAGGGACGGTAATCCGGTGGCAGGCTTCTATGCCGGCAGGACCCATAGCATCGTGGCTAACACAAGCTGCCTGCTGGGGGCGGAGGAAAACGAGGCCATTCTGGACTGTATCCTGAAATATATGTATGACAATAGTGTCAGTGCATATGACGAGACAGCCGGAAGCGGTCTGGTGCGCCATGTACTGATCCGCAAGGGATTTGCCAGCGGTGAAATCATGGTGTGCCTTGTGATTAACTTTAAGGATGAAAGGTTGAGGAGAGGAAAGCTGCGGGAAGAGGGGGTGCTGAAGGAGCGGCAGGGGAAGCGCTGGAAGGAGAAGGTTCAGAAGGGAAAGATTCAGCGGGAGAATTCTCAGGAGGGAAGAGGAACTGCCTTTGCGGAGGGAAGGATTTGCGCAGAAAGGAATCAGGGAACCGATTTTTGGAATGAGGGAAAAGACCGGAAGGGGACGGATGGAACTAAAGACAAAGATGGAGCAGTAGAATTCTTGCCTAATCAGAAGGCCTTGATTTCGGAATTGATAAAAATAGAAGGAATGACAAGTGTGTCAGTAAGCATCAATACACAGCAGACCAATGTGATCATGGGGGAAGAGATACATACTATATGGGGAAGAGACACAATTTCCGACACGATTCATATGCGTGACATGAGACAAGAGGGCTGCCCATGCATAGGAAGAGAGCTGACTTTTCAGATATCTCCTTTATCCTTTTATCAGATAAATCCCCTACAGACAGAGAAGCTGTACAGTCTGGCTCTTGAGTACGCAGGCCTGACCGGACAGGAGACCGTCTGGGATCTATACTGCGGTATCGGAACTATTTCCCTCTTTCTGGCGGGCAGCGCAAATAAGGTCTATGGTGTGGAGATCATCCCGCAGGCAGTGGAGGACGCAAACGAAAACGCAGAGCACAATGGTATCAGGAATGCGGAGTTTATTGCGGGGAAAGCAGAGGAGGTGCTGCAGGAGACGTTATGCCCCCCGGACGTCGTAGTTGTGGATCCGCCCCGGAAGGGATGTGACGGGGCTTGTCTGGAGGCAGTGCTGAAGGTACGGCCTGAGAGGATTGTTTATGTGAGCTGCGATCCGGCCACGCTGGCCAGAGATCTGAGGGTGCTGTGTGACGGTGGGTATGAGGTGGAGAGGGTGCGGGGGGTAGACCAGTTTGGGATGACGGTGCATGTGGAGACTGTGGTGTTGATACAAAGGAAAGATACCTAGAAATCCTTGAATTTACGCACTTTGTGACATTTTTCAGTTTT
>CAXHOW010000007.1:0-125237 GCA_964018205.1 uncultured Acetatifactor sp. | reverse complement strand
CTTTGCCTGAAAGCCATCACAGCAACGGCAATAGACATAGTGTGTCAAAGTAAAGATTTTAAAGTCGTTTACTATAGTTATGCATATACGGATTGATGTTAGAGTGCTATATTAGTAGGAGATTCTATGTCTATTACAGGTGAAAATATTTCTAAATTTACATATGTCAGCTTTGATGATAATTGTCTTGTTTCATCAATACAAAATTATTGGTCGACAAAACTGATGGAGGTCGAATCAAAACACGTTGCATTCTTTAATGACCAGTCTAAAATATTTTTTGAACTCTCTAAAAAAGTCAACTACAATAATACAATTTTAGGTGTCCATCGGCATGCTACGATCCAAAATGAATATTTTCGTATTAATAATATGAGCAAGTCAGCTTGTCTCAGAGCGGTTAGGTTTGTTATAACAAGAGATGACCGTATATGGTCAGACAATACACATTGGACATTAGCGTACTTTCTTAAGTATGGGATGGATGTAACCATTATGGATATACCAATGTATATAGTAGATTTCCGTGAGGATGTGCCAACTATATTTGATAAAAATGGTGCTGTATTTGATAGTTTGTTTGATATTAAGAGTTCCATAGCATCGGCCCAAAGGATTCAGGAACGTGTAGACAAAGGGTGGCGTCCATGTAACTTATCTTATAAAATAATTGATTTAAATAATGATATTTGTAAATTACTTATGAAAGAAGGAAATTATATTGTCCAAAATTAAAGTAAACAATTTGAAGCATATAGAGCGTAACGAGGAAAAAGAAATACTTCAATATATTGCAGAACGTAATATGCAAATGCATGTAGCTCTTTTCGGAATGTCTGGTGTGGGGAAAACAGAGATTTCATTATCATCTCTAAATATTCTTATTAATGGGGATTTATACAGTGGATATACGATGTTGCATTATGATGCCACGCAAATTCCTGGAAATTGTACAAATGATTTGTTTTACAGCTCGCTAACATATAAATTAATGCAAAAGTCATTTTCAAACGATATTGACCTAACACGTGTATCTCAAGGAAATACATTTCTATCATATTTAGAGAAAAGTTCTTATAAAGAAGAAGTTAAGTCCAATGCTAAAAAGGCATTGATTGCTTCATTATCATTACTACCAACTATAGGGCCTGTAATCTATGAACTTTTGAATGCTTCGGATGATAACGTCAATCAAAATTATCAAACCGTACAGTATATTTTTAGAGAATATATAAATTATTTAAGTAATACTACGGGCATAATTATTTTTATTGACAATATTCAGAATTTACCCTTAGATGTTGTTTCTGCTTTTTATGAGATAGTACGTCAAGCAGAGGGAAATATAATTTTGTTTACATCATATACTTTAGAAGATAATAGCCTTTTATCAAAGAAAGTAGTTGCAGAACATAGTTTGCATAAAGATAATCTCGTATTGCTCATCGAGAATGTTACGCTGGAAATATTTGATAAATTATGTGAAGAAAATTTAAATTCCCAATTATATTATGGTTTGCATCAAAGATTACAATATTTTTATACATTAGTTCAATATGGCAATATGCGAGAGATAGATGAATTGATTTTTCAAATTAGCCAAAATGGTCTTAATAACCTTACAGACACCCCCACCCTGCAAGGGATTAGAGCTTTAGATGAAATTAAAAAGGATATCATAGACTTAACTGCTTTATTTCCAGAAGGTATTAAGTTGTCATTTATAAAACGTATTCTAAAGTATAATGAAGGATGTACAGAATCACAATTTAAGCAAAGCATATCAAACCTATGCAAAATGAATTATGTTCTTATTGGGGATAATGATACTTTGAAAGTACAACACGAAAAAATTATGCGTGCTAGCAGGCAAAACCTAGAAAGAGCATCCGAAGAAGAACGCTTTGTTGATTTATTGCATTCGTGTGAAAGGGTTTTTGCAGAAGCAGTTTACGAAACTTCGGATAACAGCGAATTTGTGTTTTGTGTAAATGGTTTGATTGAATTAGAAAAAGAATTTAGTTTAGAAAGACATTTAGGTATATTAGAGAAATATATAAATATCTTATATAACAATTTTAGATATTTTCAAATATGTCAATTATATAATAAATTGGCTGAAACAGCATCATATGGTAATCAAATTGCAATATTATTTCCAATACGTTCCATTATTCAAATACTTGACTCTTTTCAAAAAACAAGTAATTTTGAGAAGGGGCTAAAAATCAGCATGGAACTTTCGAATTACTATAATATGGATTTATACAAGGCAAAGTTTTTGCTACAATCTTATCATTATGAAGATGCAATAAAAGTTTTAAAAAACCGATTGAACAATTATGAAAGTTGGAGCATTTATTTAAATGCTATGCAACATTTGCGTAAAGACAGCGATGTACGAGACCATGTAGAGAAACTCGCCAATGAAAAATTCGATTATGGAGATGATGAATATTATTATATTATTTTAAGAAATTCCGGACATCTATTTGATTTTGATACTGCATATAAAAATGTTAGTAAGGCTTTGGAATACTTTAAAACTATTAACAACACTTTCGTTGAATCAACCTGTTTAAACAATATAGGCATTTTATACTTGTATAAAGGAGAAGAATCCTCAAATGTCCATATTGCCAAAGACTATTTTAAAAAGGCTCAAAAAATTATGCACCAGTTAAAATCAAATGAGGAATATCAGTCAATAATAAATATAGGTGTTAGCTATTTTTGTGAAAAAGATTACAATATGGCGTTAGAATATTTTACAAACGCTGCTAACATTATGCCTAAAAGTCTGACGTTCGACTTTATAAAATTGAAATGCAATACATTGGTGTGCCAATATATAATTGGAACTTTGTCTTTAGAAGATACTCGGAAGGAATTATTATCATTATACTCGGAAGCAGAAGAAATGCCAGACCCTTGGATACGTCTTCTTTGTAAATACAATCTAAGTTTATTACGGATGAATAATAATTCTTATATAGAAAATTTGAAAAAAGAATATCCTGGCGATATAAATGTTTATGGGTTAATTGTGCCAAATACAGATTTTGGCGATTTTATGCTTGGGATATCTCCGCATTGGAGATATTAGGTGTATGGGCTATCATATATTATACGATAGCCCATACTATCTATTCTATTATACGGTATGATTGTATAATGTCTTTTGCCAAATTTTCATCTATAACACAGTTTGCGTTAATAGTATCTGCTATTAACTCGGCGATTTGGGTGTATTCACTTTCTAACATATTAATTGTAGCCAGTGTTAGTACGCCTATTCTTATTCCAGATGTTATACTGGGCGGCTTATTATCATGAGGCAATTGATTTCGGTTTACTAGTATGTGCTGCCTAAATAATAAATCCTCGCAATTTTTTCCGGTAATCTGAGATTTTCTTAAATCTACCATGATTAAATGCGTATCTGTTCCATTTGTGTATAATTTTATTCCTTTATTCCTTAAGGTGGATGTAAATGTATTAGATATTTTCAGAATATCATCAACATATTTTTTTATATCCATAGATGCTAGCTCGCTTAACATTACTGCTTTAGCTAGAATTTCGTTAAATTTTGGTGCGCCTTGAACAACCGGAAATACTGCATGTTCCAAGCTTGACCTATACTGCGCTTTACTCATCACTATGCCCCCGCGTATTCCGCGAGTTGTTTTATGCGTAGTAAAAGTAACAAAATCCGCATATCCGAATGGCGATTCGTGATTTTGGGCTGCAATGTAAATTGCCGTATGCGATATGTCGGCTAATAATAATGTATCATATTTTTTACAAATACTATATATCTGAGAATAATTGATACTTTTTGGATAGGAACTGGCACCTGCTATCAATAGCTTGGGATGATGCTGCATACATAATTTTTCTATTTGAATAATATCTATATTCTCGTCTTCTGTAATGCTGTAAAAGAATACGTTACAAAATGTTTTTAAATAATGATAATGAGAAACATGACCGCCTGCATCTGGAGACATTACAATCACATTATCATTAGGTTTTAATATCGCTTGGTATACAATTTGATTAGCCTGTGTCCCTGAATATGGTTCAATATTACAATAATAATCAGGACACCTGAAAATATTATGAAGAATTTCTTCTGCCAATGTTTCTAGTTCATCAATATCATTACATTGCGGAAAATATCTTTTTCCTCTACAGCCTTCTGAAGGGTTTAAATTGAAAGGTGTATTTAGTGCGTTCAGTACAGAAGGAAAAGCATAATTCGCGCTTCCTATCAAATTTATGTAAGTGTTCATTTGCTTATATTCATTTTCAATAATGGATGCAATTCTAGCGTGTTTATTTCCAAGGAAATTCTTTAAATTGTACATATTAATCCTTCCATATTTATGTAAAAAAAATCGTATACCATTAATAGAATTAGTGATATTTTACTGTTATTTATTCTGTCAATATAGTGAATAGCATTTAGTTATCAATCTTTCAAAGGTAGTCTCAAATTATCCTTATATCGGCATCAGGGTTCCTCAACCCCCGATAATCAGGAATTATCCTTTATATTATACTATTTGCCGGATAATCCCGAATTATCCTTCATCCACCCTCATCAGATTCCGTGGATGTTTATTAACCAGAATATCTTTCTGCTTCGTATTCGACACATGCGTATATATCTCCGTGGTACTGATCGAACTGTGCCCAAGCATCTTTTGTATGTACCGGATATCCACATCCTGCTCCAGCAGGAGCGTTGCGAAGGAATGCCGGAACATATGCGGAGTGATATGCTGGCTGATGCCTGCGAGGGCGGCATAGCGGTTTATCATAAATCTGACAGATTGATCCGAGAGCTTATGCTGGAGTCTGTTTACAAAAAAGTAGCCGCAGGCTTCTATGCTCTTTTTGAAGGTTTCCTGATAAAGGCTCAGGGCAGCAATCACCTCCGGATTGCCCAGCTGCAGGATTCGCTCCTTAGAGCCTTTTCCGTAGATTAAGACAGTGTTGCTGGTAAGGTCTATGTCGGAGGGTTTCAGGGAGCATAGCTCTGATATGCGCACTCCGGTGGCAAACAATAATTCGATGACGGCGATATCGCGGATACAGCAATGTAGCTGATATTCGGATTCCGCCAGTTCCTTTTGGGCATAAAGTGTGGTCAGGAATGTCTGGATAGAGTGGAAGGGGATGGTTTTCGGCAGGAGCTTTGCCTCCCGGAAGCGGATATCCAGCTTGGCAAAAGGGTTTTCGGCGAGCAGCTCCTTGTATTCCAGATAATGGAAAAACGCTTTCAGGCTGGCTGTTTTTCGTTTGACGGTTTTGGGCTTGTATTGCTTATGAAGCTCGGTGATGTACTGGTCTACCGTCATGCGGGAGGTGAATTCCGTCTGACCGGAGCAGAAAAGGGCATACTGCTTTAAATCGATGCGGTATGATTTTAAGGTTTTGCTGTTCAGGCGCTTGCGGTATTCACAATATTCAATATATTCAGTGATGTGGCTGTTTAAAGGGTTCATAAATAAATGGCTCCTTGTTTTTTACTCATTATGGATTTTTGCAAGCAAGTTGTCCAGTAACAGTTCAGACGCCCTATTACGAAAGAATGGCAAATAAGCTATTGGATAAGCTGTTGGATTTAGAAAGAATGATCAGGAAGAGAATTGAAAAACTTTCCTTCAAGGAATATAATGATGATGTGGCAGGCCTATATTCGGCAATTCCATGGCCCCATATTTTGGTTTAGGAGGACTTTTATGAAAAGCAAGAGATACCGTGTTCCCATAGCTTTCTGCATGGCGGCCGGCTGGATTTTTCTCGTCTATCATTACGCAGGCATTGTCTTTGAAACCAATGATGACCGCCTGATCTCGGAAATCTTTTCCGGAGCGATGACGGGGGCTCCGGAGGCCCATGCCTATTATGTGAATTATATACTGGGGTTTGTCCTTTCCCTGCTTTACCGCATGACGGCTGCTGTGCCATGGTATGGCGGTATGCTTGTATTGTTCCAGTTCCTATGCTGGTTCTTTATTGCGGACTTATTTTTAGCCAGCTGTGAAAACAGGAGGGATCTATTTTTGGCGTTTGCGTTCTGCGCCGTCCTATATGCCGCCGGTTTTTATGTCATTGCCGGTATACAGTTTACTTCCACGGCTGCGCTCCTTGCCATCACAGGATATCTGTGTTTTTTGCTCTGTCCGGAGGGGAAACGGCGATACATCCTGTTCTTTGTATTTGAGTTTCTTGCCTTCCAGCTGCGCAGGGATGCGATGCTTATGATCCAGCCCATGGGAGTCTTGGTTATTTGCGGATTTTATTGCATGGAACATAGGTTATACCGATTCGGATCTTTTTCATGGAAGGAGTGGGCTGGAAAATGCTGTCCGCTGTTTCGTGCGGCAGCTGTAATACTGGCCGTAGTGGTCATCGGCATAGGAAGTCATATCGTTTTCTATAGCAGCGATGGCTGGAAGGAATATGAAAAGATCAATGAGGCCGTAACGGTCATTACAGATTTTGCTGTCATCCCTGATTATGATCAGGTTCGTTCTATTCTTGAAAAATACAATGTGACAGAAAAGCAATATGAGGCCTTCCGCGTGTATACAATGATAGAGGAAAATCTTTCCGGCGACTGCCTGCTGGAAATTGCGGAAGTGGCCCGGGCTCAGGCAGCAAAGCCTGATGTGGCTCGGATATGCCGACAGTTTTTGGACGGCTACACCGCTGCTGAAGAATCGACGGGATTAAATAGATTGCTTTTGGCAGCATGGGCAGTTCTTTTTCTTTATGTTTTCTTTGAGAAAGCATTCCGCCTTTTGGTTCCGCTGGCAGGGCTCTTTCTGGGGCGCAGCGTCATATGGCTGTATCTTCTCTATGGAGGGCGGACGCCGCCCAGAGTAATGCTTCCTCTATATATTGGTGAAATCCTTTTACTGCTTTGCCTGTTTTTTCTGCATAACAAGAATAACGGTGGATTTTGTGTGTCCCGGTCAGAAAGAAACGGTACAGAAAAAAACAGTACAGAAAAAAACAGTACAGAAAAAATCGGTACTGTAAAAAGATATCTGCCGGTTCTGCTGGCTCTGGCGCTTCTGCCCTTTGGCGCAAAGACCCTGAAGACGCAATATATGCGTCTTTCGGCTCCGAATGCAGCCGAAGCCTTCTATTTTGGCGGTATGCAGGACGTGGTTTCCTATTGCGAAGCGCATCCGGAAAAACACTTTTTTATCGACGCCAGCTCTCTGATTTATTATCGCGGCAGTGCTTTTGAAACCGAGGTTTACGGCCCGCGAAACGGAGTGATCACGGGGTGCTGGTATTCAGGAACTCCGGAGCTGTATCAATATATGAAGGATTATTTTGCGGATTGCGACACGATATATCTGATTGCGTCTGCTGACATGGAAATGCAATATGGAAAGGTGGTTTCTTATCTGGAGGAGCGGCTCTCCGCAGTTGCTTATCTGGAAGAAAGCTTTACGGCTTCGAACGGCGGGAGATATCTGGTTTATGCGTTTCAAAAAAGGGCAAGCTTTTAAAGCTTGCCCTTTTTATACTTAGCAACCACTTTCTGGATCCTCTCACTGGGATTCAGCAGGTCGCTGATGGATGAATCATGGTTCAGGGTATCAATGATATAGGCGACATACTTGCTCATGTCACAGTTGATATACCATTTCCGCTGCAGCAGGTCAGGTGTCTGGTAGATCAGGTTGGTGGTGAGCACCTTATCTATGAGCTTGTCTGCATATGCCTGATCGAACTTGTCCAGTCCGCTGGTAAACAAGCCGAAGGTGGCGAACACAAATATCTTCCGGGCCTTTCTCTGCTTCAAGGCGGCAGCCACTTCCAGAACGCTGTCTCCGGAGGAAATCATGTCATCGATGATGATCATGTCCTTCCCTTCGACGCTGGTGCCCAGAAATTCATGGGCGATGATGGGGTTGCGGCCGTTTACGACCCTTGTATAATCCCGCCGTTTGTAGAACATGCCCATGTCCAGACCCAGCACGTTGGCGATGTAGATGGCACGGCTCATGCCGCCCTCATCGGGGCTGATCACCATCATGTGGTCAGAATCCAGCTTCAGGTCGTCCACGTTGCGCAGCAGACCCTTTATGAACTGGTAGGCGGGCTGCACGGTTTCGAAGCCATGCAGAGGGATGGCGTTCTGTACCCTGGGGTCGTGGGCATCGAAGGTTATAATATTGTCCACACCCATCTGCACCAGCTGCTGCAGTCCAAGGGCGCAGTCCAGAGACTCCCTGTTTGTTCTCTTGTGCTGGCGGCTCTCATATAAGAAAGGCATGATGACTGTGATGCGCCTTGCCTTTCCGCCTACGGCGGCGATGATCCGCTTCAGATCCTGAAAATGGTCGTCAGGGGACATATGATTCTCGAAGCCGCACAAGGAATAGGTCAGGGAATAGTTGCAGACATCCACGAGCAGATAGAGATCGGTTCCCCGGACGGACTCTAGGATCATGCCCTTTGCCTCGCCGGAGCCGAAACGGGGAACGGATGCCTTCAGCAGATAGGTATCCCTCTGGTAGCCGGAAAAAGCAAGGGAGCCTTTGTGCTCGCTTTCTCTTTCCGCCCGCCATTTTACCAGATACCGATCGATTTTTTCGCCCAGAGGCCTGCAGCCTTCCAGCGTGATGATTCCAAGAGAGCCTACGGGGATGGTTTCCAGATTTCTTTTTTCTTCGCGGTTGCCCATGTGAATATCCTTTCTTTTAATTAAGTAAGAGTCATTTGGAAACATAGGTCTGTGGTGCCATGACAAGGAAGCGTCATGTGGACACTGAGGCTGAGGCATTGGCCCTGCGCTTCTTTAAAATACGGATATCGGGTCCCGTGAGCTTGCACAGCGTGAAGCTGCTGGTAATCCGGGAGAAGATTCTGTCGGAATACCTGTCACGGAGTTCCTCAAGACTTAGGTTTGTAGAAATCAAGACGGCTCTGCTGCGCAGGCAGCGTTCGTTCAGGCAGGAAAACAGCTGGGATGTCACGAAGCTGTTGGTGATCTCTGTTCCCAGATCATCGATAATAAGCAGATCGCAGCTGTAGAAATCCTCATACAGATCATGGAGCGCCTCTTTCGACTTTGCGTCGAAGGAATAGCGCGCCAATGTGTCGAAGAGGCCCGGGGCGCTGAAGTAGAGCACGGAATAACCCTGCTGCAGCAGCTCCTGCGCGATGCATCCGGACAAGAAGCTTTTTCCGATACCTACTGTACCATAAAAAAATAAATTTTGATAGTCTTTTTTAAAGGAGAGCGTAAATTTTCTGCAGATCTGTACCGCCGTCTCGAACCGGCGGAGATCCTCTCCCTGATAATAATCATAGGAAAGGGTGGAGAAGTTTTCCCGGCAGATTTGTTCCTGAATATTGGACTGGGCATAGAGCAGGGAAATCTCCTGCTGCCGGAAACAGTGGCATTTCTGCCGCAGCCCTTCGTCGGTGACAGTGTATCCCGTGTCCCGGCAGTCGGGGCAGCCATAAATAGGCTCCAGATAATCCGAAGGATAGCCGTTCAGTGCCAGCAGCTGCTTCTGGCGGGCGGAGATTTCTGCCAGCTGCGTATGCAGGGTGCGGAGCGCGTTGTCATCCCCTTCCAGCATACGGCGCGCGCTGGCCACTGAGAGGGTGCTGACAGAATCCGCAAGCCTGCGGAACTCGGGGACGGTCTCATAGACCTCCTCTTGTCTGGACTTTTCGAGGGCCCGGTTCACATCCCTTCTGCGCTCATATTTCTTAATGATGGCTTCGTATTGAGAATTGGTAAGACCCACGTCGGTTCTCCTTATTGTAGTTCTGCTGACATCTGGTCAGCCCACGGCTTCAGGTGATTCATTTATGGCCGCAAGGGCGTGCGTCCAGAAACGAAGCGGTGTGCCGTCCGGCTGTCAGCCGCCGTTTTTTAGTTGCTCAGCAGCTCCTGCTCCAGCGCGTCAAAGTCGTAAGTATTCTGGGTGAACTGGTTGAAGCGGTTGGAGGGCTGCTTCGGAGCCGGCTTCCTGCGCTGCTGGTATAAGCTGTCTATCTTCAGAATGTCTGACTTGTGGTGGACATTCTGGCGCTTCCAGCTGCTGAGGATGCCTTCCGCATACTCGAAGCGATGCTTGTCCGTGGCAAGGACGGTGCGCTGGCAGGCTTCCACGATGATGTCGGTGGAAAATCCGTACTCCTTGGTCCAGCGTGTAATGTATTCCATCTCCTTGACGGTGGGAGAGGAATCCTTCCCCAGACCGTTCATGATGGTATAAACGCTCTTGTCATAGCGGGAGGATGTCTTCTGGGCCTGCTTGGGGGTAGTGATGCCTTCCTCCGCCCAGTTTATGCCCACCCTTTCTATGTACTTGAAATCCTTTTTGCCCCTGTCCACGCAATACTGAATCAGATAGTCGATCAGGTCATCGGAAAAATGGAGCACATCCGTGAAATAGAGAATGGTCTTTATTTCGGAGGGCGTCAGCGGTTTCCCGATGTAGGACTCCGCAATGGACAAAAGCTGTGCGGTGTCCTGACGGCTCTTGAATTCCCGAAGCTGGTCGGCGGAATAGGAAGGCTTCTCATAAAGAGAGGCATTCTGCGCCGTTTTGGCGGAAGGATCCGAAGCGGTTTCTGAAGGAACCACGGCAGAAAACACCTTCGGAAGAGTAAGCTCCGGCGAGGAAGCAGACACGGGAACCGGTATGAAGGAAGACTCCGGTTCCGCTTCCAGAACGGGCGCGGCCTTGTCGCTGCCGCATAGGTCGCGGATATGGATTCCCGCCAGATTCTTGCCGCTGTCGTAATCCAAATCCAGCAGCCGCTGTTTTTCCCAGTATTTAAGCGCACGGATAATATCCTTTTCCGTGTGGTTGAACTTGTCGGCAATATCGGACACACTGGTAGCCTGCCGGGCATTCATCATGCGCAGCAGATAAAGGTATACCTTGATCTGGGCGTCATTGGCGTCCTTCATATATTCGTCGATAAACAAATTGGAGACAACGGTGGTATCTGCATAGTTATCCTGATAAATCGTCAAACGGGACATTGCTGCCATTCCTTTCCGGTATCTGTCTTCTGAAATTTTTTGCGGTAGACAAAGTATATCACAAGGTTTTTGAAAAGGAAATAGACATTTTTCCTAAAACATTACAGCTTGAAAATTGCCGCCTAAATGTGGATGTGGTGGATAATGTGGATAACTTTTTGAAAATCGTTCATTCGTAAGGGAATGAGAGGAAAAATTATCCACACTAAAAATCAGGGATATCCACAGCCCGAGTAAGCATGATTTCGGCAATCAAAGTGGAAAGTGTGGATAATTATTTTCCCAGCAGGTTTTCGCCGATTTTCAGCACATCTCCGGCCCCCATAGTTATCAACAGATCACCGTTTATGCAATTTTCCAGTAAAAAATTTTCTGTCTCGTCGAAGGTAGGAAAATAATGGCATTCATGTCCCATAGCCTGTATCTCCTGCTGAAGGGTCTCCGAGCTGATGCCGAGAGTGTCCGTCTCTCTGGCTGCATAAATGTCCGTCAGCACCACCTTGTCCGCCAGCGTCAGGGCAGCGGCAAATTCCTTCAGGAAAGCCTTGGTTCTGGTATAGGTATGGGGCTGGAACACACACCAGAGGGTCTTGTGGGGATACCTTGCGGCAGTCTTCAGGGTGGCGGTGATCTCGGTGGGGTGATGGGCGTAGTCATCAATGACCGTGACGCCGCCTATGGTACCCTTGTACTCGAAACGGCGGTTTGTGCAGGTATAGCCGTGCAGGGCATCCGCAGTCACATCCGCCGGGATGTCCAGCCAGTCTGCCAGCGCTGCCGCAGCAAGGGCATTGTACATATTGTGCTCGCCGGGAACCTGCAGGGACAAGGGACGCTGTCTGCCGCCGGGGCTGTGCAGGAGGAAGCTGGGACGGGCAAATTCGTCATAGCTGACCTGAGAGGGATAGTAGTCCGCCTCCGGCCCGGAACCGAAGGTGACGACAGTGCAGCGCAGGCCTTCGGTGATCTCTCCGAGATTGGGGATTCCGCTGTTTATGATCAGGCATCCGTCCTCCGGCAGGAGCTGGGCGTATTTTCGGAAGGAGCTGCGGATATCCGCCAGATCCTTAAAAAAGTCCAGATGATCCTCATCGATATTCAGGATCACACCCGCCTTGGGGGAAAAGTTCAGGAAGCTGTTGGTGTATTCGCATGCCTCTGTCACGAAATATCCTGATCTGCCGATGCGCAGGTTGCCGTGTATAGTGTTCAGGTTTCCCCCGACGAGAAGGGTGGGATCCATGTCAGCCCTCAGCAGGATCTCGCTGATCATAGAGGTGGTGGTGGTCTTTCCGTGAGTGCCGCTGATGCCGATGGGCATCCGGTAATGCTTCATGATCTGCCCCATGAGCTGGCCTCTGGTAAGGCAGGGGATCTGTTTCTCGTGGGCGGCCACGTACTCCGGATTGTCGGGATGGATGGCGCTGGTAAAGACCACACAGTCGATGACATCCGTAATATTTTCTGCCCGTTGTCCATAAAATACCGTAATCCCCTTCGCCTCCAGCACAGAGGTCTGGGCGCTGCGGGCCTTGTCGGAGCCGGACACCCTAAAGCCTGCGTCCGCAAGCAGCTCCGCCAGAGCGGACATACTGATGCCGCCGATGCCTGCGAAGTATACGGAGGAGGGGTGGGAAAAGTCGATCTGATACATATGAGTGCACTTCCTTTTTATATTTTTTCCGCGCTGCGCTGTTATCCGCGCTGCAGGGCAAAAAGAGCGGACGTCTGTCACAGACGCAGGCGTATCTCCCTGCAATATTATACCTGCTGCATGGAGGGTTTATGCCATATATTATAAGCGTAATCGCTTTAAAAGACAAACAAAATATTTCCTGTCTGTTTTCCCTGACAAACATTGGTATAAATAGACAAAAAAATATGGGTAAAATGTAGAATATGTAAATTTCATGGGAAAGTGTCGCAAAATATTCCATTTTTAGAAAAAATATGATACAATATCGAAATAAGGAGACGTTGTTTCGGCCTCTGATTCCATAGGCGCAGAGGTGCACCAAAAAGCTTGACTGAGGTGATGTTCATGATAAAGAAGGAAATGATCGCCATGCTGCTGGCCGGAGGGCAGGGCAGCAGGCTGGGGGTGCTCACCTCCAAGATGGCGAAGCCTGCGGTGGCGTTCGGGGGAAAGTACCGCATCATCGACTTCCCGCTCTCCAACTGTATAAATTCCGGCGTTGACACCGTGGGGGTACTGACCCAGTACCAGCCCCTGAAGCTGAACACCCATATCGGAATCGGCATCCCATGGGATCTGGACCGCAACATCGGCGGTGTCACGGTGCTGCCGCCCTATGAGAAGAGCTCCAACAGCGAATGGTACACCGGGACGGCAAATGCCATCTACCAGAATCTGGAATATATGGAAGGCTTCCATCCGGAGTATGTGCTGATCCTCTCCGGAGATCACATATACAAGATGGACTATGAGATCATGCTGGATGCCCATAAGGCCAGCGGCGCAGCAGTCACCATTGCAGTCATGCCCGTGCCCATGGAGGAGGCCCATCGTTTCGGCATCATGATCGCCAATGAGAAGGGGAAGATCACGGAGTTCGAAGAAAAGCCGGAGCATCCCCGGAGCAATCTGGCCAGCATGGGCATCTATATCTTCAACTGGAAGACCCTTAAAAAAGCGCTGATCGATATGGCTGACCAGCCTGCCCTTGATTTCGGAAAGCATGTGATCCCCTACTGCCACAGCAAGGGGGCACCCATGTACACCTATGAATTCACGGGCTACTGGAAGGATGTGGGGACTCTGGAATCCTACTGGCAGGCCAATATGGAGCTCATAGACATCGTGCCTGAATTCAACCTCTATGAGGAATACTGGAAGATATTCACCAAAAGCGAGATCCAGCCGCCCCAGTATTTTTCCACGGACAGCGTGGTGGAGCGCAGTATCATCGGCGAGGGGACAGATGTGTACGGAAAGGTTTACAATTCTGTCATTGGCTGCGGCGTCACCATCGGGAAAAATACAGTGATCAGGGATTCCATCATCATGAACCGGACCCAGATCGGAAACGACTGTGAATTGTACAAGGCTATTGTGGCGGAGGAAGTGCGGATAGGCAACCATGTGCGCCTTGGGATGTGGGAGGAAAAGGAGAACGACACGGCTCCCCATATCTACAATCACGGAATCGTCACCGTGGGGGAAAGGAGCGTCATCCCCAACGGCATCACGGTGGGAAAGAATTCTGTTATTTCCGGTATAACCACCGGGGCGGATTACGAGAATTTCTGTCTGGGCAGCGGCAAAACATTGATTAAGGCAGGTGATTAGCATTGAGGGCGATAGGAATCATTTTGGCGGGAGGCAACAACCGCAGGATGCAGGAGCTGTCCCGGAAGAGGGCGGTGTGCGCTATGCCCATCGCAGGGAGCTACCGCAGCATAGATTTTACCCTGAGCAATATGTCAAATTCCCATATCCAGAAGGTGGCTGTATTCACCCAGTATAATGCCAGAAGCCTGAACGAGCATCTCAGCTCCTCTAAATGGTGGGATTTCGGGCGCAAGCAGGGCGGGCTGTACGTGCTGATGCCTACAGTGACGGCGGAGAATAGCAACTGGTACAGGGGGACTGCCGATGCGATTTACCAGAATCTGGCCTTCCTGAAGAGCAGCCATGAGCCCTATGTGGTGATTTCCTCCGGGGACGGAGTGTACAAGGTGGATTTCAGCCGTATGCTGGAATATCATATAGAAAAGAAGGCGGATATTACGGTGGCATGCAAGGAAATGGGGGACTGTGCCAACGTGGAGCGTTTCGGCATAGTGCGCATGGACGAGGACGGCCGTATCGAGGAGTATGAGGAGAAGCCGCTGCGGGCAAAGTCCAATGTCATTTCCTGCGGCATCTATATCCTGCGCCGCCGCCAGCTGATAGAGATGATCGAGAAATGCGCGGAGGAGGATAGGTACGATTTTGTGCGGGATGTCCTCATCCGTTATAAGGATATAAGACGGATCTACGGCTACAAGATGAGGGATTACTGGAGGAATATCGCTTCCGTGGAGGACTATTACGATGTCAATATGGACTTCCTGAAGCCGGAGGTGAGGAATTATTTCTTTAAGCAGCACCCGGACATCTATTCCAAGGTGGATGATCTGGCCCCTGCGAAGTACAATGTGGGTGTCAATGTGAGCAACAGCCTGATCTCCAGCGGCTGCATCGTCAACGGCACTGTGGAAAATTCGGTAGTCTTCAAAAAAAGCTATATAGGTAATAACTGTGTGGTTAAAAATTCCATTATCCTGAATGATGTATATATCGGCGACAACACATATATCGAGAACTGTATCGTGGAGAGCCGGGGAACCATCCGGGCAAATTCTCGTTATGTGGGGGAGGAAGGGCGTATTCGCATTGTGGTAGAGCGCAATGAGAGATATACGATGTAGCTGAAGTTAAGCCGTGCAGCGGCATGGCTTCTCACAACGGTTTCCGGATAGGGAGGTACAAGATGCAGGTTACTGATGTTCGCGTACGCAAGATTGCAAAGGAAAGCAAGATGAAGGCGGTGGTATCCATCACTCTAGATGATGAGTTTGTGGTACATGACATCAAGATAATCGAGGGTGAAAAGGGCTTGTTTATCGCAATGCCCAGCAAGAAAGCATCAGACGGCGAGTATAGGGACATAGCGCATCCTATTAATTCGCAGACAAGGGAGGCAATCCAGAAAATCATCTTGGAGAATTATGAGAAGGCTTTGCTGGAGCCGGAGGGATAGGTTTGGCAGAAGGAGATTTCAGGAGAGAACGCGGCATCTGCCGGAGGGCAGAGGAGAGCGCCGTTTAGGATAGTGTTTATCAATGAAGCCGGGAAAGGCCGTGGCGTTTAGTTTGCCATGGCTTTTTTTGATTTACTTTTTATGATTTCCTCTCTTTGTTCTTGAAACTTTGAGGGGAATACTTTATGATGGAATAATGCCGAAACGGTACTTAGGCATTCATGATGTCAAAATTTTACGATTCGGGGGCAATCCTATGTATATAATTGTTGGGCTGGGGAATCCCGGCAGAGACTATGCGGGCACGAGGCATAATGTGGGCTTCGACGTGATAGACAGACTGGCTGCGGAGGAAAATATTTCCGTGCTGGAAAAGAAGCACAAGGCCATTATAGGAAAGGGTGTTCTGGCGGGGCAGAAATGCGTCCTTGCCAAGCCCCAGACCTACATGAACCTGAGCGGTGAGAGCGTCAGGGAGCTGCTTGGCTATTACAAGGTGGATGCGGCCTCCGAGCTGATCGTGGTTTCAGACGATATCAGTCTGGAGCCGGGGCAGCTGCGCATCCGCAAGAAGGGCAGCGCCGGCGGGCATAACGGGCTGAAAAATATCATTGCCAATCTGGGGCATGACAGCTTCATCCGCATGAAGATGGGTGTGGGGGAGAAGCCCCGGAACTGGGATCTGGCGGACTATGTGCTGGGCCGCTTTTCCCGGGAGGATAGGGAGGCGGTGGATGAGGCCATAAGCCGCGGGGCGGACGCCATACGGATGATCATCGCCGAGGACGCGGATGCGGCCATGAACCGCTATAATGGTATAAAAAGGAATCCCGGCAGGATTGACGAGCCTGCGGGGTGTTTGGGTGAGGAAATCAGGATAGGAGGCAGATCATGCAGGCATTGCTGGCACCGTTGAAGGAACTGGCGGAATATGGCGACATCAGGGATGTGCTCAGGAAAAATATGGGAAGGGCAGCAGGGCAGCCGCTTTCGGCGGCGCTTACGGGCTGTGTGGATTCTCAGAAGCTGCATATGATCTATGGTCTGGGTGACGGCTTCCGCATCAAGGTCATCGTTACCTACAGCGATCTGAAGGCAAAGGAGATTCTGGAGGAGTATAAATTTTATGATAGAAACGTGATGCTGTACCCTGCCAAGGATCTGATCTTCTTTCAGGCGGACATTCATGGCAACCAGCTGGTCAGGGAGCGGGTGAAGGTGCTGCGCAGGCTGATGGAGAAGAAGCCTGTCACCATTGTGACCACCTATGCCGCTCTGATGACGCCGCAGGTGATGTGGGACAAGGAAAAGGATGTGGTGGACGTGAGTCTTGGCATGGCTCTGCAGGAGGAGCAGCTGTGTGAGAGGCTGGTGTCCATGGGCTATGAGAAGAGCTATCAGGTGGAGAGTCAGGGACAGTTTTCCGTCCGGGGCGGCATCATCGACATATTTGACCTGACGGAGGAGAATCCCTACCGTATAGAGCTGTGGGGGGATGAGGTGGACTCTATCCGGAGTTTTGATGTCCTCAGCCAGCGCTCTATCGAAAAGCTGGAGAGCATCTCGGTCTTTCCCGCCACGGAGTTTGTGCTGGAGGAGGGGAGGATCCGGGAGGGTCTGAAGCGGCTGGAGGCGGAGGGGGAGAGACAGGCGGCGCTGTTTCGGGACACCTTCCGGACAGAGGAGGCCCACCGGATTGTCACACAGGTGAAGGAGCTGAGAGAGGAGCTTCTGGAATTCAAGAGCAAGGTGAATCTGGAGGGGTATATACGGTATTTTTATCAGGATACACTGACTCTGCCGGAGCTGCTGGCGAGGGTGGGGGAAATAAACGGCGGAAGCTTCAAACCGGTGTTTTTCGTGGAGGAGCCTGTGCGGGTCAAGGAACAGGCCCAGGCTATTGAGCTGGAGTTTCGGGAGAGCATGGAGCAGAGGGTCCAGAAAGGCTATGTGCTGCCGGGCCAGATGGATATCCTATACAGTGGGGAGCAGGTGGCGGCAAGGCTTATGTGCTGCAGCGTGGTCACGCTGTCCGCCATGGAAGGGAAGGGGTATTTTAAGGCGGACCGGAGGGCGGATGTGGCGGCAAGGAACGTGGCTCCGTACAACAACAGCTTTGAGGCGCTGGTGAAGGATCTGAAGCGTTTCAGGAAGAACGGGTACAGGGTGCTTCTGCTGTCGGGCTCCCGGACCAGAGCCAAGCGTCTGGCGGAGGATCTGCGGGATCAGGAGATAACGGCGGTATACACGGAGGATCCCCTGCGGGAGGTAAACGAGGGGGAAGTGCTTACTTACTACGGACACGTAAATAAGGGCTTCGAGTATCCTCTGCTTAAGTTTGTGGTACTGTCCGAGACGGATATCTTCGGCGCAGAAAAGAAGAAGAAAAAGGGCAGGCGGCTCTATCAAGGGCAGAAGATCAAGGATTTCAATGAGCTGAGAGTGGGGGACTATGTGGTCCACGAGACCCACGGGCTTGGCATCTACAAGGGGATCGAAAAGGTTGAGATGGAGGGTGTGGTCAAAGACTACATCAAGATAGAGTACAGGGACGGCGGCAATCTGTATGTGCTTGCCACCGGGCTGGACGTGATACAGAAATATGCCTCAGCGGATGCAAAAGCGCCTAAGCTGAACCGGCTGGGCTCCAAGGAGTGGGAGCGAACCAAGACAAAGGTCAAGGGGGCGGTCAGCGAGGTGGCGAAGGATCTGGTGGAGCTGTACGCCCTGCGCCAGCAGAGCGAGGGATACCGGTTCGAGAAGGACACGGTATGGCAGAAGGAATTCGAGGAGATGTTTCCCTTTGAGGAGACGGAGGACCAGCTGGCGGCTATCGCGGACACCAAGGCGGACATGGAGAGCGGAAGGGTGATGGACCGGCTGATCTGCGGGGACGTGGGCTATGGCAAGACGGAGATCGCCATAAGGGCGGCCTTCAAGGCGGTGCAGGAGGGCAAGCAGGTGGTGTATCTGGTGCCTACCACCATTCTGGCCCAGCAGCATTATGCCACATTCGTACAGCGGATGAAGGATTTTCCCGTGAGGGTGGATCTGATGAGCCGGTTCCGCACGCCCGGGGAGATCAAAAAGACCGTGGCGGATCTCCAGAAAGGGCTGGTGGATATCGTCATCGGCACCCACAGGGTCCTGTCGGAGGATGTGAGGTTCAGGGATCTGGGGCTGCTGATCATCGATGAGGAGCAGCGCTTCGGCGTGGCCCATAAGGAGAAAATAAAGAAGCTGAAGGGGAATGTGGACGTGCTGACCCTGACGGCTACCCCTATTCCCAGAACGCTTCACATGAGCCTTGTGGGAATCCGGGACATGAGTGTGCTGGAGGAAGCCCCGGAGGACAGGCTGCCCATCCAGACCTTTGTGTGCGAATACAACGAAGAGATGGTCCGGGAGGCCATATCCAGAGAGCTTGCAAGGGGCGGGCAGGTATATTATGTGTATAATAGGGTAAACACCATAGGGGACGTGACGGCGCAGGTGGCGGCTCTGGTGCCGGAGGCTGCGGTTGCCTTTGCCCATGGGCAGATGAAGGAGCATGAACTGGAGAAGATCATGCTTGACTTTATCAACGGGGAGATCGATGTGCTGGTGTCCACCACCATCATAGAGACAGGTCTGGACATCCCCAATGTAAACACCATGATCATCCATGACTCGGACAATATGGGCCTGTCTCAGCTCTACCAGCTGCGGGGGCGGGTGGGGCGGTCCAACCGCACTGCATACGCCTTCCTTATGTACAAGAGGGATAAGGTGCTCAAGGAGGTGGCGGAGAAGCGGCTGGAGGCCATCCGGGAATTCACCGATCTGGGCAGCGGCTTCAAGATCGCCATGCGGGATCTGGAGATCCGGGGCGCAGGGAATCTGCTGGGGGTGCATCAGCACGGACACATGGAGGCGGTGGGCTATGATCTGTACTGCAAGATGCTGAACGAGGCGGTGCAGGGCCTGAAGGGCATAAAGGTGGCGGAGGACTTCCCCACTCTTATCGATCTGGACGTGGATGCTTTCATCCCGCCCTCCTATATCATGAACGAGGTGCAGAAGCTGGATATCTATAAGAGGATCGCAGGCATCGAGAGCGTCAAAGAGCGGGACGATATGAAGGACGAGCTGCTGGACCGCTTCGGGGAGATACCCAAGTCCGTGGACAATCTGCTGCGCATTGCGCTGATACGGGTGGCGGCCCACAAGCTCTACATGACGGAGATCAAGGGAAAGAACGAGAGGATCCTGTTCACCTTCCACCCCAATGCGGCTCTGGATCCGGCAGGGATTCCGGGGCTGCTTAAAGTACACGGGAAGGATCTGGCGTTCACCTCCTATGGAAAAGCCTTTTTTACCTATAAGTATAAGCGGACGGGGCTGGCGGAAAAGGATGCGGAGCTGCTTATGGGAAAGGCGGAGGAGCTTCTGGAGGAGATGAAGGGACTTCTGCAATAATATCGTTTTGTGGGAGTTTTATGACACACAAAATATGTTACCTTCTATCTCAGAACAGTGATTGCACTGATTTTGAGATAGGAGGTAATTTTTATGAAAGGATATCATACGGCGGAAGGCTATATGGGACTGGTAGGAGGCAGATATATTCTTTTTGCCTGCGAGTCCGATTACAAGGAATATCTGGAAGAATATGAAGGTGAATGATGCACACATATGCCAATGCGGCAAAATCACAATGTGATTCTGCCGCATTTAGCTCTGTTGCCCCTTATATGCAATTGCTATATATTTGTTATAAGCTGCAGCACGCTTTCGCAGCGGTGTTCCACAGCCAGCTGCGCAGGTGTTTCGCCCTGATTGTTGGGACGTCTATAGTCGGCGCCCTTCTTGATCAGGTAGCGGGCGGTTGTCTCGGCGCCGTCCGTCAGCGCATGGTGCAGGGCGGCATTTCCTTCGTTGTCCGCCAGATTGATATCGGCCCCGGCGGCCAACAGTATTTTTGCCATGTCCTTGTCTAGGTGGATCATCAAGGGAGTCATGCCGCAGTTATCCCTATGGTTCACATCTGCGCCCTTCTCTATAAACAGGGGCAGAAGGGCTTCATCCCGCAGCAGCATAAGGGGAGTCTGGCCGTCGTCTCTGGGCACATCCAGATTTTTCAGCTCCTTCAGGATTTCGGCCATCTGCTTCGTCTCCAGTGATCTGCCCCATCTGTTCTTTGTGACCACAAGATGGGCCGGAGTTTCGCCCTTCAGGTTTTTCATGGTATCGTCTGCGCCGGAAGCTATGAGCAGCCTTACGGTATCCGCATGGCCCTTGGCGCAGGCCTCATGAAGAGGCGTAGTCCCTGCTTCCGCAGGCGCATCTTCCGTAAGGTTCACATCCACGCCCTTTTCGATCATGACCTTCAACATGAGTGTATGCCCGTTTTGGGCGGCAAGATGGACGGCGCTCTGTCCGCCGTTATTGACCTGCTCCATGGACTCTCTGGAGAAAAGATTTGCGGCATCCTGAAGAAATCGCTCGTATTCCATACCGCCCTGACCTTTGGAAGCCAAAATATTGGCCGGTGTCTGTCCGTCTGCCACAGCCAGATTCATGTCCACGCCCAGCTCTATGAGTTTTCTGATGACATTTATTCCTTGTTCGGTATCAAGACACTCGTCCCGGAGACAGGTGTCATCGCCATGGCAATAAAAGGGCACGGTAAAGTCAAACCCTGCGTCCTTACAGATATCAAGTATCTGAGCTTTGTCGTCCAAACAGAGGGCGGAATTCAAAATAGATTGCACTTCGCAGATTTCATCATCGTCATCCGGGTCTGTCTGCCGGATCAGCTTTTCCGCCATGTACAGTCCGATGCTCAGGCTGTCTCTGTTGTCGGGATAGAAGGCATTGCATATGATCTGGCTCAAAGGGAATATTTCCATATTATTGTCGGGAGCCGGGTCTGCCCCGTGATCCAGCAGGGCGAGGTACATGGCCTGATTACGGAAACTGATGGCATGCTGGACGGGGGTCACGCCGTTACTGTTGGGCACATTCAACAGCTCCGGGCAATGCTTCATGAGCTGAAGCGCCGCCGTGTCATGGCCGTTCCTTCTGGCCATCATCAGGAGGGTATTGCCGTCCTCGTCCACATAATCGGTGGAGGCTCCTTTTTCCAGAAAAATTTCTGCCAGCGGCCAGGTGTAGGCGGAGCAATAGGAGGTGGACAGCAGCAGCTCCAGAGGCGTGAGGCCGGATGCGTTTTTCTGGTTGATGTCGCAGGTCAGCAGGCGGGCGATCTCCCCCCGCTGTTCCACGCTCCGCTTCAGAATGTCGGAATCATTGTCCAGCTCCTCAAAGTAGGAGTATGCCAGAAAATGGTATGGGTTCATGCCTCTGGCGTCGCAGAAGGAGTCCTTGGCTCCATGCTCCAGCAAAAGCCTGACCATGGCTAGGTTGCTCCGGGCGCAGGCCAGCATAAGAGGCGTGAGGCCGTGGCCGCCGTGGTCGGGCATATCTGCTTCCGTGTCCTCTATTCTGCCGTCAGAGAGCAACCTTTCCACCGTATCATAGAAATTGTGCCAGACCAGAAGGTGGAATAGGGTGAGCCCCAGCTTTCCCGCCGGCGCCAGCAGATCCTCTTTGCCGCATTCCGCAAGGCAGGCTTTTGCGTCCCGGACCACCGAGTCCTCCATGATATGATATTGATAGGTAAATTTCTCATAGTCTTCCACCCACCAGGGTATGAATCTGGACTGGTGGAAATCCTCGCTGGAGCTTACCAGCAGGTCTGTCAGTTCCTGAATGTTCATAGCGGTCTCCTTAAGTTCTGATGTGTTTTTGCATAAGTCAAATAAATTGCGGCTCGCGATGCGCCGCAGGAGGGGTGCTCCGCAGGGATGGCCACTCCGCTTCGCCCCGGGCCGGTATAATGTCTGGCAACATTATACCATAATCGCGCACGCATATGAAGTGGCAAAAGGTATTTTGTGCTGAAGGAAAAAAGAAAACAAAAACTCCGCCCGCTTAGCCGATATTCCTTGTACGTGCCGGTTATGTACGGTATAATGAAAACACTTTTCAAGGGCCTTTTTGGAAAGCGTACGATGAGGAGAGATTTTCGGAACGGTCCATAGGGGCGGAGGGTATGGGAGAATGTCCTTTTGGACAATAGGCCAAAAGCTGAGGAGGAAGGTCATGGAACATAAATTTGCGCACGATGACAAGACTGCCGTTGTGGAGACGGAAGCGGGAAGGGTGAGAGGATATTTTTATGACGGAATTTCTATTTTTAAGGGCATCCGGTATGCTCAGGCAAGACGCTTCCATGCGCCGGAGCCGGTGGAGCCATGGGAGGGATGCTGGGATGCCTCCAACTATGGGTTTACCTGCCCCTATGTGGACAAGAAGCCCAGACTGGCGCAGGAGCTTTACCTGCCCCACCGCTACTGGATCATGGATGAGGACTGCCAGAACCTGAATATCTGGACTCCGGCCTGCGACGGGGAGAAGAGGCCGGTGCTGGTATGGCTGCACGGAGGCAGCTTCAATATGGGCTCCGCTATCGAGATGGCAGCTTATAACGGCGAGAATATGTGCCGTCTGGGGCAGGTGGTAGTGGTTTCCGTCAACCATCGTCTGAATATGCTGGGATATTTTGACCTGTCCGATTTCGGGGAGGAATATGCCAATTCGGGCAATGCAGGAACGGATGACCTGATTGCGGCCCTGCGATGGATCCGGGACAATATTGAAAAATTCGGCGGCGACCCTGAGAACGTGACCCTTTTCGGCCAGTCCGGGGGAGGAGCAAAGATCACGGCCCTGCTGCAGTCGCCCGGAGCGGACGGGCTGTTTGCCAAGGGAATCAATATGAGCGGCGTCCTGCAGGACGGTGTGGTGGGTTCTTATGCAAAGAGCGGAAAAAGAATGGCGGAAGTGATGATGGAGGAGCTGGGCGTAAATACGGTGAAGGAGCTGGAGACGGTTCCCTACGAAACGCTTGCTGCCGCATTCAGAAAGGTCAGGACAGCGCTTGCGGCAGAGGGCGAATATCTGGGAAACGAGCCCCGGCCCAACGAATTTTACGCAGGGGATCCTCTGGCTGTGGGATTTCGGAAGGAAAGCATACATGTTCCTCTCATGGTGGGAACCACGTACGGAGAGTTCAGCGCGTTCTGGCCGCTGATTTATGACAGAAGCACGGCTCCGGCCCATGAAGGGAGGCGGCTGGTCAGGGAGATTCTGGGGGAGGAGAAGGCGGAGGCTCTTCTTCCTATCTATGAAAGGGTATATCCCGGGCGGAATCCGGCGGATGTACTGTATCTGGACACTCTTTTCCGGGAGCCTGCCATGCGCTATATAAGGAAACGCGCCGGGCAGGGGGGCAGAGTCTTTTCTTATTTCTTTAATCAGGATATGCCCATAGACGGAGGCAGGACGCCTTGGCACTGTGCGGATATTCCTTTTGTGTTCCACAATACGGAGTATGTGCCCGGCGTACAGCAGGAGGGAATGACAGCTCGGCTGGAGGGCGAGATGTTTGAGAGCGTGCTTGCATTTGCCCGCACCGGGGATCCGGGCCATAAAGGGCTGCCCGAATGGCCCGCTAGCACTCCCGATCAGGAATATACTATGCTGTTCGGCAGCCCTACGGAAATGAGATGCAATCATGATGAGGAGCTGATCCCTCTGGCACAGAAGCATCTTGCGGGGGTGTATGCAGAGCTGACGAGGAGAAGCCAGACGGTTATAAAGAATCAAAGTTGAATTATTACGGCATAATTTAGAGTCAACATTCCCGCAGCTTTGCCGCATAGCAAGATTGACGCCCAGTCAGCATGCCGCGGGTCTGTTTCGCTTTTGTCTGAATAATATCTACTGCTCCATCTGCCTTCCCAGAAACCCTGCGGCGGACAGAAGAAGCTTCTGTTCCACCTCGCCCATGCGGCCTTTCGTGTCGCTCTGAAGCAGCACCACGCTGCCGATGATGTCGCCCTCGCAGAGGATAGGGGCAATTGCCTCATGCTGGTAATCGTCGCCTCCCTCATCACAGACGGGAATGAAGCTTCTGTCTCCTCTGGATGCCATGATGGTCTCCCGGTTATGGATTTTTTCATCCATCTGCTTACTGACGGATTTGTTTACCATCTGTTTATAGCCGCCTGCCGCTGCGATGAACTGGTCTCTGTCTGCGATCAGAGCCGCATGGCCGGATACCTGAGCGAGGCTTTCTGCGTACTGCTTGGCGAAGGTGGTCATTTCCCCGATGGGTGAATATTTTTTCAGGATGACCTGACCTTCCTTGTCCGTGAAGATTTCAAGGGGATCCGACTCTCTGATATGGAGAGTCCTGCGGATCTCCTTGGGAATGACGATTCTGCCCAGATCATCTATACGTCTCACAATTCCTGTTGCTTTCATAGTTACGTTCCTCCGTTTGTGATGTTTTGAACTCTGCACACAATGAGCCGAGCGTTGACTGACGCTCTGACGTGGAGTTAGTATCTGTAAAAAAAGGAATTATATGCAAGTATTTTCAGGATTGGGATTCATTCATTTTTTTCAGTAAAGCTATCTTGGTGTCATAAAGCTTCTGAGACAGATCTACATATACCTGCTGAGGATTCACCAGACGTTTCGTCTCGTCCCAGAGGGTGTCCAGCTCTCTCTGGCAGTATGCCCGGATATCCATGACCTTGGGGGAGGTATAGCAGCATTCTCCTTTGTGGAAGATATGCTTCAGCAGAGGGCGGAGGGTATAGGTGCCTCCCTTCAGCAGGGTCCTCTTCCATGGCTCCTGAGGGTCAAAGAGCTCCAGATCGTCAGTTTCCTGGTACTCCTCTTCCGCAAGACAGATCAGATCGGCCTTCAGCTTGCCGGTCTCCTTTTCGTAGATACGGTAGATCTTCTTGTCGCCGGGGTTGGTGACCTTTTCACTGTTTTCCGACAGCTTGATCTTGGGGATGAAATGGCCGTCCTCGCCTCGTATGGCAGCCAGCTTGTATACGCCGCCGAAGGAAGGATTGTCCTTGGAGGTGATCAGGTTCGTGCCCACTCCCCATGAGGTGATGGCGGCGCCTTGGGCCTTCAGGCTGTCTATCAGGTATTCGTCAAGGTCGTTGGAGGCGGAGATGACCGCATCGGGGAATCCGGCCTCGTCCAGCATCTTTCTGGCCTTTTTGGAAAGATAGGCCAGGTCTCCGCTGTCCAGACGTATACCGTAAAAGGTTAAAGGAATACCTACCTTGCGCATTTCCGTAAAGACCCGGATGGCATTGGGAACACCGGATTTCAAGGTGTCATAGGTATCCACCAGCAGGATGCAGGCACCCGGGTACATATCCGCATAGGTCTTGAAGGCGGTATATTCATCAGGAAAGCTCATGATCCAGCTGTGGGCATGGGTGCCTTTTACGGGTACCCCGAAGAGCTGGCCGCAGAGTACGTTGCTGGTGCCGATACAGCCTCCGATGACAGCGGCTCTTGCCCCGTAGGTGCCGGCATCGGGCCCTTGTGCCCGGCGCAGGCCGAATTCCATGATGCCGTCTCCTCTGGCGGCGTAACATACTCTGGCGGCCTTGGTCGCGATCAGGCTCTGGTGATTGATGATGTTCAGGATAGCGGTCTCCACCAGCTGGGCCTCCATGATGGGGGCTATGACCTTGATCACCGGCTCTCTGGGGAACATGACGGTTCCCTCGGGGATGGCGTAGATATCGCCTGAAAAACGAAAGGTACTCAGGTATTCCAGAAAATCCTCCCCAAAGATGCCCAGAGAGGCCAGATAGTCGATATCCTCCCTATCAAAGCGCAGCTCCTGAATGTACTTGATGACCTGCTCTAATCCGGCGGAAATGGCATAGCCGCCGTCGCAGGGGTTCTTGCGGTAGAAGGCGTCAAAGATCACCATCTCGTTCCGGTTCTTGTTCTTGAAATACCCCTGCATCATGGTAAGCTCATAGAGATCCGTCATCAGCGTGAGATTTTGTCTGTCCATAGCTCCTCTTTTCTGCCTGTTAAGGCTTGTTATGTACGGCTGTGGGAAAGCCGCGGGATTATAGTTCGGCTTTAGTGTAATTCTCTTTTGTCTGGCAGTTAATTATAACCGATCAAGATTAGTTTAACATAAAATGCGGCTTTGCGCTATCCTGAAATATACCATGCCGAATAATATGTCGGACAATTCCGTCGGACAATTCCGTCGGATAATTCCGTCGGATAATTCCGTATTACCTATTGACACGGCAGGCAATACGGAGTATGATAAAACCCACCAAAAAAGTAGGAAATACTGCCGAGATAGGGAAAATATTGTTTGGAGGTAATGTTATGGCTGCAGTTTATACGTCCGCCGATCAGCTGATCGGTAAAACGCCCCTCTTGGAGCTTACGCATATAGAAAAAACGCTTGACCTGAAAGCGAAGGTCATAGCCAAGCTGGAATACTTTAATCCTGCAGGCTCGGTAAAGGACCGTGTCGCAAAGGAAATGATCGACGAGGCTGAGGCCTCCGGCAGACTAAAGCCTGATTCAGTGATCATCGAGCCCACCTCCGGCAATACCGGCATAGGGCTTGCGGCCGTAGCGGCAGCCCGGGGCTACAGAATTATCATTGTGATGCCGGAAACCATGTCCTTGGAGCGGAGGCAGCTGATGAAGGCATACGGAGCGGAGCTGGTTCTCACCGAGGGCGCAAAGGGGATGAAGGGCGCCATCGCCAAGGCGGAAGAGCTGGCAGCCCGGACGCCCGGCAGCTTTATCCCGGGACAGTTTGTCAATCCGGCAAATCCCAAGGCGCATAGGGAACATACCGGGCCGGAGATCTTTGAGGACACAGAGGGCGAGGTGGATATTTTTGTGGCCGGGGTGGGCACAGGCGGAACTGTGACAGGCGTTGGTGAATATCTGAAGGGCAAAAAGCCATCCGTCAAGGTCGTGGCCGTTGAGCCCGCCGCCTCTCCGGTGCTGTCTGCAGGCACGGCGGGCCCCCACAAGATTCAGGGCATCGGCGCGGGATTTGTTCCCGATGTCTTAAACACCGAAATTTATGACGAGATCATCCCGGTCGCCGATGAGGATGCATTTGCCGCCGGCAGGCTGATCGGCAAAAGCGAGGGCCTTCTAGTGGGTATTTCCTCCGGCGCTGCCGCATGGGCGGCCATAGAACTGGCAAAACGTCCTGAGAATGCGGGGAAGACGATAGTGGCACTGCTTCCCGATACCGGGGACAGATATCTTTCCACACCGCTTTTTGCAGAATAAGGGGAAGATTCGCAAAGTATCTCAAAGTTCGGAGTATCATGCATAATGGTACTCTTTTTTCTATCGGCGGGGGACTGCTTTTGAAAGCATCTATAGGGATGCCTCTGCCCGGATGTCTGCTGAGGCGTTCCACAGAATTCACTTTTGTATTGACGAGATTAGGCGCATATGATATCATGACACCGACTTTTCTGATTTTCTGCGGCAAGACTGCGGAAATCGGTCTATATGGAGGGCGGGCTTATGGACTATTCAGGGGAACTTTTTAAACGGGCCGGAGACGAGGCTCCGCTGGTCGAGGACCGGGTGCGGCGCAGCGATATGCGGAGTGTTCAGAATCTGGAGGCCGTTATCAACGAGGGCCTTCGCACCGCCCTGCTGGAGGAAACTCCCGACCAGTCTCTGGAGGTGCTGCTGGAGCATCTGGGAAAAGCGCTGAACGGGGAACGAACCTACATATTTGAGCAGAACGAATCCGGCGGCGACGACAACACCTATGAGTGGGTGGCTGGCGGTGTGGAACCGGAAAAGGAATATCTCCAAAATGTTCCCCCGGAGGTATGTGCCAGCTGGTACCGGAAATTCCGGATCGGCAAGCATATCATGATTGAGCGTCTGGAGGATATCCGCGAGACGGAACCGCTTCAGTATGAAAATCTGATGCGGCAGAACGTTCACTCCCTTGTGGTGGTCCCCCTTTATGACGGCAAAAGGATCATTGGCTTTTACGGCGTGGACAATCCCCCTGTGCGGTCGATGGAATACGCGTCGAATATGCTCCAGACCGCGGCGTATTTTATCGTATCTTCCCTGAAGCGGCGGAACCTGTTCCGAGAGCTCCAGAAGCGGAGCTATAACGTTCTCCATGCCCTTAGTGTGGACTACCTGAGCATCTATCAGGTGAACTTTGATACCGGCGAATGCGAGGTCTACCGAAACGGCGAACAGACGGGAATCGACTGGGCCGTCTGGTTTAAGGACGGCTACCAGACGGCGGTGGAGCGGTATATTTCCCGGTATGTGGTTCCCCGAGACCAGGAACGGCTCCGCACCATGACGAAAAAAGATTATGTGCTCGCTCAGCTCGGGACAAAGAAAAAGTTTTCCGTCCGATATCAGGTGAACGACAGCTCCTCCGGGCTGAAACATCTGGAGCTTCATTTTTCCGCCACAGAGAAGACAGCAGAGGAGAACTGCGCGATTTTTGCCCAGCGTGACGTCAATGCCGTGGTGGAGCAGGAGGAGAAATACAAGCTGGAGGCGCGGCAGAGTCTGGAGAACATTCTGGAGGGCGCCAGAACTGGCATCTGGACCATTGAGCTGGAAGAGGGATGTCAGCCAAGGATGTACGCAGACCGCACTATGAGGATTCTTCTGGGCGTACCGGATGAGATCGATCCGGAAGAGTGCTATAGGCGCTGGTTTGAAAATATTGAGCCGGACTATGTGGATATGGTGCGGGACGCGGTGCAGCAGATTTTGGAAAACCGACGGGCCGAGGTTATCTACCCTTGGAAGCATCCGAAGCTGGGGAAAATTTATGTCCGCTGCGGCGGCGTGCCGGACAAAACCTTTAAAAAAACGGGTGTCTGCCTGCACGGCTACCATCAGGACATTACGGAGACCATGGTGGCGCGGAAGAAACAGGAGCAGTCTATCATGGAGCTGCTGGAGCGGGTAAGGCGGGCGAATTCGGCAAAGAGCGAATTTCTCTCCCATATGTCCCACGATCTCCGTACTCCTATCAATGGAATTTTAGGGCTGCTGGCCATTTTGGAAAAGAGCCCGGACGACCCGGAGCGGCAGCAGGCGTGCCGGAAGAAAATCCGCGTGTCGACGGAGCATCTGCTGTCCCTGGTGAATGACGTTCTGCAGGTCAGCAAGCTGGAGAGCGGCCGGCCGGCGGAGGAGGTGGAGGAGCCGTTTGACCTTCATGACACGCTGGAAGACTGCATCACGATACTGTCCCCTCAGGCAGAGGAGGCGGAAATCCGGCTGGCGCTGGAGAAGGGCAGTCTGTGCCACAGCAGGCTGATCGGAAATCCGCTGCACCTGAAGCAGATCCTGATGAATGTCATTGACAACGCCCTCAAGTATAACCGCCCCCACGGCTCCGTGTCTGTCCGGGTAGAGGAGACCGCTTTCCGGGACGGCAGAGCAAGCTACTGTTTTGTGATCGAAGATACCGGGATCGGCATCGGGGAGGACTTTAAGCCGCACATTTTTGAACCCTTTACACAGGAGCACCCGGATGCGAGAACCTACTATAACGGCGTCGGTCTCGGTATGTCTGTCGTGAAGAAACTGGTGGATCAGATGCAGGGGACCGTTGAGGTAGACAGTTCCCCCGGCAAGGGAAGCGTCGTCCGGATCACCCTGCCCGTCCGGGTCGACGAGGCGGGGCAGACCGGGGAGGAAGGGCGGGACGAGCAGGAAGGGCGGGACGAGCAGGGCCATATTGCCGGGATGCGCGTCCTGTTGGTAGAGGACAATGAGATTAACCGCGAAATCGTGGAGTTCATTCTTCAGGAGGCGGACACAGAGGTGGTGACCGCCGTTAACGGAAAAGCCGCCGTGGATGTCTTTGCGGCCTCTGCCCCGGGAACATTTGACTGCGTGCTCATGGATTTGATGATGCCGGTCATGAGCGGATATGAAGCAGCCCGGGTAATCCGCGGTCTGGACCGGGCGGACGCGAAGACCGTGCCCATCATTGCGCTGTCGGCCAATGCCTTTGAAGAGGATGTGGCGCTGTCAAAGGACGCCGGAATGAACGGGCATCTGGCAAAACCGGTGGACATCCGCAAGATGTTCCGGCTTATGGGCAGCCTGCGGTGACTGCGGAAGCGTGAAGCGGCCGGTATTTTTCAAACGAGATCTAAAAGGGAGGAGATGGAAAAGTATGAAAAGCGTAGGTTTGCCCCGTTCCTTGAAGATTAGCATCGCAGCGGTCATCTGCTTATATTTGTTCGTGTTTTCCCTCCTTGGAATGTCCCTTAACCGTATGAGTGAACGCACGATCGAGCAGATCGGCGCCGCTTATATGTCCGGAATGAACGAGCAGGTGTCGCTGCATTTTGAAACGATCATCGACCTTCGCCTGACCATGGCGGAGTCCATAGCGCATATTGCGGCGGGCGAAGAGGGCGCCGGTTTCGGCTCAAGGGACGAGATCGAATACGGCGCAAAAGCCCGGCACTTTTTCTGCGCCGCCTTGTATTCTCCTGACGGCGAAATTGAAATGATCTTCGGGGATCCTGTGGAGCTTAATCACCCGGAACCGTTTCTGGAGAGCCTGAAAAACGGGGAGCGCAAAGCAGCCTCTGCGGCGGACAGCGACGGGAACGGGGTGATATTGTTTGGCGTTCCCTGCGAATATCCCATGTCCGACGGAAGCGCAAGCCTTGCCATGGTGGTGGGGCTTTCTTCCAAATACATGGGCGAGGTCTTGTTTCTGGAATCGGACAGCTCGCTGATGTACTCCTTTGTGATACGAAAGGACGGAAGTTACGTTATACGGGATCAGGGCGAAAAAAACGAAAGCTATTTTGACCGGCTGTATAAAATCTTTGACGGTCAAAGGGAAGAGGCCTATTTCTACATTCAGCAGCTGACGGCTGCGATGAATGCCAACGAAGAGTACTCCGTTATTCTGGAAAGCGGCGAATCGCGCAGGCACTTGTACTGCACCAGCCTGCCTTACTGCGAATGGTATCTGGTGACGATCCTTCCTTTTGACGGGCTGGATCATGCGATTTCCGATATGGGAAATTGTTGGCTTGTCATCGTTTATGCCTCTTCCTTTGCGGCGATTGCTCTGCTCCTTTGTATTTTCTTTCAGTATTTAAGGGTATTCCGGAAGCAGGTATCCGAATTGAAGCGCGTGAACGCAGAAATGGACGCAGCGCGGAAAGCCGCGGAAAAAGCGCAAAAAGAGGCAGAACACGCCAACGCGGCAAAGCAGGAGTTTCTTTCCAGCATGAGCCACGACATACGTACGCCCATGAACGCTATAATCGGCATGACATCCCTGGCCGCGGCCAATACGCACAATCCGGAACAGGTGGAGGAATATCTGCGGAAAATCGCGCTGTCCAGCAAGCATCTGCTGGGTCTCATCAACGACGTGCTGGACATATCGAAGATTGAAAGCGGCAAGATGACGCTGAATGTGGAGGCGGTGTCGCTGAGGGAGGTGATGGACAGCATTGTCAATATTATACAGCCTCAGGTCAAGGCGAAAAACCAGCGGTTTAATGCGGCTGCTTATGAAATTCTTTCAGAAACCGTGTGCTGCGACAGTGTGCGGCTGAATCAGGTGCTGATCAACTTGCTGGGAAACGCCGTCAAGTTTACGCCGGAGAACGGGGCTGTCCGGGTATCCCTGTATCAGGAGGCGCTGCCGGACGATGCTTCCTGTGTCCGCACCCATTTCTTGGTGAGCGATACGGGCATTGGTATGTCGAAGGAGTACCAAAAACAGATTTTTGAATCCTTCAGCAGGGAGGACAACACCCGCGTGCAAAAAACGGAGGGTTCCGGGCTTGGCATGGCGATTACCAAGTGCATCATAGACATGATGGGCGGTTCCATCTCCGTCCGCAGCGAACAAGGCAGGGGCAGCGAGTTCCACATTGTTCTTGATCTGGCAAAGGCCGCAGAGCGGGAGATGGATACGGTGCTTCCCGGCTGGAATATATTGGTGGCTGATGAAGATGAGCGGTTGTGCGTGAATGTGGTTCGTTCTTTGCAGTCACTGGGGCTTTGCTCGGAATGGTGTCTGAGCGGTGAACGGGCGATGGAGCTGATTGCTGAACGCTGCAGCCGGAACGACGGCTACCAAATGGTTCTTTTGGGCGGGAAGCTTCTGGACATGAGCGGGATTGAAGCCGCGCGGCAGATCCGCCTGCGCTTCGGTGAAGACGGAACGAACTTGCTGCTCTCGGCCTGCGATCGGAGCGGGGAGGAGGCGGAAGCCAGAGAAGCGGGGATTTCCGGATTCATTTCCAGGCCGCTGTTCCGGTCCGCTTTGGCTGACGCTTTGAAGGCGTTTGCCGGTACCGCCGGCGAGAAAGCCGCCGAGGTGCAGACTGCGGCCGACCGAACGCTCCGGGGAAAGCGTATTTTATTGGCAGAGGATAACGAACTCAACTGGGAGGTTGCCAGAGAGCTGCTTTCTGTTCTGGAACTGGAGCTGGACTGGGTTGAAAACGGGCAGATCTGTGCCGCAGAATTTGAGAAATCCCCTGTTGGATATTATGATGCGATTCTTATGGACGTGCGGATGCCCGTGATGGACGGCTACGAAGCAACCAGGGTCATCCGGGGGCTGGAACGGGGGGACGCGGATATTCCCATTATCGCTATGACTGCCGATGCATTTTCGGAAGATATTCAAAAGTGTTTAGAGTGCGGAATGAATGATCATCTGGCAAAACCGATCGATATCCAGTCTGTTTCTCAGAAATTAAAAAAATATGTGAAATGAGCTTGGCAAGAATTATGCTTGACAAACAAAAAAACTTAGGGATATAATGACTTATCAAACACATACAGCAAATGCCGTGACGAAGAGAGTAGCTTTTCCGGGAAAGCTCCAGCGAGCCGGTGAGGGTGGGAGACCGGTGCGAGTAAGGGAACAGTGAAAATCACTTCTGAGCAGGCAGGGCCAAAGAGGGAGTCAGGCTTCCTTCGGTAGCTTTGCACGGTGTTCCTCCGTTACGGGAAAGCGCATAACCTCCAAAAGGGAGAGGCGGCGGGCGGAGATGACAGTCCGGGAAGCCGCGGCAGGCGGAGGCGTGCGATGTAACAGGTGGTGAAACGAATGCAGGAGGCTTCGTCCTTTTACGGGACGGGGCTTTTTTGTATGGAACAGCAATTAATGAAAGAATAAATAAGAATCGGCGCAGAAAAGAAAGGAGTCACAGAATGTACAAGCCAGTTTCCGCTAATCTAAGCATTGTGGAACGTGAGAAGGAAGTGGAAAAATTCTGGAGGGAGAATGAGGTCTTCCAGAAAAGCATCAACAACCGCAGGGAGGGCCCGGTCTATACCTTTTACGACGGTCCGCCCACTGCCAACGGGAAGCCTCATATCGGTCATGTGGAGACCCGCACCATCAAGGACATGATCCCCAGATACCGCACTATGAAAGGCTGCATGGTGCCCAGAAAGGCCGGATGGGACACCCATGGCCTGCCCGTGGAGCTGGAGGTGGAAAAGCTTCTGGGCCTGGACGGCAAGGAGCAGATCGAAGAGTATGGCCTTGCTCCCTTTATCAATAAATGTAAGGAAAGCGTCTGGAAGTACAAGGGGATGTGGGAGAAGTTTTCCGCCTCCGTGGGTTTCTGGGCAGATATGGACGATCCTTATGTAACCTATGACGATAATTTCATCGAATCCGAGTGGTGGGCGCTTAAGACTATCTGGGACAAGGGGCTTCTGTACAAGGGCTTCAAGATCGTTCCCTACTGCCCCCGCTGCGGAACCCCCCTTTCCAGCCATGAGGTGGCGCAGGGGTATAAGGCAGTGAAGGAGCGTTCGGCAGTGGCAAGATTTAAATGCGCAGGGGAAGATGCGTATTTTCTTGCATGGACTACCACGCCTTGGACTCTGCCCTCCAACGTGGCGCTGTGCGTGAACCCTGACGAGGCCTATGTGAAGGTGAAGGCGGCGGACGGCTATACCTATTATATGGCCAAGGCCCTGCTTGACACGGTGCTGGGCTCTCTGGCGGAGGAGGGCAAGGCGGCTTACGAGATACTGGAGACCTATACGGGCAGAGATCTGGAATACCGGGAGTATGAGCCTTTGTTTGCCTGCTCAGGGCAGGAGGCTGCCAGACAGGGCAAGAAGGCCCATTATGTGACCTGTGATTCTTATGTCACCATGTCAGACGGTACCGGGATCGTTCATATCGCCCCTGCCTTCGGTGAGGATGATGCCAATGTCGGCAGAAAATATGATCTGCCTCTGGTGCAGTTCGTGGACGGAAGAGGCAATATGACCAAAGAGACTCCTTATGCAGGGAAGTTTGTGAAGGATGCGGATTCGCAGATCATCCGGGATCTGGACGGGGAGGGCAAGCTGTTTTCCGCGCCCAAGTTCGAGCATGACTATCCCTTCTGCTGGCGCTGCGACACGCCCCTGATCTATTACGCCAGAGAATCCTGGTTCATCAGGATGACTGCGGTGAAGGAGGATCTGGTGCGTAACAACAAGACCATCAACTGGATCCCGCCCACCATCGGCGAGGGACGCTTCGGCAACTGGCTGGAGAACATTCAGGACTGGGGCATCTCCCGGAACCGTTACTGGGGGACGCCGCTGAATATCTGGGAATGCGAATGCGGCCATATGGAATGTGTGGGCAGCCGTAAGGAGCTGCAGTCTCTGACGGGCAGAGAGGAGGCGGGAAGCGTAGAGCTTCACAGGCCTTATATCGACGAGGTGACCTTTGCCTGCCCTGAGTGCGGCAAGACCATGAAGCGGGTGCCGGAGGTCATAGACTGCTGGTTTGATTCCGGAGCCATGCCCTTTGCCCAGCATCATTATCCTTTTGAGAACAAGGAGCTGTTTGAGCAGCAGTTCCCGGCAAAGTTCATCTCGGAGGCAGTGGACCAGACCAGAGGGTGGTTCTATTCCCTGTTGGCGGAATCCACGCTGCTGTTCAACAAGGCGCCCTATGAGAACGTGATCGTTCTGGGGCTGGTGGCGGACGAGGACGGCCAGAAGATGAGCAAGTCCAAAGGGAATGTGGTGGATCCCTTCGAGGCGCTGGATGCCTATGGAGCGGACGCGATCAGGTGGTATTTCTACAGCAGCTGCGCGCCATGGCTGCCCAAGCGCTTTTCCGGCAAGGCGGTGCTGGAGGGACAGCATAAGTTTCTGGATAAGCTGTGGAACACCTATACCTTCTTTGTGCTGTATGCCAATATCGACGGATTTGACGCGTCAAAATATACACTGGAATATGATAAGCTGCCCGTGATGGACAAATGGCTGCTGTCCCGGCTGAACACGGTGGTGGGTCAGGTGGACCGGAATCTGGACAAATACCGGATTCCTGAAGCTGCCAAGGCCCTGCAGGATTTTGTGGAGGAGATGAGCAACTGGTATGTGCGCCGCAGCAGGGAGCGTTTCTGGGCAAAGGGCATGGAGCAGGACAAGATCAATGCCTATATGACCCTGCATACAGCGCTGGTGACGGTCTGCAAGGCAGCGGCGCCCATGATTCCCTTCATGACGGAGGAGATATATAGGAATCTGGTGTGCAGCACTGATACAAAGGCGCCGGAAAGCATTCATCTGTGCGACTTTCCCTTGGCGGAGGAGGCATTCATCGATAAGAAGCTGGAGGCGGACATGGAGGAGGTGCTTCAGGCGGTAGTATTAGGCCGCGCCTGCAGGAATGCTGTCAGCATCAAGAACCGCCAGCCCGTCAGCAGGATGTATGTGAAGGCAGCTGCGGGAATCTCTGAGAATATCGGACAAGAGACGGGCAGCGATGTATGCCGGGGGGTTCTGGACAGCTTCTATACCACGATCATCGAGGATGAGCTGAATGTGAAAGAGGTGGTATATACGGAGGATGTGCGTGACTATACCACCTATACCTTCAAGCCGCAGCTGCGGACGGTGGGGCCTAAGTACGGCAAGCAGCTGGGTGGAATCCAGAAAGCTCTGGCTTCGTTGGACGGCAATGCGGCTATGGATAGACTGAACGCGGACGGAAAGCTCAGCTTTGAAGTAAACGGCACAGCCGTGGAGCTGGCAAGGGAGGATCTGCTCATCGATATGACTCAGAAGCCCGGTTATGTGTCTCAGGAGGACGGGAAGATGACGGTGGTTCTGGATACCAACCTTACGGAAGAGCTGGTGGAGGAAGGCTTTGTCTATGAGCTGATCAGCAAGATCCAGACCATGCGCAAGGATGCAGGCTTTGAGGTCATGGACCACATCAGGGTATCCATCAACGGGAATCAGAAGCTTGCGGACATCGCTTCCCGCAACAGTGAGAGTATATCCGGCAAGGTGCTTGCGCAGGAGCTGACCGCGGGAGCGGATTTCGCAGTGGCGAAGGAATGGAACGTGAACGGAGAGAAAGCTGTCATCGCCGTGGAGAAGGTATGAGAAGAGAGACTGTTTTTGCGTTTTTTTCGAAAAACGGTTGGAATGACAAGCAATTTTTGGTATAATACAAAATAGCTTTGGCGAATGTTGGTATTACAGTTTTCAGTATTGAAGGGAGATTTGGGATGAAGAAGGGAAAGAATACGGTAAAGGCGGCGGAGAACGTGGAGACCGTGGACTGCGTCAGTGCAGAGAAGGCAGAGGGCGCTGGAGCTGCCGAAACCGTTGCGGAAACGCAGGAAGTTCAGGAAAAGAAGAACGAATTTGATAAGGATCTTTTCAAAAGAAGCGTGCTGTACAATGTGATGACCATGTACCGCAAGACGCTGGAGGAGGCTACGCCCCAGCAGATTTTTCAGGCGGCTTCCGCCTCTATCAAGGATCGTATCATCGGAAACTGGATGACTACCCAGAAGGCCTATGAGAAGGAAGACCCCAAGATGGTTTACTATATGTCCATGGAGTTCCTGATGGGACGTGCGCTGGGCAACAATATGATCAATCTGCAGGCTTATCAGGGCGTCAAGGAGGTTCTTGAGGAGCTGGGAGTAGACATCAATGTCATTGAGGATCAGGAGCCGGACGCGGCGCTGGGCAACGGAGGGCTAGGACGTCTGGCGGCATGTTTTCTGGATTCCCTTGCCACACTTGGGTATCCTGCATATGGCTGCGGCATCCGTTACCGCTACGGTATGTTCAAGCAGCAGATCAAGGACGGCTTTCAGGTGGAGGTGCCGGACAACTGGCTGGCGGAGGGCAATCCCTTCGAGCTGCGCAGGCCGGAGTATGCCAAGATCGTAAAGTTCGGCGGCCATGTATCCATACAGTGCGATGAGAACGGCAGGAGCTGCTTCGTGCAGAACGGATATCAGGCAGTGCGTGCCATTCCCTATGATATGCCTATCGTAGGATACGGCAACGGCATCGTGAATACGCTCAGGATCTGGGATGCGGAGTCTCTCGGCGGCTTCCAGCTGGATTCTTTTGACAAGGGTGATTACAGCAAGGCGGTGGAGCAGGAGAATCTGGCCAGAAATCTGGTTGACGTGCTCTATCCTAACGATAACCATTATGCAGGCAAGGAGCTGCGCCTGAAGCAGCAGTATTTCTTCATCTCCGCATCCGTGCAGGAGGCCGTGGAGAAATATATGAGAAAGCATGACGATATTCACCGTTTCCCCGAGAAGGTGACCTTCCAGCTCAACGATACCCATCCTACCGTGGCGGTGCCGGAGCTGATGCGCATCCTTCTGGACGAGTATTATCTGGGCTGGGACGAGGCATGGGACATCACCACAAGGACCTGCGCCTACACCAACCATACCATCATGGCGGAAGCACTGGAGAAGTGGCCCATCGATCTGTTTTCCAGGCTCCTTCCCAGGATCTACCAGATCGTGGAGGAGATCAACCGCAGGTTCGTTATCCAGATCGAGGAGAAATACTCCCATGTCTACGGCGTGGACGTGCAGGAGAAGATCCGCAAGATGGCGATTCTGTATGACGGACAGGTAAAGATGGCCCATATGGCCATCGTGGCGGGCTACTCCGTGAACGGTGTGGCAAAGCTGCATACGGAGATCCTGAAGAATCAGGAGCTTCGCGACTTTTATGAGATGTTCCCGGAGCGCTTCAACAACAAGACCAACGGTATCACCCAGAGACGTTTCCTGCTCCACGGCAATCCTCTGCTGGCAGACTGGGTGACCTCCAAGGTGGGTGAAGGCTGGATTACGGATCTGCCCCAGATCGGCGGTCTGAAAAAGCTGGCTGACGACAAGGAGGCCCGGAAGGAGTTCATGGAGATCAAGTACCAGAACAAGCTCCGTCTGGCTAAGTATATCAAGGAACACAACGGTATCGATGTGAACCCGGATTCTATCTTTGACGTGCAGGTGAAGCGTCTCCATGAGTACAAGAGACAGCTGCTGAACATCCTTCATGTGATGTATCTGTACAATGAGCTGAAGGCTCATCCGGATATGGAGTTCTTCCCCAGAACCTTCATCTTCGGCGCAAAGGCGGCAGCAGGCTACCGCAATGCGAAGCTGACCATCAAGCTGATCAATTCCGTGGCGGAGGTCATCAACAAGGATGCTTCCATCGGCGGCAAGATCAAGGTTGTGTTCATTGAGAATTACAATGTTTCCAATGCGGAGATCATTTTTGCGGCTGCGGATGTGTCCGAGCAGATTTCCACCGCCAGCAAGGAGGCTTCCGGCACAGGAAACATGAAGTTCATGCTGAACGGCGCACTGACGCTGGGAACCATGGACGGCGCCAATGTGGAGATCGTGGAGGAGGTAGGAGCGGAGAACGCGTTTATCTTCGGCTTAAGTTCCGACGAGGTCATCAATTATGAGAACAACGGCGGCTATGATCCTATGCAGATTTTCAACAGCGACAAGGATATCCACAAGGTGCTGACCCAGCTGGTGGACGGGACATACTCCGCCGATAAGGAGCTGTTCGTGCCGCTGTATAATTCGCTGCTGAATACGAAGTCTACCAGCAAGGCGGATACCTATTTCATTCTGAAGGACTTCAAGGCTTATGCGGAGGCTCAGAAGAAAGTGGAAGAGGCGTATAAGGATCAGGAAGGATGGGCGAAGAGCGCTATTCTGAATGTGGCTTGCTCAGGGAAGTTTACGTCGGACAGGACGATCCAGCAGTATGTGGATGAAATCTGGCATTTGGATAAGGTAGTGCTGTAAGGGCGGCTGAGGGAGCCGCTCTGGGGACGGCACCCCGGGCCTGACTGCGGAAGGATTGACTTGGATAGAATGATTATGGTAAGATCACAAGGGCGTGCTGTGGGCACGCCTTTGTGGTAAAGAGGGATGGGGATCGGGGAAAGGTTTTTAAATAGTAGGAGGAGAGAGGTATGGTTGATTTATTGCAGGGCGGCGCATATCTGGTGGACGGCAGGGAAATCATAGCCGAGGGGCCGGAGGCGGAGGAGACCGTTTTTCGGAAGACAGGAAAAATGGTAACGAAGAAGGAAGCAGCGAAGCAGACGATCGCGTACGGGATTCTGGACAAGCATAATACATCGGGGAGCATGGATAAGCTGAAGGTCAGGTTTGACAAGCTGACCAGTCATGATATCACCTTTGTAGGTATCATACAGACGGCGCGGGCTTCGGGGCTGCAGAAATTTCCCATGCCCTATGTGCTGACAAACTGTCATAATTCTCTCTGTGCCGTGGGGGGAACCATCAATGAGGATGATCATATGTTCGGACTGACCTGCGCAAAGAAATACGGCGGGGTCTATGTGCCTCCTCATCAAGCGGTCATCCATCAGTATGCCAGAGAGATGCTGGCGGAGGGCGGCGCAATGATCTTAGGATCGGACTCTCATACCCGCTACGGGGCTCTGGGCACCATGGCTGTGGGAGAGGGTGGTCCGGAGCTGGTGAAGCAGCTTCTGAATCAGACCTATGACATCAATATGCCCGAGGTGGTGGGAGTTTATCTCACCGGCGCGCCCGCAAAGGGCGTAGGGCCTCAGGATGTGGCGCTGGCGATCATCGGCGCTGTCTTTAAGAATGGCTATGTGAAGAACAAGGTGATGGAGTTTGTAGGGCCGGGGGTAGCTTCCCTCAGCGCGGATTTCCGTATCGGAATCGATGTGATGACCACAGAGACCACTTGCCTTTCTTCTATCTGGGAGACGGATAAGGAGATCGAGGAATTCTATGAGGTCCATGGGCGGAAGGAAGCCTATAAGGAGCTTGCCCCGGGGCAGGTGGCTTACTATGACGGTATGGTTCAGGTGGATCTTTCCAAGGTCCGCCCTATGATCGCCATGCCCTTTCACCCCAGCAATACAGTGACCATAGAAGAGCTGAATGCAAACCTTATGGACATTCTGGACGAGACGGAGAAGAGGGCGCTTGTAAGTCTGGAGGGAGCCAAGGCCGTGGACGGTTCTCCGCTGGAATTTCATCTCAAGGACAAGGTGAAGAACGGGAAGTTCATGGTAGATCAGGGCATCATCGCAGGCTGCGCAGGAGGCGGCTTTGAGAATATCTGTGCCGCCGCGGACATCCTGAAAGGGCGTTCCATCGGGGCAGGCGGCTTTACCTTGAGCGTGTACCCTGCATCCATGCCGGTGTATATGGAGCTGGTGAAGAACGGCTGTGCCGCTGCGATCATGGAGACCGGGGCGGTGATGAAGACTGCGTTCTGCGGGCCCTGCTTCGGCGCGGGGGACACACCGGCCAACAATGCGTTCAGCATCCGCCATTCGACCAGAAACTTCCCCAACCGCGAGGGCAGCAAGCTCCAGAACGGCCAGATTTCCTCCGTCGCGCTGATGGATGCGCGTTCTATCGCAGCCACTGCGGCGAATCAGGGAATCCTGACCCCTGCCACGGATTTTGACGGGGAAATGGGCAAATATAAATATCATTTTGACAGCAGGATCTATGCCAACAGGGTATTTGACTCCAAAGGCATTGCGGATCCGGAGGTGGAGATTCAGCTGGGTCCCAACATCAAGGACTGGCCTGCTATGGGCGAGCTGCCGGAGAATCTGGTTCTGCAGGTCGTAAGCGAGATTCACGATCCGGTCACGACCACCGATGAGCTGATCCCCTCCGGGGAGACCTCATCCTACCGCTCCAATCCCTTGGGGCTTGCGGAATTTACCCTGAGCCGCAAGGATCCCCGGTATGTGGAAAGAGCCAAGGAGATCCAGAAGGCGGAGAAGGAGCGTATGAACGGCGGTCATCCCTGTCAGGTACTTCCGGTATTGAAGGATCTGATGGGAGTGATCAAGAAGGAATATCCCGGAACGGATCATGCAAAAACCGGGTTCGGATCTACCATTTTTGCGGTGAAGCCCGGGGACGGCTCCGCAAGGGAGCAGGCGGCTTCCTGTCAGAAGGTACTGGGAGGATGGGCCAACATTGCCAATGAGTACGCTACCAAGCGTTATCGTTCCAACCTGATCAACTGGGGTATGCTGCCCTTCCTGATCAAGGAGGGAGACCTGCCCTTTAAGAATCTGGATTATCTGTTTATTCCCGGCATCAAAAGGGCTGTGGAGGCAGGTGCGGATGCGGTGACGGCTTATGTGGTGGAGCAGGAGGGGCTGAAGCCCTTTGAGCTTCGGCTGGGCGAGCTTACCGATGAGGAGAGGCAGATCATCCTGAAAGGATGTCTGATCAATTATAACCGTGTAGGATAGGAGGCAGGGGGGCAAAGGCTGGCTGCCGGGGAAACGGACAAGGCTGAAATGCGGGCTGTCAGGCTCTTGGCCGGATGTCTGTTAAGATGGGCAAAAGAGGTATAAGGATGAAAGAGATGTCTCTGAGGAAATATGTGTCGGAAAACCGCAGAACTATGCTGCTGCTGGGTATATTCGTGTCCTTGTTCTTTCTGGTTCGGCTTCTTTTCCCAACTGTCGGCTATGACACGGACGAATGGATGATATCTCCGGAATCCACGCTGCTTCAATGGAGCAGGCTGGGCCGGTATTCTCTGGTCTTGATGAAACGCATAGGAGGCGGAAGCGCGAATCTGTATTTTATGAATATGGCCACTGCCGTCCATGTGTATCTGTATACGGTCTTATTTCTTTATTTCCTGAATATGCGGGGCGGGAGGAGCGACTGGAGGAAGGATATCCTATGCGGCATCGTCCTGATATCCGCCCCCATATTCTGCGAGCAGTATTATTTTACGCTGCAGAGCGCAGAGGTGTCCTTTGCCATGCTTATGATGATAGCGGCATTCCTTCTCACGGATCGGATGCTGGAGAGAGCAGGATGGCTGTCTGCTGCAGGGCTGGTGCTGCTCCTGCTTTTTGTGTTCGGCGCTTATCAGGCCTTTGTCAACGTATATGTGGTGGGGGTGCTGATCTGCCTGTACAGACTGAATGACGAGGACAGGAGGAATAATTTAAAGAGGATCGGCATGGCGCTGGCTGTATTTTTTGTCTCTCTGCTAGGGCATCTGGGGATCGCGTACTTTGCCCGGGGAGGTTCCATGACGGCAGGGAGCGGGTATCTGGAGATCATCTGGCTGCAGGAGCCGTTTTATGTGGGGCTGAAGAATATCGCTTATGCGGTGGGGAAGGTGATACTGGGATATGGGACAACGCTGAATCTTTCCTATACTGTCTGTATGGTCTGTATCTTTCTGCAGATCAAGAAAGAGGATTTTGCCGTTAACTGGAAACATTTCTATCTGCTGGCTTTTCTGGCCGCGCCGTTTCTGCTGCATATTGTCACGGGAGAGGCGTTGAATGCGCCCCGCTCCGAATTAAGCCTGCCGCTGGTATGTGCTTTTCTGTTCTGGAAGTATTTTGACGGGGCCAGATGGTCAAGAATTGCCCTATGCCTGATCATCGCCTCCCAGCTTGTGCACAGTGAACTGCTGATGGTGAGCGACTGCCTGCGCAATGAAAACGATAAGGCGATAGCGGAAAAGATATATGCGGACTGCAATGCAGATAAAGATACGATGATTGTGTTTAAGGGAGTGAAACCTACGGGGGAGAGCGTGCCTATCCTTCTGGGGCAGGTGATCGGACGGTCTTTCTTTGAATGGACGCCTATGACGGATCTGGACAATGCCAGTGTCCACCGTATAAGGTATTTTATGGCGTTTTACGGGATGGATTTCACCTGCCCTGACGATGAGGCCGCAGCACGACTGAACCAGATCACGTTTGAGGCCGCATATCCGGAGGAAGGCTATATCGTGGAACAGGAAGGCGTGTATTATGTGAATCTGGGTGAATGATCATGATTCCTTTTTTGGAGCTGTCATAAGCCGGATCAGACGCACAGCATCTATGATGAACGGAATCAGGAAGATCAGGGTCATCACGATCATGGAAATGTTCTGTCCTGTTTCGGTAGCAGGATTGATGGCGGACAAGAACGAAAAGAAGTGGTTAAATAGGAAGATACCTCCCATCAGCAGGAGGATAAAGAGCAGGAAGGCTATGAAAATGCTTTGTGCGATGTGCAGGCAGACCTGATAGAAACAGCAGAGGTCATACACGAAGGCAAGCATCAGCAGCCGCAGCAAGACGGCCGAGGGGCCGGGGTAATCGCCCATAGACATTGCGAAAGCACCTGCCACGGCCAGAATGAGCTTGATTCCGACCATGATCAAAAGGGTCTTCCTATCGGTAGGACATAGATAATTTTTGGTGTTTTCCGGATTTTTTTTTACAATTTTTATCAAGGGATACCTCCATTGGAACTTTTATATTTATAATGTCTGACGACATTATACCATGGTATGAAAAGATTATACCATAATTTTCGTCGGCGGTAAAGGCATTCGGAGGGTTCGGGGAAATTCGTTATGGCCAAAGGGATCCCTTTTTGGTAGAATACATTACAACATTGTCTCGGCTGCTGAACTGCTGCGGCCGCCGACTGGAAAGGAGAAGTTATGGAGTTCAATAAATCTGTATCAAACCCCATGCTGGTAGGAACCATAGAGCTGATGAAGGAGGAGGATACCCCGGAGCACCGCAATATGTTTCTGGGAGAATTGACGAAGGCGGAGCTTTTGAGCCCGGCCATCATCGAACCGGCGCCTAAAGAGGACGACAGCGGGAAATTGGCGATCCTTCCCGGCAGCAAGGTGCAGTTTCCTATGCTGTCCGCGCCTGACGGAAAGAAGTTTTTCATGGCTTTCACGGATACGAGAGAGTATGATAAATGGAAGGAAAAGAATTCCGACTTTCCGGCCTTTGCGCTGAAGCTTGAGGATTATGCCGCCATGGTGCTGCGCAGGGATGCTCAAGGAAACATCTGCCCGGCATTGGGGGTGGTGATCAATCCCTTCGGCGCGAATATCGTGCTTCCCAGAGAGATGCTGGCGGGCATCATGTCTGCCAGAGTGGCACAAGCAAAGCAGATGGCGGCAAAGCAGGCAGCCTCTGTAGGGGCATCCGTCTTGTCAGGAGCCAGACTGCCCAAAACCGGCCAGCCCGGAGCTGAACATTCTGGAGCCGGGCAGGATAAAGAGCAGTAGGCAGGTCAGACAGCAGGGCTGTTTTCGGTGCCGGAGAGTCTGGCGGGGGACAGTCCGCCAGCAGGTGCCTTCTGGCAAAAAACGGCAGCCCGGTGCTAAAGAAAGCTGCTTTCTTGTCGATATAAATAGTACAGGAAAGCAGTTTGGCCGACTGCTGCCGAGTATAAATATGGACACCACGGATGGTATTTTTGCAGGAGAAGGATTTTCCTGCTGAATGCCGTTTTTTTATGCAGGGGGACAGGAAGGAAACCAATAAAAGTTCTTAAAGGACGGAGGCATCTGCGTCATGGAGGATGAGGTGTCGGCGCGCCTTGAGAATGGGTGGACATAAAGGAGTGCAAAAAGGATTGAAAATCGATTCCAGTACGGTGGATATGGGAGCTGCAAGAAGCTACAGGGCTTCTTCCGTCACGTTCAGGCGCTTTACGGTTGAGAACAGACAGGTGGCGGCAGGGGGCGGGGATGCTCTGAATGCGGCCATCGGCGAGGGCAATGAGAATGCGGGGAACGCGGACAGCACGGAAAAAAAGGAGAACGGCCAGAGCGGGGAAGAGGACAAGACCCAGCAGGCAGCCACGCTTCAGGACTGGCAGAGCCGCCTGCAGCCGGCAGGATCCAATGTGGCGATCAGGAGCTCCGCCAGTAAGACCATTGCGGATATCCGCCAGAGTACCATACGGTATATTTTTGACCTTCTGTTTTCCTATAGAAGGAATCGCTTCACCCCATGGCTGCAGAACAACAGTATCAATGGATACCAGACCTCCTCTCAGGGCGCTTCACAAGGAAATTCCCAGCTTCAGGCGGGGGTGGAGCAGCCTGCCGTGACAAACATCAAAATACTCAACTACAGCAGCGATGTCCTGCAGATAGAGAAGGAGGAGACCTCCTTTTCCACTGTAGGGACGGTACGCACCGCCGACGGCAGGGAGATCAGCTTTAACGTGAACGTTGGCATGAGCAGGGAGTTTCAGCAACATTATCAGGAGACTCTGAACTATGCAGCATTTGTGTTCTGCGATCCCCTTGTCATTAATCTGGATACGGATGTGGCGGAGCTTTCTGACCAGACCTTTTACTTTGACATCGACGCGGACGGGGAGATGGACGAGATTTCGGGCATGGGAGCGGGGAGCGGCTATCTGGCGCTGGACAAGAATGGGGATGGTGTCATCAACGATGGCAGCGAGCTGTTCGGCACCGCCAGCGGCAACGGCTTTGCGGATCTTGCGCAGTATGATGAGGACGGCAACGGATGGATCGATGAAAACGATGAAATCTGGAATAAGCTGAAGATCTGGTGCAAGGATGAAAACGGGCAGGATGTGCTTTACAAGCTGTCCGATAAGGGTGTGGGTGCCATCTGCCTGCAGAATGTGTCCACTGATTTTACCCTGAAGGGTCAGGAGGGACGGACGAAAGGAGCTATCCGCAACAGCGGCATATTTTTGTACGAGAACGGAAACGTGGGTACGGTACAGCATGTGGACGTGGCGAAATATCAGGCTTTGGCCTGAGGGGAATGATGTAAAAAGGACATGAAAGCAAAAAATGAAAATCAATGACAGCTGCCCTGAAGTCAGGGCAGCTTTTATTTATTGTAATTCAACAAGGAAGCCTGCATAAATCTCTTTCGATGGGGCAAACTGTTAGCGAGCAGTACGAAAGCAGTATTGACTTAGACTTTAAGTGAGACAAGAAAGGGAAGGCGGCTATGAGAAGGAATAGAAGGAACAGTGCTAAAAAGGAACGTGTCATCATGATTGCCTCGTCGGCGTTCGTGCTTACTGCGCTGACTATGACGGGGATCTATATGAAGTCCGACAACGTGGAGCAGCAGGATGACGGCTACACCATAGATTTTACAGCGTTTGAGGACAATCTTCAGGACAAGATAGATGAGATCGAGGGCGGTCAGGAGCTGGCACAGAACGATCCCAAGACCACGCAGGAAAATCAGGAGCTTATATCCGGCGGTCGGGGGAATGACGGGCTGCTGGATCTGGACAGCGATCTGGACTATCCCTCCATGGAGGTAGGCTCCGGGCAGATCGAGATTCCGGGACTCACCGACAGGCTGAACGGAAAGGAGCCCCTTTCGCAGGAGGATTCCGTCATAAATGACGCCCCGGCGGCAGACGATATGCCTGTGGCAGGAAATGCAGCAGTGGCGGGAGATACGCCAGTGACAGGAGACGTGCCGGTCATAGAGGAGCAGACGCCGGCCATGGAGTCTGATGCGATGTCGGAACCTGAGCAGGAGGATGCGGCTCAGGACGCTGACAGCAATGAAGCGGTTGCTGACGTTCTGCACTTTTCCGCAGAGGAGGGTCTGCACCGCCCGGTGAGCGGAGAGGTACTGATCCCCTACAGCATGAATAGCACGGTCTATTTTTCCACCCTTGACCAGTTCAAATGCAGCCCGGCACTGGTGCTGGCAGCGGAGCAGGGCTCTGCGGTGCTCGCTTGCGCGGAGGGAAGAGTGGTAGATATCTTTGAGAACGAGGAAATCGGTCAGGCTGTCACCATGGAGCTGGGAGACGGATATCAGATTACTTACGGGCAGCTTGAGGCCGTAAACGTAAAACTGGGCAGCCATGTGGAGCAGGGCGAGGTCATCGCGTGGATCGCGCCGCCTACCAAGTATTATTGCGTGGAGGGCGCGAATCTATACCTGAAGCTTACCGCTGACGGAAAGGCCATAGATCCTGAGACGCTGTTCTATTAAGTCTCCGGGGAACCATGTGCGCCTTGGCAGGAGCGGCAAAAAAGATGCCATGACGATATGTCCTGCGGCACGGGAACCGGAAGAGACCAAAATGGGATGGATAGGAGTATAGTTATGTATATAATCGGTGGAACAATAAAGACCATGGCCGGCGAAGATATTCGGAACGGGTGTATCCATATCAAAAACGGCAAAATATCGGAAATAGGAAAGCGGGATGAAGTGGCGTTTCATCCCGTTTCCGACGAGAGGGTCATAGAGGTGAGCGACGGCATCATCATGCCGGGAATCATAGAGGCCCATTGCCATATGGGAATCAGCGAGGAAAAGAAAGGCATGGAGGGAGACGACTGCAATGAGACCGTAAACCCCATAACCCCATACCTCAGGGCCATAGATGCCATCAACACCATGGATGCCGCCTTTGACGATGCGGTTCGGGCAGGGATCACCTCCGCCATGATCGGGCCGGGCAGCTCCAATGTGGTGGGAGGCCAGTTTGCGTTTTTAAAGACCAAGGGCCGGAGGGTGGATGACCTTGTGGTGAAGGCTCCTGCGGCTATGAAGGTAGCCTTCGGCGAAAACCCCAAGGTGAATTATTCCGGTGAGGGCAAGAGCCCTTCCACCAGAATGGCCATAGCGGCCATGCTCAGGGAAGAGCTGACCCGGGCAGTCTCTTACATGGATAAGAAAAGAAAGGCACTTGAGGGCGGGGAGGAATTTCAGGAGGACTTTACGCTGGAATGCTGGCTGCCGGTGCTGCGCCGGGAGATTCCGCTCAAGGCCCATGTACATCGTGTGGACGATATCTTTACGGCAATCAGGATAGCTAAGGAATTTCATCTGAAAATGACCCTTGACCACTGCTCCGAGGGGCATCTGATTGCGGAGGAGCTGGCAAAGGAGGGGTTTCCCGCCATTGTGGGGCCGGATCTGGCCAGCAGGAGCAAGATAGAGGTTCAGAACATGGCATTCAAGACCGTGGGCGTGCTGAGCAACGCAGGCCTCATGACTGCTGTCACCACGGATCATCCGGTTTCCCTGATCCAGTCCCTGCCCCTATGTGCCGGTCTGGCGGTGAAGTCCGGACTGAAGCTGGAGGAGGGCTATAGGGCGATCACCATTCACCCTGCCATGATCTGCGGCGTGGCCCATAGGGTGGGCAGTCTGGAGGTGGGGAAAGACGCGGACATTGCGATTTTTGATGGAAATCCCATGGAGGTGTTTACCAGAACCCTTTATACCATTATTGACGGAAACATAGTCTATGAGCAGAAGGAAAAAACAAAATAGAGGCAGGGAATAAAATAGGTTTTCATTTTCCATGAATTGGGTTAAAATGATAACAGTGCGCTGCTGTGTCTGGGCGGCTGCGGATGGAAAGAAGAGCAGGCGGCCGGCTGGTGGGATCAAGACCAGCCGGAGGAGCAGGAAACGGAGAGTGAAGCAGAAGGCACGCAGCAGGGCAGAGAAGACCGGACAGATAGGCAGGATGTGCAAGGGTATGTCCGCAGGGCTGAGTGATGAGTATGCAACAGCATGGATACATAGATAATCAGGGCAATTTTGTTCTTTTTCAGTTTCGACGTATTGATATTATAAAAAGACGTGAATATAGTTGTATCAATTCTTCCGGAACAGCTGCGTTTGCGGTGGAGCATATGCCGCAGGCAGCGTTTCTTCCTATAAAATGGCAATGGTAATTCGCTGGTTGTTCTGGCGGCATCGGCTGGGTGCGGAGCGAGAGGCGAAAGGAGGAAGAAGGGAAAATGATCTGTTCAAGAGAGTAGTAAAATTCAGTCATCTGCCGTTTCTCTCCTGAATATGTATCAATATTGAATTATGGCTAATGGGAGGTTACTTATGAAAGTTGTGGTGCTGGCTGGAGGAATCAGTACGGAGAGGGATGTTTCCCTGAGCTCCGGCAATATGATTTATGATGCCCTTAAGAGAAACGGGCATCAGGTCGTTCTGCTGGATGTATATCTGGGTTACGAGGGAGAGCCGGAGGGGATTTTTGAAAAGGGGATGAATCTGATAGCGCAGATAGATGCCGTGAAGGAGGAGGATCCGGATCTGGAGGCCGTGAAGGCCCTGCGGAGAGAAGAGTGGAAGGGATTTTTCGGCCCCGGAGTGCTGGATATCTGTCAGCGGGCGGACTGCGTGTTTCTGGCGCTGCACGGTGCGAACGGCGAGGACGGCAGGATTCAGGCCTGCTTTGACCTGATGGGTATTCCTTATACGGGGGCGGATTTCACCGGCTCTTGTCTGGCCATGGACAAGGGAATTACAAAGGATCTCTTCAGGGTGTACGGGATTCCGACCCCTGCAGGGAGTCGGCTGAAAAGAAAGGCAGGGGCGGATCCGGGGGCCGGAGAACCGCAGACCGGAGACACGCAGACCAGGGAACCGCAGATCGGAGAACGGCAGACCGAAGACATGCAGATCAGGGAACCGCAGGCCGGGCAACCGCAGATCGGAGACACACAGACCGGGGAACCGCAGGTCGGCACGGAGATGCAGGAGGCTGCGGTTCCCTATCCCCGCATCGTAAAGGCCAGCTGCGGCGGTTCCAGCATAGGGGTTTATGTGGCGGCAGATGCCGGGGAATATGAGACGGCGAAGGCAGAGGCCTTCCGATATGGGGAAGAGATCATCGTGGAGCAGTATATCAAAGGCAGGGAATTTTCCGTGGGAGTCATGGACGGGAAAGCCCTTCCCGTCATAGAGATGGCTCCCAAGGAAGGGTTCTACAATTATAAGAACAAATATCAGGCTGGCACCACTATTGAGACCTGCCCGGCGGAAATCTCCAAAGAGAAGACGCAGGAGATTCAGGATATTGCGGAGAGAGTATTCCGGGCGCTGCGGCTTAAGAGCTATGCGCGGATGGATTTTGTCATGAGCGGGTCAGGGGAGGTGTTCTGTCTGGAGGCAAACACGCTGCCGGGCATGACAGCCACGTCCCTGCTGCCTCAGGAGGCCGCTGCCGCCGGCATGGACTTCGGACAGCTGTGCGAGAGGATACTTAAGCAGAGCGGCGCAGGTGAAAAGAACGTAAGGGAGGGAGCTGTAGGATGAATCTGACGATCAATGATATAGCAAAGGCCTGCGGAGGGAGACTGGTGCTGCAGGAGGGAGTCCGGGGAGATGCCTGTGTCAGCTCTGTGGCCATCGATTCCAGAAAGGTGGAGGCGCAGGGAGTATTTGTGGCCGTCGCAGGGGAGCGGGTGGACGGCCATAGCTTTGTGGCTTCCGTATATGAGAAGGGAGCGGCACTGGCTGTTGTCCGGAAATCGCCGGAGGAGACGGAGAAGGAGAACGGCCCGCTGAAAAGGCAGTGGGGAAGCTACCTTCTGGTGGAGGACACTCTGCAGGCGCTGAAGGACATGGCGGAGGCCTACCGGAGGAAGCTGGCAGTGAAGGTGGTGGGCATCACGGGCAGCGCAGGCAAGACCAGCACCAAGGAGCTGGTGGCAGCAGTGCTCTCGGAGAAGTACCGGGTCCTGAAGACGGAGGGGAACCTGAACAATGAGATCGGTGTGCCCCTGACGCTTCTTGGGATACGGGAGGAGCATGAAGTGGCGGTGGTGGAGATGGGGATCAGCGACTTTGGGGAGATGCACCGGCTGAGCAAGATGGCCCGCCCGGATGTCTGCATGATCACCAATATCGGACAGAGCCATCTGAAGGATTTAAAGACAAGAGACGGTATCTTGAAGGCAAAATCGGAGATATTCGACTATATGGCGGAGGACGGCGAGATCTGCTTAAACGGAGAGGATGACAAACTTGCCGCAATTGAGGAGATAAAGGGGCGTCGCCCTCATTTCTTCGGACTGGGAGGCAATCCTGCAGAGGATGTGGCGGTGGAGGAGAGCGTCAGCAGAGGCCTATGGGGGAGCGACGCCACAGTGCTGATAAAGGAAAGTATTTGTAAGTATATGCCGGCACAGAAGACGGGGAAATCACTGCAGGGAACGGAGCAGACAGCGGTTCCCGCCTATAGGAACGAAAAGCTTCCGGTGCAGGGCGGAAAGGGGGATATGAGGATATCGCTCCATATTCCTCTGCCCGGGGGACATATGGTGCTGAATGCATCCGCTGCAGTCTGCGTGGCAGGGGTGTTGGGGCTTTCAGGGGATGAAATCGCCGCAGGCATTGCAAAGGCCGTGCCGGTGGGCGGGCGGGACAATATCATCCGTATGCCCCGTTATACCCTCATAAACGGCTGCTATAATGCCAATCCTGCCTCCATGCAGGCCGCCATAGACCTGCTTGCCATGGCAGATACGGAAAAGGTGGCCATTCTTGGGGATATGTTCAATCTTGGGGAGAATTCCCATGAATACCATAGGCAGATGGGGGCCTATGCCGCAGAGCAGGGAGTCCGCCGCATTATCTGCGTCGGGGAAGAGTCGAAATATATGTATCAAGCGGTGCAGACGCTGCCGCAGGCATCTTACTTTGCAGACAGACAGACGCTGATGCAGGCGCTTCTGGAAAGGCGGCAGGAGCTTGTGCCGGAGGGGGCGACGGTTCTGATCAAGGCCTCCCATGGGATGGAATTCATAGAGATTCTGCATTTCTTTCAAGGACTTGACAGTTGAAAAGCCTTTCAAAGGGAAATCTTATGAAAAAATTAATCAACTTGTCCTCTGATTGTGGGAAAATATACTTACGCAGTGCTCTGCCGCAGGGAATCGGACGATAAGCACAGAAGGGAAGCGTTCTTGGGTTTAAAGACATGGATGAAAGAATATTGGTGGTAGATGATGAGAAAGAAATAACGGATCTTGTGGCGCTGTATCTGGAGAGCGAGGGGTTTCAGGTACAGAAATGTTACACGGGAACGGACGGCTTGGGGCTGGTGGAATCGGAGGTATTTGATCTGGCGGTACTGGACATCATGCTGCCTGGGGTCAGCGGCCTGACAATCTGCCGCAAGATCAGGGAGAAGCATAATTATCCGGTGATCATGCTGACGGCCAAGGGTGAGGAGACGGACAAGATCACCGGGCTGACGCTGGGGGCGGACGATTATATCACCAAGCCCTTCCTGCCGCTGGAGCTGGTGGCAAGAGTAAAGGCCCAGCTGCGCAGGTACACCAGATATAACACCGGGGCCCAGAAGGAGGAGGTGCTTTCCGTTTCCGGGCTGGTGCTCAACATCAAGACCCATGAATGCTTTCTGAACGAGAGAAGCCTGTCCCTGACCCCTACGGAGTTTTCCATCCTTCGGATTCTCGTCCAAAGAAAAGGGGAAGTAGTCAGCGCAGAGGAGCTGTTCCACCAGATCTGGGAGGAAGAATATTACACAAAAAACAACAATACCATTACGGTGCACATCAGGCATCTGCGGGAAAAGATGGGTGATTCTTTTGAGAATCCCAAGTATATCAAGACGGTATGGGGGTGCGGGTACAAAATTGAAGGTTGACGCAAGATTAAAGAGGCTGTTCATCACCGTCCTGCTGATTGTAGGGGGCATCTATCTGTGCAATGTGCTTTATATACTGATCGATCGGGTCATGAACGGCTTTGTGGTGGACTGGTTTGAGGACAGATATGTGGAGGTAAAGGCGCTTTTTTCGGAGGAAGGAACAATCTACTATACCAAGGCCATACGCTGGGGAAAGGTCAAGGAGCTGCTTCTGGCGGTTCTCATTGGTCTGGTGATCTGCTGGATCGTGAGCGTGCGCCTGATTTCCATCTTATACGCATCCCGGCAGGAGACAAGGATGCTCCGCAGGGCAGGGGAGATGATAAGGGACTATATGCGGCAGTCAAAAGATGCGTCTGATGTCTTCCCGAGCGAATATGCCCCGGTTTCCGTGGAGATGGCACAGATCAAGGCTTCCATACAGCGTCAGGAGCAGCTGCAGAAGGAAGAGGCGGGGAAAAAGAACGATCTGATCACTTACCTTGCCCATGATCTAAAGACACCGCTTACATCAGTGGTGGGATACCTGAGCCTGCTGGAGGAGGTGCCGGAGATGCCTGCGGAGCAGAGGGTAAAATATGTGCATATCACCTTGGACAAGGCGCTGCGTCTGGAAAGTCTGATCAATGAATTCTTTGAGATCACAAGATATAATCTGCAGCAGATCATATTGGAGAAGGAGTCGGTGAACCTGTCCTTTATGCTGGTGCAGATGACGGATGAATTCTATCCCATCCTGCAGACACACGGCAATACCCTGCGCCTTGAGGAACAGAGCAGGGAGAAGAACATAGTGGTTTACGCCGACGGGGATAAGCTGGCAAGAGTATTCCGGAATATACTGAAGAATGCCATAGCCTACAGCTACCCTGACACGGAAATCAAGATAACCAGCAGAGTGGACAAAGAAAGGGTACGGCTTTCCTTCTCAAACAAGGGAAAGACCATTCCGCGGCAGAAACTGGACGCTGTTTTTGAGAAGTTTTACCGTCTTGACGACGCCCGCTCCACAAATGAGGGAGGAGCCGGGCTGGGGCTTGCCATCGCAAGGGAGATCGTCACGCTCCACGGCGGCGCCATCAGGGCAGAGAGCGAGAACGAGATTACAACCTTCACGGTGGAGCTGCCTCTTTTGGATTCCGCCTAAAATCAAATGTCTATGGCGGAGTCGCATTCAGCTCTGCCGGGAGACATCTGACTCGAAAAATTCTTTCTTCAGTTCAAAATATCTCCGGGAGATGATGCCGCTGACATATGCTCCCGGATTTTTTCTGTCTTCCTTGCTCAGCTGTTTCAGGTCAATAGGCTCCTCGAAGGAGATTACCACCGCGGCTTTTTTGATCCGGGGAAGGTGATCCTCGAACACGCCTGCGGAGTTTACGATGACCATAGGGATCACGGGCACATTGCCCTTGTCCGCTATTTTGAAGCTGCCGTCATGGAAGGGGAGGAAGGTGTCGTTGACCTTGTTCCGGGTTCCCTCGGGAAAAATGCAGATGGATATGCCGTTTCTGACCTCCTCCACACCCTTCAGGATAGTCTTCATGCCCTCTTTGATATTGTCCCTGTCCAGAAAGAGGCAGTGGATATTTTTCATCCAGTCCTTCAGCAGAGGCCATCTGAGCATTTCCTTTTTCGCCACATATCCGGTCACCTTGGGAAAGATAGGGCAGGTCAGGACGATGTCCAGATAGCTGCGGTGGTTGCCCACGTATAAAACGGCAGTGTCCGGAGGGATGTTTTCCAGCCCCTTCACGATGACCTTTGTGCCGGTGATGAAGGTGATGCAGCGAAATCCCCAGCTCACGAATGCCTTGGAGCTTCGGTCCTTCAGGCCGGGATTGGATTTGCCGATGATCCATTCCGCCAGCAGTACCGGTATGCCCAGCACCAGAAATGAGAATAAATAAAGGGCAACTAAAATGAGACGAATCATAGTATGGCTCCTCCCTTGTCGTTCAAATGTATTATCAGGATGCGGAAGACTGTATAATGCCCTTATTTTATCATAGAACCGGAAAACTGTACATAGAATAAAGTAAAAGAATATGAGGAATCGCCGCATTTCCATGGCGGAACTGCGGCGGGAATTAAGAGGTGTATTCTTGAGCTTTCTATGGAATCGGTCAGGACACTCGTGTCTGCGGAAAAAGAAAAGAATGTGTGCCGGAATCGGCGTCTGGCTGCTTCCGGCGGTCTGTATCCTGCTTGTTACCGGCTGTACCCTGCTCAGCGAGGAAAAGATCAAGCTCCGTGATCTGGAGTTTACTGTCATCAGTGAGGAGAAGATACCAGAGCAGCTTATGACTATCATTGAGGAGAAAAAGGCGCAGCCCTTCCAGATTACCTATACGGACAACAAGAATCTGTACATATGCATCGGTTACGGGGAGCAGGAGACAGGGGGCTACAGCATAGCGGTGAATGAGCTGTACCTTACGGACACCAACATCTGTGTCAGCACCAGCCTCTTGGGCCCGGAGCCGGACGAGAAGAGCAATGCCGTGCCCTCCTATCCGGTGATCGTGATCAAGACGGAATTTCTGGAGCAGACGGTGATGTTTGAATGAGGGGAGAGGAGAGCCTGAGGAGGCTCTCTTTTTCTTTTCGGAATTGTGTTTTCGGGAGAAACGGGATATAATGGGATTAAGAATTGCAGAGCATAATAGGAAACAGGAGGGACAAATGCTGCTGATCAAAAACGGCTATATGATAGATCCGAAATCCGGCAGGGAGGGCAGTTTTGACATTCTGACGGAAGGGGACAGAATCGTAAAGATCGACAGGGATCTGGAGCCGCCCATGGAGCCATGCCAAGTCATAGATGCAGAGGGGCTCTTGGTGGCGCCGGGGCTGGTGGATGTACATGTCCATTTCCGGGAGCCGGGCTTTACGGAAAAGGAGGACATCGTCTCCGGGGCGGAGGCGGCGGCAAGAGGAGGGTTCACTACTGTTGTGATGATGGCGAACACCAAGCCTGCCATAGACAATAGGGAGACCCTTGAATATGTGCTGAGGAGGGGGAAGGAGACGGGGATCCATGTGCTTTCCTGCGCTAATGTGACCATGGGGATGCAGGGCAGGACACTGACTCCCATGGAGGAGCTGGCGGCCCAGGGGGCGGCGGGATTTACCGATGACGGGAAACCCTTGATGGATGAAGCTCTGGTGCGGGAGGCCATGGAGAGGGCGGCGGGGCTGGACATGCCAGTCAGCTTTCATGAGGAGAACCCGGGACTGATTGCCCAGAACGGCATCAACAGAGGGAAGGCCAGCGAGTATTATGGTCTGGGCGGCTCGCCCAGAGAGGCAGAGATAGACTTGGTGGAAAGAGACCTGAAGCTGGCGCTGGAAACAGGGGCCAGCATCAATATACAGCATATCAGCGCAAAGGAGTCGGTGGAGCTGGTGCGTCAGGCAAAACGCAGGGGGGCAAATATCCATGCGGAGGCCACTCCCCATCATTTTACGCTGACGGAAGAGGCGGTGATCCGCTACGGTTCTCTGGCAAAGATGAACCCGCCTCTGCGTGAGGAGGCGGACAGGCAGGCTATTCTGCAGGGGCTGAAGGACGGGACGATAGACATCATTGCCACGGATCATGCTCCCCATACTGCGGAGGAGAAGGCAAAGGCGATCACCGAGACTCCCAGCGGGATCATCGGGCTGGAGACGGCGCTGTCCCTCGGGATCACGGAGCTGGTGGAAAAAAAAGTCCTTACCATGGGGCAGCTCCTTGGGCTCATGAGCACGAACCCTGCCAAGCTGTATCATCTGGACGCAGGCTATCTTGCGGAGGGCGGCCCGGCGGATATGGTGCTGGTGGATGCGGCAGGGGAGAACGTTCCCGGGGAATATGCGTCGAAGGCATCCAACACGCCCTTTACCGGCTGGAAGCTTAAGGGCAGGGTGGTCTGCACCGTCGCTTCAGGGAAAGTGGTGTATAATGGATATTGCAGGGTTCTGTGACCGGAAAGCGGTAATTCTATGGCTTGGAGGGCCAGCTGACATAGATGGGCTGTGTCAGGATGAAACAGAACAGCTGACAGAGGATAGATAACAGAAGGATAAAGGAAAGGACATATGCCATGAAGCAGAAACAGACGGCGGTAGTGATCTCGCAGAAGGAGATCGCACCGGATATTTATGATATGTGGCTGGAGACATCTCTGGCGCAGGATGGGGAACCGGGCCGGTTCCTTGGAATCTATCCCAAGGACAAGAGCATGCTGCTGCCCCGTCCTATCAGCATCTGCGAGGTGGACAAGGGACGGAATGCCCTGCGGGTCGTATACCGTGTCGCCGGCGCAGGAACAAGAGAATTTTCCGGCTATCTGGCAGGGGACAGCGTACCTGTGCTGGGGGTTTTAGGCAACGGCTTTCCTCTGGAGCAGGGCAGGGGGAAAAAGGTTTTCCTGATGGGAGGCGGCATCGGCATCCCTCCTGTTCTGGAGCTGGCAAAGCAGATGGAAGGGGACAGGCAGATCATTCTGGGCTACCGTGACGACAGGCTTTTTCTGAAGGAGGATCTGGAGAAATATGGCAGGGTATTTGTGGCCACGGAGGACGGAAGCGCGGGGACAAGGGGCAATGTAATGGATGCCATAAGGGAGAACGGACTGGAGGCGGAAGTGATCTTTGCCTGCGGTCCCATGCCCATGCTGCGCGCCGTCAAGGCCTATGCTGCTGAGCGGGGGATCCGGGCCTACATCTCTCTTGAGGAGCATATGGCCTGCGGCGTGGGGGCATGTCTGGGCTGTGTTGTGAAGACAAAGGAAACGGATCACCATTCCCATGTGCGCAATGCCCGGATCTGCACGGACGGCCCGGTGTTTGAGGCGGCAGAGGTGGAGATATGAGCGCGAATATCCATAAAAGAGTTTCCTTGTAAGCAGCTGACATCTGTCATACATTGGAATCCGGATATCGTGGAACATCTGAGTGCACTTGCAAAGAAATATCATGAACAAAATAATACCTCATCTGGCAGATAAGGAAGCGGCAGGCAGGGAAAGGAAGAGGGCATATATGAATACAGAAGTCATAATCGCAGGGGTCGCATTAAAGAATCCGGTCATGACGGCATCAGGAACCTTCGGATCCGGCATGGAGTATTCGGAATTTGTAGATTTAAATAAGCTGGGCGCAGTGGTGACCAAAGGTGTGGCAAACGTGCCGTGGCCCGGCAACCCTACCCCCAGAGTGGCGGAGGTCTATGGGGGGATGCTCAATGCCATAGGGCTCCAGAATCCGGGCATCAATGTGTTTCTGGAGAGGGATATCCCTTTCTTAAAGAAATACGATACAAAAATCATAGTCAATGTCTGCGGCAGGACAGTGGAGGATTATGTGGAGGCTGTGGAACGGCTGGGTGACGAACCGGCAGTATCCTTGCTGGAGATCAATGTGTCCTGCCCTAATGTGAAGGAGGGGGCTATTGCCTTTGGCCAGAGGGCGGATGCCTTATCGGATATCACAAGTAAGATCAAGAAGCATGCCAGACAGCCCATCATCATGAAGCTGAGCCCTAATGTCACGGACATCGCGGAGATGGCCAGAGCGGCGGAGGCGGCCGGAGCGGATGCCTTGTCCCTGATCAATACTATCACGGGCATGAAGATAGACATCCATAGGAGGAGGTTTGCCATTGCCAACAAGACCGGAGGCATGAGCGGGCCTGCCATCAAGCCCATTGCGGTGCGCATGGTCTATCAGGCGGCTCAGGCCGTAAAGATACCTGTCATCGGCATGGGGGGCATCGCCACCGGGGAGGATGCAGTGGAGTTTTTGCTGGCGGGAGCCAGCGCAGTCAGCGTGGGAGCCATGAATTTTGTGAATCCCTATGCCACGGCTGAGGTGGCGGAGGGGATTGAGCGGTATATGGAGCAGTACCATGTGGAGAATGTCACGGATCTCATCGGGGCTGTAGAGGGGTAAGGCATCATACCAAAAGCGGTTCAGAGATTCCGGGAGACTATTACTATAAAGCAGGAGGACATTATGGACACAATAAAGATGAATAAGGGCAATGTGAGGATGATTGCGCATAGAGGCCTCAGCGGGCTGGAGACAGAAAACTCTATCCCGGCCTTCGTGGCTGCCGGAAACCGCAGCTACTATGGGGTGGAGACGGATGTCCATGTGACCGGAGACGGGCAGTTCGTTGTCATTCATGACGATAGGACGGGACGTGTGGCATATGACGATATCAACGTAGAGCAATCCTCCTATCATCTGGTGCGGAAGATCATGCTGAAGGACTTATGCCCGGCAGCAGGGGAAAATAAGGAAGGCTATGGAGGCATAGCGGGACGGCAGGATCTGGTAGTGCCCAGCCTCCGGGAATATATCGGTATCTGCCGGAAATATGGGAAAAGATGTATCCTGGAGCTGAAAAATGAATTCCGGCAGGAGGATGTGGGACGTCTGGTTGAGGAGATCAGAGGGCTTCATTATCTGGAGGAGGTCACATTTATCTCTTTTTGCCTGGACAATATGATCTGCCTGAGAAAGCTTCTTCCCCAGCAGGAGCTGTACTACCTGACGGGAACATATAACGAGGAGATTCATGACGCGCTGACAAAGCATAGGCTTAATCTGGATATCTACTATCGAGCCCTGACGGAAGGGATCGTGCAGGAGCTTCATAAGGAAGGGATCCTGATCAACTGCTGGACCTGCGATGACAAGGCGGATGGCGAGAGACTTGTGAAGTGGGGAGTGGACTTTATCACCTCAAATGTATTGGAATAAGCGGGTGATTCGTTACAAAGCTCCGCATATAAATTTCAGTATACTCATATATATTTTTATACGAGTGTATATAGGGAGGTTATATCGTGGAGCTGTTAAAGAGAAATATACATATGGACCGAACCCGGGTTCAGGCGCTCACCCAGTTTACGCTGGAGGATGATTTGAATATTCCTGAGAACAAGCCGGACATCAATGTCCTGAATCTGGAGAAAGGGGAGCTTGTCATCGACGAGATCAAGCCTTCCGTGGACTTTGTCGTTGTCCGGGGCAGGCTTACGCTCATGGCGCTTTACCATACCATAGAGGACGGCAGCAGTCTGGTAGTGCTGGAGGGGAAGCTTCCCTTTGAGGAAAAGATCAATATGCAGGGCGTGGCCCCCACTGACACGGTGACAGTGGAAGGGGAGGTGGAGGATCTCACCGTCAGCATGATCAATTCCCGCAAGCTGAATGTCCAGTCCCTTGTCACCATGACGGCCCGGGTGGAGGAGCTGTACGATGAGGAGGCGCCTATTGCGGTCCATGGCGACGAAAAGGTGGAATACCGCAGGATGCCTTTGAATCTGGCCCAGATCGCTATCTGCAAGAATGACGTCTTCAGGCTGAAGGAGGAGATTGCCCTGCCCTCCAATTATCCCAACATCTTCCAGATACTCTGGACCAACCTTTCTCTGGGGGATGTGGAGTTCAAGGTGATGGAAGAAAAGATCACGATTTCCGGGGACATTCATCTGTTTGTCCTATATGAGGGGGAGGGTGAGGACCATCCCTGCCGCAGCTTTGAGACTACCCTGCCCTTCAGCGGAGTGCTGGAATGCCATGGCTGCAGGGAAGGCATGCTGCCGGACATCCGGTACCGGCTGGGGCAGCAGGAGCTGACACCCCGTCCGGACTTTGACGGGGAGGAGCGCAACATAGGTCTGGAGCTGGTACTGGACATTGCAATCCGGGTCTACGAGGAAGAGAAGCTGGAGATCATCTCCGATATCTACGGTGTGTCCAAGGAGGTCAGTGCCGTGACCCATAAGGCGAATCTCCGCAGGCTCTTGTCCAGAGTCACCGGAAAGACTAAGGTGACAGACCATGTTCGTGTAACCGGTGGAGCCATTCTGCAGCTGCTGCACAGCGAAGGGAGCGTGACGCTGGAGCAGCAGAGCACGGTGGAAAACGGTATCCTGCTGCAGGGCAGTATGCTGGTAAAGGTCATGTACATCATCGGAGAGGACGAGTCGCCCTACCGCTGCACGCAGGCCCAGATTCCTTATCAGTATACGCTGGAGGTGCCGGACATCGCCCCTGAGGATCTGGGCAAGGTCCATGCGGAGGTAGAACAGCTTCAGGTGACTATGCTGGACGGGGAGGAGATGGATGTGAAGGCGGTGATTTCCTTCTCCACGGTGGTGTTCAAGAATATTCCTATAGAGCTGATCAGTCAGGTGAATGTGTCGGAGCTGGACAGCAGCAAGCTGAGCAGCCTGCCGGGAATGGTGATCTACATGGTGAAGGACGGAGACAATCTGTGGAATATCGGGAAGCAGTATTATGTGCCGGTGGATGCCCTGCGGGAGCTCAACTCCCTTGACAGCGACGAGCTTAAGCCCGGGCAGAAGCTGCTGATCGTGAAGGGGGCGTGATCTCGCGCAGGTGAAAGGACATCTTCGGAGTAAAATCCGAGGGTGTCTTTTTTGGCTTCTGATAGTTTATTCCGCTTTTAGCCATTGATGTTTTCGGAGTGTTGAGATAAGATGGAGAGTATATACCATTTTCTGAGGAAGCCTGAGTCAATGGGAAAAATAACAGTTCAAGGCAATGCGGTCTACGTGGAAGAACGGGACTAGACGGCAGAGCCTGAAATAGGAGGACCACATGAAGGTGATGATCGACACAACAAAGAAAAAGGACGCATTGGGGGATCTGTACGGAATCTTTTTCGAGGATCTGAACCATGCGGCGGACGGAGGGCTCTACGGAGAGCTGCTGGAGAACCGTGCATTTGAATACGACCCTATAGACAACGGCTCATATACCCATCTCACGGGCTGGGAGGTAATCGGCACGGAGGAGGAAATCGATGTAAGGGTGCTGACCGGGAAGCCGGTCAATGACAAGAACCCTCATTATCTGGCCATGGATATCCGTATGCCCGGCAAGGGCGCAGGGATTCAGAACAAAGGGTTTCATAACGGGATCGTGTTCCGGCAGGGCGCGGGATATGACTTTTCCTGCTGGGCCAAAAGGGAGCAGGATCTGGAGGGGCCGATCTGCGTATCCCTGCGGGATGAGGAGGGGAGGGTCCTTGCGGAAAGGGAGATTATCCTCACGCAGGAATGGAAGAAATATGAGCTGACAATGACAGTGCAGGAGGAGACCTCTCGGGGGCGGCTGGCCGTCACGGCCAAGGGAAGGGGAAAGGTCTATCTGGATTTTGTGTCGCTGTTCCCGCAGGATACCTATAAAGGAAGAAAAGGGGGACTGCGGAGAGATCTGGCGGAGTTTCTGGAAAACCTCCATCCTAAATTCATGCGTTTCCCGGGAGGCTGCCTGACCCATGACGGAGCGCTGGATCCGGACGCAAGAGATGCCCAGTATCGCTGGAAAAATACCGTAGGGCCGGTGGAGGGGCGTCCTGCAAGGCGCTGCAACTGGGGCTACAACCAGACACTGGGGCTGGGCTTTTACGAGCTGTTCCAGCTTTGTGAGGATATCGGGGCCAAGCCGCTTCCTGTGATCGCTCCCGGCTACGATCCCCATCACCATAGGGAGGTTCCCCTTGACAAGATGCAGTATTTCATTGATGAGGCGCTGGATCTGATCGAGTTTGCCAACGGCCCGGCGGACAGCCGGTGGGGAGGCCTGCGGGCCCGGATGGGACATACAGAGCCTTTCGGGATGGAATATCTGGGAATCGGCAACGAGGAGGTAGGAGAGGCTTTCTTTGAGCGGTACAATGTGGTGGCAGTGGCGGTAAGGGAGCGGTATCCGGAGATAAAGCTCATCGGCACCAGCGGGCCCTTTGCCGCAGGCAGCGAATACGAGCGGGGCTGGAGGCATACGAGGGAAGGGCTTACGGATCTGGTGGACGAGCATTATTATATGTCCCCCGAATGGTTCCTTGCGAACCACAGCCGTTATGAAGGCTTCAAAAAGGAGGATCCCGGCGTATTCTTAGGGGAGTATGCCTCATGGGGGAACACATGGTACAATGCGCTGTGCGAGGCTTCCTATATGATAGGGCTGGAAGAGTGCGCAGGAGCGGTAAAGCTGGCTTGTTACGCGCCGCTTCTGTGCAGCGCAGACCATGTGAACTGGAAACCCGACATGATCTGGTTCGACGGAGGACGGAGCTTCGGCACTGCCAATTACTATGTGCAGAAGCTTTTCATGGAAAATCAGGGCGCTTATACATTATCGCTTCGGAAAGAGGGATTTCCTGCGCCGGAATGCCGGACCAGCCATCCGGACAGAATCAGCGGCGGCATAGAGCTGAGCTTCTATGATTCTGTGGCAGAATACCGGGATATCCTTGTGACCAATACGGATACCGGGGAGACGATTTCCTTTAATGACTGCCGTGTCGGTGAAGGGGAAGACCCTGCAGCATTTGGGGACGTGGAGTGGAAGAATTATACCCTGACCTTGAAGGCTGCGGAGAAAAAGGGTGTTCGGGGCTTTAAGATTTATTTCGGAGTAAAAGATGACCGCAACCGCTTCTGCTGGTCCATAGGCGGCTGGCAGAATCAGGATACGGCGGTGTCGGAGACCATAAACGGCAGAAACTCTGACTTAAGCCAGTGCCTTATTACCGTGGAGCGGGAGAGGGAATATGAGCTGAAGCTGCAGGTGGAAGGACGCAGGATACGTACTTATATTGACGGAGAGGCCTATCATGACATCGAGGCGAGGCCCGTGCAGGTGGAAGCCCTTTATATCTCGGCCGCGGAGGACGAGAATCAGGATATTCTGGTGAAAGCAGTGAATGTTTCTTCCCGGAGCAGGACGACGGAGATAGTGCTGGAGGGGCTGGAGGATAGAGAGCATCCGCTGACCGCTGCCGTGATGCAGGGCTGGGACGGGCAGGAGGAGAACAGCTTTGAGCAGCCGGAAAGGATAGTGCCGGCGGCGGAGACGGCCGCATTCAAGGGCACAAGGTTTGTATGGGATTTCCCGGCGGAGTCGGTCACGGTTCTTCGGATCAGGAGATGACTAAACCCCTCCTCGGCGCATTTGCCGGGGAGGGGCCCGCTTTATTCTTTCTTGGATCCAATAACATATTGCCTGCAGTGGAGTGGTTTATTTCTCTGTGGTAGGATCCGCAGGATTCGTGGCGGAGGAGGCGGCAGTGGTCTTCTTTGCCTCTTCGGCCATCTTGTCGAATTTCTCCATTACTGCCTCGTAAGTACGCTGGGAGATATCGGGAAGGTCGCCGCCCCATGTCTTGCCGGCTCTCTTGAAGCCCTTTTCAAAAGCAGCCCGCATATCCTCGATCTTGTCAGGATCGCCTCCGGTCAGAGCCTTGGCGAAATCAATGATCCTGTCAGAGGTCTGGTTCACGCCCCAGTAGCCGTCATCTGCGATGTCGGCCTGCGCCTGAGCCTTTGTGGCAGCATCCACGGTGAAATTGCCGCTTCTTAAGAAAGACCAGATATCGTTGGCCTTGCCGTAGGTAGTCGCCTGCTGAGACATCATTTTCTCTACAAGGCTGCGCATCTGGGCAGTGCGGGCATCCGCATCCGCTTTCATCTTATTGATCAGATTTGTGTCAGGGGTATAGGTCTTCTTTACAGAAGCCGTGGTTTCCTTGGAAGGCTCATAAACCGCGCCTGCTCCGGCGGAAGTGTTCTCTGACTTTGTATTTTCGGCAGCAGTGGTATCGGCCTTTACGTTCTCGGTGGCTGAATAGCTGTAGGCGGCCGTTGCCTGATTCGATGTAACTCCATTTACACTCATAGTATCCTCCTTCTATATGTCCGATTCGGACACATTATCCTTGACTTGTGATAACAGAAAATCCTTAAGAAATAATTTCTGTTATATCTAAAAGATATTTCGGCAGATATAATTGGAATATTTAGCCTGCTGCGGTAAATTCTGTATAATTCTGGCTCCTGCAAAGGTCAATGCCACAGCATTACAGATGCCGTGTCCGCAGACGCATGGCAGGCTTGCCGCAAGGCGCAAAGTGCAGGTGTCAGGTCGTGTCCGCAGACGTATGGCAGGCTTCGCAACATATAAAGCACGGCATAGGTCAGGCAGGGGACAGCAGTATGCTCATAGTGCAATGGGTAAAGGGCTCTCCCTGAGAGGTAAGGCAGTATCTGGCATGAAGCTCCAGCTTTTCATCCTGCCGCAGGCATTCCAGTGCCTCTGTGCGGACACCGATCTTCAGACATCCGTAGGGAGTCATGTAGTCGGTCAGATGCTCCCTGCCCTCCTCAAAAACCATCCGGGTACTGACGGCTCCTTTTCTGGTGATCTCCAGCAGCCCGCCTTTTAGCTTAATGCAGTTTCTGGTCACGTCCTCCGTTCCTTCCAAGGATTCCTGATACAAGAGGTACAGGCTTCCGTTTCTCTCATAATATTCAGCCTGCAGGCTGGTCTCCGTGATAGTTTCCTCCCCTTCCTCCGTCCGCTGCCGGCTGATGAGGGTGAGCTGTGCCATGCTTGCCATAGGAGGCCTCCCTTTTTTCCGAAGCGCTTACTGCTTCGGGATTTCCGGTTCCTTTTTAGGTTAATATTCCTCGATATTGATGGTCTTTGCGGAAAGGATTCCGTACTTGATGATGGAATTGGCAAAGCGGACGAATTTTTCCGCCTTGTCGCTGACGTAGAACTGGTAGCGGTTGCTTCCCAGCCCCGGAGGCTCTTCATCCAATAGGTCGAGCTCCGTCAGCATTTCTTTTAATTCTCTTGCGGTTTCGTAAGCCGGGTTCACCAGCGTGACCTTGTCGCCCATGATCCTGCCTAGAGTGGAGCGGATCAGAGGATAGTGGGTACAGCCCAGTATCAGTGTGTCGATGTCAATGTCGATCAGCTCTGTCAGGTACCTGCGGGCGATCTCGTCGGTGACGGGATCCTCCAGCAGACCCTCCTCCACCAGAGGGACAAACAAGGGGCAAGCCTTGCCGTAGATGGATATGTCTTTGTTCCGTTCCTGTATGTATTTGGTATAGATCTGGCTTCCGATGGTAGCCTCCGTGCCTATGACCCCTATCCGTCCGTTCCTGGTGGCTTCCCATGCGGATTTCGCTCCCGGCTTTACCACATCGATGATAGGGATGTCGATATCCTTTTCCAAGGTGTCCAGTGCGCAGGCGCTTGCAGTGTTGCAGGCTACCACGATGGTCTTTACCTGAAAAGTCCGGAGGAAACGCACGATCTGCTCCGAATATCTGGTGACGGTCTCCGAAGACTTGCTTCCGTAAGGAACCCGGGCGGTATCGCCGAAGTAAATGATTTTTTCATTGGGAATCTGGCGGATGATCTCCCGTGCAACGGTAAGACCGCCCACGCCGGAGTCGAAGACTCCGATGGGGGCGTCTTTTTTCAAAAGGGTTCTATTTATCTGCTTCCCTGCCATGAAAGGCCTCCCAAAATAAGTTTAGATTTGTCAGCAGCCTGCTGCGGAAGGTGATCCTGTCACGCCCTGCGTTCAACAGATCGGGATAAAGACTGCTGTCCAGATTCCAGTCGTCGGGAAGGGCGGAAAGACTGCCGTTCTCGTCTTCCGCTTTTATTGTCACGGTATCCGGTGTCAGAACCAGCTCAGGGTAGAGGAACCCCCACCAGCCCAGCAGAGCGCACAAGCTTGCGATGACCCGAAATCTGTTCCGTTTATTTTTCATGCAATACCCCCTTGCCGCTTTCTTTGCGACGTAAATTCAGGCTTATTTTGAGCCTGATGGGATTATTGCCTGATTTTGCCGGATTATTCAAAGAACATCGTTTTTCTGGTCCAGACGTATCTGCCGTATAATGGTTTTTTTCTGGTTGTCGATATGTGTCTTTGCAGCCTCTGCAGCAGTCTCCTTGTCCTTGTTCAGGATGCTCTGATATATAATTCTATGCTCCTCCACCAATCGTTCATGCTGGCTGCTGTCCTTAATATATTCAAAACGGTAGCGGTACATCTGCTCCGCAAGGTTGTTCACCATCTGGACCAGACGCTGATTGCCGGTTGCCTGCAGGATGATGTCGTGGAGCGCCACGTCCGCCTGAGCGATTTTTTTGGCATCCTTTCCGGCGACACAGCTTTCAAAATAGTCACAAGCCTGTTTCAGGGCATCCAGACCCTCCTCCGTGATGCGGTTGCAGGCAAGCTCCGCGCAGAGGGCGTCCAGCGTCCTCCTGACCTCCAGCACATCGTTCATGCTCTTCTCCGTGATCTGAGCTACCTCCGCGCCCCGTCTGGGGATCATGGTCACCAGCCCTTCCAGCTCCAGCTTGCGGATGGCCTCCCGTATGGGGGTGCGGCTCACGCCCAGCTTATCGGCCAGATGGATCTCCATGAGACGCTCACCGGGCTTCAGCTCACCGGTGAGGATGGCCTGACGCAATGTATTGAAAACAAGATCCCGAAGCGGTATATCCGTTTGTAAAGAAAGCTGCATGGCGATCCTCCTTCTTATTACACCGGCCTGACCAGAAATGCCTGCTTTGCCAGCCCTTCCTGCCGGAGGCTGTCAAGGGCCGCTTTTGCCGTCTCCTCCTGCCCGGCGGGGAAAATACCGAACACCGTAGGGCCGCTGCCGCTCATGAGACTGCCTGCCGCTCCCAGACTGCGCATTCTCTTTTTGATGGTATCGATGATCGGGTAAGCAGGAACGGTGACGGTCTCCAGTACGTTTTCCATGCGGCTTATGACACCGATCAAGTCCCCTGCCCTGATGGCCTCCGCCATGCCGTCGGTGTCAGGGTGGGCGGTCAGGCTCTGGGCATCCAGATGCTCATAGACGTATTTTGTGGAGACGCTGATCTCCGGGGTCGTCACGAGGATGAGACAGTCCGGCAGAGGCGTCAGGGCCGTCAGCTTTTCACCGATGCCCTCCGCCAGAGCGGTGCCTCCCATAAGGCAGTACGGGACGTCGGCGCCGATGCTCACGCCGTATTCCATCAGCTGCCCCAAGGGCAGATCAAGGTCGAACAGTCTGCAGATGCCCTTGATGGCAGCGGCGGCATCCGTGCTGCCGCCTGCCATGCCCGCCGACAAGGGAATGTTTTTTTCCAGATGAATATGGACGCCTGAAGAGATGCCGTGTTTTTCCAGCATCAGCGCAGCCGCCTTATAGATCAGGTTGTTTTCATCCAGAGGAAGCCCCTGAGAGTCGGAGGTGATGTGAATGCCCTCAGGAGTTCGCCGGAAGGTAAGCACATCCCACAGGCCGATGCTCTGCATGATCATCTTTACCTGATGGTAGCCGTTGGGGAGGCGCTTCACTACGTCCAGCCCCAGATTGATTTTTGCATATGCTTTTGTGCGGTATTCGTCCATCCGTCTCTCCTTGTCCTGATCGAGGCTGTCCCGGCCGAAACCACCCTGATCCGGGACAGCCCCGTATCATGGGTGATTCTGCAGATTTACTTTAAGGGCTTTGCGCCTGCCTTTTCCTGAGCGGTCTCCAGAGCGCGCTTGAACCACCCTTTCTTTTTGACGGGTGCGTTTGTCTGGGGCTTGCCGTGCAGTCCCTTTACGCCCAGCACGTAGATACCGCTTACCACGGCCTTGACTTCCTTTTTGACGGGAACGGAGTCAAAAATCTTTTCGTCGCAGATCAGGGACATGATCTGGGGGCCTATCTTGGCCTTGACGATGGGGAGCTTGGAACCCCGCATGAGCTTGGGCGTCTGGTCCAGAACGATCTGAGGCAGCCCTGCGTCCCGCAGCTTCATCCTTTTTTTATCGATGATCAGCATGGAAACGGTCTGCTTGTTGGCCTCCAGCATGGCCTGCTGCTCATTCTGCTTTTTCTGTGCCCTTTTTCCCAGAAAATATAATGCGATAAGTGACGCAATAATTATTACTGCGATTACGATCAGCACGATCATCCATGGTTTCATAAACGGTAGCCTCCTATGTGTCCGTCGCTTTTTTGACTTTTTTCCATTTTAACACAGAAGACCATGGATAGGCAAGGATAAGCAATAAAGTTTTGAGCAAAGTTTTGAAAAGAAAAAGCTTTCAATCGGCAGATTAATGTGGTATATATAAAAGATAGGCGAGGGGCGGAAGTGAAGAGATTATAAACCGGAACAGGAGGAATTTATGAGAAAGAGGATCATATCGGGTGCGCTGGCACTGCTGCTGTCGGCCTCTATTCTGGCAGGGTGCGGCGAGGAGGATCTGACCAACGCCGATCTGAAGGAGATGGCGGTGGACAAATATGTTACATTGGGTGACTACAGCGCTATTAATATTACGCTGGCGTTCCCCAAGGTGGATCAGGAGCAGTGGGATCAGCTGCTGTATGCGGTCTACATCAGCAATATAACCGCAGAGAACGGAGGTATCACCAACCGGGCGGTGGAGGAGGGGGATACCGTTAATATAGATTATGCAGGTACGAAGGACGGGGTCGCCTTTCAGGGAGGAACCGCCTCAGGCGCCGAGCTTACCATAGGCTCCGGCCAGTTCATCGCAGGCTTTGAAGAGGGGCTTGTGGGTGTCATGCCGGGGGAGACTGTGGATCTGGATCTTTCCTTTCCGGAGGGCTATCGGAATACCGAGCTGGCAGGGCAGGCGGTGGTATTTACCGTCACGGTGAATTATATTTATCCTGAAGCGGATAATATGGAGGATTCCGCCGTTGCCTCCATGGGATTTGCCGAGGTGGGGACGGTGGAGGAGCTGAGGCAGTATGTTTATGATTATCTGCTGGAAAGTGCCAGACAGAGCTACCAGTACAATCTTCAGAATGCCGTCATGGAACAGCTGATGGACTCAAGTCAGGTGGCTGAGCTGCCGGAGACATTTGTGCTCTCCTACAAGCATATGTTCAGTGAAAGCATCGCGAATCTGGCTATGGAAAGCGGCGTGGACCCGGACACCTATTCGAATTATTATAACGGGATGAGCAGCGACGACTATGCAAGCGTCAGTGCGCAGGTGCAGGCGAGGCAGGAGGTCATACTGCAGGCCATAGCCAACAAGGAGGGACTGACCGTCAGCGACGAGGAGCTTGAGGAAAAGCTGGAGGAGTATGCAGGGGCGATGAATGTGACGGTGGAAGAGATGCTGGGAACCTTTTCGCAGGAGGAATACCGCAATTATTTCATGAGCGAGAAGGTGATGGACTATCTGATAGAGAATGCTAATGTCTCGGAGGATCAAGACTGAAGGAAGTTTGTTTCCGGACGATAGAACCGGATGCCCGCCGAGGCAGGCAAAATAAAATCTGCTTGGAAATATGGGAATATAGATCACGGCCATTTGGGCAAACTAGAATTCACGGCGCGTAAAAACGCGCAGAAATGAGGAGAATATGCAGCTGACAGACATCAAGGAGCTTTATCGCAACAGAGAGGAATACATCGGCAGGGAGGTGACCATAGGGGGCTGGGTCAGAAGCAACAGAGATTCCAAGAATTTCGGCTTTCTGGTCATCAATGACGGCACGTTCTTTGAGCCGCTGCAGGTGGTGTACGGGGATAGGCTTCCCAATTTCGAGGAGCTTTGCAGGACGAATGTGGGAGCGGCGCTGATCGTGCGGGGAACCATCGTGGAGACCCCGGATGCCAAGCAGCCCTTTGAGATGCAGGCCGCGGAGGCGGTGGTGGAAGGCCCCTCGGGAGCGGACTATCCCTTACAGAAAAAACGCCATAGTTTTGAGTATCTGCGGACAATATCCCACCTGCGTCCAAGGACAAATACCTTTCAGGCGGTGTTCAGGGTACGCTCTCTGATCGCTTATGCCATCCACAGCTTCTTTATGGAGAGGGGCTTTGTGTATGTCCATACGCCCTTGATCACAGGCAGCGACTGTGAGGGCGCAGGGGAGATGTTTCAGGTCACCACGCTGGATCTGGACAATATTCCCAGAACCGGGGACGGAAAGGTGGATTTTACCAAGGACTTTTTCGGAAAGTCCACAAATCTCACTGTCAGCGGCCAGCTGAACGTTGAGACATATGCTTTTGCGTTCAAAAACGTATATACCTTCGGCCCCACCTTCCGGGCGGAAAATTCCAACACCACCCGTCACGCGGCGGAATTCTGGATGATCGAACCGGAGATGGCCTTTGCGGATCTGAAGGATGACATGATACTGGCCGAGGGGATGCTGAAATATATCATCCGGTACGTGCTGGAGAATGCCCCGGAGGAGATGGCGTTCTTTAACCAGTTTGTGGATAAGGGGCTTCTGGAGAGGCTGGAGCATGTGGCTAATTCCGATTTTGCCCATGTGACCTACACGGAGGCCATCGAGATACTGGAGAAGCACAATGATGCCTTTGATTATAAGGTATCCTGGGGGTGCGACCTGCAGACCGAGCATGAGAGATATCTTACGGAAGAGGTATTTAAGCGCCCGGTGTTCGTGACGGATTATCCCAAGGAGATCAAGGCCTTTTATATGAAGCTGAACGAGGACGGTAAAACCGTGGCGGCTATGGACTGTCTGGTGCCCGGCATCGGCGAGATCATCGGCGGCAGTCAGAGGGAAGACAAGCTGGAGCTTCTGGAGCAGAGGATGGAGGAGCTGGGACTGAACAAGGAGGACTACGGCTTCTATCTGGATCTGCGTAAGTTCGGATCCGTCCGGCATGCAGGCTTCGGGCTGGGCTTCGAGAGATGCGTCATGTACCTCACCGGAATGGGCAATATCCGGGACGTGGTTCCCTTCCCCAGAACGGTAAACAACTGCGATTTATGATGTGACCTTCTTCCTTTTTGCGTTTTTGCCCGTTTATCATTTCTTAATTTTTTGGGGGGTGAAATATGGGCGGGAGTGTGTTATGCTGTTTAATAGCTGTCACAGTAAACCCCATGCAACGGGCTGCTCCAACTTGCATGAAAGTAAAGCAATAAAGGGAATTGCTTGGGGGGTTACTGTGGAGAAAGAAAGGGAGAAACATAGATTGAAGATCAGACGAAAGGAATACGGAACGGATACAATATCAAGACAAGGATCGGCATCTGAAAGACAGAGTGCAAGAGGGGCTGACTTGGAAGCGGCAGGGCATAGGAGAAAGTCCTGTGCGGGAAGGGCAGTAAGGGCTGTCATGGCAGGTCTGGTCATGGCGGCGCTGTGGCAGCCGCTGAGGCCGGAAGCCGGCTCCATGGGGGAGATCCAGCAGAATATCGACCAGCGCAATAACCAGATCGCCAATATCAACAGCCAGATATCCGCCCTTGAGGAGGAGCAGAATCTGGTTCAGGAGGAGATCGACGACCTGAATGCGGAAATACTGAACACAATGACCAGCATCCAGATGAAGGAGGATGAGATCGCCGAAAAGGAAGCCGAGATCGCCGTAAAAGAGGATGAGATCCTGGGAAAGGTGGAGGAAATTGCCCATAAGGAACGCCAGATCGAGGAGACAGAGAAAGAATACAATGCGGCGGTGGAGAGGGAGGAGGCTCAGCGGCAGGATATCGCTATGTGTACCCGGCTGATTTATGAGAGAGGCGACTCTTCCTTTCTGGAAGCGCTTCTGGGCGGAAAAGGTCTGTTCAGCATCCTGAACCGGGTGGATCAGGTGGAGAAGGTTTATGAATATGAGAGGACGATTCTGCTGGGATTTGTTGAGCTGACGAATTACACGCATGATCTCTGGGACAGGCTGGAGACGGAGAAAGAGGCTCTGGAGGCCGACGAGAAGCAGCTGGAGGCCGATAGGGAGCAGCTGGAGGCCGACAGGGAGCAGCTGCAGGCCGACTGGCAGGAGCTGGAAAGCCAGAGAAGCAACCTGAAGGTCATGCTGGCAAAAAAGGAGCAGCAGTCCGCCAATTTTGAGGCCGAGATAGAGAAGGCCAGACAGGAGGCCGCAGTGGCCAAAAAGCTGCTGCAGCAGGAGCAGCAGAGGCTGAAGCAGCTGCAGGATGCCCAGAATGCTGCACAGAATGCTGCAAATGTGACTTATACCAGCACCAGCTATACAGACACGATCAACAATGCGTCAGGAAGCGAGCTGGGCAAGAAGATTGCCAATTATGCCTGCCAGTATATCGGGAATCCCTATGTGTACGGGGGAACCAGCCTGACCTCGGGCGCAGACTGCTCGGGCTTTACTTACAGAGTATACAGCACATTCGGATACACGCTCCCCAGAACCTCCTTCCAGCAGAGAAGCGCAGGAACAGCGGTGTCCTATGCAGAGGCGGAGCCGGGGGATCTGATCTGCTATGACGGTCATGTGGGGATGTACATCGGAGGCGGTATGATCGTCCATGCAAGCAGCAGCCTGCCTTATCCCCGGGGCGGTATCAAGGTGAACAATGCCCAGTACAAGACCATACTGGCGGTGCGTAGGATCATTCAATAGACAAAGCAAGAAGCCTTGCCGGGGACGGTTCCCGGCAGGGCTTGGATTTTATGACATTAGCCATGCAGCCGGGAGGCTGCGGTACGTAAATTACAGTATAAAGCAAAGTGAGGCTTGAGGTTTGTGAAAATAATAATTGCCGGCGACGGAAAGATGGGTGCTGCGCTGACCCGGAAGCTGTCGGCCGAGGGTGATGATCTGACATTGATAGACTCCAATTCGGAGGTGCTGGTGTCCAGCGAGGAACGTTATGACGTGATGGTGGTCCAAGGGAACTGTGCTTCCATGCATATACTGCTGCAGGCGGGAGTGAAGGAGGCTGACCTGTTGATCGCCATGACAGGGGCAGACGAAGTGAACCTGCTCTGCTGCATGACCGCCCATGGCCTGAACGAGAATATCCACACCATCGCAAGAGTGTGCAATCCGGAATATACGGATCAGGCATATGCCATGAGGGATATGTTTGCGCTTTCCATGGCGGTGAACCCGGAAAGGCAGGCTGCGGTGGAGATAGAGCGGCTTTTGAAGTATCCGGGATTTCTGAAGAGGGACACCTTTACCAAAGGGCGGGTGGAGATCGTGGAGCTGCGCATTGACGGAAAGAACAAGCTCTGCAATGTGGCCTTGAACGATATGTACGGAATCGTGAAGTGCAAGATTCTGGTGTGCGCCGTGCTCCGCGGGGGAAAGGCCGTGGCGCCGGGCGGAAACTTTGTGCTCCGGGAGGGAGACCGTATTTTCGTCACGGCCTCCACCGATATGCTGGCCATGCTGTTGAAGAATCTGGGGGTGATCACCCATAAGGTGAAGCGGGTGATGCTGTGCGGAGGCGGAAGGGTCAGCTATTATCTGGCAAAGCTTCTGGAGGGCAGCGGCATCGGGGTGCAGATCATCGAGAGGAATCCCGAACGGTGCGTCCAGCTGACGGCGATGCTGCCCAAGGCCAGCATTATTCAGGGGGATGCCAGCAACCAGATCCTGCTGGATCAGGAGGGGATTTCCGGCTGTGACGCAATGGCCACCCTTACGGGGCTGGATGAGCTGAACATGATTTTGTCCCTATACGGTATGAATAACGGAGTGTCTCAGGTGATCACCAAGCTGGGACATATCGACAATGCGAATATTCTGGGGAACCTATCTTTAGGGAGCGTGGTGAGCCCCAAGGAATTATGCTGTAATACAATCGTGCAGTATGTGCGTGCCATGAAGAATCAGACCGGCGCGGCCCTGACAGTGCATTCCATAGCGGACGGGCAGGCGGAGGCCATGGAGTTTCTGGCAGATGACACCACCAAAAACTGCGGGGTGCCGCTTAAGAACCTGAAGCTGAAAAAGGGTGTGCTGGTGGTATACATCGGCGACGGCGCAAGAATGGAGATCCCTAACGGTGACTCCTCTTTCCGCAGCGGAGATACCGTCTATGTGGTGACGAACCGGGAAAAGGGCATCTGCCAGCTGAATGATATCTTTGAATGATGTGAGGCTGAATATGAACTATAAGATGATGGGAAGATTTATCGGCAGGATACTGATGGTCGAAGCCGTGTTCATGGTGCCCGCAATGCTTATCAGCCTCTGGGAGAAGGAGTTTGGGGCAGTTCGGGCATTTATGTGGAGTATGGGGATCATAGTGGTGGTCTCAGGGCTTTTGATGTTTCTGTGCAGAGGATCCAGAAATAGGTTTTTTGCCAAGGAGGGCATGGCCTGTGTGGGCTTGAGCTGGTTCTTTATGAGTCTGCTGGGATGCCTGCCCTTTTACATTTCCGGTGTCATTCCGGATTTTGTGGACGCCTTCTTTGAGATCGTGTCCGGGTTCACCACTACGGGAGCCTCCATACTGCCTGCGGTGGAAGGACTGCCGAAGGGTATCTTGTATTGGAGGAGCTTCAGCCATTGGCTGGGGGGTATGGGGGTCTTGGTGTTTCTGCTGGCGATTTCCTCTATGGGGGGCAGAGAGAACGGCTTTACCATGCACCTGCTCCGGGCGGAGAGCCCCGGGCCCAACGTGGGCAAGCTGGTGCCCAAGATGAAGAAAACCGCAAGGATCTTGTATCTGCTGTATGTATTGCTGACGGTGCTGGATGTGGTTTTCCTGATGCTGGGGGATATGCCCTTGTTTGAGGCGGTCTGTACCGCTTTCGGCACGGTGGGAACGGGAGGCTTCGGCATCCGCAACGACAGTATGGCCAGCTTCAGTCCCTATATCCAGAATGTGTGTACCGTGTTCATGATACTCTGCGGCGTGAATTTCTCCTGCTTTTATCTGCTGCTGATGAAGGAGTTCAAGAGCGTGTTCAAGGACGAGGAGCTGCGGCTGTATCTGGGACTGATCGTGGGCAGCGTAGTACTGATCGTGTGGAATCTGGGGGATTTTTATGCCTCGCTGGGGGAGACGATCCGGCATGCGGCGTTTCAGGTCGCCACTATCATTACAACCACAGGCTTTGCCACCACGGATTATGAGCTCTGGCCGGGCTTCTCCAAGGCGATTCTGCTCAGCCTGATGATCATAGGCGCCAGCGCCGGAAGCACAGGGGGCGGCTTCAAGTGCAGCAGGGTGCTGCTGGTGCTGAAGAGCCTGCGCAGGAGCGTACGGAAGATCGTGCATCCCCAGAAGGTGCAGGCGGTGCGCCTCAACGGCCTTCCGGTGGACGAAAAGGTGCTCCAGAATACAAACGCCTATCTGGCGGCCTATGTGACGGCTGTTCTGGTGAGCTTCCTGCTGATCTCGGTGGACGGATATTCCATCACCACCAATCTTTCGGCAGTGCTGGCCTGCTTCAATAATATCGGTCCCGGGTTCGAAATGGTGGGGCCTACCTGCAACTTTGCGGCCTACAGTACTTTCTCCAAGCTGGTGCTGCTCATGGATATGCTGGCGGGAAGACTGGAGATTTTCCCTATCCTGATTCTGTTCTCCAGAACTACATGGAGGCATCGGTAGGACAGAGGAGTGCTATAGGGAGGAATGCGGAACTGGAAACAGCATTCGTCCGCCCGAGTGCATGGGTACTGGGGGGAGGAATGCGGAACTGGAAACAGCATTCGTCCCCCCAGTACGCGGATACGTTTATGGACGCATGGTCTAGCGGCCAGAAACGTATCCCGAGTGCATGGGTACTGGGGGGAGGAATGCGGAACTGGAATAGGAGGATAAAACAATGGTAAAACTGACACCGCCCATGGGATGGAATTCATGGAATACCTTCGGGGCAAACATCAACGAACAGCTTATTTTTGAGACCGCAGACGCCATGGCGGCAAAGGGACTGCCCCAGAAGGGGTACGAGTACCTTGTGATTGACGACTGCTGGTCGCTGCGGGAGAGGGACGAGAAGGAGCGTCTGGTGGCGGATCCGGAAAAGTTCTCCCATGGCATGAAGGCAGTGGCGGACTACGTACATTCCAAGGGACTGAAGTTCGGTATGTATTCCTGCGCCGGCAACCTGACCTGCGCAGGGTATCCGGGAAGCTTTGAGCATGAGTTTCTGGACGCTGAGACATTTGCCTCATGGGGAGTAGACTTCCTGAAATATGATTATTGCTACCACAGCCCCATCATTCCCGGGAAATATCTGTACCGCCGCATGGGGCTGGCGCTGGAGAACTGCGGCAGGGACATCCTCTTCAGCGCATGCTCATGGGGAGCCGACGAGACCCACGAGTGGATCAAGGGCACCGGTGCTTCTATGTGGCGTTCCACCGGGGACATTTTCGACACATGGGAATCCGTGAAGGATCTGGCCAGACAGCAGGAAAAGCTCCATCCCTATAACGGCGTGGGGTGCTTCAACGACATGGATATGCTGATCGTGGGAATGTACGGTAAGGGAAATGTAGGACTGAAGGGCTGCAGCGACGTTCAGTACAAGACCCATTTCTCCATCTGGGCGCTTCTGGGCTCGCCCCTGATGATCGGCTGTGACGTGCGCAGCATGAATCAGGCGACTCTGGATATACTGGGCAATGAGGAGATCATAAGCATCAATCAGGACAGGGCATGCCGTCAGCCTGTGAAGCTGGTGGGAACATGGTCGGGGGAGGATATGCTTCTGTATTCGAGGCAGCTTGAGAATGGAGAGCTGGCTATCGGATTCTTCAACCTGAGCGAAAACAAGGCTTGTGCCAGAGTCAATCTGGACGAGATGGGGCTGCCCTTCAGCACAGGAAAGACACTGGAGGTCAGGGAGCTTTGGACCGGAGATACGTGGAAGGTGAAAAACTCCACCCTGATACGGGAGCTGGAGCCCTTTGACTGTGCGGTGATGCGGGGAAAAGTGGTTGACCTGTGATGAGCGCCTGCATAAACTGCGGCAAGGAGCTCAGCTATAATGAAATCGGCGCCCACAAGAAATTCATCAACCGGGGCAGCCGGGAATTTCTCTGTATCCGTTGTCTGGCCGGGAGGCTGGGGGTGACGGAGGAGGACATCAGAGAGAAGATCGAGCAATTTAAACTGCAGGGATGTACGCTTTTTGTGTAGGAAAGATTTTACGTAAAAGTCGGCAGGCTGCCCAGAGGGATTCAAGGGCGGCTTGTCGTGTTTCATAAGGATGTGGGGACAGCATATTTTTGGCGGTATAAATTCGGCGGGTCAGGCACGTAAAACGAGTTTTGGACGGATGGAAGAATGTGCTTGTTCAGGAGAATGGAGCGGACGGGAAGGAGAGAGGATATGCTTCGTATAGCCATGATGGTGCTGAGGCTTTTTCTGAAAGCACCCTATTATCTGTTCTGTATCTGGAGGTGCGGAAAGAGAAAGGATGTCAGTCTGGAGGAGGCCTATACTTGTGTGAAGAAGGTGACCAAGGCCGCAAATCGGGCGGGACGGGTCACCATTGAGGCCCATGGGCTGGAAAATATACCGAAGGAGAACGGGTTCATCTTTTTTCCGAACCATCAGGGACTGTTTGATGTGCTGGTATTTCTGGACTCCTGCCCCATTCCCTTTTCCTTCGTGATCAAGAAGGAGGCCAGCAGGGTGATCCTGTTGAAGCAGGTGGTGGAGGCGCTGAATTCCATCGTCATCGACAGGGAGGACGTAAAGCAAAGCCTTCATGTAATCAATCAGATGGCGGAGGAGGTAGGGAAGGGACGGAATTTCCTGATCTTTGCGGAAGGGACAAGGAGCAGGGAGGGAAATAAGCTGCTGCCCTTTAAGGGGGGCACCTTTAAAAGCGCCCAGAAGGCAAAGTGTCCCATTGTCCCCTGCGCCCTGATCGATTCCTTCAAGCCCTTCGATGAAAAGTCCGTTTCACCCGTGACAGTGAAGCTGTTTTACTTAAAGCCCATGTATTATGAGGAATATGCCGGCATGAGAACAAACGAGATAGCGGCTGAGGTAAAGCGGAGAATCGAGGAGGCCATAGCGGAGCATTCCGGCGGTGAGGGGGCAGATTGACGGATCTGTCACGAGTGGGAAATCATGGAAAAAGTGGTGACAAGAGGTTTGTCAGGGCAGGCGGAAGGCCGCCCTGATAAGCCTCAGAAGGTAAGGAAGCGGTTCCCGGCATATTTTCTGCGGAATTCAAGAGGGGAGTAATGTTCCTTTTCCTTGAAAAAACGACTGAAATAATGGACGCTCCGAAAACCGATCAGATTCGATATCTCCGATATGCTGGTGTCCGTGTTGACCAGCAGCTCCTTTGCCTTCTGCAGGCGAATCTGGATAATGTAGTCGAAGGGCGTGGTTCCGTAGATTTCCTTGAATGCCTGAATCAGGGTAGTTTTATTGCAGCTGGCGACGGATGTCAGATCGTCCAAGGTTATCTGGCGCACATAATTTTCCCGGATGAAGCGTTCAATCTGGCGCACATCCATGCCCTTGTACATCTGAGGCGACTCAAAACGGGCTGTCATCGCCGTCTCCGACATATCCTGACCAGGCCTTAAAAGCTGCGTCAGGATCATCCAGAAATAAGAGGAGATCATCTGCATATAAAAGGGCTGCAGGGTCTCGCCCTCCCGCATAATCCATTGGAAATACAGCTTCATCCTTTGGAAATCTTCAACCTCGGTTACCGGAGGTAGCTTTTGGAGCGCCTGCAGAAGCGTCGGGTCATGCACCTCGAATTTTGCGTCATATACATGGAAGGCATGTCCCCGGTGGATGCCGTGCAGGCAATGCGGGGGAATCAGCGCAAGCCTGCCCGGCTCCAGATTCCATCCTTCTCCATCCATATCTGCGGCAGCGCTGCCGCCTACAGTCAAAATCATCTGAAAGAAATTGTGTTCATGGGGCTCGTTCTCCCAGTCCTGAGAGTATTCGCCGCACCATAGTAAATCAAAGCTGTTCATGTTTCGTTATCCTTTTTTCAGGGGTGTATCTGATATCCGTCCGCAGCTTTGGCAAGGCCTCAGGCCCGCCGGCCTTCAAAGTAGGGAAAGCGCTCCAGCGCCGCAAAAATATCCTGAAAATCTTCTCTGGGAGCCAGATTGATGTACCTCTCCAGCAGCTCCTTCTCCTGATCCTTATATTTCCCGTAAAAAATATCAAACAGATTGTGTCCCCGCAGGTAGATGCGGATTTCTTCCATATGCTGCTTCACATCCTGAATGCTTTCCAGATCATGGCCTAAAACCTCCGTCAGATGACGGCCGCTCTGGAGGCGGTGGAGGTATTCCTTCCACTTTTCCAGAAGGGTTTCGTAAAAGGCTTCCTCGGACTCTACGATGCCCAGCCGGGTCATGACTTCCGGGTTCAGGAAATAATTTTCAAAGGAATAATACTTGAGGATCAGTACGTTCTCAGGGCGTACCTGAGGCAGTTTGTCTATGTCTTCCATACTTCGCTCCTCGTAATAGCGGCAGAGCTGGCTTCCCAGAACAGCCGGATCCTTGCCGTCGCCGTCCCGAACCATAAGGAACTGATCCCGCAGATAGATCTGGTTCATGTATTTTAAATTGGCATAGGTCTTGATGTTGGTGCAGCTGTTGGTGGTGATGATGGCGATCCGGGAGAGATTGCCATGACTGTCCACGGTCTCCGAATAATACCTGCCAAGCAGCAGAGGCAGCCGGGACTTGTCCTGCTTGCCTTCTACGATGAATACGAAATTTACGTTCATCAGGTCGCCTGCGGTATAGCCAAGATCATCTAAGATGGCGCTGATGTCGGTGCTTTTCCGGATATCGCTGGCGCCGTCCTCCCGAAGAATGACCTGCCGTATCTGCCTGCTGTTGAAGTTGGCCAGCAGATTGGGGGAATGGGTGGTGAATATGACCTGATTCTTGGCGGCCAGACGGTAGAGTATGGTACCGCATACCTTCTGGAGGCTGGGGTGCAGAAAAATCTCCGGGTCCTCGATCATGATGATGCTGGAGAGATTCTCCTCGATCTGGGTATACGCCTCCAGAAGGGAAAACAGATAGATGGACCGCATACCCTTCCCCATACGGGAGATGGGCCGGGGCACGTTCTGGGCCGGATGGCGGATCTCCGTGGTGACGCTCAGTATTTTTTCAACATCCCTGTTCATGGAGTAGAGGATGTGCTCCCGGCCGCCGTTTTTATGGAAGCAGTCGTTGACCATGCGGGCGAAGGTATCCAGGTTCAGCTGATACAGCTTATAGTCCAGCAGCTTGGAGACCTCCAGCGCGTCCAGCTGGGCAGGATTCTTCTGTTCGATGAGCCCGATACAGTGGAAGCAGTGGTTGCAGTCCTTGGCCTGATCGAACATACAGCAGCCGGACCGCATCCGCTTCAGGATCTCATCCTCCTGCAGAAGGAGCATATCGCTCTGCAGCTGCTCCAGACGGCGCTCTGTGTCCACATGATATATTTTGGGGAACACTTCCTGTATATAGGGATTGTTTTTTTCCGCCCCGTCCTGATAGCGGATCCGGCCGTCTCGGTTGGCCGTCATGGTAAAGGAGAGTGTCATGTCCGAAAAGGAGGGGAGCTTTTTACAGAAATCCTGCATCCATGCATCTTTTTTCCTGTACTGGCTGACGACGCCTCTGCGCCGCATCAGCTCCAGATCCTCCTCCGTAAGGGTAAGGGACACATGGATTTTGATTTTTGCCCCTGCCTCCCCGAAGTCCTCCGGACCGATCCTGTATTGGCCGCCTGCCGCCCGGATGGCGTCCAGCACGGTTGTCTTGCCGGTGTTATTCTGCCCTACCAGAATCAGGGCATTCTCGATTCCGGGGATGTACATATCGTGGATGGATTTGAAGTTTTGGATGCGGAGGTCTGTGATCTTCATGGGCGGCTCCTATAGGGGTATTTGACTTCAGGTACTGTATGGGATGGCTGTTGTTATAGTATTATTATAGTATCATGGAGAAAAAAAGGCAATGGCTTATGCGGGAGCTTTGGACGGGGAACAAGGTTTCACGGGCTTTATGCTCCGGGACTTTGTACAAGAATATGCAAAATCCATTTAAGATACTGAATGGGAATCTGGGGCAGGGCCTGCTATACTGAAAACATACATCTTGGCCGGAAGGAAGCGAAGCGGGATTGCGGAGCCATCGGCGGGAAAATGAGGATGAGCATGGAATTGAGGGTCGGCAGGAAAATGAGGATGGGCAGGAAAATCAGGATTGGCATGGACGGAAAAATCGGTTTTGCGGTGATCGGATGCGGAATGATCTCAAAATTTCATATTTCGGCCATCTCCCGCATAGAAGAGGCATATCTGGCGGGAGTATATGACGCGTCCCGGGAGCGGGCGGAAGGCACGGCGGCGGAGCATGGGGTCAGGGCATACGGCTCCCTTGAGGAAATATGGGAGGACAAGGCTGTGGATGCGGTCTGTATCTGCACACCCAGCGGCCTGCATGGAGCCGCGGCCTGCGAGGCGCTGGCCCATGACTGTCACGTCCTTGTGGAAAAGCCTATGGCGCTGACGCTGGAGGACTGCGACAAGATGCTTCGGCTTGCCGGGGAGCGCCATGTAAAGCTCAGCGTGGTGAGCCAGCTGCGTTTTTCCCCCGCAGTACAGCAGGCCAGACGGCTTTTGGAGAGCGGAGCTCTGGGAAGGCTCCTGAACGCGGATCTTCATATGAAATATTTCCGCAGTCAGGAGTATTACGATTCCGGGGGCTGGCGGGGGACATGGACCATGGACGGCGGCGGCGCGCTGATGAATCAGGGCATCCACGGGGTGGATCTCCTGCTTTATCTGGCGGGGCCGGCGGCAAGCGTGTACGGGCGGGCAGCCACACTGGCCCGTAGGATTGAGGTGGAGGATACCTTGAGTGCGGTGGCCGTGTTTGAAAGCGGCGCGCTGGGGGTCATTCAGGCCGACACTGCCGTCTATCCCGGCTTTCCCAGACGTATCGAGCTATGCGGGGACAAGGGCTCGGTCATTCTGGAGGAGGACAGGATAGTCTGTGCTGTCTTTGAGGGAGAGCTGCCGGAAGGGATTTCCGTCAGAGGGACGGAGGGGGATGCTGGCGGAGAGGGCGCTGGCATAGGGGATACTGCCGGAGAGGGCATTATCGTAGGGGATGCCGGAGGAGAGGGCGTTTCCGAAGGGGACACTGCCGTAGAGGGTGTTTCAGGAGGGTGTGCTGCCGCGGATAGTGAGGCAGATTCCGAACAAAGGAACGAAGTCTCCGGCGGACACCGGAATCCAAGTGATATCGGCTCCGACGGGCATTTCCGGCAGGTACGCAATCTGGTAAACGCCATTCTCCGTGACGAGCCGCTGCTGGTGGACGGATATGAGGGCAGGAAGGCTGTGGAGCTGATTCTGGGGATTTATAGGTCTGTCCGTGAAGGCCGGCCGGTTTCTCTGGATTAGGAAAACCATAAAATAAAAATAATATGTAAAGAGTATGCTTGTGCGGAGCAGGCGGACAGGAGCCGAGACATGATACGAGTAGGAGCTGTGAACATAGATACGTCCCATCCTCTGGGCTTTGGAGAGGTAATGGAAAAGGATACCCGCGCCGGATACGTTGGAGTCTATAATGATTCCTTTCGGGATGACAGCGAGGTGGAGGGATTCATCCGCCGGTTCGGGCTGGAAAGACGGTGCGATACGCTGGAGGAGCTGGCGGATATGTGCGACATCGGCTTTATCCATGGCTGCAACTGGGACGACCATCTGCGCTGCGCCATGCCCTTTATTCAGAAGGGAAAGCCCGTCTTCATCGACAAACCGTTAGTGGGGAATCTGGCGGACTGTGCAAGGGTGGAGGAGCTGGTTCGTTCAGGGGCTGTTATACTGGGGGCGTCCAGCGCCCGTTATGCAATAGAGATTCAGCAATTCCTTGCGATTCCGGAAGAGGAGAGGGGAAAGACGGTGCAGGTCTTCGGCACGGCGGGAGTGGATGAATTCAATTACGGAATCCATATTGCGGAAGCCCTTGCGGGGATTCTGGGCAGCGGTTTTACCTCTGTCCGTTATCTGGGAAGAGGGCAGCAGGAGGATAAGTATTCCGAGAGCTATTACCTCACTCATAAGAGCGGAGCCAGCGCCATGTTCAATACCTTTACGGGTACATGGCAGCCCTTTGTCATCACGATCATGACAACAAAAAAGACCTATCATTTCCAGATGGATTCTTCCAGACTGTATTCCGCTCTGGTGGAGCAGATATGTAATTACATGGAGGGAAAGGCACATATGCTGGCAGGCGCGGAGGAACTGCTGGAATCCGTGAAGGTCATGCTGGCGGCTGCGGCTTCCCGGGCAGGCGCAGGGATATGTGTGGCGCCGGAGGCACTGGAGGCACAGGGACCGGCCTATGACGGCAGGAAATTCCAGAAGGAATACGGCGCCGCGGCCGGGGTCATGTACGGGAATCTGTAGGCGGGGCTGGCGGTGAAGGTGATATGCGCCGCCTATGAGTCCTCGAAGAAAGGGAATGGTACGGGCGCTTGTGGAAACAGGAAGAAGCAGGGAGGTGGCTGTGGTGGGAATGGATAGAAAGCTGGCATTTATTACGGATGAGGCTACACAGGATTTTCAGGAGGCCGTGGAGCTGGCAAAGCATTGCGGCCTGCAGGGGCTGGAGCTGCGCAGCATATCCGATACCCCTATTGACAAGATTGCCCAAGGGACCTTGAAGGAATGGAAACGGCAGCTGGACGGGGAAGGGCTGCAGGTATGCAATCTTGCGGCTTCCTTTTATAAGTGCGCCTTTGAAGGGGGCGTGCCGGAGGAGGAATTAGAAAAGCTTTCCCGGCTGTGCGACGCAGCAGATATTCTGGGCTGTGAAACCATCCGGGGCTTTACGTTCTTTGCGCCGGAGGAGGGAAAAGTGCCGCCGGAGAGACTGGCGCCTTTGTTTGAGCGGCCCGGAAGGCTTCTGCGGGAGAGGGGCAAGCGGCTGCTTCTGGAGGCGGATCCCAGTGTAAATACTACCAATCACGCTGCAGTGGCGGCGCTGCTGGCCCTTCTGGACAAGGATGCCTTCGGGGCTATTTATGATCCGGGAAACGATATCTATGATCCTTTGGGGGAGAGGCCTTTTCCTGAGGGCCATAGGGCTATACACTCCCGGCTTTTCCATGTGCATGTCAAGGATGCTGTGCTGTCAGAGAGAAAGCCCTTGTGCGTAAAGCCAGGGACAGGGCTGGTTGATTATAAGGGACTGCTGAGGGCTTTGCTTCAGGAGGGTTATGACGGTTGGCTGTCCTTAGAGCCTCATTACCGCAAGGATTCGGTATTGACCGAGGAGCAGATGCGGATTCCCCATGGCTCGGACTTTTCCAGAGGAGGGAGAGAGGCATTGGCGGAAAGCGCAGAGGCGCTGAAGGAACTGATAAGCATGATAAAGATGTAATTTCGGAGACAGGCGCAGGAAGAGTAAATGGGGCAGAAAGCAGGAAAGCCGAAGGCGGTAAAGATACGCAGGGGACGGCGGAAAGAGGAGAAAATGATGACAGAAGGAGGAGCGCTCCGTGAAGACATTATTGCATGACGTAAGGCTGGTGCAGGACGGCAGGATAGAATCGGGCAGCCTGCTTCTGGAGGAGGGCAAGGTTCAGGAGTGGTTTCCGGCAGGGAGCGCATGTCTGCCTGCGGATGGGTATGCGGATACAGTCATGGAGGGCGCAGGCTTGTATTTGTCCCACGGCTTTATTGATATTCATGTACATGGAGGCGGGGGACATGACTTCATGGACGGAACCGGGGAGGCATGGGACGGCGTATGCCGACTCCATCTGGCCCATGGAACCACGGGGCTGGTGGCGACCTCTATGGCCTCCACCATGGAAGAAATGGAAGGAGTCGCCCGTCTTTACGAGCAGTGTAAAGATGGCATAGGGGGAGCGAGGATACTGGGACTGCACATGGAGGGGCCGTATCTTGCCCCCGGTCAGAGCGGGGCTCAGGACGGGACTTACATCAGGAATCCTGACCCGGAGGAGTATAAGAGACTGGCGGAGATATGTCCCGGCATCCTGCGGTGGACTGTTGCGCCGGAGCTGCCCGGAGCGCTGGAAATGGGGGATTATCTTGCCTCCCGTGGCATCCTGCCCTCCGTAGGCCACAGCGACGCAACCTACAGCGAAGTGAAGGAGGCTTTTGCGCATGGCTATACTCATGTGACCCATCTGTACTCGGCCATGTCCGGCATTACCCGTGCGGGAGGTTTCCGCAGAGGAGGCATCATCGAGAGCGTCTATGTGCTGTCCGGCCTTACCAGCGAGGTGATCGCGGACGGCTGCCATCTGCCCGGAGAGCTGCTGGCCATGGCGTACCGCTTCATCGGGCCCGACCGTCTTGCTCTTGTGACGGATGCCATGCGGGCTGCCGGTCAGGAGGCAAGAGAAAGCATTCTGGGCAGTCTTGCCAGAGGACAGCGGGTAATCGTGGAGGACGGCGTGGCAAAGACGCCTGACCGCAAGGCATTTGCCGGAAGTGTCTGCACAGCAGACAATCTGGTGCGGAACATGATAAGGCTGGCGGGGGCGACGCTGCCCGATGCCGTCAGGATGGCCACGGAGACTCCGGCAAGGATCATGGGGCTTCAGGATATAGCAGGGCGGGTGGAGCCGGGGCGGCGCGCAGATCTGGTGCTGTTTGACGAGAATGTGGATGTAAAGCTGGTAATGATAGGCGGGGACATTGGCGATAGCTGAAGCAGACATTTGAAATGTAGATAAAAGGAAAAAGACAAAGAGGAATTCGAAAAGTAAACAGAGCAAATGTGAAAAAGAAATCGAAAGGAAGACGGAAGGCTGAGGGTAGGCAATGATCAAGAAAAAATATGATAAGCTGGAAGCAAGGATTTATGACAGCCGCAGGGAAATGGGGGAGGCGGCGGCAAAGGACGTGGCGGCCGCAGTCAGGGAGGCGCTGAGCCGGAAGGAGGAATGCAGTATGATTTTTGCGGCGGCCCCTTCTCAGAATGAGGTGCTGGCGGCTCTGGCGGCGGATGATTCCATCCGGTGGGAGCGCGTCCGGGCCTTCCATATGGATGAGTACTGCGGATTGGATGCGGACGCGCCTCAGGCCTTCGGCAATTTTCTGGATAGAGCGCTCTTTAGCCATGTGCCCTTGAAAGCCGTGCATTATCTGCGGGACGGAGGGCGTACGCCTGAGGAAATCTGTCAAAGCTATGCGGCGCTGCTGGAGCGGTATCCGGTGGACATAGTCTGCCTTGGCATCGGCGAGAACGGCCATATTGCATTCAATGACCCGCCGGTGGCGGATTTTGCGGATAAAGAGCTGGTGAAGGTGGTGGCGCTGGATCAGGTGTGCCGTCAGCAGCAGGTGAATGACGGATGCTTTTCCTCTCTGGAGGAGGTGCCTGCCTATGCGGTGACGCTGACGGTGCCTGCGCTGTGCAGGGGAGAGAAGCTGTTCTGTGTGGTTCCCGGGATTCTGAAAGCCGACGCGGTAAAGAAGACCTGCGAAGGGGCTGTGGGAGAAAGCTGTCCGGCCACTGCCCTGCGCAAGCATGGCAGTGCAATCCTCTATCTGGATTCGGACAGTGCGGCGGGGCTGTGGTTTGGAGAGAGAAACTGAGTAATTGGATACAATGAAATATCGCCCTTGTCAGGGGTAGGGGAATGGTGCATGGAGGAACAAATGTATGAACAGCTGGTTTGCGGTACCCCTGAAGGAAGCGAAGCTCACCGTGGTATAACGGAGGCGCATAGTCAGCGCCTCCTGCCAGGGGTGTGAGGGAAGAAAAATCATGGCCGGGAAACATGAATATCCCGCCAGATTCCTCCGTCATTTGCATAGAAATCCTCGTTTAATATATACAGCCCGTCTTTGGGAAGCGCCCATGACTCTCCGGCAGAAGGATCCTTCAAGGTCATTCTGTCCCAGCGGAGATAGTTCTGGGCGCCGTTGCTTTCCATGACGCCGCATTTCAGTCCGGGAAGCAGGGGGAGTCTGGCGGCTACGGCCTTATTGTATTCCGTCATGGAAGGATTTACGGTAAGGTCGGCGCAAAAGCAGGGAACTCCATGGCGGGAAGCGGTCTCCAGCACCTGCATGGTCACGGACAAGGTCTTTGCGATAGGCTTCAGGGCCATTGCCCGATAACCGTATTCCTCTATGAGCCGTCCGGCGTCCTCTGCGCTGTGGGCGCTTTCGTCTCCCGCCACAGGTACGGGGAGGAAGGCGGCGTTCTGCAGTTTGTCTTCCGGGAAGGGCTCCTCCAGCAGGATGATGCGTTCCAGAATATGGTGTCTGTCCGCAAAGTCCAGCAGCCGCTCCACCCGCTCCGCAGTGTCGTACCGGCCGTTGGCATCCAGATAGTAGACAGGATGGCCGCATTCTGTGTGCGGCGTGATATCTTCTGAAACGAGGCTGTGGACTTCCAGAAGCCTTTGGCAGTCCCAGCGCAGCATATCGTCCGGATCGGAGGAACCGTTTGGCGCAGAGCCTATTTTGATTTTGTAGAGGAAAGCACCCTCATGGGCCAGACGGCGGATTTCCTCCTGAGAGGTGCCGTAGCTCAGCAGGGGGATATTGCCGAGGCAGGGCTGACGCTCCGTCAGGGCGGAGGTAATGGGGGAAGCCAGCTTAGGGAGCCAAAAGCAGTCCTGAGATTTTGCGTACAGCTGCCACAGAGCCCAATCTACCGGGGTCAGCGCATTCAGCGCAAAGGTGAGCCGCAGGTCTTTATAGCCGCTTTCTTGCCGTCCGTACTCCCAGACATCTGGAATCAGCTCCTGCAGCATCAGGTCAGGGCGGGAGAGGGGACGGTTCTTAAGCAGGCGCAGGGCATGGCGGGTCATGGACAGCATCAGACGGTTGCCCTTTTCCTGCCCCAGTCCGGCAAAGATGGCTGCGTCGCTCCAGAGGACGCTCTGGACCCCCAGACCTATAGCGGAATGGGAGGCGCCATCTTCCAGATGGCATGCCACCTGCCATAGCTCGGTGAGGGCGCCGCCTTTAAAGCCGAAAGGCTTGGCAAGCGGTTCGGGATGGCAGGTGCAGCCGCAGGATAATATGGTATTCATGGGACCTCCTTATCTGTGGGTGCTGCTTATGGGCAGCCGATCTACTCTTTGGGGCAGGGTGGCGGGCAAAAAGCTGTTCTTTGGCTTGGAGGCACGCTGCTTTCAGCTGCTCTTTCGGGCAGGTTGACTAAAAAAGGATGTTAGACGGCATGATAATTACGCCATCCTTGCCAGCATTTCTTCCGTGACTCCATAAAGCAGAGGCTGACCTGCAAGGAAACGCTCCAGCTCCTGACAGCAGTGGAGACCAATCTTGCGGAGCCCGTTTCCGGCCTGGCCTGCCAGATGAGGGGTCAGGATACAGTTGGGAAGCATCCGGAGCCTGCTGTCTGCGGCAGGAGGCTCCGGGTCGGTCACGTCCAGACAGGCGTATTTGAGCTTGCCGGACGCCAGAACGTCAGCAAGCGCCTCCTCGTCCACCAGAGAGCCTCTGGCGGTATTGATAAGTATTGCCCCGTCCTTCATCCGGCCTAAGGTCTCCTTGTTTATCATATGATAAGTATCATTTATGGAAGGGGCATGGAGGCTCACCACATCGCTGCGCTCAAGGAGCTCTTCCAGAGTATCCACCTTTTCTGCGCCCAGAGCCGTCATGCGCTCTTGGGGGACATAGAGGTCATAAGCGATGACTTTAACGGTGAAATTGGCAAGCAGCTCCGCAAAATGGCTGCCTGCGATGCCGAAGCCCACGATGCCTACGGTAATGCCGTATAGGTCGGTGACCCCGGTGTGGGACCAGCCGCCCTGACGGGTTTCCTGATTCAGGGAGAAAAAATTCTTGCAGCCGGCGATGGTGAGGCCCAGGGCGGTTTCGGAGACGCCGGAGCTTAAGACATATGCGGAGGAAATGATCCGGATCCCCCGGCGGTACATTTCTTCCGTCACAATAGGCTTTACGCTGCCTGCGGCGTGGAGAACCAGCTTCAGGCCGGGAGCCTGATCCAGCAGCTCTCCGGTCATGGCGGGGCTGCCCCAGCTGGTGACGGCTATATCCGCCCCCTGAATTACCTTTTTTGCGTTTTCCGGCTCGTTCCCGTCTGTTTCGTTCCATGACAGCTCCCCGAGGGACGCAAAGCGCTGGATGGTTTCCTGATCCAGAACCTGAGACCGGGTGTTTTTGTCCATAAGCATTGCGATTTTCATGATAGCTCCTGTCTGCCCGTCCTGAGGGGCATATAGAATTTATTCCCGCGAGCAATGAGCCAAGTAGGCGTGCTCGCACGCATATTTGGCGAATGCCGCGAGGGTCAATACCCCGCAGCTTGCTGCGATGCAAGATTGATGCCCCGTCAGCTTGCTGCGGGGTAATTGACTGTGTGGTATAAGTCCGGGACAAGGCTTCGGCATAGATTCGCCTCTGCCGGAATCCTATGACAAGTATAGCACAAGAGAAAGGAAATATCTTTGAGGATTATTTAAAGTTATTTGCAGTAAATGCATGGCGTTGTGCTGCAGAGTATCCGGCTTTGCGGCAGCCCGGATTCCAATTTGCCATTGTGCTGTGGGGCGAAATCTATTATACTGAAAGCATGGGATGTTTTTAAAAAGGAGATGCTGCTAAAAAAACAGTCCCTGTGGTTCATGAAAAATGCTAAAAAAAATAACGAAAGATCTTGTGTAAAAACGCTGCATAGGAGGCGCATTAAATGAAACAGCTTTCTTTGTTTGATATACAGACGGAACAATCGCCCTCCTCCGGGATGGCTCCTCTGGCGGACAGAATGCGTCCACGGACGCTGGAGGACTATGTGGGTCAGAAGCATCTGCTGGGGGAGGGGATGCTCCTGCGTCAGATGCTGGAGAAGGATCAGGTCACTTCCATGATTTTCTGGGGACCGCCGGGAGTGGGCAAGACTACGCTGGCGCAGATCATTGCCGGCCGCACCAGATCCGACTTTGTGAATTTCAGCGCAGTCACCAGCGGCATCAAGGAGATCAAGGATATCATGAAGCAGGCGGAGGAACGTAGGATCTACGGCGTCCGCACCCTTGTGTTCGTGGACGAGATACATCGATTCAATAAGGCTCAGCAGGATGCTTTCCTTCCCTATGTGGAAAAAGGGAGCATCATACTCATAGGCGCAACCACGGAGAACCCTTCCTTTGAGATAAACGCGGCGCTTCTGTCCCGCTGCAGGGTGTTCGTGCTGAAGGAGCTGGGCGAGGCGGATCTGATAGGCCTGCTGTCCCGCGTCCTGATGGACAAAAGGGGATTCGGCAGCATGGAAGTCCACATGGAGGACAGACTGCTCGCGGTGATTGCTGCCTTTGCCAACGGAGATGCCCGCAGAGCCCTGAACGCTCTGGAGATGGCGGTACTGAACGGACAGATCGCCCCGGACGGGTCTGTCACCGTGACGGAGGAGATGCTGGAGCAGTGCCTGGGCAAAAAGACATTGCTGTACGACAAGAAGGGGGAGGAGCATTACAATCTGATCTCCGCCCTTCACAAGTCCATGCGGAATTCCGATCCCGATGCTGCGGTATACTGGCTGGCCAGAATGCTGGAGGCGGGAGAGGATCCGCTCTTTATTGCCAGACGGCTGATCCGTTTCGCCAGCGAGGACATCGGTCTGGCGGACAGTCAGGCGCTGCAGATTGCGGTGGCAGCCTATCAGGCCTGCCATTTCAACGGTATGCCGGAGTGTAATCTGAATCTGGCGCAGGCCGTGATCTACTTGTCTCTGGCACCCCGATCCAATGCGGTTTATGTTGCCTACGAGGAGGCCAAGGTGGATGCGCTGTCCCGGCTTTCGGAGCCGGTGCCTTTGGTGATCCGCAATGCTCCTACGCAGCTTATGGAGGAGCTCCGCTACGGCGAGGGATATGTATATGCCCATGACACAGAGGAAAAAATAGCCCGCATGACCTGTCTGCCGGAAGGCCTGAAGGACAGAAAGTACTACCATCCTACAGAAGAAGGAACGGAAGGATTTTTAAAAGAGAGGCTTGAGAGAAGCAGGGCGTTTCGGGAGATTTGACAGGCTTTCGGCGACTATGCAAAAAGCTGTTGGAGATTCAGGATAAGTATGGTATAATTCTTTTATACCATGTAATGTTGACGCAGAACAAAGTCAGATAGACGAGGAAGCGAGCTGGTGATATGGGACATGATATAAGAACATGTCATATCCGGAATGTAAAGAGAAGGTGAAATATGTTTGTTGAAAGAGAGAAAAGGGGAAAAAAGCAGGATGCGGAAAAGCGGAGTCGATGGAATACATATGCGACACATTTTTTAATAGGGAGCTTTTTTCTGCTGCTGCTGATTAGTATAGGAGCGTTCGTATGTCTGGGGCGTTATATGAGCAGGGTGAGCGAGAAAGCCATTAACAAAGTGGGCGACATATATATGGTGGGCATAAATGATCATATTACCGCACACTTCCGTACGCTTATCAATTTAAAGCTTGAACAGGCGGAGACGGCGGTGGAGGTGGTCCCGCTGGAGATGGATGATATAGATTCATTATATAAAGAGCTGGTGTATAGGGTCAGCGTGAGGAACTTTGATTATATTGCGCTTTGTTCTGAGGATGGACATTTGGAGATGCTTGAGGGAGAGCAGATTCAGCTGGTTGATCCGGAGCCTTTCTATGAGTCCCTGAGGAATAACGAAAAAAAGGTTGCGGTGGGCAGGGACATAGCAGGGAATGAAGTAGTTATGTTCGGCGTCAGGGCAGAATATCCTATGAAGAATAATGAGAAAAGCATGGCGCTGGTGGCTGCTGTTCCCATAGAGTATATCAGTGCAATGCTGGGGACGGATGAGGAGAATGCACTGATTTATTCCCATATCATCCGACGTGACGGCAGCCTTATCGTGAGCAGTATGAATATGGAGTATACGGATTATTTCAGCAGCCTATACGCAAGATATGAGGATGATTCGGAGAAGATAAAGGCGTTTCTCAAAGAACTTTCCGCTGCCATGAACGCAAAGCGAAACTATTCAGGAGTACTGGGCTTAGGCGGAAGCAGCCAGCAGGTATATTGCACATCGCTTCCTTATTCGGAATGGTATCTGGTGACGATACTTCCTTCCGGTACATTGAGTCAGACAGTGGAAGGTCTTGACAGGGACAGGACGATTGCTACGATGGTTGTCTGCATCATCATTTTCATCGTGCTGCTGTGTATCTTCTTTATTTATTATAAAATGACCTGCCAGCAGCTTGCCGATCTGGAGGTGGCCCGGGAGGAGGCTCTGGCTGCAACTAAGGCAAAGAGTACATTCTTGTCCAATATGAGCCATGATATCCGTACACCGATGAACGCGATCGTAGGCATGACTGCGATTGCTGTGACACATATAAATGACAAGGATCAGGTGCTCAATTGTCTTAAGAAAATCACTCTGTCAGGAAAACATCTGCTGGGGCTGATCAATGATGTGCTGGATATGTCCAAGATCGAAAGCGGCAAGATGACGCTGACGGCGGAGCGTATTTCCCTGCAGGAGGTAATTGAGGGGGTCGTAGGTATTGTACAGACGCAGGTTCGTGCAAAAGGCCAGAATTTTAACGTGCATATCGACAATATCTCCGCAGAGGAGGTGTACTGTGACAGTATCCGCCTGAATCAGGTGCTGCTGAACCTGCTGTCCAATGCGGTTAAATATACGCAGGAAGGAGGAACCGTACAGCTGTCCTTGTATCAGGAGGATGCTCCTTCCGAAAAGGGCGCCGCATATGTTCGAACGCATATCATAGTGAAAGACAATGGCATAGGAATGTCGGCAGATTTTATATCGCAGATTTTTGATTCCTATGTGAGGGCAGACAGTATGCGTGTGCATAAGACGGAAGGCGCAGGGCTGGGCATGGCGATCACGAAATATATCGTAAATGCCATGGAAGGCAGCATTAGCGTTGAAAGCGAGCCGGACAGGGGGACGGAATTTCATGTGGTTCTGGATCTGGAAAGGGCTGAGCTGGAAGAGGTCGATATGGTTCTTCCGGCATGGAAAATGCTGGTAGTGGATGATGACGAGATACTGTGCAATACAGCGGTGGAGGCGCTGAAATCCATCGGCATACAAGCCGACTGGACTCAGAGCGGAGAAAATGCCATCGAAATGGTGGCAAAGCATTATCAGACACGGGATGCCTATCAGATTGTTCTGCTAGACTGGAAGCTGCCGGGCATGGACGGGCTTGCGGTTGCCAGACGGATACGCAGGATTGTTGATACTGATATGCCGATCATATTGATATCGGCATATGACTGGAGTGAGCTTGAGACAGAGGCGAAGGCGGCAGGCATCAACGGTTTCATTGCAAAGCCGTTGTTCAAATCGACTTTGTACTACGGACTTCAAAAGTATATGGATCCGCTGAAAGCACAGGAAAATGCAGAAGTGGATAAGGAATTATCGGGCCGGCATATATTAGCCGCAGAGGACAATGAGCTGAACTGGGAAATATTAAGTGAACTGCTGACCGATATGGGCATGGAGCTGGAATGGGCCGAGAACGGGCAGCTCTGTGTGGAGAAGTTTCAGGAGTCGGAGGCGGGATTCTATGATGCGATTCTGATGGATGTCCGTATGCCTATCATGAACGGCTATGAAGCCACGGAAAAAATCCGCAGCTTAGACCGTCCGGACGCGCAGACGATCCCTATCATCGCCATGACGGCAGATGCGTTTTCGGACGACATCAAGCGGTGTCTGGACAGCGGGATGAATGCGCATACCGCAAAGCCCATCAACCTTGAAGAGGTAATTGCTTTGCTCAAGAAGTATATGCGATGAAATGCAAAGTCATAAATGCTCATGGTGCCTGCCATGGGCATTTATGGTTATAATATCAGTACAAAACTCATCTGTTTTGCCTAAACTACAGGTTGATTTAAAAATTTTGCTCTTAATGCAGCATTTATTGTAAATTCGGATGATCTGGCCTACAATATCATCACAGCGCTGAAAATACATCTGGAGGTACGGTTCAAATGATGAATCTTGATAAGGTCGGAAAAGGGATTGCGTTTCTGCGCAAGGAACGGGGATACACGGGAGAGGCTCTGGCAGAGCGGCTGGATGTAAGCCCTCAGGCGGTATCGAAATGGGAGAATGCAAAATGTCTGCCTGAGACGTCCGTTCTTCCTGCTTTGGCGGAGGCATTGGACTGCAGCATTGACAGCCTGCTGTGTCCCAGAGAGCTTTTTATTCTGGAGGCGGTCTATACGGACGGACAGACGCAGGTTTCCGTGACCCGGCACCTGAATGATCTGGTGAGGGGCAATACGCTTGACATTTATGTGAATACTCCGTTTATCGGCGCTTCCATTGAAAGTGACCGTCTCAAGGTCCTGACTGTAAAATATCAGACCTCAGAAGGGATCGGGTTTGCCTATGCGCTGCAGAAAGAGAACCTGATTCTGGATGGGAAAGGTGTAGATATTGCGGGAGACAAGGCATTTTGGATCATCGGCGCTTATTATGGGAATGAAAAGGAATATTCTTCTGCTATGCAGAAGATGGAGCACTATGAATATTTCAAATGGGACAGGATACCGGTGAACCATGAAAACTTTCCCAGCAATCCTGCCAGCGACGACACGGAATATCTGACATTGGTTTACCTGAACGCAGAGGGGATCCATGTTATCAGCTGCCCGGAAAACGATACCATTTATTATGGGAAGCATGGTACACAGCTCCTGCTGAAGGATCGTTCTAAGTGCATCCTGAAAAACGTGATGCGTCTTGCTTGGGAGGAGGGGATGGAAGGAGGACGGACGCCATGGGCAGGAGCGCTGTATGGGGCATTAAGCTACATGGGAGAGACTTACACATATGAGCAGATCATGGGAATGAGCGGTGCGGCCTACCGGATCTGCTTTGTGGATGTATGGGATTATAGCTGCACGGATGCCCTTGTGGCCTTTGATTATGCCACCCCTCTGTCAGATGCCATCGGCTATTCCTTCCGCATCGAGGAGAGGCTGGAAAAGCAGGAAAGGAAGGCTGAGCGCCAGTCGATCATGGAGGATATCGAGAACGGCAGGCCGGTGCTGGCGATCAATCTGCGGGTTGCCCCTGAGTGGGGAATTATTACAGGATACACTGACAATGGAAGCCGTTTTCTGTGCCGCACCTATTTTGACAAAGAGGTCTTTGACGCTCTGGATCAGGAGGCCTGCGGGGAGCAGGCAAAAGAGCAGAGGCAGGCTGACAGACATACGGTTTTTGAGGAGAACGAGGGATATCTTTTCAGCGACTTCTGGCCCTTTATCATCCTGCATTTCGGTGAAAAAAGGGACAGGCCGTCACCGTCGGATATCCTGAAAACCTCCCTTTCCCTGCTGGTTCAATCCTTTCATGCCCAGAGGTGCCGGGGCTATTATCAGGGGAGAGAAGCCTATAGGGCATGGATGGAGGGGCTTTCAAAGGAAGCTGACTTCCGGCTGGAGAACGACAAGGAAAATGTGCTGAGACGGTTGGACGTAAATGACAATATGCTGTGCAATCTCATAGATTCGCGGCGTGCTGCATCTGTCTGGCTGCTGGAAAACATCCCGGTGGTGCCGGAGGCAGGGAGGGAGCAGCTGGCAAAAATCGCAGAGAACTGCCGGACGATCGCGGATACTTTGACTGCGTTCCGGAGCAGACTGAGCCGTCTGTCGGCGTGTGAGGCTCCGGGTGCCGTTGGGGTGTCTTCGCCGGAGTCCCGCAGGGAGCAGATCGGACTGCTGGAGAATGCGCTTGCTCTGGAGGAAGAAAGCTGCCGGCTGGCGGGATTGATACTGGAGCATAACTGGTAATTATAGCGATCGAAATGAAGGATCATATTGAAGAGCGTGCCATCAGCATCGCCGACTGGATTATCGACAATAAGTGGACATCTTCGGAAACAGCAGGTTTCCGGAGATGTTTTTTTCGAGTGTTTTTTCAGGAATAACTGATTGTGAAATAATAGGGGATAGGATATAATGAAGTCAGAAATGATGGTCGATCCGTATGGAAGAACAGATGGAATCGCATATGTATGGCTAAATGGGGAGGTGTGATAATGAAGAAGCCATTACCGATCGGTGTAGATAACTTTGAAAAGGTGATAAAAGAAGGTTATTGCTATATTGATAAGACCATGCTGATCAAAGAATTATTGGATTTGAAAGGGGAGGTAAATCTGTTCACACGTCCCCGCCGCTTCGGAAAGACGCTGAACCTCAGTATGTTCCGGTACTTTTTCGAGGATACCGGGGACATGGAACAGAATGCCCACAACCGGGAGCTTTTTCAAGGGCTGAAAATTACCAAAGCCGGGGAAGAGTATGTGCAGCAGATGGGAATGTATCCGGTGATCAACCTGACGCTGAAATCGGCAAAGCAGCTTACCTTTCGGTCCGCATATGGAAAGCTAAAAAATGAGATTGCGGAGGAATACCAAAGGCATAGGTATGTGGTGGAGAGTGCAGGAACAGATGAGAGGGATAAGCGGAAGTTTCAGGAGATTTCGTCCGGGGAGGCGGAATATGATGATTATTCAGGGGCGCTGAAATTTTTAAGTAAAGTTCTTTATCGTGCCACGGGGAAAAAAGTGGTTATTTTGATTGATGAATATGATGTGCCATTGGAAAATGCGTATTTTAAAGGTTTTTATGGCGAAATGGTGGATTTTATCCGTTCGCTTTTTGAGTCGGCGCTGAAAACCAATGACAACTTACAGTTTGCAATAATTACAGGCTGTCTGCGAATTTCGAAAGAAAGTATATTTACCGGTTTAAATCACTTAAATATTGTCTCCATTCTTGATAAAAAGTACAGTGAGCATTTTGGATTCACAGAGTCAGAAGTCATGCAGATGATGATATACTATGGAGTGGAGAGCCGTTTCCCGGCGATGAAAGAATGGTATGACGGATATACATTTGGAAATACAGAAGTTTATAATCCGTGGAGTGTCATAAAGTTTCTGTATGATTTAAATTCGGACAGCAATGCATTTCCTCGTCCTTACTGGATCAACACCAGTTCCAACGACATCATCAAGGAAATGGTAGCCGGGGCTGATAGGGAGGCAAAAGGGCAGATTGAAACGCTTTTGAATGGAGGAACACTGGACATACAGGTTCATGAAGAAGTCACTTATGAGGATATACAGGACAGAGGTGAGAACCTGTGGAATTTCCTCTATTTTACCGGGTATCTGACAAAACAGAGCGAGTACTTTAAAGAATCCTCCGTTTTTCTGCGGGTTCGGATCCCTAATACAGAAGTGAAAACCATTTATCAGAACACGATACTGGGATGGTTCCGCCAGCGGATAGAGAAGCAGGATTTCCGGGATTTCTACCATGCCATGGAAGACGGAAACGCAGAAAAAATGGAAGAGATCCTGAATGAGCAGTTATTCTCCACCATCAGCTTTTATGACAGCGCGGAGAACTTTTACCACGGTTTTCTGGCCGGGATTTTAAGCCAGAGTGAGAATTATCTGGTGAAATCCAACCGGGAGTCAGGAAGCGGACGCAGCGATATTATGGTAAAAAGTCCCTCCCTCCGTGGGAGATCCTTTATTCTGGAACTGAAGGTTTCAGAGGGCATCGACGAATTGGAAGTGGACGCGGAAAAGGCGCTGCAGCAGATATACGATAAAAAGTATATGGATGAACTGCGTGCGGAAGGGTATAAGAAGATTGACTGCTACGGAATTTCTTTCTACCGGAAGGACTGTGAAGTGCGGTTCGGAAAGTGGGGGTAAAGGGATGAATATTTTATTGTTTGGAATATCTAATGTTGGAAAATCGACAACGGGGCGCCTTCTTGCCGAGAGACTGGGTTATCGGTATTATGATCTGGACGAGGAGGTTAAGAGCCGCTGTCATATGACTCTGGAAAAATTTGTTCATACTGTTTGGCCGTATGAGAGAGACAAGATCCGGGACGAAATATGGTTCGTGGCAAAAGGCAGCGGCCAGAATTCCAAACTGTATTCAATGGTGGAGTTCAAGAATGAGAAGGGGGAATCTGTCCGCAAAGACGCTGAATATGGAGAGTAATGTCTATGAGTTATAAGATCTATCATAGCTTGCCAAAAGGAAAATGGGTGGCTCGGCAACGGCTTTCATGGACCGAATAAAAATGCAGGACCGTTTGAAAATCAGGAAGTTGGAACAAAATATCTCGGTGAAAAGCTGGTATATAGAGATACCCCAGTCTTGAAAAGGGCTATGGAAGCATTTGTTACAACCAAACTGACTGATCTTTGTTATCGTACAAGAGGCAAATATTTTGACAGAGTGGAATGGTTATGTCGGTGTGGGCTTGCGCCGTATCTTGAACAGCTGCAGCATGAGGTGGAAATTTTGAAGAATTTAGTTAACGAAGAGGGAATTTGCATGGCACCGATTGCAGAGAATCAGTTTAAAGGATTCAGTACATATGGCGGTCAGCAGTTAGAAACTGATTGGAAAACTTCAACACGAAGATTTTATCCGTAGTAAAAAGTCCGCACCGGACATCTGATTCAGTCATACCCCCCGGAAATCCTTCATACAATAGTAAAAAATATCCCACGAGGTATTCCTTTGAAGGATTATATTGAAGAGCGTGCCATCAGCATCGCCAACTATATTATCGACAATAACGCCACGGTGAGGCAGACGGCGAAGACGTTTGGGGTAAGCAAGAGTACGGTACATAAGGACGTAACCGAGCGCCTTATGCAGGTCAATCCCACACTGGCATCGGATGCAAGGAAGGTTCTGGATCTGAACAAGTCCGAGCGCCATATCCGCGGCGGCCTTGCTACTAAGGAAAAGTATCTGCACCAGCATGGGAGTCTGGTTTAAGAGGCTTTGCTACATACTCGGATCGGCAGATGATTGGTCAGGCACAAGGTGGCAGAAGGCCGTGCAGAGGCAATAAAGAAGGTAAAGAATCCATCGGCAGAGGAGGAAATCTGCGGATGGATTTTCCTTTTTAGGCAGGCTGTGCGCAGGGCCTTGACCTTTTTTGATTTATGGTATTGTGATATGGGGGCACAGCCTCTTTCGGAGGAAGAATCAGGGCTTCCATGGAGGGATGGCGCAGGGGGCTGGGCGAGCATTCCGGTGTCTTTGACGAGATGCCGCATAAATGGATTGCGGAAAAGATCAACAAGGTGATACTGCGGCCTTTTTGAGCTGTTCCTCCGTATAATACTGGGCCTGAGCCTGCCACAGCTCATGATACTGGCCGTTTTTGTCGGCAAGCAAAGCTTTATGGCTGCCAGTCTGTATGATCTTTCCCCCATCAAACACTGCGATCGTGTCGCAGAAACGGCAGGAGGCCAGTCTGTGGCTGATGTAAATGGCGGTTTTTTCTCCTGCGATTTCGTTGAATTTGCTGTAGATCTCATACTCGGAAACGGGATCCAGAGCCGCGGTGGGCTCATCCAGTACCAAAAAGGGAGCGTCCTTATAGAGGGCTCTGGCAAGGGCGATTTTCTGTCCTTCGCCGCCGGAGATTTCGATGCCGCTTTTGTCAAAGTCCTTGTACAGAAAGCTTTCAGTACCCTCCGGCATGGCTGCAAGGCGCTGGCCCAGACCGGCCTGAACAAGGCATCTTTTCGCCTTTTCCTGATCATATTCCGGTCTGGTGGCCACGTTCTGTCCCAGCCGGAAGGCAAAGAGCCGGAAATCCTGAAAGACGATGGAAAAGATGCTCATGTATTCGTCATAGTCGTATTTTTTGATATTGACTCCGTTTAATAGAATTTCTCCCTCAGTGGGGTCGTAAAGACGGCACATCAGCTTGATGAAGGTAGTCTTGCCGCTGCCGTTTTTGCCTACGATGGCCAGTTTCTCGCCTATCCGGAATTTCAGGTTTACATGGCGCAGGGCATAGCTGTCCGTGCCCGGATAACGGAAGGAAACATCACGGAATTCCAGAAAATATTCATTGTCATCCCGTTTCTCCACGGTCAGGGAGCCCTGATACATGGGATTAGGGATGTCCAGATAGGAAAAGTAGCGCTTCAGATAATGATTGTTTGCGACTATCCGCTGCAGTGTGGAGGCACATTCAGAGGCAGCGGTCAGCAGCAGCATGACGCAGGACACATACCGGGCGATGGAGCCTATGGTGACATTGCCCAGAAGGGCCGCGTAGATCAGTATCATATAGACGCCGAAACGCAGGATATGGTTCATAAGGATATCGGCAGCCTTCAGGCCTGCGGCTTTCAGAGTTATGTTCAGCCACTGCTTGTTCATTTCCGTCTGTTGGCTTACGGAAAATCCCAGCAGGCCCTCTGCCATGTCGTAAATACGGATATCCTTGCCGCTGCTGTAATGTTTTATATAGTTATAATATTTATCCCCGAAAAGATTCAGGTGAACGCAGGAGGAAAAAAAGCGGTTGTTGAGCATTTCGGCCTTCTGGTTGGTGAAGATGCCGCAGGCAAGGGTTATTACAATACCGGCTACAAATGCTGTCTTCATAAACCATGGCACAGCATCCAGAAAGAAAAAGGACAAGGTCAGGGAGAAGGACATGAGGATTCTGGTCAGTGTAGAGATCAGACGTTCCGTACTGAATATCAGACCCCATAGGTTGTAGCCGGTCTGCGATTCCATGGCGATTCTGGAACGGAGAATCGTGACCTCTGCGTCCTCGATGGAGGCATATGCCATCTCCATGGCCTTTTCCGACTGTTTCCATCTTTCGTTCCGGTACATTTCATTGGAGGCTTCGGCGCGTCCGGAGGACAGCCATGCCCCGGCAAGGCTGAAAAGGAAGGTACTCCCTACCGTAAGAGCCGCGTAAAGCAGGAGGTTCCCCGCAGGCCGGCCTTCATACAGCCCGTCGACCAGCAGGGCCGAGAAATAGATGGGGATATAGGGCAGCACATTATGAAAGACACTGTCCGCAATAAGGTAGAGCATATGGGCCCTGCTGAGAGAAAAGAGATATTTAAAAGATCGTTTGGTAATCAGTATGTGTTCTGTTAAATTCATGACTGCGTCCTTTCTGTTTCTGGTCTATGTTTCCGTATGCGTGATGGGGTCAATATGCTGTAAAGAGCCGTTTATACAAATTCGGCAGCCCTTTGCGTCATGCTACGGACTTTTTGTATTCCGCCGGTGCGTATCCTTTGAGGCTTTTGTCAGATGTCTTCTTCAGGAGAGTCCGGCGCGGTATCGGTTTCCCGGTACCAGCAACTCTGTATTTCATACATCCCCGCATACTCACCGCCATGAGCCAGCAGTTCCTGATGGGTTCCCTGCTCGGCTACCGTTCCGTCCTTCAGAAATAGGATCCTGTCGCAGAACTGGGTGGAAGCCAGTCTGTGGGAGATGAAGAGGGAGGTCTTGGAGCGGGTCATGTTGTGATACTGCATATAGATTCGGTTTTCGGCAATCGGATCCAGCGCTGCCGTAGGCTCATCCAGAACCAGAACGGGAGCATCCTTGTAGAGCGCCCGGGCCAGCATCAGCTTCTGCAGTTCGCCTCCGGACAGTTCTATGCCATCCGCATAAAGCTGTTTATCCAGTCTGGAATGGATTCCCTGAGGCAGGGCATCCAGCTTTTCCCCCAGACCAGCCTGCCGTATACATTGCTCGGCCCGGACGTTGTCGGTGCCGTTTCCGATCTGTCCGGAGACGGTTTCGGCAAGGGAAAAGAATCCGGTCTGTACATCCTGAAAAACCGGGGAAAACAAGCGGTAGTAGTCTTTTCGGAAAAACGAACGGCAGGATACGCCGTTTATCCTGATATCGCCCTCCGTAGGGAGATAGAGGCCGCACAGAAGCTTGACCAGAGTGGTCTTTCCGGCGCCGTTTGGCCCTACCAGAGCAATCTTCTCCCCGGGCTTTATGGTAAAGCTGATATCGCGCAGGGTGTCGGCTTCGGCTCCCTCGTATCGGAAGGAGACATGGCTGAAGGTAATCTCCGGTGCTGTTTTCAGATGCTTTTCCACGACTTCTTCCCCGGTGCCGTCCTGCTCGGGCAGATCCAGATATCTGCGGTAGTCGCATATGTCAAGGCTTGCTGACCGGATGCCGTTCCACTCGCTCATGATATTGCCGATGAAGGAGGCAAACATGGAGATGGCTGAGAAATATAGGAGGAATCTGTCGGCTGTGATGCTGCCCTCCAGAGTCATCTTGATCAATAATAGGTAAGCTGCGCCGTCCCGGATAAAGATGATAAACAAGTCCGCAATTCGGGAAAGAAAGCGTCTTCGTATGCTCTGCTTTTCCCAGCTATGGCGTTTGGCGGAAAGATCGGTGAATACTTCTCTGAACCATCCGGCCATGCCGTAGATGCGGATATCCTTGGCGGCGGCAAAATCGGCAGTCTTTTCCTGGACATACCACAGCTTCCGGTCGATATCGGTAGGCTGTTCCCGGTGGCTGTAATCCCAGTTACGGTAAGCCCGGGCACAGAACCAGTTGACGGCAGGAGCAATGGTCAGTATAGGGACGAGGAGAGGGCTGGCGATGGAGATGACCGAACCGAAAAGCAGGTAGGAAAGGACATTTTCTATCAGCTTCAGACTGCGTCTGGGCATATCGGTGATCGGCTGGACACCGTCCCACATCTGGGTCGCCCGGGAAGCGCGGTCGCTTAAGTCCCGGATTTCCTTCTTTTCGTAGGTCTGGAAAAATAGGTTCAGAGACTTTCTCGTCGCTTCGGCGCTTTTTTGGAAACTGTATTTTGACAAGTAAGCTTCGGATACATTTGCCGAAAGGCTCTGAAGGACGCGGCATACCAGCATCACCAGAATGACGGTGCCTATTTTGAGGGCCGTCTGCTCCAGAGGCGTGTGGCCGGTGATCTCCGCCACTGCCAGAGAGGGCAGGTAGATTCCTGTATAAGAAAGGCATATGTTGAGGGGGATTTCCAGAGCCATCAGCAGGAAAAGCCCGGGTGCGTCCTTTAGTATGTTTCGGAAGCTCCAGAGAGAGTTGCTGAAGGCGGAACGGTAAGGTTTCTTTTTTTCTTTGCTCATAACGCGTGGCTCCTTTGAAGATAGTGACTTGTTTGGAACGGTTTTTATTTTACCGCAAATGATTATGAAAGGGAAGTTTGTGCATGAATTGCGTTTGTCAGGGCACGAATTGCAGAAGAGTTTAAAAACGCTCAGATGTTTGGAAGGGATGTCTGTCGGGGAGGGCAGGGGGATTTGTGCGGCATGAGATGCAGGCTTTGGCTTCTTGCACGACTTATTCCAGCGCAGGAACCAGAAATTCCGAGGTGAACGCTCCGTCCTCGCTGTTATATTTGCACCATCCTCCATGCTCTGCAAGGATTGCCTCCGCCCTGCGCAGCCCGAAGCCGTGGAGGCCGCTTTTGCGGGAGGAGAAAAGGCTTCCGGCTTTGGAGAGCTTGGGGCCTGCGGAGTTCAGCATGGAAAAATAGAGCATTTTCTGTTTCATTCCTATAAAGAGGCGCAGAAAGCGCTCCCCCTCCGCGGCTGCGCAGGCTTCGATGGCATTGTCCAGCAGATTGCCCACCACGATGCCCAGCTCCAGATCGGAGAGCAGGAGCCTGTCGGGGACATTGGCTTTCACTGTGACCGTAATGCCGGCGGCCTTGGCCTGCGAGAGCTTGGCGGATAAGATGGCGTCCAGAGCGATATTTCCCGTCTTCAGCAGGGTATCCACATGCATGAGCTGTTCGTCCAGCTGCTCCAGATAGGTCAGGGCGCGCTCGGTCTCACCTGCCTCCAGATGGATCTTCAATGTCTGCAGATGATGGTGGAAATCATGCTTATACCCCCGCATTTCCTGATAGATGCCCTGCACTTCGCCCAGATGCTGCCGGGACTGTTCCGTCTGGTATTTCACAAGCTTCAGGTAGGTTTTCTTTCTCATTGCTTTAACGCCTCTTTTCTTGTTCAGGTCATTCGGTCGGGCATTTTCGCGCCAAGCGTCCGTACCCGGTGTTTTCCGCCGGTCAGTTCCGTGCGATGAAGGCGCGGTTTATCGTTTCATATTTTCCCCGTGCCAGAGGCAGCTCCAGATTTCCCTCCAGTGTGACCAGACTGCGGGAAATCCTTGTCACATATTTCAGAGAGACCAAGTAGGAACGGTGGATCCGGAAAAAGTCTTCGCTGAGCCTTTTCTCGAAGGAGGATATGTTTTCCTTGATTTTGTATTCCTTTTCTTTTGTATGGATGGCGATATAGTGCAGGAAGGATTCCACATATAGAATATCCGTTTCATACAGCTTGACAGTCTCGCCCTCGCAGGTGATAACCACAAAGGGCGGCTCAAGGGCAAGACGGGCCGCCGCCTTGTCCAGCACGGCCGTCAGCTTGGTCTCGGGGACGGGCTTGGTCAGGTAATGCAGCGCGTCTACCTCGTAGCCCTCGCTGATGAACTCGAAATGGGAGGTGATGAAAATAATCTCGGCCCGGTGGCTTTCGCCCCGGAGGCGTCTGGCAAGGCTGATGCCCGACAGCCCGTCCATTTCGATGTCCAGAAGAAGGATATCGTAGGTGCTGTCCTCCTCGTAGGCAAATAGAAAGGCTTCGGCGGAGGAGAAGCAGTGTACCTCGCATGGATGCCCGGACAGACTGCTCCAATTGGAAATCTGGGAATGCAGGATCTTGAGCTGTGCTTCGTCATCATCGCATATTGCGATACGGTATGCCATGGAATCGCCGCCTTTCAAGGTCTTTTTTGTCCGTTACGAGGTCATTTCGCCATAATCTGAACATGATCGCAGGTGCTTTGAGTGCTCATGGGATCAGGAACTGAAACACATATGGAATCATGAGCTGACACATATGCAATCATAAGCTGACATAGGAAGTGCTTATGTCAACATTTTATCATAAATCTGAAAGTGCGGCAACGATATAGCCGGAAAGATTCCTGTATATTTTCCGGGGCCATATTTTCCAGAGCATATATTTTTCAGGGCATATATTTCCCGGCCATATGTTTCTGGCTATATATTTTCTGCGTGGCAGAGCAGCTGCTACAGCTGCTTATAGAAGATAAGCTCATCATAAGTCTTTTCCTCTCCCCAGGGTTCACGGACACCGCCAGGTATCCGGCCGCACTGCTCCATGCCGATCGCCATGTCAAAAAGCTCGGTTCCGTTGCTGCGGCAGTAAGTGACTGCATAATCGCAGCCCATCTGCCGGGCGTAGACAAAGATTTCCTCACAGAGCCTTTTCCCCAGCCCCTGCCTTTGGAAGGCAGGATTCACTATCACATCCGAAAGCAGACATCTGTTGGAGCTGAGGATATGCTGTGATCTTTCTGCAAGAGCGGTTCCGATCACATGACCATCTGCTGTCGCTACCAGAGCGACGCAGTTCCCTGCTGCCATCTTAGCGATATTCGACTGTACACGGAGCTTTACTTCCTCAGGGGTATTGGCCGAGAATATATTCTCCCAAAGACTTTTTGCATCGTCCTCTTCCATTTTGCGAATCGTTATCAATGTGGAATTTTTTCCCATGGTTTCTTGTGCCTCCTTGACCGATAATAGTTTTGCGGCTATTCTTTTTTCATGCCGCAGCCGCTGGTGGCGGCGGAATTCGCTGGGCGTGCATCCTATGCATTGGAGGAAAGCCTTATAAAATCCTGCTTGTGTCTCGAATCCGTAATCCATTGCCACATCATACATTTTCCGTCCGAAGCCGATTTCTCTGGCAGCGCTTATCAGCTTTCGCTTCCTGACATATGCCATAACGGGCATACCGGTAATAGTATGTAGATAGTAGTAAAGCTGCCGGGGGGAATAATGGTATCTTTGGCTTAGTTCCTCAAGCGTCAGATCTTGTTTCAGGTTCTCTTCAATGTAATCCAGAATCTCGTTCAGTGACAAATTCTCCGCCTCCTTTCTAAAGTATATCAGGCCGGGAAAGAAATTCTTTTCCAAAGCTGCAATCAGCTTGTAACGCAAGGCATCTATATTATAGCATGGAGACAATAAAATTGCCATGATGGCCTGCTAAAAACACTCTTGAAAATATAATTGTCAACCGGTCTGTGTTTATGATATGCTGGTACCGGCGGGCATTGTATCAGAGCGGACTGCCGCCGGAAATGGAGACATATGAGAAATATAGATGTATCTGATTTGGACGGAGCATCGCTGAGGAACAATACAGCTAGACCAGAGTGGAAGCAGAGGAGCTGGCGGAGAAAACAGCCGTGGCGGTGTGGAAGGCTGCGGAAGCGCAAGGAGAAAGGGAACGCGACTTGACATGGGCCGGGTTTGGAACGGGGCTGACTGTAGTACCGGTGCTGGTCGGAGCATTAGCTATAGTCCGGAGGAAGAAAAGCCGCTAGCCTGCGCTCTGTGTCTATTGGGAAGAGGGAGGCATTTATGGATAGGATTCTTGTGATAGAAGATGATGACAGCGTCAGGCGGGAGCTGGTGACGTTGCTTTATACGAACGGCTATATGGCGGTTAACGAGCCGCCCTGCGAGCTGGCGCTGCTGGACGTGAATCTGCCCGGTGAGAACGGCTATGAGGTATGCAGGAAGCTCAGGCTTAAATCGGATGTCCCCGTGATCTTTCTCACTGCCAGAGATTCTGCGGAGGATGAGATCATAGGCTTCGGCGTAGGGGCGGACGACTATATCCGCAAGCCCTATCATTCCGCCGTGCTGCTGGCCCGGATAGCAAGACTTCTGAAGCGTAAGAGCAGTCCCGCCGTCACGGTGCGGGAGCTGACCCTGAACCTGCCGGAGCTGACAGTGGAATACCGGGGGGAGACGGCGGAGTTGACAAAGAATGAGACCCGGATCCTTGCATGCCTTATGAAAAAGGAGCTCTGCACCAGAGAGGAGCTGGTGGAGGATCTGTGGCAGAACAACCTCTATATTGACGAAAATACATTATATGTGAATATCAACCGCCTGCGGGAAAAGCTGAAAAAGCTGGGAGCGGAAGGGTATATCCGCACCGTCCGGGGCGTGGGGTACCGGCTGTGAGGGCGGGGGAATATCTGGCATCCAAGTCAGTCACGCTTATCTTTCTGGGCATCGGGGGGATAGTCTTTTCAAGCATCATGCTTGTGGCGGGAGCCGGGGCAGGGCTTGTAGGCATATGTGCTGCGGCGTACCTGACGGTTATCCTGCTCTGGCTTTTTGTGGGAGGCCTGCTGGAAGGAAGGCGGATTGCGGTGCTGGAAAAGCTGATAGAGGAGCTGCCGGAAAAGTATCTGCTGGGGGAGGTGCTGCCGAAGCCTGCGGACGGACTGGAGAAGCGTTATTTTCAGGTCATGAAGGAGGTATCCCGGTCTGCCGTAGGCATAGCCGAGCAGGCGCTGCGGGAGAAAGAGGAGTACTGCGACTATGTGGAAGGCTGGATTCATGAAATAAAGACGCCCCTTACGGCTTGCGCGCTGATCCTTGCCAATGACGGGGATGTATACAAGCTGCGCAGGGAGCTGAAGCGGGCGGATAATCTGACGGAGAGCATACTGTATTATGCCAGACTGCGCACGGCCCAGAAGGATGTGAAAATCAGGGAGTTCGGAGTGGCGGAGGTCTGTGAGGAGGCGGTCAGGAGCCAGATGGAGCTGCTGATCGCCGCCGGGATTTCCGTGGAGATACAAGGGGGGTTCACGGTGCATTCCGATAGGAAAAGCCTGTGCTTTATTCTGAAGCAGCTGCTGATCAACTGCGCAAAATACTGTCCGGGGGCACGGGTGGAGATCACGGCGGAGGATAGGGTCATCCGTGTATGGGACAACGGCCCGGGGATACCCTCTCATGAGCTGCCGAGGGTGATGGAGAGGGGCTTTACGGGCAGCAATAAGGATAAAGGAAAGGGTGGAATGAGGCCTGTGGGAGGCACAGGCATGGGGCTGTATATCGTGGGGGAGCTGTGCGGCTATCTGGGCATCGGCATACGGATAGATTCGGCGGAGGGAGAGTTCACCTGCGTCTCGTTGTCCCTGTGACATCATTTTGTCCGCGAACCGTAATTATCGGACTGGTATCGGAGGAGGTCGGTTCCAAATGTCGGTTTTACTTGTTGATTCAAGTATTTCCGGCATTTTGCGTTTCGGAGGGTTCTCCGGAAATGCTGATGCGGATTTTTTAGCATATGGAAGAAATCTTACAAAACCGTAAGAGAAAATAAGATTTATGTTAGAACGAATCAGGCAGAGCTGTGCTAGGATAGTCTGGAAGGGACGAAGTACATCTGAAAGCGCTGTGCGTCATCGGATACCGATGGGGCTTTGGGTGTATGACGAACCGGAAATAAATCAGTATCCCTTGTGCAGAACCGGAAATCATTCCTGATGAAGAAAGCGCTGCACAAAAAGGGGACGGAACTGGAGAGAATAAAAATGACGGAAAAAGTGCTGGATGTCAGAAATGTCACAAAATATTATGGGAGCGGCAGCGTGGTCACGAAAGCGCTGGACGGCATCTCCCTCTTTTGCGGGAGGGGAGAATTCGTAGCGGTCATGGGGCCCTCCGGCTCAGGAAAGAGCACACTGCTCAATGTGATCGCCACCATCGACAGAGTCAGCTCAGGGGACATCTGTCTGGGGGGAAAATATGTCACGCAGATGAAGGAGAATGAGCTGTCTCTGTTTCGGCGGGATCAGCTGGGGTTTGTGTTTCAGGAGTATAATCTGCTGGATACGCTGACTGTGGAGGAGAATATCGTGCTGCCGCTGAATCTGAGGAAAACAGACTATAAGGAGAGCAAGAAGGCGCTTCGGCGCGCAGCTGAGGCGCTGGAGGTAGCGGATCAGCTGGAAAAGTTCCCATGGGAGCTGTCCGGGGGCCAGAGGCAGAGGGCGGCCTGCGCCAGAGCGATCATCACGGATCCGGCCCTTGTGCTTGCGGATGAGCCTACGGGCGCGCTGGATTCCCGGAATTCAAGGAATCTGATGGAGACCTTCCGGAAGATGAACCGGTCTCTGGGCTCTACCATACTGATGGTCACCCATGACCCGATGGTGGGCTCCTATGCGGACAGGGTACTGTTTTTAAAGGACGGGAAGGTCTGGAACGAGGTATACAGAGGAGAGAGGAGCAGGCAGGCGCTGTATCAGGAGATCATGTCCGTCACGGCGGCTCTGGGCGGGGATGTACTGCCTGAGGGAGAGGGGGTGCCGGAATGCTGAGGAAGCTTGCCATACGAAACGTAAAAAGACAGCTGGGCAATTACCTGATTTATTTTATAACGGTTGCCCTTACGGTAGCGCTGCTGTTTGGCATCAACAATATCATTTACAGCGAGAATCTTGTCGTCCTTATGGATGAAGGTATGGAAACGGTGCTTAACGCGGCAACCTTCTTTATCTCTATGGTGGTGGCATTCGTGCTGGGCTATGCAAATTCCTTCATGCTGAAGCTGCGGAAGAAGGAATTCGGCCTATACTTGACGCTGGGTATGTCCAGAAGGGATATTCTGAAGATTTTTTTCCTGGAAAATATGATCATCTGCATTGCGGCGCTGGCAACGGGAGCCGTCGCAGGGATATTTATCTTTCAGGGGCTCATGGCTGTGATGATGAACCTGCTGGAAATGGAATTTGTCATAGCGGCTTATACCGTGGACGGAATTGTACATACGGTGGTGCTGGTGGCGGGAATCTTTCTTCTGGCTTCTCTGGCCTCGGGATTTTATCTGAAAAAAATAAGTATCTACAGTCTGCTGCACGGGGACAAGAAGGTAGAAAAGACGGCAAGACATCCGTTTTTGTGGGGTATACTTTCAGCGCTGGCTCTGGGAGCGATGATATTTTTCGGCATAGCCTTCTTTCAGGAGGTTGATGACATCATGCTGCAGGGCGGCAGCATCAAAGGAGCCATGCGGATGCTTGTTTGTTTCGCCGTCTTTCTCGTTATTTTCCATGTGGGGCTCGCTAAGAGTCTGGTGTCGTTTTTACTGGGCAGGAAACGGCTGTGCAGCAGAGGCTCCAATACTTTCGTATTGCGCCAGCTTTCCGGAGCCTTGAGCGTGAATGCCGTGATGCTGGGCTGTCTGGCATTCTTGTTAAGCTTTGCCGTCATCGGGGTGAATACCTCCTACTTTATAAAGAGGATGCATACGGAGATACTGAATCAGGAGTGTCCCTATGATATTCTGTGTCATGCCATGAAGGGGAAAGAAGACTTTTTGGAGAAGGCGGAGGCGACTATTCAGGAATATGTGGAAATCAGAGAAAAGACATCTTGTAAGATTTACGGTACAGGAGGACATGTATTTAATGAATATACCGGCTGGTACCAGCAGTATGTAGAGGAGGGATGGGGATGGCAGGACTTTCAGGATGTCTTTGTGTCCCTCAGTGATTTCAATAGGTTTACGGCGCTTCTGGGTTTTGAACCCGTCTCTCTGGAGGGGGAGTATCTGATTGTAGGTATCTATCAGGAGACCGGTCAGGTAGACTGGTCAGGAATGGCTTTTGAGCATGGCGGAAAGACCTACACTCTGCAGGACTGCTGGATGGATTTCCCTGCGCTGAGCTATCAGAACTTTTATGTGGTGGTGCCGGATGAGGCAGTGGCAGATATGGCCTACGAGGGGGAATATGTGGCTTATATGACGGCCCAGAGGGAGTATGACGCAGCAGGTCTGTGGCGGAAGCTCTTCGATATCGCTGTCGAGCATGGATGGATGGAGGACCCGGAGAAATGCGGGTCCAGCGTGCGGGAATACGTAAGGACAGAGAACAACAAGGTGTCGGCGGTTCTGGTGGTAGGTGCATTGTTTACGGCAGCAGTGTTTCTGTTCCTTGCCATGGCGATCCTGGCCCTGAAGACCCTCTCCGCCATCGGGGAGGACAAGAGACGTTACGGAATTCTGTACTATCTGGGACTGGGGGAGAAGGAGCGTAACCGGGCCTTGTTCCGCCAGACCTTCAGCTTCTTCCTGTTGCCTTTTGCGGTGCCTATGCTTATGGGGATCCCGGCGGCCATGGCAGGGATGCGTATCATGGAGCTGGGAAACATGGAGGGAGGCGTCACGAATATACCGGTGATCGCAGGAGCCGTGGCGCTGGTGATGGCCGGGGTGTACCTGCTGTATTACGCGGCGGCATATCTGATCGCGAAGAAAGCGATCCGGATACGAAGCTAAGGGAAACGGTCGGATATCTGCAGGCCTGACTTTCGGCAAACGCGGCAGATTGGCAGCATCAAGAGTGTCTGAAATAAGATTGATTTTATCAAAACATCTTGACAAGGTTTTTACGATATGGTATGTTACAGAAACAATATCTGATCTCCATGTATCAGGGAGCAGAAAGTGGACATAATAAAAGACACCCATGGGGGAGTAGTAAGCGCGATCTGCGTGGCATGTCAACAAACCCGACCTTTCGGTCTGGCATGTCTTAAATCACGAGACTCATGTATAGCGGCAGGCTATATGTAAGTCTTTCTGGTGGCACAGACCTTTATGGGACATCCTTTTAAGTGTATGTGACCCGGTATGGCTTCAGCCGCCGGGTCTTTTAGTTTCCGCAGACAGATTATAGACTACGAAAGAAAGAGGTAGAACAAAATGGAACTTGCATGGATTATCTTGTTGTTTCTCGTAGGCATCGTATTTATCGTGAAGGGCGGGGATCTCTTTGTTGATGCTGCGTCATGGATAGCGGAGGTCAGCGGTATCCCCAAGCTGATCATCGGTGCCACCATCGTGAGTCTTGCCACCACGCTGCCTGAGATGCTGGTCTCCGTCATGGCGGCGGCGAAGAAGAGCGTGGACATGGCCATCGGCAACGCCGTGGGCAGCGTTACGGCCAATATCGGACTGATCATGGCAATTTCCTTGATCTGTATGCCTGCGGTGATCAAGCGGGCGGATTATCTGGTGAAATCGGTGCTGATGCTGGCCGCTTCAGGCCTTGTCGTGGCCTGCGGATTCATGGGAGAGACCGGAATAGTGATCTCCATAGTGCTGATCATGATTTTTGCTGTTTTCTTATGGGAGAATGTGGCCTCTGCGGTGCGTTCCATGAAGGAAGGAAAGAACAGTGAAAAGCGTGAACTGAAGGCCGGAAAAAAGGAGATAGGGATCAATATCTTTAAATTCGTAATAGGCGCTGTGGGCATTGTGTGGGGCGCTGACCTGCTGGTAGACAACGGCAGCGCGCTGGCAGCCATGGTGGGGATTCCCGAGAGGGTCATCGGTGTGACGATCATTGCGGTGGGAACCTCCCTGCCGGAACTGATCACCACTATAACAGCCATTGTGAAGAAGCAGTCCTCTCTTTCCGTAGGAAATATTCTGGGCGCTAATATCATAGACCTGACCCTGATCCTGCCTCTGAGCGCTTTCGTGTCAGGACAGGCCCTGCCCATCACAGAGGCGGCGGCCAGGATCGATCTCCCTGCCTGCCTGCTGGTGGGATGCATAGCTGTGGTTCCTGCTATGATTTTCCAGAAATTCCAGAAATGGCAGGGAGCCCTGCTGCTGGCGGTGTATGTGGGATATCTGTGCCTGACTCTGACGGCATGACAAGGCGCGTCAGAGTCTTTTATCTCTATAGGATATAGTTATTTTTCGAGCATTATTTCTTTGTTTTCATTGTGCCAGACGACTCTGTTCCGGCCCTGCTGTTTTGCCTCGTAGAGCATGGAGTCCGCCAGCTTCAGATAATCGTCGTAGATATCCTCGTTTTTTGGAATCAGAGTGATACCGCCGGCGCTGATGGTGACCCACTTGGAGACGGGAGAAGTATGGGGAATATGGAGATCTTCTACCGCCTGCCGGATTTTTTGCATAAATTGAAAAGAGGATTCGGCATTGTTGCCGATGAGGAGCGCAATAAACTCTTCGCCGCCGTAGCGGGCAAAAAAGTCCGTGGATCGCCGGAGATAGAAGGAGACTGTCTTTGCCACGGCAGCAATGGCCTTGTCTCCGGCAGGATGCCCATAGGTATCATTATACAGCTTGAATTTGTCGATATCAAACATACAGATGGAGAAAGGAAGACCCAGACGGGTCGCCATGCGCCATTTGGCATGACGTTCCTCTTCATAGCATCGTCTGTTCGCAACACCGGTGAGTTCGTCTATCATGGCCTGCTGCATATACTGCATCTGGTAGCGGTACATACGGATATGATTGCCCACCCTTGCTTTTATGATGATGGGGCTGAAGGGCTTGGCGATATAGTCCGCAGCACCCAGAAGCAGTCCCTTCTCCTCATGCTGTACATCGGAGAGGCCGGTGATCAGGATCACCGGGACATGCTTGGTGAAAGGCATTTCCTTGAAAAGCTTCAGGAGCTTGAAGCCGTCCATGTCCGGCAGGATTACATCCAGAAGGATCAGCGAGAAGAGTTCAGAGCCTGCAATGTCAAGGCCGTCTGAGGCATTGTGGCAGAGTGTCACGTCATAGTCGTCTTTCAAAATAGACTGCAGATATTCAGCCTGCATGAGACTGTCGTCGATTACCAATATTTTATCCAAAGATTTTGTCCTCCTATTCCGGTTCCGCGCAGTCTATACAGTATCCTTGCGTCAGGGAAGGATTTCCGGCTGCAGGTGCATACATCCGAAAATCCTTTCTGGCACTGTATAGACTGCTGCAGTTTCCCGTTATGCAGCAATTAATGATTTTTAATTTCTGTGATGTCCTGAGCCAAGTACACTATGGTCTTTGGCATATCATCCGCTCCGATCTGAGCGATGACCGCCGTGGCACGGACCCGGCCGCACTCTTCGGTATCGTTCTCCGGGAGCTTGCGGTATTCCAGCACTATGGAAGGATGCCACCACCGCAGGTTCGTGCGCCAGTATTCAGGATTCATGACCCGCAGGTATTCCGCCCGGTCGTCAGGGTGGATGAAGTTGTCGGCATAGATCTGGAGCGCCGCGGCCCAGTTCAGCTCATTGCCAAGTATATCGCCCACCTTGCTCAGCTGTGTCACGGTGCGGAAGGTATTACGCTCCAGATCCACATAATAGGTGGAAAAGAACATGCTGCTGAGACTGCTGATGATATAGGATCTGTCCTGCAGGGCCTGATGTTCAGCTACTTCCTGGCTTTTCTTTTTAGTGATGTCCTGCCCTAAGATGTTCACCATCCCCTTGTCTGCCTGAGGGGTATAGATGATATGTAGTTCTATCCAGCGGCCGGGCTCATTCTTCAGGCGGTACTGACAGACATCCTCCAGATAATCCTCCGTGGCGGCAGCGGTTTCCCGCAGATGCTCCAGTGACAGAAGATGGCGGTAGTTTTCCGCATCTTCAGGATGGACGGATTCGGATAATGCATGCTTGATGTAATATTCATAATCTCCGACCAGAATGTTCAGGTGCTCTGCGGTTTCGTTCAGGTTCATCCGCCTGCACTGGCCGCTGCTTAAGTCCACCGTGTTCATGATGCTGAACTGGGACTTGAGGATGGCAATCATCTGTTTGTGGTAGGAAAAGTCTGTCGTCTCCATGTGAGGGGCCACCATGATCACGAAAGAGGGAATGCTGTCGTTCCACAGCATTCTGGAGGCCGTAATGTCCACCAGCCCCCCAAAGGCTTCGTTATAGCTGATGGAGCGGCCTTCCTTCCCTTCTGCCATAGCCAGAAGGGGGCAGTCGTCGCAGGAGCCTGCCCATGCATCATGGCAGGCCATGCCCGGATGAAGCAAGGGCGACATTTCCCTCATCCATCTATTATAGTACAATATGCCGTGGTCATCTTCTCGTATGACATAAATCCCTACTCCCGACATTGAGTCCAGAATATCTCTATAAGCTGTGTTTTCCAAAACGTCAGTCTCCTTTTTGGATATATTTTTAGGTTGTTTAATAATCGGAAGTAATTACTTCAATTGCGCTGTCCTCCGGCAGATTTTCTAATATGGTGTTTTCTGCGCACCACACGGTCCGGAAATCCGGCAGGTTCTCCAGAGGCTTCAGGCTGGTGACATTGTTGTCCGTGATGTCCAGATACTGGAGCCGGGGAAGCTTTTCTACAAATTCGATGCTGTCTATCCCCATGGATGTCAAGGAAAGGATGGTCAGGTTCGGAAAACCGTCGAAGAGGTCGTAATGCTCCGACAGATGGACGGTTTCATGGTTCCAGCCGTCGTATCCTTCCGCATCCGCGTCCGAGATGGAGGCATTGTCCAGAATCAGATTTTCCAGATATTCGCTTTCTGGTTTATTGTCAAGGTTCAGCGCTATGCGGCAGTCCGAAAGATTCAGATAATAAAGGGTAGGGATGCTGAATATCTCATTTATGCTGCCGTACACGTTCGTTTCCGACAGATCCAGTACCTCTAGCTTGGGAAGCCGGGTAAGAGGCTCAAGAGAATTCGTGGCGGAGGAAAACTCGTGGATTTCAAGAGTGGTCAGGTCCTGCATGGCTGAGATGGCATCCAGCTCCCATCCGGCGCAGCTCTCCAGACAGAGATAGGTCACATTGGGGGCGTTCCGCAGGACTGAGAGGTCATTGGCGTGCAGCAGCGTCAGCTCTGTCACTCCCCCCAGATTCTGGAGAGAGGGCATCTGATTGCTGTAATTCAGCTCCAGCGTCAGACTGGTGAGGTTTTCCAGTGTGTCAAGTCCTGTATAGTCTTCTATGTAATAGTTCCCTGTCAGGCAAAGAAAAGTGATCTCCGGGCAGCTGGCCAGAGCGTCCAGATCGGTGATCATGCTGTTCTCAATGGACAAGCCAGTCATGTTCGGCATTACGTTTAGAAAATCAATGGACTTAAGCTGAACGGACTCGACTTCCAGTTCCTCCAGCTGGGTCAGCTCCATGAGGGGACTGTAGTCCGTGAGCCGGTCACATTTCTTAAGCTGCAGTCCGGCCAGATCCGGAAGAGCCAGAAGGGCAGAAATATCCTCCAGAGAACTGTAGCGCACGGAGAGGTATTGGAGACTTTCGAAAGATTCGATTCCTTCCAGAGAATCGCTGAAAAGAGGATCCTCCACGGAAAGCTCAAGAATATTCTCTGGATGGGGGATTATATCAAGATAGTCGTAAATGCTGTTTTCCGCATATACGGTCATCAGCTGGTTCAGGCCGTCCAGATCACCCTTGGACAGATCATCGTCGATGACAAGGTGCTTCAGGCCGGTGAAGCACCTTAAGTCGGAAAGCTTTTTTCCGGAATCGCTCTGGAAGGTCAGCATAAGGGTCTCTCCGTCATTCAGCTGATAATAAATATACTTTTCCTCCTGATTGAGCTGGAAGAAGGTGAGCTGGGCGTATTCTTCAGCGGTGATGGAGCGGTAGCTTTTTTCCCAGATAGCTTCCGCCACAAGACGGAAGAAGTCGGATTCGGGGAGGCGCTGCCGGGAGTCGGAAGCTTCCGGTGCACCGGTGTTCTCCGAGGGTACGGCCAGACTCTCCGAAGCCGAACCAGCACTGCCGTCCCGTTCCAGAGAGCTGGCAAGGGCATTGGCATAATCATCGTTCCAGTGAGAGTTGTCATGGTTGTAAAAGAGGTCACTGATGAAATCTATGGATCCGTTGACAAGACCATAGACTATAAGGTATATTATGACGGATGCGGCGATTCCGCCAAAGATTCCGAAAAACTGCTTGACTTTTGAGCTGTGCTTTTTATCCGGGTTTTCGGAGCCGTACCAGCCCGTACCGGAGCTGGTATGCCTGGAGGGGCTGTAGGGCTGTCCCGCTGAGCCGTACTGCTGTCCTGCAGAGCCGGGCTGTCCCGCTGAGCCATACTGCTGTCCTGCCGAATAGGACTGCTGGGAGCTTCCGTACTGAGCCGTACCGCCGTCTGTCTGTTCGTTAGCGTTTCTATAATAATAGCCGCAGCTTTTACAAGTCATCCTTCCGTTTATCATTTTCAGTTTTGTGTTGCACATAGGGCAACGTTGCTTGTTGTCAGCCATATATCCTCCCATCCTGCCTTTGTGGGCAGTTATATATCCCTATCTCAGATAATTATACAATCAAACCTTGTATATTTCAAGGAGAGCCCGGTGAAAAAAGTCATGAAAAATCCTGCTGAAAAAGTCCTATGGATAAGGAATAAAAAAGAAGCAGTAACGCGGAACAGATTGACTTGCGGCATATTAAAAGCTATAATTGTCATGGGTTTTGCAAAAAAAGGACGAATCATGGGGTGTTTGTGAATTATTTTTCGGATGTTTCAGGCAGGGAAGGCTGCTTGCTGAAGCGGGCAAGAGGAGGTATGGAGATATGAGATTTGAACCCAAGACTTTGGATTTTGAGCTGAGTCCTTACACAGGGCTGACGAGGGAGAGCTGGCTGGAGGCAGGGAGGTATCTGCTGGAGGGTATCTTTCAGAATATCAGGGATTTTCAGGATCCGGTGGTGATGCCCCGAAAGGAGACAGAGATTACATATCCTCATCTGTGGGCGCCCGAGGAGGTTCAGGCAAGCCAGCGGACAGCGGAGGTGTTTGAGGGGCTGACCCGCTCTTTTTTTATCGCGGCGCCGTTGATCGGTGAGACTCCGGATCTGGAAATCTGCGGCTATTCTATGAAAGAGTATTATAAAAATCAGGTTCTCCGGGTATGCACCAGAGGGGACGCGCTCTATGTAGGTACCTATGCCGACCAGCAGGAGGTCACGGGGCATAAGGATCCGTTCAGGGTATTCCAGCAGACAGTGGAGACCTGTGCGCTGGTAATCTGTCTCTGGGTCAGCAGGGAGCAGATCTGGGAGAGCTATTCCAAAGAAGAAAAAGATGTCATTGCAGAGTTTCTGGAGGGCTATGCCTATGACAGCACAGTGCCACAGAACTGGCGTCTGTTCAATATGCTGGACATGGCATTCCTAAACATGGAGGGGTATCCCGTCCAAAAGGAGGTAATGCGGGATCATGCGCAGGCTATCCTGAACTACTATGCTGGGGACGGCTGGTATAGGGATGGGCATTCCTTCGATTATTATTCCTGCTGGGCTTTCAATGTATATGCTCCGATCTGGAATCTCTGGTACGGATATGAAAACGAGCCATATTTTGCCCAAAAGTTCGAGGAGCATTCCAATAGGCTCATGGAGACCTACGGGGACTTTTTTGATAGGGACGGCTGGACCAATATGTGGGGGCGGAGCAATATTTACCGCAATGCCGCTACCAGCGCTTTTGACGGCAATCTCATGCTTCGGGGCGGCAAGGCGGATCCGGGGCGTGCGAGGCGGATATCCTCAGGCTCCCTGATGCAGTTTCTGGGCAGGGAGGACTTTCTGTATAAGGGAGTGCCTACACTGGGATTTTACGGGCAGTTTTCGCCGCTGGTGCAGGGGTATTCCTGTGCGGAGTCGCCTTTCTGGCTGGGCAAGGCGTTCCTTTGCCTTCATCTGCCTGCGGATCATCCATTCTGGACGGCCAAGGAGAATAACGGAACATGGGAGGGCCTGAAGGAAAAAGAAGTGAAGCTGACCTGCTTAGACGGCCCGGCCCTATGCTTCTCCAACCATCAGGCCAACGGTGAGACGATCCTGCGCACGGGCAAGGTGGTGAAGTCGGCAGGGGACGAGCATGGTATGTGGAATTATTCCAAGCTCAGCTACAATACGAAGTATCCCTGGGAGGCGGCACCGGCGGTTCCTGAGGATATGCCGGGGATAAAGGTTCTGCGCAAAGGCGCAAGGGGCTCGGACATTTCCGAAAACGGGCAGTCTGTGGGAGAGGCCATATTTGCGGGAGGAGCTAAAGGGTCTGCGCCGGAGGAGGCGAAAGCCGTGGAGTCCCAGCAGTATGTGCTGAGGGACAGCTTGTCCGGCACAATGTCAAAAGCCAATGTGACCTTCTGGCACGGGGAAAGGGACGGTGTACTGTACCGCAGGCAGTTTTTTGATTATGGGCTGAACAAGGAGAGCCACTGGATACAAGCCATGAATCTGGCGGACTTTCCGGTGCCCTATGGCATTATGCGGGTGGATAAGCTGCGGCTGTTTCGGGGCATGGTTTCGCTGACGCTGGGCTCCTATGGATTTCCGGACAATGGAACAGAGATTCAGGGAAAGAACTGCGGCGATGCAGAGGCAATCATTCTTAAAGGCCGGGACGCTCTGGGCGGGGAAAAGCAGATGGCTATGACAGTTTATGGCGGCTGGGCGGATTTGAGCCTGCTGCACAGCAGAGGAACGAATCCGGATTCGGAGAATTCCATTGTGCTGTATGCCTCCATGAAGAGAGAGAAGCAGTACGGCGGGTTCGAACCCTATGTGCTGATCTCTCAGGTCATCACAAAGGAGAGCCATGAAGATTTCGGGGAGGAAGAGCTCTTCCCGATCAGCCGGATAACGTATACCGACCCGGAGCGCTGCGGGAGCTATGGCCCGGTAGTGCTTACGCTGCGGGACGGCAGCACAAGGACGGTGGATTATGAGGGGATGGAAGGAAGGCTGGAGCTGTAAAACCTATAAACGTTCGGAATCTCAGCAAGCAAAATGGGGATCCTGATCAATGATGTGGTCGGAAAATCGGGGTTTGGAGATTCCGAGCGGTTAGCTCTATGAAAAGCGGTGCAAGGATTATGAGAATATACATAAAAGTGCAGGGGGAAGTATGAATCATCAAACAGATTATGCCCTTATTCTGGAGCAGCTTAAGACATTACTGGAGGGCGAGAGGGACACGATAGCGAATCTGGCAAACGCCTCCGCTCTGCTGAATATGTGTCTGGCTGACATCAACTGGGTTGGCTTTTATCTGGTGAGGGACGGCAGACTGGTTCTGGGCCCTTTTCAGGGCAGACCTGCCTGCCGCCGCATAGATTTCGGAAAGGGCGTCTGCGGCGCTGCCGCTGCCGCAGAAAAGTCCATACTGGTGGAAAACGTGCATGAATTTGCGGGGCACATTGCATGCGACAGCGCCTCCAATTCGGAAATCGTGGTGCCGGTGTTTCAGGATGCAAGGCTGACGGCGGTACTGGACATCGACAGTCCTTTGGCAGGCCGTTTTACCTTGGAGGATCAGGCAGGCCTTGAGCAGTGCGCGGCATTGCTGGGCAGAAGCTGTGACTGGAAGGTATCTTAAAAGCGCAGCGCCTGCCGCCTTTTTCTCATTTTATGTCTCCGTCCACACAGATCTTCAGCTCCATGGATTCCGGCAGGATGCCGTCATCCACTGTAAAATGAATATGATATTCCCCTGTCTGAGCTTCAGAAGGAGTCCATGTAAAGATTCCCCTCTTTTCGTCAAAGTCTGCCCCGTCGGGCAGATTTCCGCAGGATAAGGTCAGGGGAATCTTTTTCCCCTGTACGCTATGGTTCTTCCGGGCCGCCTGCTCGTTGTAGATCATGCCGCTGTCTGCCTCCTGCGACACGTCGCTGGCAGGGTTGCGCAGGGTCAGCGTCAGGCAGAAAGCATATCCCGGAGCGATGCGGACAGGAGCCGCAGGCCGGATAAAGGGGCGGTGCACTGTCAGCGGGAGAGGATAATCCTCCGTGTCAACGGGGTATGTATAGCCGGTTTCCCTGCAGGGAACGGTAGGATAGGGATAAAGGCTGTCCCGGGGGGTGCCCGGAGCGGGGGCGTTTACTGCGACCTCCGCTGTGTAGGAAGCTTCTGCTTTCCCGGGCTTCGGGGTGTCTGTGATATTGCACAAAGCTCTGTTTCGGGGCACAGAGTTTTCGGCAGCTTTATTTTCTGAACTGTCAGCCTCTGCGTGCTTGTTTATAGTACAGCTTGTGCTTTCGTGCATCCTCAAAGGCTGCCGGATGTCCAGCGCCGTCACCGTTGTGGTAAAGTAGGGCTGTTCCAGCACGTTTTCCGCGTTGGTATGCCGTCTGTAATGATGGGTGACGGCGGCGATGGGAGCCATGCCTGCCCTGCAGTATGCCTCCATGCCGTCTATGGTAATGCCGTCGGCATCGTCAAAGACGCATACATGCCTATGATCAGGCACCTTGCAGGAGAATCGGATATTCTTTAAAGTCAGTCCGTCCACATGCTTCGCAAAGAGTCCGTAGGCAGGCAGGATGCCCCAGTTGCAGGGTTCAGGGTACACCTCGGGCAGCTCCGGCACGTTGTAGGGATCGTCCTGCCAGCAGTCTTTTTCCTGATTCCAGTCTGCCCGGGGCAGCAGTCCTTCGTTTTTCAGGAAAAAGCTGTTGACCAGCCATGGGATATTCTGCACATGCTCTTTCGCATGGAACTGGGAGTAGCGCCATTCTGTATTCAGCTGCCGCTGCTCCACCGCATGTTCCATGGAAAGCCCGCCTCTGTACTCCACGGAGATATTCTCAAGGACGATGTTTTTGATATGGGAGTCCGTCAGTCCCATCAAAAGGATAGGGTAACGGGGATCCGCGTTGGTGACAGTTACGTTCCGGATCAGGATATTGGCCACGGAGGCCATCTTGTCACTGCCGATGCCGTTGGCATATAAGGGCAGATCTTTTTCGGGAATCTCCTTAGAGAAGTCTGTCTCATAGCTCCCGGCAGAGTATGGCCGGAAAGGCTCGTTATCTGCCAAAGCGCCGCTTTCGGGGCAGCTGTCTGGGGAAAGCGCATTCGTTGCCAGCCTTTCTCCCGCCTTATTTGGCTGCCATGTCCGCAGATAGAAACGACCGTCCCGTTCCTCATAGCAGGCAGGATTGCGCTGCGCCGGATTCTCCTCGTCAATGATCTCAAAATAGGAACATCCGTCCACGGTGACAGTCTTTGTCCGGTTATAATGAGGGGAATATCTCTTTGCGGGATAGCAGTGATATTTTTCATGGTTGGGCAGGATCCAGTTTTTATTGTCCAGCCGTATTGTCTCTCCGGAAGCGGGATACTCCGTGGTCACGGCGCTGCCGGTGACAGGAAAGCGCCCTCTGTCGCCGGCCCGGAGGAAGATGGGAGAGCTGGACACGTTGTTCATAGTACAGTCCTCAAAGATCACGTCAGTCAGGGAGGAGCAGTCCACTGCCTCCAGACAGAAGCCTCTGGAACGGTCGAACCTTACCCGCCGGATGGTCACCAGATGGTAGCCGCAGGTACTTTCCGTGCCGAATTTCACCCGCCCCGTGGGGCCGCAGCGATCCACCGCTGCCAGCTTGTCGCGGGTGTATTCCCCGGCGTACACGCTGCCAGCGTCATAGCCGCTGACCACGCAGTCCTCCAGCAGCACATTGGTCAGGGGCCGGAAGACTCCGGCTCCGAAGGAGGCCTTCAGGCACAGTCCGTCGTCCGTCAGGGAATTGCAGACGGTATGACGTACAGTCACGTCCCGGCAGCAGTCTATGTCAAAGGCATCTCTGGTGGTGTCCACCAATATATGTTCCACATATAGGTTGTCGCAGCCCTCGGCGATGATGGCGAAATGTCCGCCGATGGTGACGGAGAAATCCTTAAAGATCACATTCCGGCATCTGACCAGAGCAAGCCCCTTATTGCCGAACCATTCCCCTTTGTGTCCTCTCTGCTCCCGGTCCTCAGGCTCTGGAGGGTCTCCCCCCTGCAGGACATATTCCAGTACCCCGCTCTCTTCATCAAGCCGTCCGCCGGTGAACAGCCCCGGGCCGTAGATCATGATGTTCTCCAGATCGGCACCATATATAAGGCTGTTGGCAAAATAGGAATGGCCGTGGTCCTGAATGCCCGCATAGGGATTTGTCTCCGGCTCATCATAATTGCCGCCCTCTCCGGTCTGTTTTTCATAGGAGTGCTCAATATCTGTCTTTGCCGCCGCTATCACGGCTCCTTCTTTCAGGCAGAGGTTCACATTGCTGGCCAGCCGGATGGTATAGACATAGAAGGTTCCGCAGGGAAATACTACCGTGCCGCCCTGCCGGGAGGCAGCGAGAATAGCGCTGTTGATGGCATGGGTGTTTTTCATGGGGGAGGCATCATGGGCAGCTCCGAAATCGGTGATGGGGAAAAGCTCTTTTTTGTATAAGTCTTCCGGCCTGACGGAAGCGCCGGTGGCTTCAGGTATTTTATAAGATGTCATATTCTGCTCCTTTGCGGATTAAATGTCTGGGTTTCAGGAATAGTCGTTTTATAGTCTGCTATTGCATATCTTGTATAGTTTACCTAATACCGGAAATTATGGCAAGGCATTTTGGTAAATTCCCTGTTGACATTTCTCGGGAATAGGGTTATCATGCAAAATAGTTTGAATATCAAATATATTGAAAATCAAACTATTTGACATTCAAACCATATCATGTGGTATGCAGAACCATGTGATAGATGAAGAAAACCACAATCAAAAGGAGAGATGGATATGTTTGACAGACTGAAAGCGGTAATCGAGGAGAAGCTGAACGCAGAGGGCGTGGAGATCACGGAAAAGACCAATTTCAAGGAGGATCTGAATGCGGATTCTCTGGATCTGTTTGAGCTGGTGATGGCTCTGGAGGAGGAATTCGGCACAGAGATTCCCTCTGAGGATCTGGAGAAGCTGACCACGGTGGGAGAAGTGATGGAGTATCTGGAGAATAAGGGCGTGGAGCTGTAAGGCGCTTTTTGGCAGACGGGAGAGAGCATGAAGACAAAGATAACGGAAGCTTTAGGAATTGAATATCCGATCATTCAGGGAGGCATGGCGTGGGTGGCGGAATGCCATCTGGCATCAGCCGTCTCCGAGGCCGGAGGTCTGGGCATTATCGGGGCAGGCGGCGCGCCGGCGCAGTTTGTGAGGGAGCAGATACAGAAGACGAAGGCCGTCACGGATAAGCCTTTCGGAGTGAATATCATGCTGATGAATCCGGAGGCCGATGCTATTGCGCAGGTTGTTGCGGAGGAGGGCGTGAAGGTAGTGACCACCGGCGCCGGCAATCCGGGCAAGTACATGAAGCTGTGGAAGGAGGCCGGCATCAGAGTGATTCCGGTGGTGGCCAGCGTGGCGATGGCGAAGCTGATGGAGCGGGCCGGAGCCGATGCGGTGGTTGCCGAGGGGACGGAGTCCGGCGGGCATATCGGTTCTGCCACCACTATGACGCTGGTGCCTCAGGTGGTGGACGCAGTGGGGGTTCCCGTGATAGCGGCGGGCGGCATCGCCGACGGCAGGGGGCTTGCCGCCGCCTTTATGCTGGGGGCGGAAGCTGTGCAGATAGGTACCCGCTTTGTTGTTGCGGAGGAAGCAAGGGTCCATGATAATTATAAAAAGAAAATTATCGCCGCCAGAGATATTGATTCGGAAGTGACGGGAATGAGCCATGGGCATCCTGTGCGCCAGCTAAGGAACCAGATGACCAGAGAGTACCTGAAGCTGGAAAAGGCAGGGGCTCCCTTCGAGGAGCTGGAGCAGCTGACTCTGGGCGCTCTGCGTAAGGCAGTGGTGGACGGAGACACGGTGAACGGTACTTTGATGGCGGGACAGATTGCGGGGCTGGTGAAGAAGGAGCAGAGCTGCAGGGAGATTATTCGGGAGATTATGGAGGAGGCGGAGAGGCTGATGGGAAGGTGAGGGGATTCCTCTGGGGGAGGGTTAGGCTCTTCTGGGG
>CAXHOW010000006.1:107009-143325 GCA_964018205.1 uncultured Acetatifactor sp. | reverse complement strand
ATTTGAATTTTGACAAAAAAATAAAGCCATTACTGGCTTTGCGGGTTATCTCAAGATGGGAAAGTGTCAAACTCCCGGTGGTTTGTGGAGAACCACCATGAACGTTGTGGAGACGTTCAATTTTGGCAATTGTGGAGATTGACATAGTTAAAGTATTGTGGTATACTTTTTATTAAATTCAACAAAAATAAACAATATAGAAGGAAATTCGTATGAAAAAACATTTCTTGCCTTTTATAGCTTTACTTTTCTTGCTATCTGGATGCTCTCAGAGTAAGTCCGAAGAAATTAGTGTGAACAATCCGTATGAGATCGCAAAAGGTGCAAATACATTATCTTATTATGATACAGAAGATAACATTAGTATAGATGGTTTTAATGTTGTAGAGAATAACTTGCAAAATTTTCAAGATAAAAATGACAATATTATTGTTAATGACGATGGAGCAATTAGATGTATAACTGTTGTAAATGATAAAGTAAAAACATTTCAATCAATATCAGTTGGTGATAGCACCGAAAAAATAGAAGAGTCTTTTGATAATGAATATCAAAATGGTAATAACTATATGGTTCTTTTTGCAGATGAAACAGAACAAGATCCTGCTAACCCTGATAAAGAAGATACCTGGATTTGGATTACGTATTTCACTGATGGTTCTAAAATCACTTCGATACAGATATATGATGTAAAGTATGGAAGTGAATTAAGATAGTTATTTTTTCATTAATATTTTCTCCTTTCATTTTATGATTTTATTGTGCATATATTTTTACACACAAACAGCACTTTTATCAAAAAAAGATAGAAGTGCTGTGTCTATGTAAAAATATTTTATTGTAACCTATAAATGAGCAAATTTAGAAAATTGCACAATGAGTTTTTATGCTATCAAAGCCAAAACCTCCTCAAAAAGGACATGCCTTGCCCCACACTGATAGATGAAACGGAGTCGCTCTTTCTGGATACGGCCATAAATGTAAGCATAGCCATCTTCGAAAGACATGGTTTCACCGCAGCCAGTACACGCAAGCAGATGAGCCAGCGACATCAGCAGCCAGTACCTCCTGATTCCTTGTGATGAGCGAACCTGGTACCTGTCAAACGCCAGTTTGTTCTTTGTCTGGCGGAAGAACACCTCCACCGGCCACCGTTCCACATATATGTCCAGGATTTCCCGGGTACCCAGAGAAGCATCAGTGCTGATGAAAACCCGCAGGGCTTTGGGTACATGGAACGCGTCTTTCGGATAACTGATCAGAACCACTGCGTTTTCAATGCCGTTGAGGCTCCCTTCATACCGATAGACATAATAGCTCCTGCTGCCAACGGTCACGAGGCTGACAGCGGCATCTGTCTTCCGTAAATGGAGGGCAAACTCACTTACCTTCTGCTTTATGCCGCAGGGGTACAGTACCCGGTTTGTTTTCAGTGCGCCAATGGTATAGAAGCCCTTTTTGATAAAGGCGTCCATGATGTCACCGCATGTATACCAGCTGTCGCAGAGAAAATAAGATACAACCGGCGGTACGGGCAGTCCATCCGCAATGTCCTGTACGATCTTCACCTTTGATCTGGACTTGTCGTACATGACGATGGCATAATTAAGGACGATGCCGTTGCAGGAGAGCATAACAGCCACGGCCTGATGCCCATAGTCCTGCTTCCCCTTGAGGTGGGACTGATGGAAATACGCGTCTTCAATCGGATGCAGAGCCCGTGACGAAGGCTTTGTCTTGGAGGAGATGGTATCATCCACAATGCAGAACACAGGCTTTCCGGACTGCCGTGCTTCCTGATAGATGAACTGGATGACGGTGCTCTTTAGTATGTCTTCCAGTTTGGTGTCATCCCATTTCCCTTTATTAAGGAAATGGGCAACCGTGGTACGGTGGCAGGGGCTGTATTTTTCAAAATCGACAGTCTTTCCATGATACCCGAGAGAAAAGCAGGATATCAGTATGGCCATGATGTGCTTCATGACTGTCTGGGGAAAGACGCGGCATAAATTTAATTTTTTAAAGCAGTTGTAAAGCAGCCTTGAATGGTATATACTGTTTTCTATAAGACATCATCCTTTGTAGGTTATTGTTTTTTGGACAAGAACAGTATACACCAAAAAAGGCATGATGTCTTTAGTTTTAAGGCATTTAAATCAACTTTGGTAAAATTTCAAATTTGCTCATTTATAGTTATAAAACCTGAATGTTAATATGCGTTGCTTGTGGCAACGGGCAGTTTTTCATACAATAGTGTCAACGATTGAAAAAAGGAGGTTCTCTCTAATGTTAAGCGACAATATTAAAACGATCAGAAGGTCAAAAGGGCTTTCGCAGGAAGAGCTTGCCATCAAGCTGAATGTAGTGCGGCAAACGCTCTCCAAATGGGAGAGGGGATTGTCGGTTCCTGATTCTGATATGCTGATCTGTTTATCGGAAGCGCTTGGAACATCCGTAAGCACTCTGCTTGGAGAAACTGTCATTGAGCCGGAGGCGGATGATCTAAAAGCGATTTCCGAAAAACTGGAGCTGATCAACCTGCAGCTTGCGCAAAGGAAGCCCATGAGACGAAAAATACTTCGTTGGCTGCTTGTCTCATTGTGCGTGGCTATAGTGGTGGTTTTTATGGTCTTAAAAGCACTTCATAGTCCTTACTTAGGCTGGGACTATGGTGCCCCTGAAACCGCCGTCATGGGGGTAGCTTTTCACGCATTTGAATGGGTGTTTGTCAGGTTAGCGCCGGTTGCCCTTATAGCGGCAGTCTTTGGTATTTTCCTGACATGGGAGAAAGCGTGAAACATATATTTACCAAGTTAAGCCGCAAAAGGCAGAGGAATTTGAAGCGCTGATGCCTGAGGGCAATAGCCTTTCGGAAAAACAAGAGGGACTGCTTTTGCTTTAATTAGTCAAAAGAGGGTATCACATAGCTGCCCCTTAAGCAGCTTGGAGCTGTTTTGTCAGGGGCGGATTCAGTTGCATGGGGCAGCAGGAAACGGCAGACTCCGGTCATCTTCGAGCAGACCGTAGAGGTATATGTCTGTCCGGCTGCCATGATTGTCCTTAGTATGGCTTCGCTGGATACCCTCAGGCAGCATCCCTGATTTTTTCATCAGGCTGCCAGATTTTACATGATCGATCGTTTACGGAGGTGTATGATGCAAACGATTATGATTGTCGAGGATGACCCTGCTATCCGCGAGGAGTTGACTTTTTTGCTGGAAAATGAGAACTATCAGGTTTTACCTGTATCGGATTTTGAAACCGTTCTGGAACAAGTGCGCTCTGCCTGCCCTGATTTAGTCATTCTGGACTTGGGACTGCCCGAACGGGACGGTCTTTCCTTGTGTACTGCAATACGGAGAAATGCTCCTATTGTTGTAGTTACTAGCCGAACTTCTGCTTTGGATGAACTCCGGGCGTTGAACCTAGGCAGCGATGATTATGTAACTAAGCCCTACAACATTCCCATCCTTCTGGCGCGGATCAAAGCTGTTCTTCGGCGGAACGGCGGCGAGAACGCGGAGCCGGATATTTTGAAGGCGGCAGGGCTTCAGCTCAGTCTGACAAAAGGGATCGTGAGCGCCAACGGGCATACAGCAGAGCTGACCCGGAATGAATTAAAAATTCTGACTTATTTGATGACCCATAAAGGGGAGATCGTCTCGCGGGCTGATCTGATCGAGGCGCTATGGGACAGCCAGATTTATATTGACGATAATACCCTCAGTGTCAATGTGACCCGCCTGCGGAGCAGACTGGAGGGGCTGGGGATGCCGGATGTGATCAAAACTCGCCGGGGGATGGGGTATCAGCTATGACGGTAAGAGAATTTATTCTTGACAGACTGGGCCGGATGATCCTCTGCATTGCCTTTCTCTCTGCGGCTGCCGCATTTCTGCTTGGAACAGGCACACAGTCAGGTATCATCACTCTTTTGCTGATCGTCTGCCTGTTGATCTTTTTATTGGAACAGCTGTTTGATTTTTGGAGGACAAAAAAGCGGCTGAATGAGCTGCAGACGATCATGAGTGAGCTGGATCAGCGGTATCTTTTTACCGAATGCGTATCCGCCCCCCATGATCTCTATGAGCGCAAGCTGTTTGATCTGCTGCGTTTATCGGGTAAATCCATGATCGAGGCGGTGTCAGGCGCGCAGGCCGCTCAAAAGGAGTACCGGGAATATATAGAACAGTGGGTGCATGAGATCAAAACACCCATCACGGCTGCAAAGCTGATTTGCCAGAATACAGACAGCGATACGCGGCGCAGGCTGTCAAGGGAATTGGCACAGATCGACGCTCATGTGGAGCGGGCGTTGTTCTATGCCAGAACCGAAAACCCGGAAAAGGATTTTATTATCAGCAAGACGGAGCTTTCCGCGATATGTGAGGAGGCGATCCAGACCCATAGGACACTGCTTATCCAAAACGGTGTCCGGGTGGAAACAGAAAATCTGGATGAGAGTGTCTATACTGACAGAAAATGGGTATCATTCATGCTGGGACAGTTTTTGCAGAATGCCGCCCGGTATCGTGGAGAGAACCCCGTCATCACATTGTCGGGCAAAAGGCTGGGACGGCAGGTGCAGCTTGCCGTTCAGGACAACGGCATCGGTATTTCTGCTCATGAGCTGCCCCGTGTCTTTGATAGAGGCTTTACCGGAAGAAATGGGAGAAACCGGGGCGGATCCACCGGTATGGGCCTATACCTCTGTAAGCAGCTGGCGGATGCTTTGGATATCGGCCTGCAGATTCAGTCCACGGAAGGGGCGGGGACCCGTGTGACGCTCACTTTCCCGGCAGAGGCGAATCTTACAGATATGTAAGGAAACTCAATATCAATTCGATACAACTGATCCTTCTTTTATGCTATCCTAAACAGACAAAGGAGGTATCTGTATGCTGCAAGTACGAAATATTGAAAAATACTATGGGAACAGGAACAATATCACCAAGGCACTGGATCGGGTGAGCTTTGATGTGGCTGACGGTGAGTTTATCGCCATCATGGGCGCGTCCGGCAGCGGCAAGACCACTCTGCTCAACTGCATCTCCACTATTGATACCGTCAGCGCCGGGGATATTTTGCTGGATGGAGAGAATATAGCAGAGCTGCCGTCCGGTGAGCTGGCAAAGTTTCGCCGGGAAAAGCTGGGCTTTGTGTTTCAGGATTTTAATCTGCTGGACACATTGACACTGGAGGAAAATATCGGTCTGGCCCTGACGCTTGATCATTCTGCCCCTGAGACGGTGCAAGGCCGGGTCAGGCAGGTAGCCGCTCAGCTGGGCATCGGGGATGTGTTAGGCAAATTCCCCTATCAGGTGTCAGGCGGGCAGAAACAGCGGGCCGCCTGCGCCAGAGCGATGGTGGCAGGACAGTCTCTGCTGCTGGCAGACGAACCCACCGGGGCCTTGGATTCCGGTGCGTCCAAGAATCTGCTGGAGATCATGACACAGATGAATCAGAATATGGGCGCCACTATTCTTATGGTGACACATGACGCATACAGTGCCAGCTATGCGGGGCGCGTTCTGTTCTTGAAGGACGGGCGGCTGTTCAATGAACTGCTCCGCGGAAATCGCAGCCGCAGCGTATTCTACCATGAAATATTGGATGTGCTGGCCTTGCTGGGGGGTGATGTCAGTGACGTTATTTAAACTGTCTCTCCGCAATGCCAGACGCCAGACCGGTGATTATATGATCTATTTTGTCACGGTTGTGATGGTGTGCGCTATGCTTTATGCCTTCAACTGTCTGGTGTTTTCTGCGGAAATTTACGACTTGTCCGGCATGATAGACAATATGACATTGATGATCGTGCTTGCCAGTATCGTGGTGGTCTTTATCATCGGATGGCTTGTATCTTACACGACCGGCTTTATGCTGTCCCGCCGCAGCCGGGAGCTGGGGACATATCTGCTCATCGGGCTGGAAAACAGACAGGTGGCCCGTCTGTTCTTTCTGGAAAACTTGTCGGTGGGCGGCGTTGCGCTGCTGGCTGGTATCCCGCTAGGCAATCTGGTGTATCAGGTGCTCCGCGCTATCCTGCTGACCATGTTCAGTGAGCCGTATCACTTTCGTTACGACTTTTCCCTAAAGGCCATTGGGCTGACTTTAGCTTACTTTGCCGCAATCTATTTCTTCGCGCTGTTCCGAAGCCGAAAACGGATCCGCCGCATGAAAATCTATGACCTCATTTATTTTGAGCGTCAAAATGAGGCGGAGCTTGTGAAAAGGAGTAAAACGCGCAAAACCTTGTTTGTCGTCTCCCTCATCTTTGGCATTGTGGGGACGCTCCTGCTGATGACAGCAGGAAAATTGCTGATCGGTGTCATTGGCGCGGGATGTATCATAGTATTCAGCTACGGCTTTTTTACCAGCTTTTCCTCCGGTGTCCCGGCATATTTTGACCGAAAACCGGAACGGAAATATAAAGGACAGAATTTGATGATCTTCCGCACTTTAACCGCAAAGCTGGCATCAATGGGGATCGTTATGGCAACAGTCGCGCTGCTCTTTACCGCCACCTTGCTCACAGAGGGAGCCGGGATGGTGCTCAACGGCATTTTTCAGGGGAGGCTGGAGAAAGACGCTTTTGATCTGCTGTTTGTGTCAGATCAGGAAGACCATGTGGATCGATGCCGGGAAAGTATGACGGAACAGCTTCCGTTAACCTCCTTCTGGCAATACAAGCTTTATCAGGGCTTTGACGATTCACTGGTTGAATATCTGGAGGGAGCTGCCGGGTACTATCGGTACAGCTATAGCCATGATTATAATGGAACCGTGCTCATGGCGTACAGTGATTACGCTGCTCTGCGGGATTTGCTTGGATTATCCGCGGCGGAACTGGAGCCGGATCGTTATATCATTCACTGTATGCCTTATCTGGAAGAACCTCTGCGCCAGTGGGATCAGCCTCTTTCGTCGGACGGGAGGATCTGGTCTCCGGGGAAGATTTATACGGAGCAATTTGCCCAAAATTGTTGGAACGGCAACGGCCATCAGTTTTTGCTGATCGTTCCGGATGAAGTCTGCCTTACCCGTCCGGTTCTTCGATCTGCTTTGGCTGCTATGACGGAGTATAACATCACGGCCGAGCAGTATGAAGAGCTGAACAGAAGTCTTTATGACCGGGCTGCGGACGGGATCCACATCCGCAACGATGAATGGGATTATCTGTACTCGAAAGCAGGCAATGTGCGTGATACTGCCGTATGGTCCGCTATGTCGGTCTTTCCCCTTTTCTATCTGGCGCTGACTCTGGCTATGACCGCCGCCACCGTTTTGACCGTTCAGCAGCTCAGTGAGGCGGGACGCTATCGCTGTCAGTTTGAATTGCTCCGCAAGCTGGGTATGGACAGTCAGGAGATGAGGCGGGCGCTGTTTTGTCAGCTTGCGATTTACTATCTCATGCCAGTGATTCCTCCGGTACTGATCGCGATTCCTTTTATTTTGGATATGTGTAACGAGGTGGAACCGGGAACCATGGTGGGAGCCGGCAGTCCGCCGATGATTCTTGCTGTTTCCTTGGGATTATTTTTTCTGGTGTATCTGGTTTATACTGTGATCGCCTATACCAGCATGAAACGAAATGTGCTGCCGGAATGACCCTATATCATGGGTGGCTGCACCGTATCTGAGTCAAGCTGCAGCCGGATAGACGCGGGGGCTTCCCTCTGAGAGTGCAGAAAATGCTTGTTCCATGCAGTTGGATCTGGACGTTCAAAGAATGCTTACAAATGGACCTGCCGCTATGCTGTAAAGGGTGAAATATCAACTTCAGCTTTTCAGCATAGCATATATAGTTTTGTGCCTTTCCGTCTTATTCCGGAGGCCGGGTGTAGACAGAGCCTTCAAGCCACGCTTGTAGCGGAGCCGGAGAGAGGATCGGCCGCTGCCGGGCATACACGAAAAGAGAAAGCATCCGACAAAAGCCGCATCAGGGTACATCGGGCAGCAGCCGGATAACACCGGGGAATCCGGCTTCCCTGAGAAGATTCTGGAGCTGCTCTACTGATTCCGTGTCAAACCCGTCCACCACGAGGAAGGTGCCGGTTGCCGTAACCGTGCTGTCTTCTCCTGCAGTGAAGACAACCGCGATGGGATTGCCGTTTTGGAATGTATACAGATAAAGTGTATTTCCGGTGGTTTCACTGCTGACGAAGGTTTTGCCCGCCGTGTATACGGAAGCGGATGCAATGGCAGCAGCCCCGTTCTGTGAGTTGATCAGGTTGACAAGGGAGGAGGCGCTCCGGTTATCCAGAAGTTTTTTCAGGGAATCCGAAAAGGATCCGATGGCAGTGTTGCTTTCTGCCAAGGCAAGCATATCCCCGAAGGTGGGGACTTCGATCTCATAGACAGCCTGAGGAGCAGCGTAGTCCCCGGCGGCAAGTGTCTGACGTATCTGTTCAATTTCGCCCGAACCGCTCATAAGGCTCCCGTAACTGCTGTTGCTGACCATTTCATCCATGAGCATGATCACGTCCATGCCGTGTTCATATAGAGATTTACCGCCGTTGCGGGAGCCTGCGCAGCCGCTGAAGGCAATCATAAGCATAATTATCAGGATAATTAGTTTCTTCTTATTCATTTTCGTTTCCTTTCCGGGATATGTAGCCTGCCTTTGCCGCTCTTTATCAGAAGCTTCCTGACCGAATCGATCTTATCCGTTTTCTTCCTCGAATCATGGCTTATGGATTTGATTCTATCATAGATTGAGATCAGATTCAAGGAGTACGGGTTTCTTGATAATTTATAAAAAGTCTTCCGTTTTATGGGAAGATGCGAGATAATAGGATTGACTCCAAAGCAATGATGGAGCAAAGACGGAGGATGATGCATATGGGAGATTATTTTGAGGGTTTTGATTTTACGGATTTCTGGAAGGACAGCGATTATGCGAAAAAGAAGTATATCGGAGCGGCGCCCAGTGATGAACTGATTGCTGAAGTGGAGCAGGAGCTGGGCTACAAGCTGCCTGCTTCCTATATCTGGCTGATGAAGCAGCACAACGGCGGTATCCCGGTCAATACCTGCTTTCCTACAGAAGTGCCTACCAGCTGGGCGGAGGATCATGTAGCGATCACAGGCATCATGGGCATCGGCAGGGAAAAGATATACTCCCTTTGCGGCGAGTTTGGCAGTCGGTTTATGATCGACGAGTGGGAGTACCCTGCTATCGGCGTGGCCATCTGCGACTGTCCCAGCGCAGGACATGACATGATTTTTCTGGACTACCGGGAATGCGGTCCTCAGGGGGAGCCGAAGGTGGTCCATATCGATCAGGAATATGACTATGAGATAACCCCGTTGGCGGATACCTTTGAGGATTTTGTCCGGGGCCTTGTGGATGAGGAGGCTTACGAGCCGGATCCGGAGGAGGAAAAGGCGGAAGCGCTGGTAATGGTGAGCACCGCGCCCTTTTCTCCGCTGCTGGCACAGCTGTGCCAAAAGAGCGGTGCTCCGGAGGCAGCGGAGCGGCTGATCCGGGAGCTGGCGGTCCGGATTGTGGAGGATAAGGGATATTTTGCGCTCCATGCTGACGAGGACTCATACCGGCTCTATGACATCCAGTTCTGGCTTTATGGGAACTTAAATCCCGGCGTGTCGGAACAGACATACCTGAAAGAATATCCCGGTATGCTTACATTTGGCGGCGGCTTTTCCACCGGCGGTTATGCCCCCGGCTTTGTGGAAGACTGGCTGAAAAACCGTAAGAAGGAGGGGGTTATTTTCAAGCGTGACGGCGGTTTATGGATGTCAGAGGCGGCAGGGGAAGCGCTGCGGGAACAGATGCAATCAACCAAGAAAGCAGAGGTGATAAGTACATGATCCTTTATCATGCAAGTAAGGAAATAGTTGAGCTTGATCCATTACAGAGCCGTCACTTCCATGTACCTGCCCTCCCTCCTGTATGGAACGGAAGGTATCCGGCTTGCGGAAGGAGGGCTGCCCGCCCAGGGCTTCCACGAGGCTGCGGCAGAAATCCGAAACGGTGAGCGTGGAGAGGCAGGAATAGACCACCTTGTAGAGGGAAGGGTTCAGTGCCGCCGCCTAAGTTTCTCACGGCAGTGGTCTTGCGGGATAAATTAAAATCTATTCATTTTGCTGGATTTGGTTAAGTGTGATAGAATATCATTAGGTATAATAGGGATCAAAATGATCGGGAAAGGAAGAAAGAGGTTATAAAATTATGTACCACGTTGATCGCAGTGAGGGACATGGAGCGGTCATTGAAATTTTACCGCAATCTGTTTGAAGGTCTGGCACGAGAAATACCAGTCAGGAAAACACTGATAAAGTGATATTTATACTGCAGACCGCCAGAATTTACAGTGGTGCCTCCGGGAAAGTACTTGGCTGGCGGTCTGCAGTCGGGTTGCACTGCAAATTTAACCGGTGTGCAGTATAAAATACGAATTGGTACATTGCTATGGGTTTCACCCAAGGATGCAGAAAAGAGAGGAAAAATGAAAAAATGTATGAAAATTGAAAGATGTGAAAAAAAGTCCTTTGCTATAATAGGGAAAGAAGGCTCATCATTGGACGGAGCTGAATTTATTAAAAAGCTATGGGATGATGCAAATTCCCATTTTGACGAAGTTCAGCATTTGGCAAAAAAGGATAAAGACGGAAACATAGGAGGAATATGGGGCGCAATGTCCGATTTCTCCCGTTCCTTTAAACCCTGGGAGGACTTCAGCAAGGGACTTTATCTTGCAGGAGTGGAATGTGTTGATAACGCAGAAGCTCCCGATGGCTGGACGAAATGGATTATTCCCGGATATGAATACATCTATGTGGAATGCGAAGATGATGATACATTCCCAATGACAATAAAATATCTGGAAGATAATGATATTCCATTGGCAGGTGCTATCCATGATTTTATTTGTCCACAGACAGGAAAAAGTTATATGTTTTTTCCTGTCAGAAAACTATAAAACAATAAATTGCCGGAAGATTCAGATCTAATTATCTCCTCAAATCCTGCTGCACCGGGCATTTCATCAAGCCCAATGGAGCAGAAGCCAGTCTGTCGGGGACTTGCCTGCCTTCTATGGTCTTGATTTCATGGTGCATAAGGCTTTTCATAGAAAATAAGTCCGAATATTCTGCAAATTTACAAGTTTCGCAAATGCCTAAATAATATAAAAACAGGAAAGGAGAATATGAGCAGCTTGGTATTTGAGCGGGCAAGGATATTTATGTACCACAATGCAAGACCGCTGGACATGGCGCGTTTTCAGTATCATTTTGAAAACGGAAATAAGGAGGCGGTAATACGGGCGTTATCTTATTATCAGAATGAGGACGGAGGATTCGGGCACGCTGTGGAAGCGGACTGCTGGAATCCCAATTCCACGCCACTGCACAGCAGCACGGCGGGAAATATCATCAGTGAGATTGATTATGAGGACGCCGGACATCCCGTGATCCAGAGACTGCTTCAGTGGTATACGAGCGGGGAGCATTTTAACGGAAGGACGTGGGATATCGTTGTGAAAAGCAATAATGACTATCCGCATACGCCATGGTGGCATACGGAAAGCGAGAGTTCCTGTCATACGGATTACAATAGCACAGCGCAGATTGCGGGTTTTATGATCCGTTATGGGGAAGCGGGAAGCGAGCCGTATAAGCTTGGGGTACGCATTGCCAACGAGGCAGCGGAAACATTTGCTTCTTCTGAGAATACGGATATGCATACGTGTGCCTGCTATGTACATATGCTGGAACATATCATAAGGGCAGGGGCAGAGGAGCAGATTCCGTGCAAACTGTTAAAGGAGCGGCTGCATACATCAGTAAACAGACTGATCACTGCAGACAGATCAAAATGGGGCGGATATGTCTGTAAGCCTTCCCGGTTTATGAAGTCCAGGGACAGTGAATTTTATCCTGCGAATAAAGAAATTGCTGAATATGAGTGTGAATATATAGAGGATACACAGCTTGCAGACGGCTTCTGGGATATTCCCTGGGGCTGGGAGGGCTTTCCTGATGAATGGGCGGTCAGCAAAAACTGGTGGAAGGGTCATGGCATTATTGAGAATTTGCTGTACCTGAAAGGGTTTGGTAAAATATAAGTAAAAATATAGGGATATCCCTATGAGAGAAGCGATATCTGCGGCGGCAAACGGGGGGTTATGTAATAATTCAATGTCATTAAGTTAAGCAAGACCTATCAGAGGATAGGTCTGGAGCCCGGAGGTTCTGGACGGAGCGGCTTCTTTGTTCGGCATCGCCGTGGCTCATTCTGTCTTCAATATTTATGGATGCTCCTGATGCTGTCTCTGTTGGGAGGCCCTGAAAGACGGCGTGACGGCGCTTAATACTTCATCCTATATTCCTCCGGGGAGCAGCCCAGATACTGCCGGAACACCTTTGCGAAATAGTTCCCGTTTAAAAAGCCGCAGGCGGCAGCGATGCTTTCAACGGTGTCCTTCGTGTTGAGCAGCAGAAACAGCCCGTACTCGATCCGGAGCCTTGTCAGATACTGCAAGGGCGTCTGGCCGGTCTCCTTGTGGAAGACTCTGGTGAGATGGGCCTGAGAGACGCCGCAGGCATCCGCTGCCTCGCTGATTCCCTTCAGCTCAGAGAAGTGGCTCTTGAAATAGGAGGCAGCCAGCCGTACCAGAGCGGAGCCTTCCGTAGAGGGTGTTTCCAGCTCCCGCAGCAGCTGGGTGAGAAATCGGTAGAGGAATTCGCCGCCTTCATAGAGGGCAAGCTTTTCCCCGCTTTTCAGCCGGTCGAACAGACGGAAAAACAGTGCCGCCGGGGGGCTCGACAGCGGGAGGGAAAAGACCGGGCCGGACAACGCGCGGGCTGTCTCGAAAAAAGGCCGGGCTGCAGGGCCGTCAAAATGCAGATAGAAAAATTCCCAGCCGTCTGCGGAGGCTCTGGAGGAAATTTGTGACGGTGGCAGATAATAGCGGCTGTCCTCCGGTATCCGGGCAAAAAAGCCTTGTCCGGGGGTCAGCTCATGCCCGCTTTTCCCGTATTCTTCGTAAATACCGCAGCCCTTCAGCGTAAACTGCAGCAGATATCCGCCATAGGAGGGGCGGTCGGCGTTTTCAAAATGGTAGGCTGTATGGATACGCCGTTCTATGCCCAGATCCAGCAGGACAAGAGGCGGTTTTTTCATTTTTCCTTGTTTCAGGAATCCATAATTTCCAAAAGTATAGTCAGTCAAAAAATTACCCTCCCTATCAAATAAGTATCCTTGTTCCGGCTATGATATTTGTATATAATATTTATAACACAAGATAGTTAGGAAGAGAAGCTTCTCGTGTCAACAGATATCAAAAAATTACCTTAAAGGAGAGGATTGCATGAATAAGAACGAGTTTGCAAAAACGCCGCCCATGGGCTGGAACAGCTATGATTATTACGATACCACAGTAAATGAGGAGCAGGTAAAGGCAAATGCGGATTATATGGCGGCCAATCTAAAGGGATACGGCTGGGAATATGTGGTGGTAGATATCCAGTGGTATGCGAATGATGCGGGAACCAGACGGGATAAATTTCAGTATATTCCTTTCGGGGATCAGGAGATGGATGATTTCGGCAGGCTGCAGCCCAGCCCTATCCGATTTCCCTCCTCCGCAGGAGGCAGTGGGTTTGGGCCTCTGGCAGACTATGTACACGGTCTGGGGCTGAAATTCGGCATTCACATCATGCGGGGCATCCCTCGCAGGGCAGCAGAGCGTCACTGTCCTGTGCAGGGAACGGATATGACTGCCGATATGGTTGCGGATCCTTCTTCCATCTGCGGCTGGAATCCCGATATGTACGGCGTGCGCCCCACAGAGGGAGGGCAGGCCTATTATGATTCCCTGATCAAAATGTACGCCCAGTGGGGGGTTGATTTCATCAAATGTGATGACATCTGTGACAGCTGGCTTTACCGGGAGATTCCTTTTACCGGCTGGGAGGAAACAAGGATGCTCCACCGCGCGATCGAAAAATGCGCCCGTCCCATCGTACTGAGCCTTTCCCCCGGACCTGCCCACATCGACCGGGCATGGGAATATGGCAGATATGCGAATATGTGGCGGATCACGGATGACTTCTGGGATAACTGGAAGCTGCTGAAGGCGATGTTCGGGCGCTGTGAGCTGTGGCAGGATCATGTAAAAAAAGGCTGCTTCCCCGACTGCGATATGCTGCCCTTGGGATATCTGGGAAAAGGATTCGGGGAGGAACGTCAGACGAATTTCACAAAAGCCGAGCAGAGGACCATGATGACACTGTGGTGTATGTTCCGTTCTCCGCTGATGATAGGGGCGGAGCTGACAAAGCTGGACGGCTGGACGCTTTCGCTGCTCACCAATAGAGAGCTGCTTGAGCTGACGGGGGAAAGCTGCCGGGGAACCCAGATCATGCGCACCGATGACATGGCTGTCTGGAAAAGCAGGAACGAAAAAAGCGGAAGGGTATGGCTGGCGCTGTTTAACTTAAGTGATACGGACACAGAGCTTTCAATATGCCTTTCCGAGCTGGATGAGGAATTCGGGGCAGGGGAACCGGTGCTTTATGAATTGTGGGACAAGACAGAAGGCATGGCTGCCGGCCGGAAGGTGACGGCGGCGGTGGAAGCCCATGGCGTGAAGGTGTACCGTATTGCCTGAAGGTCATCAGGGCAGAATTCGGCGTAAAGTGTGGATTCCTGACAGAGATCCGAACGGAATATTGAGAGGCTGCCGATGAGGGCTGTGAGGCTCAAAAGCAGCCGCCCAATTCCTATGATTACACTCTACAAGAAGATTATATTATTTTTAGCAGACAATATTCTGTCTGCAATGGTTTTCACATCCTGACCTGACATTATGTAGTTTATTACATCTGGCACTGACATGGATTTTCTCCGTTCAATCCCACCAAAAATACCAATACCGGCATTTTTTCAGGTAGCTTGTATCGATCAATTCGCTCTCCCATGTATCCGGTGCAAAAGCATAATGTTCAAAGGCCAGCGTCTCCAGCTCCGCCTTGGTACGTCCCCGGCCCGCCGGGGTGTCCATATAAAACTCCACCTCGTCACCGCTGACCGCCGCTGGGACGGCCCCGAAGCGCTCATACCAACTCTTTGCCACCGCCATCATCTCCAGCGGCCCGGGGGCGCAGTTCCAATTGCCCATGGGCAGCCAGGCGAACACCTCCCACGGATTTTTTACGGGAATTTTTGCCAGCATGACTTGTTTGGTAGGCGGGTTTGCACTAAATTCATTGGAACCGGAACCAAACAAGGACCAGAACACATTGTGCAGGCATTTCTCCGCTTCCATAATACCGAACTCCTTCGCCTCTTCATACAAATTCATTTCTCTGGCAGCTTTCTTTAATATCTCGTCTGCGTCAGGCAGAGGCGTTTCCAGCAGTTCCTTTCGGTAAGCTGCCACCCGCTCTGGAGAGAACTTTTTGATATCGTCCTCCGACGCTGGGTCTGCGTTGGCAACCAGCATCTCCAGCAGGTGCTCATTCCCGCTCACGGAAATAAAGACCGGCACGAACCCATGGGTTTTCCCCGTTTTCCAAGCCCGCTTATAGGCTTCCATATGCTTATGCGGGTCGGGCTGCGGCGTAAAGAGCCGAAACGGGCAGCCCAGATACCGCTTGAGCAGTTCCACCAATTCCGGCTCTCTGCGGGGCCATCCCATGCCCTCCTCGCACTTTGCCAGCAGCGGATCCAATTCTGGGAAAGATACATTGAAGTCATATACATGATTCAGCTTGTACCAAGCATAGGCGTACCGTCCTTCTTCAAACAGGTGTTTCCCTGCAGACAATTCCTGCGCCGCCATCCTTTGCGCGGCTTCTTTTTGTCTGCGTTTTGCGGAGTCCTCCATTTTTTCGTCCCTCCTTTACTTGAATTGTATCATTTTACACTACTTTGCGTTTCCATGCAATAGATACTTGCAGGCCTTGTTTTATATAGGAACCTATCCGGGCGGCAGGGTTGACTGCACATTGATGTTTGAAACCGGACGTGCTATAATCAATGCAATAATGCGGATGTTGCAAGGCAATCCGCAATTATGAATCCGCAATTATGAAGATTGCGGCGAACAAAGATTATATGCGTATAAAAGAAAAGGAGCTGATAATGATGGCAAGATCCCCGTATATTCCGCCCGAGGACTGGACCCCGGAGCAGGTTCAGGCAAAATTAGAGAATCTCATTGATCATGTGGAGCGTTTGAAAGATGACTGGTGGGACGAAGACTTGAAAGGACTCATCAATATCCACGGCATATTTTCCCCGGAGCTGGCCCGGGCTGCCCTGAAGAAGGAAGTATACCGCCCCGGCGAGATTTATTACCACGCCCCGGAGGACGTGCGCGACGGCCTGATTGCCAGACTGCTAGAGACAGAGGATTCCCGGACTGCTGGGAATCTGATGTGCTGTCTGGCCATGCAGGGGGATGATAAGGCGCTGGAGACTCTCTATGAACTGGAGCAGCATCCACGCCTCTGGCGGAAAGAGCTGTATGTAGACCCTTCGGTGTACGCCCAGTGCGGCGGATGGACCTTTGATAAAGCCGGGAAGCGGCGGCAGCTGAATTTCGATACCTGCTATCCGCTTGTCAAGGGAGACCGGGCCCGGGACGGCGCTGTCCATATTTTCCGTCCCCGAAAGGATCGGTGCCCGGAGTGCGGCGGCAGGCTGTCGGACTTTCTGGTGCTGGACGGACGGGACGAACGTATGCGTTTTCTGGGGATAGACGGCATCTTTACCGCTACCGCCTGCCTTGGCTGCATTCCCTGGGCCAGTCCGTCTTACTCCCGTTTTACACTGGACGGGGGCAGCACCCCCATTTTCCCTTATGAGGGCAGCTGCGAGGATGCCATGGAGGACAAGGATGTGGAGCAGATGGGGGACAACCCATATGTGCTGGCCGGTGAGCCGGCTCCCCTCTTCTATGGGGCGGACTGGAACGAGGTCAGCACCATTGGCGGATTCCCCTTCTGGATCCAGGACTGGGAGTACACCCCTTGTCCTGACTGCGGCAGGCCCATGAAGTTTGTGGCCAAGCTTTCGTGGGAGATGCTGGACTTTATGGAGGGCAACTGCTATGTGGAGGTATGTCCGGAGTGTCAGGTGGCCTCCATGCACCACCAGCAGACCTGACGCCGGCTGCAGCTGGCATTCAAATCCCCGGTCGCACCCTCGGTGGTACAGGGCTGTATGTATTGGTTTGCAAAGGAGATATGCGGAGTATCAGGAAATTTTGGAAATTGTGGACATCCTGCCCACTCTCCAGCGAGAGAGGCCCAACCTCTTTGATGGTTCTGATTTGGAGCCCGGCGGCGACTATGCTGACCAGTGGCAGCTTGCCCTGCCACAGGAGTGATTTACTGCTTACCTTTTTGAACGGCTTACAGATGTATGCCGGAGTATTGTTCCAGGCAATCGGGCTTATCATACTGCTGGGGACGGGGCTTAGGATTTCCGAACTCTGCGGATTGACTGAAACCGACCTTGACTTTGAAAACCGGGTAATCAATGTAGACCGCCGGCTTTTATGGTGCGCGGAAATAGTTACTATGGTGGGAAAGAGATATTAGTTCAGAATATGAAAAATTGGAGGACGACGTTAGGGAAGTCAAAAAAGGAGATGCAGTAGGTTTTTGATTACCTTTTTGCGGAAGACGGAAAGTCGTACCCCGCAAAGCCAGCAAAATCAAGGCTTTTCAGACAATAAAAAATGGAAGCAAGGGGGCTCGAACCCCTGACCTTTCGCGTGTGAGGCGAACGCTCATCCCGGCTGAGCTATGCTTCCGTGATTTCTATTGTACCACGGGTAAAAAAAAATGCAAGAGGATATGTGAAATTTTATAAAATTTTTTTCGGCAATTTTTTCAGCAACTTTTTCAGGTAAACTTTTTCAGCTTAACTTTTTAGAAAAGGCTCTTAAAGAAAATTTCCAAACAAATATTTTTCAAAAACATCTGAAAATGGTATGCTTTAGTTTTTCTATTACAATTTTAGCTTTTTTATCTGAAATACTAAATTAGTGTTACGTTTCTGCCGATAACCAAAATGATAAAGTTATATTCGGATTTTCTAGTATAACAGAGTCTGAAGACGTAATATCGAATAAGAATATAGTCTCGGGCCATAGGGCTTCGGACGTGAAGTCTGTTGCGGTACAGTTTCCGTAATGCTTTCCGGATACATATGCATACGGCCGGAACGCATTGCCGGAGGGCGGGGCACGATATGGGCAGAGACAGTACTTTTAATAGGAGGTAATGATATGAGTGCTAATATCCAGGCAAAGCAGGACATTTCATGGATGCTTTCCAGTTTGGGGAGCGGGGCTGCAGGAGTGGCGGGCAGCAATTTTCTGGCTGATTATGCCAGCATCAAGAACGGGAGCTATGCCAAGCTTATGAAGGCTTATTATGGAGGCAGCGCAAGCAGTGCCGTTAAGTCTGTGGCACAAAAGAGCATGGCTTCTTATTCTTCCCAAAATACAGCTCTTACATCTGAGGAGAGCAAGGCTTACGCAAAGGTGCAGTCCTCCGCGGACGCATTGAAGGAGTCCGCTGACAAGCTGTTGAATGCGGGGACGAATTCTGTGTTCGCCAAAAAGGATGTCACCGTCAAAGATGAAAACGGGACAGAGAGCACCACGAAGGAATATGACAAAGAGAGCATCTATAGTGCGGTGAACAGCTTCGTGACAAATTATAATTCTGTGATTCAGTCTGCGGATAAGACGGACAGTGATACGGTAGCGCGCCGTGTCGCAAGCATGATGAATTCTACCACCGGCCATCTGAAGTCTCTGCTTGCAGTGGGTATAAGCGTGAATACAGACGGCACGCTGGATCTGGATAAGGAGGCTTTCATGGAAGCGGATATGTCCACTGCCAAGAGCTTGTTCAACGGCACGGGCTCCTATGCGTACAGCGTATCTTCTCAGGCATCCATGATCAATTACGCCGCTGACCGTGAGGTCAGCAAAGGGAGCATGTACACCACCAAAGGCACATACGGTACGAATTATAAGAGCGGAAATCTGTACAACGGCTGGTTCTGAGACCGTTTCGGCTTTGCGGATGATCCGGCGGCGGGGGATTGCTTCGGCTTGCGCACAAGCATCCTCTGACAAGTGTTCGACGGGGGTACAGAGCGAACTGGTCAGCCATTGCGAGAGACTGGCCAGCTGCTTTGCCATTCTGGATATGCCTCTTGCGTCAAAGGAGGTGACAGAGCTTCAGGAGTTCAGGAAAAACGTGGATTCCAGCTATGCCGCGATGTATCATCCATGGCTACGGTGCTACGACCCGCTGGCGAACAGAAGTGTATATTTTCCGCCCTCCGGTTCCATGGCCGGCATTTACGGGCGCACGGACAATTCCAGAGGAATACACAAGGCTCCGGCCAATGAGGCCTTGACGGACTCCTCGATAAAGATAAACAGCCTTCTCACATTAACGTACTTCCAGCTGCCGTCGCTGGAGCAGGTCCTGGCCCCCATACCCGGATTCCCTATCCCTGAATCGACCGGATCAGATTGATCCCTTTCGGATTGAGCTTGCTCTGCTCCGCTTCATTGTAGCGCACGGAAAGCTCCGTGCTTGCGGCAAGACCTTTACCGATATGATAAATTTTACCTTAGGGGAATGACGGTAACGGACCCCTTGTCCGTCAGATCCCGGCATGGAGCAGGGCGGCAGCGGCCTGAATTTCGTGTCGGGATCCTCCGGAGCTCACAAGGGTAAAAAAGAGCAGAGTAAAAAAATAACTGTAAAAAAATATTGAAAAAATATTGAAAAAAGTTATTGACTTTCTACAAGAAATGGTGTATGATACATCTTGTTCGCAGGAATGGCGGAATTGGCAGACGCGCACGGTTCAGGTCCGTGTGGTAGCAATACCATGAGAGTTCAAGTCTCTTTTCCTGCATCCAATGATGCGGAAGCAGAACGTAAATAGTTCGGCTTCCGTTTTTTGTATGAGATAATACGAATCACGACATATGGTTCCTGCTTCGTGTTTTTGTGCCGTAAAGTGAACAATAGTGCCGCAGCATAGCCTGCCGCAGGGCAAAAAGAAGGATTTATTGATTGACAAGGAAAAACGCGGCTGATATACTGATATTGTGAAGCGGAGACGGCACTCATTCAAAAAAACAGCCTTCATAATTAATCTCAGGTCTACGGCAAAGGGGGGAGGTACCCATCGAAAAAAACATTATGGTTGTAGATGAGCAGGGTAACGAATACGAAGCGACCTGGCCCAAGCGGGCAAGGGGTCTTGTGAAAAACGGCAGGGCACGCTTCATTTCTGAGAATAAGATATGCCTTGCGTGTCCGCCAAATACAGTTTTGGAGGATAATGTTATGTCAGATATATTGGTAATCGGCACAGATACAGAGTCAGTTCAGGAAAGGGATGTCCATTTGGATGCCGGAGAGGAGCGGTTCGGCAGGGTATATATCCTGAAGCAGATGGAAAAGATCCTGGAGCAGAGGGATTATCTGCTTGAGGCGATCAGGAGTCTGTCAAAGATGTCCGACGGCGATAACGGCGAGGCTTACGGACCGGGAAACACGCTGGGACGGGCAAAGGCGGAGGCGCTGAAGGAGGTTGTCTGCTACCGTGAGACTACCAATCAGCAGATCCTGAAGATGTATGAGAGGATGTACTACGATCAGCAGAAAAGGGATATGGCAGAGCAGGAGCTGAAGGACTACTGCCTGAATGTGATGAAGGATCCTCAGGTCGGGAATGAGGAGAAGATGCAGTATGTACGCGTCATCGACCATGTGATGTGCGTATTAAAAAATAATCAGGCCGAAGAAGGCTGATCAAAAAAGACGCAGGGGCGCCTCGGTTTTCGAGGCGCCCTTGTCATATTGATGAGAACGGTGTCAGTCAATAATTGTGCTGTTCTTGGTGCTTTGGCTGTATCATTATGCTGTATTTATGGCATTTGCAGACGGGAGCGGCACATAAGCTGACTAACGCTATGAGAATAAATATGCTTTCAGGAAGGCATACTGTTAAAAGCAGGTATGCTAAAAGTGGATTGTAGATTTGCCGGAAGCATACCAAATGCAAATCGGGAAAGCTGCCGAAAGCAGGCCCTCCGGCCTGTCTGGAGAGAGTGTGGTTTGCATATATCAAAAATGCAGAAAGGAAGAGGACGATGATAGAGCAGGACACTATAAGACTGCTGCGGGAATGCGACGCAGGGATCAAGATGGGCGTGGAGGCGATCGACGAGGTTCTGGAGTATGTGCGCGACAGTGACCTAAAGAGCTGTCTGAGGGATTGCAAGGAGGAGCATATTAAGCTTAAGGATGAGATCCGGGAGCTTCTGGACAGATATCATGACGAGGGCAAGGAGCCGAGTCCCATGGCAAAGGGGATGTCATGGATGAAGACAAATATGAGGCTGGTCATGAACGAGTCGGACAAGACCATTGCAGGTCTTATGACGGACGGGTGCAACATGGGGGTGAAGTCCCTGAACAAATACCTGAACCAGTACGAGGCTGCCGACGAGAGGACGAAGGATATCACGAAAAAGCTGATCAAGCTTGAGGAAAAGCTTGTGAAGGATGTCCGGGATTTTCTCTGACAGGGCTGGGCTGAACGGCCTGCTTCCGGGAAATGGCCCGATGTCTGCCAGAGTGTCTAAAAAGATGCAATGCCGTAATGAAAGCTGCTGCGAGCAATAGAAAGGCAGCCATTGGATGCCTTCGGGCTTTCGGTGGCTGTTTGTTTTGTTTTTCCGCCGTTTTACTGTTTCAATCTGCAGGAGTTCGTGTTATATTAGAGATAGAGGTCAGTAGGGCACCCGGAGCCGGAAGGACGGGTGATATGTTAAGGATCAGGAGGGGCACAGATTATGGCAAAAAAGGGCAGTGGGGAAAAGGAGCAGCGCAGGGACTGGTACGAGCTGGATCTGTCCGCCATTGTGTATCCCACTCTGCAGAGGAGGGATTTTTCTTCTGTGTATAGGCTATCGGTGGTGCTGAAGGAGGAGATACGGCCCGAAATTCTCCAGCAGGCGCTGGACATGACGCTGCCCAGATTCCCCACCTATAAGGCCGCTATCCGCAAGGGCCTGTTCTGGCGTTATCTGGAGCCTAACGACCGTCCGGGGCCATTTGTGCAGGAGGATGTGAAGAATCCCTGCCAGCCCATGTACTTTAAGGCGAACAACCGCTATCTGGTAAGAGTGTATTATTTCCGCAACAGGATTGCGCTGGAGGCGCACCACAGTCTTGGGGACGGTACCGGAGGCATGTGCGTGCTGCTGACCATGACGGCCACCTATTTAAGGCTGCTGGGGGTGGAGGGGATTAAAAACGAAGGCTTCGTGCTGGACATCCATGGGGAGCCGGATCCGGGGGAGCTGGAGGATGCCTATATGCGTTATGCCAATGCCAGAGTATGTCCCCCCAGACTGGAGGAAAAGGCGTATAGGGTCAGAGGGACGGCGGAGCCTTTTTATACCTTGAATATTATTGACGGAATCATGAGCGTGCCGGAGGTTCTTGAGGCGGCGAAGAGGTATCATGCCACTCTGACGGAGTACCTGAATGCAGTTCTGCTGTATGCGCTGCTGAAGAAGCAGGAGGAGAGCCCGGGCGGCAGACAGCGGCCGGTCAAGATCGCCATGCCGGTGAATCTGAGGCGCTTTTTCCCGTCCATAACCCTTCGGAACTTTATCACCATGATCTATCCGGGGGTGGATCCCAGGCTGGGGGAATACACCTTTGAGGAAATCGTGCTGCAGGTGCATAATTATATGCGTTATCAATTGAACGAAAAGCTTCTGCGGGGAGATATCACCACCAATGCCGCCACCCAGAGGAATCCCTTCATCAGGGTGGTTCCGCTCTTTGTCAAGGACTTTGTGGTGCGACTGTTCTATACGAAGGTTCAGGACAGAAATTCCTCCGCAGGGCTGACCAACATGGGGGCGCTGCAGGTGCCGGAGGGCATGCGGCCTTATATCGAGAGGTTCGACATCTATATGGGCCAGCCCTTTTCGAGAAGGACCAACTGCGCCATCATCAGCTTCGGGGACATCCTGACAGTTAATTTCGCCAGCAGCATCATAGAGGCGGATGTGGAAAGGTATTTTTTCCGGAAGCTGGTGCAGGACGGGATACATGTAAAGATCGAGAGCAATCGGGAGTAGTCCGGGGGGAGGCTGCCGTCCGGGCGGAAAGGCATGAGGAGTATTATGTCATACTGTGTAAACTGCGGCGTGGAGCTGGACGCATCCGCAAAGGAGTGCCCGCTGTGCAACACGCCGGTCTTGAATCCGAAGGAACTGGAAAGGTACAAGGCCAATGCTCTGGGGGAGAACCCTTTAAAGGGGGCGGAGTCCCCGTTCCCCAAGGAGAAGGGGCAGGTGGAGACGGTGAAGAAAAAGGATCTGGGGCTTTTGCTGTCCATGGTGGTGCTGGCAACCGCGGTCACCTGCGGCATCCTGAACGCATTAGTGTTCAGGGAGTCGCTCTGGTCGCTGGCGGTCATAGGGGCCTGCGCCATCCTCTGGGTGATGATGATCCCCATTGTGATCTATACGAAACAGCCGGTCTATGTTTCTCTGCTGCTGGACGGGGCAGTGGTGGCGGTGTATCTGTATATGCTGACCTTTGAGACCGGCAGCAGCGGATGGTTCTGGGGGCTGGGCCTGCCGATCGTTTTGCTGGTGACGGCCATAGCGGAAGCGATGACTTTTTGTATATGCAGGCTGCCCCGGTCCTTCCTGACCGTGGCGCTGTATCTCTTTACCGCGGTGGGGATATTGTGTATGGGGCTGGAAATGCTGATCGACAGGTATCTGGATGACGAGATCGCGCTGGGATGGTCTGCGGTGGTCCTGACCGTGTGCGCCGTTCTGGATATCGCGCTGATCACAATGCTTTCCCGCAGACGGCTGCGGAACGAGGTGCGCAGGCGGCTGCATTTCTGAGGCGGCAGGAAAAAACAGCCGCCGCAGAAAGCAGCGGACGAATAAACCGACAAACTGCACCGGAAGACAGTATAAGTGAAACATAAGCTTGAAAAATGGGGGGCAGACAGATGCAGAGGCATATGCGGCTGAGGCCGGGACAAGGGACGAAAGAAAAACAAAGAGAGAGGATCATGAGGCTGGGGACAAGGGCTTCAGGGACGAAAGACCCTCAGGAGGAGACCAAGGCAAAGCAGACGGCGCCGGAGAAAGCGGAGCTGGCAAAGCTGGAGGCGGAAAGCGCTGACAAAAAAAGCCAGAACCTCATGCATCTGATCAGGCGTGTCCATGGTCTGGTGGAGAAGCCCGATCTGGAGAAACACAGGCAGTCTCAGGATCATATCGGTGCTATCTTGAGCAATACAAAGGATATCCGGTACCGGGAGGTGGACATCGGCGGCATGTACGGGGAGTGGGTAAGCGTGAACCGGGCCCATATGAAAAAGTATGTGATCCTTCACTGCCATGGGGGCGGATATTCCACGGGCAGCAGCCTTTATGCAAGGACGCTGACCTCCAAGCTGGCGGAGTCCACTTCCATGGACGTGCTCTGCTTCGACTACCGGCTGGCACCGGAGTATCCGTTCCCCGCCGCCCCCGAGGATGCCATGAAGGCATGGAACTATCTGATGCTTTTGGGCTACGGAGCGAGGGACGTGATCCTGACGGGAGACTCGGCAGGAGGGAATCTGGCGCTTTCGCTGACCCTGAGACTGAAGCAGGAGGGGAGGATCCTGCCCAGGGGCATGGTGCTGATGTCCCCTTGGACAGATCTGACATCCTCCGGAAAGTCCTTCCTGACCAAGGCGGAGGTGGATCCTGTGCTGGACAAGGCCTATATTGACAGGATGATAGAGGCATATGCGGGAGGACGGAATCTGGAGGATCCCGCCGTATCCCCTCTGTTCGGCAATTTCGAGGGCTTTCCGCCTGCGTATATTCAGGTGGGCGAGAACGAGATACTCCTAAGCGACTCCCTGCGGCTGCATCAGGCTTTTGTGGACGCAAACGTGTCCGTGCGTCTGGATGTCTGCCCGGGCATGTGGCATGTATTCCAGATGTCGCCCATGAAGGCCGCCAGAACCGCCATGGACAAGAATGCGGAGTTCATCTATGATATATGCAGGTAAAGGTATTTTGTCTGTTTTTTAAGCGTAAAAAAAGGAATTGTGCTATGAATGCAGAATAATATTTAAGAGAGAAGGTTACGCTTGTATGTGCGCCGGGCGCACAGATGGGAGCAGACATGACGATCAGAGAAAGCTTTGAGCAGTGGGAAATGAATTACTTAAGTCCCCATGCATCTCACAGCAGGGATTCTAAGGGCAGGCTTAAGGAGGAAGAACAGTGCGATATCCGGCCGGTGTTCCAGCGGGACAGGGACAGGATCATCCATTGCAAGGCCTTCCGCAGGCTGAAGGACAAGACGCAGGTCTTTCTGTCGCCTGAGGGGGACCACTACCGCACCAGACTGACCCATACTCTTGAGGTATCCCAGAATGCCCGCACGATTGCCAAGGCTCTGAAGCTGAATGAGGAGCTGGTGGAGGCTATTTCTCTTGGACATGATCTGGGCCATACCCCTTTCGGCCACGCGGGGGAGCGGGCGCTGAATCAGGTATGTCCTCTGGGGTTCGAGCACAGCCAGCAGAGCGTGCGGACGGTGGATAGGCTGGAAAAGGGTGGACAGGGCCTGAACCTCACCTACGAGGTGCGGGACGGCATCCTGAATCACCAGACCATCGGAAAGCCCCATACACTGGAGGGCAAAGTGGTAAGGCTGTCGGACAAGATCGCCTATATCCATCATGACATGGACGATGCGGTCCGGGCGGGGATCCTGAGAGAGCAGGATGTGCCGAGGGAGATCCGTGAGGTCATCGGCGACACGCCCAGCAGCAGGCTTGACCATTTCATTCATGACATTGTGACCGCCAGCATGGGAAAGAACGATATCCTGATGTCGGAGCCCGTGGAGCTGGCCATGAAACGCATGAGGGCTTTCATGTTCGAGAACGTCTACCTGAATCCAATAGCAAAGAGCGAGGAGAACAAGGCAGAGGTGCTGATGGAGACGCTTTACGAGCATTTCATGAAGCATATAGACGAGCTGCCGGAGGAATTCCTGAATCTCCTTTCCGAGGGGGAGATCAGGGAACAGGTGGTCTGCGATTATGTGGGAGCCATGACGGATCGCTATGCCACTGCCACCTATGAGCGCATCTACATACCGAAATACTGGTCGTTTTAAAAAGCGCGGCATCGGCAGCCTGAAGGACGGACGAAAGAAGGCGGATGACCCGGTTGGTGAGGAAAGGGCTTTTTGGCGGAATTTCGAGATTGAAGCGGAAGTGAGAGGTGCAGATGTATTACCCGGAAGAACTGGTGGAGGAAATCCGATCCAGAAATGATATTGTGGACGTGGTATCCGGCTATGTGAGGCTGCAGAAGAAGGGCAGCAGCCACTGGGGGCTGTGTCCTTTCCACAATGAGAAATCGCCCTCCTTCTCCGTGAACGGCGAGCGGCAGATGTATCACTGCTTCGGCTGCGGCACAGGGGGGAATGTATATACTTTTGTCATGAACTATGAAAATTATTCCTTTCCGGAGGCGGTAAGGTTTTTGGCAGACCGGGCGGGGATCAGGCTGCCGGATCCGGAGGAGTCCGAGGAGGCCAGAAAGCGCGAGGGCAGGCGCGCAAGGCTTCTGGAGGTGAACAGGGCAGCGGCGAAGTTCTTCTATTACCAGCTGCGCACCCCTCACGGGGAGGCGGGCTACCGTTACCTGATAAAGAGAGAGCTTACGGAAGAAACCATGCGCAGGTTCGGTCTGGGCTTTGCGGGAAAGAACGGCACGGAGCTGGTGCAGTATCTGCGCAGCAAGGGCTTTGAGGACGAGCTGATCAAGGACGCGGGGCTTGCGGTCTATTCGGAGCGCCATGGTATGAGCAGCCAGTTCTGGAACAGGGTAATGTTCCCGATTCAGGACTTAAACCACAAGGTCATAGGCTTCGGCGGCCGGGTGATGGGGGACGGGGAGCCTAAATATCTGAATTCCCCGGAGACTTTTGTTTTTGACAAGAGGAGGAATCTGTACGGGCTGAATTACGCAAGGACTGCCCGGAGCGGGAATATCATTCTCTGTGAGGGATATATGGATGTGATAGCCATGCATCAGGCAGGGTTCACGCAGGCGGTGGCGTCTCTGGGGACCGCATTCACGCCGGAGCAGGCGACGCTCCTGAGGCGGTATACCGACAATGTGCTGCTGGCCTATGACAGCGACGGAGCAGGGGTGAAGGCGGCCCTGCGGGGCATCGGGATCCTGCGGGAGGCCGGGCTTACGGGCAAGGTCATCAATATGAAGCCCTATAAGGATCCGGACGAATTCATGAAGGGGCTGGGCCGGGAAGCCTTTGAGGAACGTATCAGGCAGGCGGAAAACAGCTTTTTCTTTGAGATACGGATTCTGGAGGGACAGTACGACATGGGAGACCCGGAGCAGAAGACCAGGTTCCAGCGGGAGATCGCAAAGAAGCTCTGCGGCTTTTCCGAGGAGATGGAGCGGGAGAATTATCTGCAGGCGGTGGCGGAGAAATACTTTATCAGCGCCGTGAGCCTGCGGAAGCTGGTGGTGGGATATGCGTCCCAGACCGGCCTGGCAAGGCCGGCGGAGCGTCCCAGATCGGGGATAAAGCGCAAGGTCACCCCCGAAGAAAACGCAAAGCGTGCCCAGAGGCTGCTCATCACATGGCTGGCGGAGGAGCCCGGGCTGTACGGCAGGATCAAAAAATACATATCCGCCGAGGACTTCACGGAGGAGCTTTACCGCACCGTGGCGGAGAGGATGTTCCGGGAGCTGGAGCAGGGCACGTTCCAGCCGGCGGGCATTGTCAGTATGTTTTCTGATCAGGAGCAGCAGCAGGAGGCCGCATCGCTTTTTTCCGCCAGCCTCCCTGAGCTGGGCACGGGGCAGGAAAAGGAAAAAGCGTTCAAGGAGATCCTGCTTTCCGTGAAAAGGAACAGCTACGGATATTATGTGGCCCGTATGGGGACGGACGTAAATGCGCTGACGCAGGCCGTGGAAGGCAAGAAAGCGCTGGAAGAGCTGGCCAGAACGCATATTTCCTTTGATTAGGGTTAAGATATCTGTAATGATACGGGAGATGCAGCGGGTGTGGCGATCATAAAGGAAGGACGGAACTATTACGATGGATGAAAACTTACAGGCAAAGTTTGACGAGAAGGTAAAAGAGCTCCTTAACTCGGCAAAAAAGAAGAAAAATGTTTTGGAATATCAGGAGATCAACGAGTTCTTTGCGGACATGCCTCTGGAGGAGGAACAGTTCGAGAAAATTCTTGAGGTGCTGGAGCAGAACAATGTGGATGTGCTGCGCATCACGGATGATGATGTTGACGCCGATGAGATCCTGCTCACCGATGAGGATGATGTTGACATGGAGAATCTGGATCTGTCCATTCCCGACGGTGTCAGTCTGGAGGATCCTGTCCGCATGTACCTGAAGGAGATCGGCAAGGTTCCTCTGCTTTCCGCAGAGGAGGAGATCGAGCTGGCCAAAAGGATGGAGCTTGGGGATCAGGAGGCCAAGAAGCGTCTGGCCGAAGCCAATCTGCGACTGGTAGTCAGCATCGCAAAGAGGTACGTGGGCAGGGGCATGCTGTTCCTTGACCTGATCCAGGAGGGCAATCTGGGGCTGATCAAGGCAGTGGAGAAGTTTGATTACAGAAAGGGCTATAAGTTTTCTACCTATGCCACATGGTGGATCCGTCAGGCCATCACAAGGGCCATCGCGGATCAGGCAAGAACTATTCGGATCCCTGTGCATATGGTGGAGACCATCAACAAGCTGATCCGGGTCAGCAGGCAGCTGCTTCAGGAGCTTGGGAGGGAACCGACCCCGGAGGAGATTGCCGAGGAGATGAACATGCCTGCGGACCGGGTGCGGGAGATCCTGAAGATCAGTCAGGAGCCTGTGTCCATGGAGACGCCCATCGGCGAGGAAGAAGACAGCCATCTGGGGGACTTCCTTATGGATGAACAGGTGCCAGCTCCTTCGGACGCAGCGGCGTTTACCTTGCTGAAGGAGCAGCTGGTGGAGGTTTTGGGCACGCTTACCGAGCGGGAGCAGAAGGTTCTGCGCCTGCGGTTCGGTCTGGACGACAGCCGTGCCCGGACGCTGGAAGAGGTAGGCAAGGAATTCAACGTCACCCGTGAGCGCATCCGCCAGATCGAGGCCAAGGCGCTGCGCAAGCTCCGTCATCCCAGCCGGAGCAGGAAGCTGAAGGATTATCTGGACTGATGAGGGGGCAAGGGCAGGAGCATAGGACTGTCTTGTCGGAAAGGCTTCAGATGCTTGCGGACATGGTGACACCGGGGAACAGGTTGGTGGACGTGGGCTGTGATCACGGATTTCTGGACATCTATCTGGTGCAGGAGGGAGTATGTCCGGGAGCGTTGGCCATGGATGTGCGGGAAGGGCCGCTTAGGAGCGCCGGAGAGCATATCCGGCAGTCAGGGCTGGGTGACTACATAAAGATCAGAATGTCGGACGGGCTGAGGGCCTGTGGCATGGGTGAGGCGGAAACGCTGGTCTGCGCCGGTATGGGCGGAAGGCTCATGGAGCGGATCCTGCGGGAAGGGCTTGACAAGGCAAGGGGGATGAAGGAGCTGATCCTGCAGCCCCAGTCCGAGCTGCCGGAATTTCGGGCTTTTCTTAAAGGTGCAGGGTTTACGGTGGTCTGTGAGGACGCGGTCTGCGAGGAAGGGAAGTATTATTTTGCTGTGAAGGCCGTCTATCAGGAGCAGATCCGGGATAACCGTGCAGATGCCGTAAGGATGCCGCCGGAAAACGGACAGAGGCAGGAGGACGGAGCCGGAGAGGAAGCACGACTGTATGACTTGTTCGGAGAGCATCTGCTTAAGCGGAGGCATCCGGTGCTCCTGCAGTATCTGCGGCAGCGCAGGAATTACCTCGAGGGGCTGAAGGCTTCTATGGAGGGGGCCGGCACCGATAAGGCCCGGGGGCGTATCAGCGAGATCGGCAGGGAGCTGGAGGAGATCGGGCAGGCGTTCTTATATTTTGGAAGGGAAGGGTGTACATGAGTATGGTTGCGGTTACGGTGCGGGGAGCACAGGGAGAAGAGATAAGGCGGGAGGTACCTCAGGGGACCGCGCTGGAGTCCATTGCGCAGGAATTCCAGAAGGACTATGACAGCATGATTGCAGTGGCATCCGTAAACGGAAAGATACGGGAGCTGTTCAAGAAGGTGACCAAGGACTGTGAAGTCGGCTTCTTTACCCTGAAGGATGATGTGGGCCATAAGACTTATATGCGTACGGCAAGGATGCTGTTCCTGAAGGCGGTTTATGATGTGTTCGGCCAGAAGGCGGCGCAGAAATGCTGCGTGGAATTCGCCATAGGAAGGGGAACCTATGTGAATGCGCTGGGCACGGTACCGGCTACGGAGGAAAGCGCGGAAAAGCTGAAGGGCAGGATGCGGGAGCTGGCGCAGTCGAAGGCTCTCTTTATGAAGAGATCCTATCCGCTGGAGGATGCCATAGAGCTTTTCCGGGAGAGGGGCATGAAGGACAAGGAGAAGCTGTTCCGCTATAGGATGAGTTCCTCCGTGAACATTTATGAGATAGAAGGATATTATGATTATCATTACGGATATATGCTGCCCCACGCAGGGTATGTAAAGTGGTTCGATGTCATTCCCTATGAGAGCGGATTTATGCTTGTGCTTCCGGCCAAGGGCGTGTTCGATGTCATGGAGGGCTTTAAGGACAGCAGGAAGCTCTTTGAGACCATGGAGAGGGCGCAGGACTGGGGCAGGGTCGCAGGCATCGAGACGGTGGGCGACCTGAATGATCAGATCTGCAGCGGTTCCATGAGTGACCTGATCCTTGTGCAGGAAGCGGAGCAGGAGAGAAAGATCGGGGAGATCGCCAAGACTATCGCAGAACGGGAGGATGTGAAGTTCGTCATGATCGCAGGGCCTTCCTCCTCAGGTAAGACCAGCTTTTCCCATAGGCTGTCCATACAGCTTCGGACGCTGGGAAAGAAGCCCCATCCCATTGCGCTGGACAATTATTTCGTGGACAGGGAGCTGACTCCCAGAGATGAGAAGGGGGATTACAACTTCGAATGTCTGGAGGCCATCGACACAAAGCTGTTCAACGAGGACATGACCAGACTGCTGTCAGGAGAGCGGGTGGAGCTGCCCAGCTTTAACTTCAAGGTGGGAAAGCGCGAATATAAGGGCGATTATATGCAGCTGGACGAAGATGATATACTTGTAATAGAAGGTATCCACGGGCTCAATGAAAAGATGTCCTACGCGCTGCCGGAGGAGAGCAAGTACAAGATCTACATCAGCGCCCTGACCACCCTGAACATAGACGGCCATAACCGGATCCCCACCACCGACGGGAGGCTTCTGCGGAGGATAGTCCGGGATGCCCGTACCAGAGGGGCCAGCGCACAGAGAACTATACAGATGTGGTATTCAGTGCGCAGGGGCGAGGAACAGTACATCTTTCCTTTTCAGGAACAAGCGGATGCCATGTTCAATTCGGCGCTGATCTATGAGCTGGCGGTGCTGAAGCCTTTTGCGGAGCCGCTGCTGTTCCAGATTCCGAAGGGAGAGCCGGAGTACTATGAGGCCAAGAGGCTTTTGAAGTTCCTGAATTACTTCCTGAGTGTGCCCAGCGAGAGCCTGCCCAACAATTCCATCTGCAGGGAATTCGTGGGAGGGAGCTGTTTTAAAGTATAGGGCTTGTATTTTTGAAATATCGGCTGTTATGAACGGTGAGTAGGATAAATGATCGCGGCCGCAGGGCTGCAGGCGGATGCCTGAAACTCCTGCGGGTGAGGAAAGTCCGGGCTTCATAGGGCAGGATGCCGGATAACATCCGGTGGAGGCGACTCCAAGGCCAGTGCAACAGAAAAATACAGCCGCAGACTCTTTTGCCTGCGGTAATGGTGGAAAGGCAGTGTAAGAGACTACCGTCCGCACGGTAACGTGCGGAGCTCATGTAAACCCCATCCGAAGCAAGACCAAACAGAAAGCTATAGGCTTGCCCGGCCTGCTTTCAGGTAGGTCGCTTGACGCGGCTGGCGACAGCCGTGCTAGATAGATGATCATTCACGACATAACCCGGCTTATCGTCCTGCTCACCATAAAAAGCCGTTCAGTGACGTACAATAACGCCTTTCCGCGCATGAGGGATTCATGCATGGAAGGGCGTTTTTTGCAGGCGCCCTGCCGCAGGTGTATGTATATGCGGGCAGGATACGGGAGAAGCGGATCTGAGAAAATCCATCGAAAATGTGGGCAGGCTGTGTAAATTTGATTGAATATTTCCGCATTCTATGTTAGGATAAGGAAGAGATGCTCTGAGCACTGCGGCGGATTCGGCAAAATGACGGAATGTGGCGGCAGGCTGTGGGGACAGGAGTCTTAGAAAATAGGAGGACCAGAGAAATGGATAGCTACAAGCAGGAATTTATCGAATTTATGATCGACAGTCAGGCGCTGAAGTTCGGAGACTTCACTCTGAAGAGCGGCAGGAAATCCCCCTTTTTTTTGAATACGGGCTCCTATGTCACAGGAACCCAGCTGAGAAGGCTGGGGGAATATTATGCCAGAGCCATCCATGAAAAGTACGGAGACGACTTCGATGTGCTTTTCGGGCCGGCCTATAAGGGAATACCTTTAAGTGTGGCTGCCGCTATGGCTTACAGCGAGATCTACGGGAAGGATGTCCGTTATTGCTCCAACCGTAAGGAAGCCAAGGATCATGGGGATGTGGGGATTCTGCTGGGCAGCGACCTGAAGGACGGGGACAGAGTGGTGATGATCGAGGATGTGACCACTTCCGGCAAGTCTATCGAGGAGACCTATCCCATTATCATGGCTCAGGCCAAGGTTCAGATCAAGGGGCTGATGGTTTCCCTGAACCGCATGGAGAAGGGGTTAGGAGGCAGGCTGAACGCTCTGGATGAAATCAAGGAAAAGTACGGTTTCGAGGTATGCGCCATCGTGACGATGGAGGAGGTCATCCAGTGCCTGTATAATAAGCCGTACAAAGGACAAGTATATATTGATGATACTTTAAAGAGTGCTATTGACGAATACTACAAGACGTACGGGGCCTGAGCCTCTGAGGGGAATTTGAGCCTGCACGGGGAATCAGGGCAGGAGAGCCAATACAAGCATAGAAGGGAGTAAAGCTATGGAACAGAAGCTATATAAGGTAATGAGGGGCGCAGGCGCGACGGATATTGCAGTGGGAGTGCTTGTGCTGGTAGTGGGAATCGTATCGGGGATTCTGCTGATCGTGGCCGGGGCAAAGCTGATTGCGGGAAAGTCAAAAATTCTATTTTAGAGTGAGGAGTCATAAATGGGCATTTCCTGCGGGGAGCGCCCTTTTAAAGTTTTATGAAGAAAAGAAAATCATTCATCTTTACCAATAGAAGGAACTCCAACCGGGCGGTGATGGCGGTGATCCTGGGGGTCATCAGCCTTGTGTCTCTGGGAGCGGCAGTGCTTCTTGCCTTTCGGAACGAGGGAGTGGCAGCGCAGCGCTATGGTATCGTGGGGATATTGGCGGTGCTCTATTCGGCAGTGGGGCTGGTGCTGGGAGTGAAGACGGCTATAAAGCCGGATTACTATAAGCTCTTTCCGGTGCTGGCCATCCTTCTGAATGCGGCAGCGCTGGGAATGGCAGGATTGATATTGTATATGGGAGTGTATGCGTGATGGAGCAGACAGATATTTTGAAGGAGCGTTACGGGCTGGTGATGGAGAGGATCAGGGAGATCCCAGGGGAGCGTCTCGGCGATGAGGAGCTGGAGGCTTTCTTTTCTTTTTGCGCGGAATTTCTGATGATGATAGACGACACGGTGGAATTTCTGGCGGAAGGCGGGCTGGAGAAGGCGCCTCTGGAGGAGCTGGAGCGCAGGAACCACGCACTGTATGCGGATATTCTGCCGGAGCATTATGAGGAGAGCTACGGAAACCCTTCCTTTGCCGTGAACAGGCTGGGGGATGATCTGGGCAGGCCCTTGTGTTTTTTGTATGCGGAGCTGCGCAGCCTCATCGGCTTTGCCTATGAGGGCAGGCTGGAGGATCTGGTGATCCGCATGGAGCTGTTTGCGGAGGTTTACGGGATCTTTCGGCATGCGGCGGGAGAGGATGAGGATATGCCAAAGGGCAGTGCGGTCAGGGAGATCCTTTACTGGTTTGTCAGCGATTATTCCGAGACGGCGACAGAAAACAGCATAAGGGAGCAGCTGTGCCCGGAGGGATGCTTTGCCGTGGACATGATCATGAACAGTGACCTTGATGATGAGAGATATCTTTATGCCTACGGGGAGTATGTGAGCCGGAACGAGCGGGAGACAGCCGGATTCATGAGCGGGCTTTCCGAGGAGACCGTCCGTACCATGGCCGACACCTACACTGAAGGGTACAGGATCGGATTTGAGGTGACGGGAAAGGATCTGACCAAGAAGAGGACGGTAGGGCTGTATTATCGGCTGGGGTTTGAGCGCATGATGCGCTGCGCCTTAGAGAATTTTGCAAAGCTGGGGCTGAGGCCTGCTATATTCCGGAATGCCGCCAGCGTGCTGGACAACAGGGGATTCGGCAGCAGCGGCTTTTATGGCGGCATTCCCAATAAGCAGTACGATTATGACCATAAAGATGACAAGGCACTCTTTTTTGACAAAAATTATGTCAACCGCAAGCTGGAGGTACTCCATGCCGCCTATGAGGAATACAAGAAGGAGGCAGGAGAGTACGGGGGACCTGCGGTGGTGGAGGCCTTTGGAGAAAAAGATTTTGTGCCGATAATAAAGAAAGAGGCACTGCAGCTTACCAGGGAGCAGAACCGCCTGTGGGTGGAATACCGTTCCAGAGCGGGTGAGCTGCAGCGGAAATACATTCCGGAGGAGGAGAGGAGCTTCACTATCATCGCTTTCCCGATCCCGGAGATAGGAGATGTGTTTCAGGAGCTTTTCCGGGAGACTATCCGTATCAATACACTGGACTATATGCTCTACCGCAGGGTGCAGCAGGCCCTGATAGACGCTCTGGACAAGGCGGATTATTGTGAAGTCCGGGGTATGGCCGGCAATAGGACGGATCTTAAGATCAATCTGTACAAGCTGGCGGATCCGGATCGGGAGACGGTCTTTGAGAATTGCGTGGCAGACGTGAACATTCCCGTGGGTGAGGTATTCACTTCGCCTGTGCTCAAGGGGACGGAGGGGCTGCTCCATGTGACGAAGGTCTTTCTGGACGGTCTGGAGTACCGCGACCTGGCCATCACCTTTCAGGACGGTATGATCAGCGAATATTCCTGTGGCAATTACGATAGGAACTTTATCTATGAAAATATTCTTTTCCGCCATGATACGCTTCCCATGGGAGAGTTTGCCATCGGTACCAATACCACAGCCTATGTGGCTGCCAGACGGCTGGGCGTGGAGGCAAAGCTGCCTATCCTGATCGCGGAAAAGATGGGGCCTCATTTTGCGGTAGGGGATACTTGCTATTCCCATGCGGAGGAGGTCAGGGTGTATAATCCCGACGGCAAGGAGATCGTGGCAAAGGCAAATGAGGTGTCCGGGCTCCGCAGGGAGGATCCGGCAAAGGCTTATTTCAACTGCCATACGGACATCACGATTCCCTATGACGAGCTGGGAGAGCTTGCGGCGGTGGCCAAGGACGGGAGCCGGACTGTCATCATCAGGGAGGGCAGGTTTGTGCTGCCGGGCTGTGAGGAGCTGAACAAGGCATTCGAGGCGGCAGATTGACGGAGAAAACGTGGGCAAATCATGAAAAAAGGGGTTGCGCGGGAGACTGTATTCTAGTAAACTAAAGATGTGGCAATTTATACACACAGTCAAAAATATCTGTTGACATAAATGTATAACGAGTGAACGCTTCCGCAAATACAAGATAAAGAACGGCAGATGAATTCTGAAAAGCCTAATAAAAAGCAGTCAGGAGATCTCGGGGGACTATATGATTTAGACTCTCGGAATTTCAGGAAACGGAATCAGGCATTGGAGTCTGAACGGTATCTGAAAAGCGGGGGAATCGCCCAAAACAATTTCCAGAAAGCAGCAGGATAAGCGGCCTGGAGATTCCGAGAGGATATTAATATTATAAGGAGGACATCATGACGAAAGAGGATATGCAAAAAGTTGGCATGCCAAAGGTTGGCATTGTGATGGGCAGCGATTCCGACATGCCGGTCATGGCCAAGGCGGCGGACATTCT
>CAXHOW010000006.1:0-106909 GCA_964018205.1 uncultured Acetatifactor sp. | reverse complement strand
GTTGGCATGCCAAAGGTTGGCATTGTGATGGGCAGCGATTCCGACATGCCGGTCATGGCCAAGGCGGCGGACATTCTGGAGGAGCTGGGGGTTCCTTTTGAGATGGCGATCATCAGCGCCCATAGGGAACCGGATGTTTTTTACGAATATGCAAAGAGCGCAGAGGAGAAAGGCTTCAAGGTGATCATCGCAGGGGCCGGCATGGCGGCTCATCTGCCGGGTATGTGTGCCGCGATCTTCCCCATGCCCGTCATAGGGATTCCCATGCATACTACGTCTCTGGGAGGCAGGGACTCTCTGTATTCCATCGTGCAGATGCCTTCAGGCATTCCTGTGGCTACGGTGGCCATTAACGGCGGAGCCAACGCAGGCCTGCTGGCGGCAAAGATTCTTGCCACATCCGATCCGGAGCTGCTGGAAAGGCTTAGAAATTACAGCCGGAAGCTGAAAGATCAGGTGGAGGCCAAGGACGCAAAGCTGCAGGAAGTGGGATATAGGGCTTATATGGAAGAGCGGAAGGGAGTATAAATGGATTACAAGAAAGCTGGAGTGGATATTGAGGCAGGTTATAGATCCGTGGAGCTGATGAAGGAGCATGTGAAGGCGACCATGCGGCCGGAGGTTCTGGGAGGCCTGGGAGGCTTCTCCGGGGCTTTTTCCATGGAATCCTTCAAAAATATGGAGAAGCCTACGCTTCTGTCCGGAACGGACGGGGTAGGGACAAAGCTGAAGCTGGCTTTTCTGCTGGATAGGCATGACACGGTGGGAATCGACTGTGTGGCCATGTGCGTGAACGATGTGGCATGCGCAGGCGGAGAGCCCTTGTTCTTTCTGGACTACATAGCATGCGGGAAAAACCATCCCGAAAAGATCGCAGCCATCGTAAAGGGCGTGGCAGAGGGCTGCAGGCAGGCTGGCGCGGCGCTGATCGGCGGTGAGACTGCGGAGCATCCGGGGCTGATGCCGGAGGAGGAGTATGACTTGGCAGGCTTCACGGTGGGTATTGCCGACGAGAAGGATCTGATCACGGGAGAAAATATACAGGCAGGGGATACACTGATCGGCATAGCGTCCTCGGGAGTGCATTCCAACGGTTTTTCTCTGGTGCGCAAGGTATTTGACATGAGCAGGGAGAGTCTGGATACCTACTATGAGGAGCTGGGGGCTACGCTGGGAGATACCCTGCTGACCCCTACGAAGATTTATGTGAAGGCCTTGAAAAGCATCAAGGATGCAGGAGTCAGGGTAAAGGGCTGCAGCCATATCACAGGAGGCGGCTTCTATGAGAATATCCCGAGGATGCTGCCGGAGGGAATCCGGGCCGTGGTGCAGAAGGACAGCTATGAAGTCCCTGCGATTTTCAAGCTGCTTCAGAAAACCGGAAGTATTGAAGAGACTATGATGTACAATACATACAATATGGGGCTGGGCATGGTGCTGGCAGTGTCCGAGCAGGATGCGGAGAGAACCATGGAGGCCGTCAGGGCGGCAGGCGAGGTACCCTACAAGGTAGGATACTGCAGAGAAGGCCAAAAGGGAGTGGAACTATGCTGAGGGCAGTAGTATGTGTGTCCGGGGGCGGCACCAATCTGCAGGCCATTCTGGATGCCATGGACGCAGGCGCTGTGACCAATACGGAGATCATAGCCGTCATCAGCAATAACCCGGGAGCCAAGGCTCTGGCCAGAGCAGAAGCCCGGAATATCCCCGGCATGGTCATTTCACCCAAAAGCTATTCGGACAGAGAAGCCTTTAACGAGGCGTTTACCGCAAAGCTCTGTGAGCTGGCACCGGATTTGATCGTCCTTGCAGGATTTCTGGTGAAGATACCGCCCAGACTGGTATCGGAGTTCGGCGATCGGATCATAAATATTCATCCCTCTTTGATCCCATCCTTCTGCGGAGTGGGATTCTACGGGCTGAAGGTGCATGAGAGGGTGCTGGAGCGGGGTGTGAAGGTCACGGGAGCCACGGTGCATTTCGTCAACGAGGGCATGGACGAGGGGCCTATCATCGCCCAGAAGGCGGTTTATGTGGAGGAGGACGATACGCCGGAGACGCTGCAGAGGAGGGTCATGGAGCAGGCGGAGTGGATCCTGCTGCCCAAGGCAATCGATGATATCGCAAACGGAAGGCTCAGGGTGGTTGACGGCAAGGTATATGTAGTATAAAAACAAAAAAGACTCAAAGAGGGCAGGAGGGATAAGATGAAGGTTTTGATCGTTGGCGGAGGAGGCCGTGAGCATGCCATCGCCGTGAGCATGAAAAAGAGCAGCAGAGTGGATTCGCTGTACTGTGTGCCGGGAAATGCGGGAATCGCACAGATCGCGGAATGTGAGCCCTCTATCGGTGTCATGGAATTCGATAGGGTCATCACCTATGCGAAGGAAAAGGCGGTAGATCTGGTATTTGTGGCACCGGACGATCCTCTGGCGGGAGGACTGGTGGATGCTCTGGAGGCAGAGGGCTTCAGGGTGTTCGGACCCCGGAAGAATGCGGCCATACTGGAGAGCAGCAAGGCGTTTTCGAAGGATCTGATGAAAAAATACCAAATCCCCACGGGAGATTATGAAACCTTTGATGATCCGGATAAAGCGCTTGCCTATCTGGAGACGGCAAAGCTTCCCATCGTGCTGAAGGCCGACGGGCCTGCGCTGGGAAAGGGCGTGCTGATCTGCAATACGCTGGAGGAGGCAAAGGCGGGAGTCAGGGAGATCATGCAGGACAGGCATTTTGGCAGCGCCGGGGATAAGCTTGTGATAGAGGAGTTCATGACAGGCAGGGAGGTGTCCGTGCTGGCTTTTGTGGACGGCAGGACTATCAGGACCATGACCTCTGCTCAGGATCATAAACGGGCAAAGGATCAGGATCAAGGACTCAATACCGGCGGCATGGGATGCTTTTCTCCCACTCCTTTCTATACAGAAGAAGTGGATGCGTTCTGCAGGAAGTATATCTATCAGCCTACCGTGGACGCCATGCTGGCAGAGGGCAGGGAGTTCAAAGGAGTCATATTCTTCGGACTCATGCTGACCCCGGAGGGGCCGAAGGTTTTGGAATATAATGCAAGATTCGGGGATCCGGAGACTCAGGTAGTGCTGTGCAGGATGGAGAACGATCTTCTGGATGTGGTGGACGCCTGCATCGACGGCAGGCTGGACCAGATAGAGCTGAAATTTCAGGACAATGCAGCGGTATGCGTGGTGCTGGCGTCAGAGGGATATCCCTTGTCCTATAAGAAGGGCTTTGAGATCACCGGTCTGGAGCGTTTCGATGGTCTGGAGGATTATTACTGTTTCCACGCCGGGAGCAGATCAGACGGCGAAGGCCGCATCGTGACGAACGGAGGACGGGTGCTGGGGGTCACGGCCAAGGGACAGACGCTGAAGGAGGCCAGAGCGAAGGCTTATGAGGCGACGGAATGGGTGTCCTTTGCCAACAAATATATGCGCCATGACATCGGAAAGGCCATCGATGAGGCATGATAACAGCTGCGGGGCATAGTTGCAATAAAGGAAGTATTGGAGGCATTGTTTATGAAGGTTTTAGAAGCGTTAGATGCGTATCACATTCCTCGTATATGTAAGGAATGCGGCGGTGTGATGGTATTTAAGGGTGTAGGAGAATATCATTGTGAGGACTGTGGACTTGTGGATTATGACGACTATGGAAAGGTCAGGTTGTACATTGAGTGCCACAAGGGAGCCACTGCGGCAGAGATCGAGAAAGAAGTCGGAGTGTCCCAGCGGACGGTGAGACGTCTCCTGAAGGATGGCAAGATAGAGATTGCGGAGGGATCAAAGTCGTATCTGCGCTGTGAACTCTGCGGCAAACAGATCCGGTCAGGGCAGTTCTGTCCGGAATGTGAGATTAAGGCACACCGTAATCTGGAGGAAAAGCAGAGAGAGCTGCAGCGCAATATGACGCAAGGGTACGGAATCGATAACAGAAAAGGCGAAGAGGGCCAGAAGAGATTTGTACGGGAATAAGATTAGAGAGAGGGAAACATATGAGAAAGATGTCAGATCTGCGCAACAGACTATTGAGAGGGGGAATCGTGCTGGCGCTGGTGCTGGTATTATTCGGCAGGAGCGCTGTTGTCAGCCATGCTGAAAGTCAGGGAAAAATAACCGCTGCCAGCGTGGTGATCAGGAAGGAACCCAGTACATCCAGCCAAATGATCGGCAGCACTGAAAGGGACAAGGCAATCAGCATTGTCAGTCAGGTGAAGGGGGCGGACGGTTATACATGGTACAAGGTGTATGTAGATGCGGACACATTGGGGTATATTCGTTCCGATCTTGTGACGATTACCGATGGCACGACTCCGCCCTCGGAGGAGACAGGAACAGCTACTCCTCCTCCCTCAAACGATCCTCCAACCACTGATGATCCTGATGTGGAACCGCCGGCGGAGGTCGTGGAGGTGAACCCGGTCAGCGGCACAGTGACAGCTGACTCAGTCAAAATCCTGAATAATGCGTCTCCGACAGCGGGTGAGGTTGCCGAGGTGCATGAAGCATTTGCATTGACGATCACGGGGCAGGCGACGGATGGCGACGGGATGATATGGTATCGCGTAAGCTTTATCTCTAATGATGTTCAGGTCGAGGGATTCGTGCAGTCGGCCTATGTGCATCCCTCAGAGGATCTGGTTCCGGTGACGGCGAATCCTCCTCAGACAGCAGATCCCACGCCTCCTCCTCAGGAGCCGCAGAAGCAGTACGACACTATATATGCGAACGGAGAATGGCAGCTGTATAATGCCGATGATCCGAATAATGTATATTCCATCAATGCTCTGCTGAATGCTAATACGCAAAATCAGCAGATGTACGAGGAAAACCAGAAAGCAGTAAAAAATCAGAAGATTATTATCATCATTCTGGTATTTCTGCTGGTGGCAGCGGTGGCAGGCATCGCCTTCCTTGTGTTCAAGGTAAGGGATATGATGGATTCCGCATACTTCAGCGAGGTTGAGAATGAGACTCTGAGAAAACGAGACGCCGGCAGAAATCAGGGCGGCCATGGGGTCATGCATACGGTGGGTGCGGAGAGGCAGGAGCCCCGGTCATCCGGTGCCAGACAGACTGCTTCAGGCGCATCTCAAAGCCAGCGTCCAGCGAGTGCGTCTCAGGGCCAGCGTCCGGCGAGTGCGTCTCAGGGCCAGCGTCCCGCAGGAGCATCCCAGGGCCAGCGTCCCGCAGGAGCATCCCAGAGTCAGCGTCCTGCCGGTACATCGCAGGGCCAGCGTCCTGCAGGAGCATCTCAGGGTCAGCGCCTTGTCGGTGCGTCCCAGAGCCAGCGTCCCGGCAGCGGCGTCCAGAGCCAGAGACCATCAGGGACATCTCAGGGACAGAAGCCTGCCGGAGCACCCCAGAGACCTGCAGGAAGTGCATCTCAGGCTCAGCGTCCCGGGGGCAGTACGCAGAGCCAGCGTCCGGTGGGAGTGCCTCAGGGCGCAAAGCCGGCACAAGGCGGTGCGCAGAAGGCGCAGCCCAAAAATTTTATGGCAGATGATGAGGAGTTTGAGTTTGAATTTCTGAATTACGATGGAGACGACGAGCAATAAGTTTGAATACAGCCGCGTAAGAATGTCAGAAAACAGGGAATATTCCTTGAGGGAGTGTTCCCTGTTTTGGTGCAGGGGATTTCTAAAAAACCTCTAAACTTTTTCTTGTTTTAGTTGACAGTATGAGGAGGCTGATTTATGATTTAAGCGGGAAAGGAGGCATATCATGATTATCGAGATTGACTTTAACAGTGATGAGGCATTATACCTCCAGCTCTGCAACCAGATCATCATGGGCATAGCAACGGCTCAGTTCCGTGAGGGCGACTCCCTTCCCAGCGTCCGGCAGCTGGCGGATACGATCGGTATCAATATGCATACGGTGAATAAGGCATACACTGTCCTGCGGCAGGAAGGGTACGTGAAGGTGGACAGGAGAAAAGGCGCTGTGATCGCTATCGACGTGGATAAGATCAGGACGCTGGAGAATCTGAAGAAGGAGCTGCAGGTCATTCTGGCCAAGAGCAGCTGCAAGAATATTTCCAAAGAGGAGATTCACGAGCTGATTGAAGAGATATATGAGGACTATAGCCAAGGGGAAATTTAAAGGAGCAGTTTTACGGAACTGTAGACAGTAACTGCTTGTATCGTGCCCGGATTCATTTCCGGATGCCGCGAACTTGGCAGCCGTAAATGAATCCGGAGGATATGGGAACGATACAAGCAGTTACGGAACTAAAATAGGAGGTTTTTAAATATGCAGTCACGGTTTACAGATAAGGCGCAGGAGGCGCTGAACCATGCAGCCAAATGCGCCGGCCGCCTGAAGCAGGGATATGTGGGGACGGAGCATATTCTGGCAGGCCTGCTGAAGGAGCAGGAAGGGGTGGCCCATAGAGTCCTGACAGATAACGGGGTGGAGCTGTCTCAGGTGCTGGATATGATTCGGGAGCTGATAGCATTTGACGGGAGCGTCACGCTGATTGAACGGGGAGGCTATTCCCCCAGAGCCCAGAAGATTCTGGAGGAAGCCCATAGGCAGGCTGCCAGATTCAGGCAGAGCGAGACGGGAACGGAGCACATTCTGATGGCGCTGATCAAAGAAGGGGAAAATGTGGCGGTGAGGCTTTTAAACACCATCGGCGTCAATGTGCAGAAGCTGTATGCGGATACCCTGATCGCCATCGGGCAGGACGGGAATCTGTACAAGGAGGATCTGGGCAGGAGGAATACCGGAAGGGGCAAGCCTACTACTCTTAGCCAGTACAGCAGGGATTTAACTGCCATGGCAAGGGAAGGGAAGCTGGATCCTGTCATCGGCAGAGAGGATGAGATCACCCGGCTGATTCAGATACTCAGCCGCCGCACAAAGAATAATCCCTGCCTGATCGGAGAGCCCGGAGTGGGCAAGACTGCGGTGGTGGAAGGGCTTGCCCAGCGCATTGTGGAAGGAAACGTGCCTTTTACCGTGAAGGACAAGAGAGTGCTTACGCTGGATCTGTCCGGAATGGTGGCAGGCAGCAAGTACAGGGGGGAATTTGAGGAGAGAATAAAGCGGGTCATCAAGGAAGTGATAGATGATGGAAATGTAGTTCTGTTTCTGGATGAGCTGCACACCCTGATCGGGGCAGGAGGCGCGGAGGGTGCCATAGATGCCTCTAATATACTGAAGCCTTCTCTGGCAAGGGGGGAACTGCAGCTGATCGGTGCAACCACCATAGCCGAGTACCGCAAGTACATTGAGAGGGACGCGGCTCTGGAGAGACGTTTCCAGCCCGTGAACGTGGAAGAGCCTACGGAGGAGGAAGCGATCCGGATACTGGAGGGCATCAAGAGTAAGTACGAGGAGCATCATAAAGTAACGATCACCATGGAGGCGGTACAGGCGGCGGTAAGGCTGTCCGGCCGGTATATCAATGACAGAAATCTGCCGGACAAGGCTATAGACCTGATAGATGAGGCTGCAGCCAGCGCTAGGCTGCGGACGGCGGAGATGCCGGATAAGCAGAAGGGCCTGCTGGAGCAGATCAGGAAGATGGATCAGCAGATCGAACGTTCCATCCGCATGGAGGCATTCTCTCAGGCGGCGGAGATCAAACAGAATCAGGATGCGCTGGTTAAAAAATACCAGCGTATGCAGAAGCGCGCTGAGGGGCAGGAGACGAACCGCAGCTATACCATCGGCGAGGACGAGATCGCGGAGGTGGTGGCCATGTGGACCAAGATTCCGGTGACAAAGCTTGCCCAGAAGGAGAGCGAGAGGCTGCTGAAGCTGGAGGGCATTCTCCATAAGCGGGTCATCGGTCAGGAGGAGGCCGTGAAGGCCGTGGCCAGAGCCATGCGCAGAGGCAGGGTAGGCCTGAAGGATCCCAAACGTCCCATCGGCTCTTTTATGTTCTTAGGGCCTACCGGCGTGGGAAAGACGGAGCTTTCCAAGGCGCTGGCCGAGGCCATGTTCGGCACGGAAGACGCTATCATACGGGTAGATATGTCTGAGTATATGGAGGGACATTCGGTGTCAAAGATGATAGGATCCCCTCCGGGCTACGTGGGCTTTGAGGAGGGAGGACAGCTTTCCGAAAAGGTGCGGCGCAATCCCTATTCCGTGGTGCTGTTTGATGAAATTGAGAAGGCGCACCCCGATGTTTTCAATATATTGCTTCAGATACTGGACGATGGGCATATCACGGATTCCAAGGGCAGGAAGGTCAGCTTTAAGAACACGGTTCTGATCATGACCTCCAACGCAGGGGCACAGCGGATCGTGGATCCCAAGAATCTGGGCTTTTCTGTGGCTAACGATGACAAAAGGGATTATGAGAAGATGAAGTCAGGGGTCATGGAGGAGGTAAAGCGCAGCTTTAAGCCTGAGTTCATCAACAGAATAGATGATATCATTGTATTCCACCAGCTCACCAATGAGGATATGAAAGCTATCGTGAGCCTGCTGGCATCGGATCTGCACAAGCGCTGTGAGGCCCAGATGGATATCAGGCTGACCATGACGGGGGCACTGAAGGAGCATCTGGTGGAGAAATACGCGGATGCAAAAATGGGTGCCAGACCCTTGAAGCGTGCCATCCAGTCCGTGGTGGAGGATGCTCTGGCGGAGGAGATCCTTCTGAAGAAGGTGCAGCCCGGGGACGTGGTGTCCGCAGGCTTCAAGAACGGCAAGGTATGCTTCAGCGTGAAGGACAAAGGCTGAGATGATCTATTTGCCATCAGGGCGGAAAGCAGGTTCAGCCATAAAACGGATTTGGCAATAAAGCGGATTCGGTAATAAAACGGATTCGGCCATAAAGCGGTAATAATAGGCAGATAAAAAATATAAATTCAGGTGGAAAAAACAGTCTTTTTATATTATACTGTAGATATGGAGCGGAGGCTTTCCCTATGGATCAGAAAGAAGCCGCAGGGATCCGCTTCATACAGCCTACGATGTAAGGGCCGCAGGGAGCGGCCTATAAAAGGACAGGAGGACACACACATGGCAGTGGTGGAAGAATTGCTCCGCAGCGAGTCGGACGGTGCAATCAGTTTCGGCAATCATAAACTATCCCGAAAGGAAAAGGTAGAGGACTTTAAGCACGAGGGGGATCTGTTGAAGGTAAAGACCTATAACGAGATCACAAAGCTGGAAAAGAACGGTATGTTCCTATACGAATCCGTGCCCGGGACCAGCGTTCTGAGGTTCATGGAAAAAGAGGACGGTGTGGAATTTATCGTGGAGGGCGATGAGGATGCCCAGATCACGGTGGGGCTTGCGGATGACAAGGAATATGAAGTGTTCGTAGACGGAGAGAGCCGGGGAACTATAAAGACGGGGCTGGGCGGAAAGCTGTCCCTGAGCGTAGAGCTGGAAGCGGCCGGCGAGGTTCCTGTAAAGATAGTGCAGGTTTAAGAGGTTTATGCGGGGAGCGGTGCGCTGCGGCGCAGGGCTTCCCGCATAATTGTTTTCAGGGATTGGTGTTTTTGAGGATTATAAGCTTCCCACATGAAACAGGCTTCCCGCATGAAACAGGCTTTACATATGAAAATGGCTTCATATAAGAAATTGGCTTCATATGGCAAAAGGAGAATAAAATGGCTAAAGGAAAGGCATCTACCATATTCTATTGTCAGAACTGCGGATACGAGTCCGTCAAATGGATGGGGCAGTGTCCGGGCTGCAGAGAATGGAATACCTTCGTGGAGGAACCGACAAACAGAATGACTTCAGGAGGCGGGACGGCAGGGCTCTCCGGCCGCCGGGACAGGGCAGTTCCCACCGTGCTTTCGGAGGTGGCCGTCCGGGAGGAGGACAGGCTGTCCACCGGCATCGGGGAGCTGGACCGGGTGCTGGGGGGAGGCGTCGTGCAGGGGTCTCTGACTCTGGTGGGAGGCGATCCGGGGATCGGAAAGTCCACATTGCTTCTGCAGGTATGCAGGAATCTTTCGGGGCAGGGGACAAGCGTGCTGTATATCTCCGGGGAAGAATCTCTGGCCCAGATCAAGATGAGGGCAGACAGGATAGGTGAATTTACTTCCGGTATGCTGCTGCTGTGCGAGACGAATCTGGGCGATATCTCGGAGGTGATACGGAGCCGGAAACCGGAGATTGTGGTGATTGATTCCATCCAGACCATGTATAATGAGAATGTCACTTCTGCGCCGGGCAGCGTCTCTCAGGTACGGGAGTCCACCAGCGTGCTGATGCAGCTGGCGAAGGGGCTGGGGATATCGGTGTTTTTGGTAGGGCATGTGACCAAAGAAGGGACAGTGGCAGGCCCCAGAGTGCTGGAGCATATGGTGGATACCGTGCTTTATTTTGAGGGGGAGAGGCATGCTTCTTACCGCATCCTGCGGGGAGTGAAGAACCGTTTCGGCTCCACCAATGAGATAGGCGTGTTTGAGATGCAGGAGCAGGGACTCAAGGAGGTGAAAAACGCCTCCGAGTATATGCTGAACGGCAGGCCGGAGAACGCCAGCGGCTCTGTGGTGGTGTGTACCATGGAGGGGACAAGGCCTCTGCTGGTGGAGATTCAGGCGCTGGTATGCCACAGCAATTTCGGGATTCCCAGAAGGCAGGCCACAGGCGCTGACTTCAATAGGGTGAACCTTCTCATGGCAGTGCTGGAGAAGCGTTCGGGAATGCAGCTTGCCTCCTGCGACGCCTATGTGAATATCACAGGCGGAATCCGGATTCTGGAGCCCGCCATCGATCTGGGAGTGGTGATCGCGGTGTTGTCCAGCTTCAAGAACTGTGTCCTGAACCCGAAGCTGGCGGCATTCGGGGAGATTGGCCTGAGCGGCGAGATCCGGGGCGTGAGCATGGCAAAGCAGCGCGTGGCGGAGGCGGGGCGGCTGGGCTTCGATACCTGCATACTTCCCTTTGTCTGTGCGGAGGAATGCAGAAGAACCGCAGAGAGCATGGCTGAGGGCAAAGGGATGAGGATCATCGGGGTGAAAACAGTGCAGGATGTGATTGATGTGCTGTTCTGAAGTCTGCTCAGAAATTTGAAAAAAGTTGAAAAAAATTAGCAGAAAAATAAAATTTTGCTTGTTATTGGCAGCGGACTGTGCTATAATATCCTCTGTCAGCAGAAAGCTGGCTTTAGGGGAATAGTACAATGGTAGTGCGGCGGTCTCCAAAACCGTTGATGGGAGTTCGATCCTCTCTTCCCCTGTTAGGTGTGGCAGGATTAGAGCGTTATTTCAAAAAGAGTGTACTGAGAAGAAATGGGTGTTGATAAATGTTGTGGAACGGCATTTATTGGCACTTTCTTTTTTAGGCAGGTTTAGGGCATATAGTGATGATGCCGCTAACAGAACGGCGATTTGTATTGCAGTACGAAATACAGCTGTAGTTTATTCATGGAATACGGGGAGAAGATGAGAGAACAGATGTAGGAAGGAAAGCGGATGGAAGAAAGGAAGCAGACGGAAAAAGAACGGATGCAGGAAAGGGAACGGACAGAGGAAGAGGAACGGATGCAGGAAAGGGAACGGACAGAGGAAGAGGAACGGATGCAGGAAAGGGAACGGACAGAGGAAGAAGAACAGATACAGAAAAGGGAACGGACAAAGGAAAGAGAACAGACGGAGGAAAGGGAGCAGATGGAGACGAGAGAACAGGCAGGAAACGTGCAGGCAGACAAAGCGCAGGTAGAGAGGGCGATGGAAACACTGAAAGACTTTGTGCTGGCCCTGACAGAGCAGGCGGGAGAGAGCCGGGAGCGTGGAGAAGAGCTCTGGAAGGGCATCAGCCGATCAGGAGGACTTTTGCAGGAGCTGGCATACTATCACGATTATAGCCGTTTTCTGTGTGAGTATAAGGTGGCGGGATACACTCTGGCGGACGCGCTGGTGTGGCAGGTGGATCATTTCAAGCTTTACATGGATCGCCCGGAGGAGATGAACCGCTATAGACAGCAAAGACTCTTGCTGGCAGCCTTTGAGACGATGGTGGAGATGGAAAAGACCCCAGAGCCCCTGATGGAAAAGATGCGTCAGGAGACGGGACAAGATATCCTGCTGTAGGATCAGCGTAACAGAAATAAATGGGTAAAGCCGCTATAGTACCTGACCCTAATAAAAAGACAAAAGCACGCACGAGACATGCCCGGGTGCTTTTGTCAATAAAAGGGGAATTCATATATTACTATATAGGAAGGGGTGCTATTTGTCAATACCTTTTTTGAAATTTTTGAAAAAAATTGTAGAAAATTTGTAGAGAGCAAATTTATAGAAATGTCAGATGAGATCAGCATATAACGGGGAAGCAATGTCTGCGGAAGCGGACAAGAGATACAAAAAGAAAGGAGAGAAAAATGTTAAAACCTATTCAAGGCACTTGGTTCGAGTTTCATCATCACAGCAGAGTGGAGGGAAAGTACTGGAATCCGATCTGCCGGCATTTCAGTTCGGCGCAGTGGGAGGAGAAGGTGGCTGAGATAGCGTCTCTGGGGATGAAGTACATAGTGCTGCTGTGCAGCTCTCTTGTGGAGGAGGCGGATCCTCAGGAGAGCGGTTTTTCGGGGATCGCGGAGAGCTATTTTGAGACGGATATCTACCCGCCGGCGGATTTTCCCTGCAAAAAGCCTCTGGAAACGCTGCTTGAGGCGGCGGACAAGCATGACATAAAGGTATTTGTGTCATGCGGATTTTACGGAAACTGGAGAAAATCCTATGTGAACAGAATTGACCCTGATGTTCAGAGCAGGGCATTCAGGGCTATGGAACAGATGACCGCTCTGTACGGCAGCCATCCCTCCTTTTACGGATGGTACCTGCCGGATGAAGCTTGCATCAACGGATATTTCGAAGAGGACTTCATCCGCTATATCAATGCTTATACCGCCAAGGGGCACAGCCTGCTGCCCGGCTCGAAGGTACTGATCGCGCCTTACGGAACCAATATCCTGAAAGCGGACGAGGCATATGTGGAACAGCTGGAAAGAATCGACGCGGACATCATTGCCTATCAGGACGAAGTGGGTGTAAGAAAATCCGAACCGGAGCAGACGGCAGGCTATTATGAAGCGCTGCGCAGGGCTCATGACAAGGCCGGACGCAGCGCGCTGTGGGCGGACATGGAAGTGTTTCAATTTGAGGGGGACGTATACAGAAGTGCCCTGCTGCCGGCGGATATCGAGAGGGTGCGGCGGCAGCTGGAGAATATATCGCCCTATGTGGACACCATACTCTGTTATCAGTACATGGGGCTGATGAATCGCCCAGGGACAAATGCGTACTGCGGGCATCCGGATTCCATAAAGCTCTATGAGGACTATCGTAGTCTTTTAGGAATCTGAAAAACCGCGGCAGGACGGAGCATTTTCGTTATCTGAAAAAATCTGCGGCAGGAGCATTCGGGCTCATGCCGCAGAACGGATTTCAGCCGAAAGACATCAGCTGCATACAAGCTTTGATTGTCGGAAGGGTGTCAATGCCTGGTGTCCTCGATGGCGTCGATGGCATCCGCGATCACGTTGCCGGCCGCCTGCAGCTGCCGGGCGGCCTCCTCTTGGGACACGCCGGTTTTATCCATGATGATCCTGACAGCCCGGTCTATCAGTTTCTTGTTGGTGGGAACCATGTAGGCCATATAATTGCCCCTGACCCGGCCGAAACGGACCATGGTCCCGGTGGAAAGCATATTCAGGATCATTTTCTGGGCGGTGCCGGCCTTCATGCGGGTGGAGCCGTTGATGACTTCAGGACCTGTGGTCACGGCGATAGCCACATCCGAGCGGGCGATCAGGGGATTGGGCCGACAGCAGGTGACGGAGACTGTCTTGGCCCCCAGACTCCGTGCGTAGTCCATGGCGCCCTTGACGCATTCCGCCGAACCGCTGGCGGACAGCCCCACGCAGACGTCAGGAACATGGAAATCATATTCCTTCAGCATATCGGACAGATTGTCATGATCATCCTCGGCCTCTTCCCGGGCATCGTATAAGGCGGCATGTCCGCCTGCCATAATACCTATGATCGTGTCTGCAAGGCCGTAGGTGGGAAGGCATTCCAGTGCGTCCAGCATACCCAGCCTGCCGGAGGTGCCTGCGCCGCAGTAAAAGATCCGTCCCCCCTTTTTTACCGCGTCAGTGAGCAGGTCGATTGCCGCCGCAATGGAATCCAGCTCCTTTTCCACCGCCAGAGCCACGGTCTTGTCCTCTTCGTTGACAGCCGCCGCGATCTGTCGGGCATCCATCTTGTCGATATCCGCCGTCCGGAGGTTATAATTTTCTGTGGACAGATTACCGTAGATCAGTTTGTCATCCATAATATTCTCCCTATTCATAATGGTCAAATGATTTTATATTGTACCTGACAGCTGACAGGCTGTCAATTGGCAGGGCGTAATATATTCAGTCTCTTTTTAGCTGCTTTTCTTGGTACTTGTTCTGCTGATACAGATTAAAACAGAAAATATTTCTGAAAAACTTAATAAAGTTATTGACAACCAATCGATGTTAGAATATACTAACTATTATAAATGAAAATCATTCTCAAATCATATGTGCTGCAGCTGACCACGATGCGGTAAAGTGCGTGGGCATCAATTTTGCGGCGCAGCAAGCCGGAGACCAGAAAGCTTCTGGAGAATCTGGGAATAGATTGTATGGTAAATGGATTTGCAGTGAAAACGGTGCAGCCTGCGGGCTGTGCCGTTTTCGCTGGTATGGTGGGCATGCCCGTGTTCTGTAGCGAAAGTCCGCACAGATGTAGCTGTCGACGAACTTTATAGCGTCATATCGGCACTGGTCAGCGCCAAAGCCTCTCGATCACACAGCTATGGGGCTTGTCCGCATTGTCTTTGTCATAGTTTACCCCGATCAATAGGATTTCTCCCGAATAGCCCTCCAGAGCCTGAGCGTACTTTCTGTCCTTGATCTGCTGCAGGGCTGTTTCGGCGGTTTTGTCGTATTTCAGCTCTACCACCAGCGCGGGCTTTTGGCAGAAGGGCAGAGGCAGGAACACCACATCTGCGAAGCCGCGGCCTGCGGGCAGCTCCCTGATGAGCCGGTATTCTTTTCTTGCGCTGTAGTATGCAAGCCCGATTGCGCAGCTGAGAGAATTCTCGTCGTTGTAGGTCAAGAATCTGTACAATGTTCGCCCGCAGCCCGTCAAAATCCATGTCCATATAGAGCTTGAGGGCCTCGTAGGTCTCGGTGGAGGTCCGGTAATTTGAAAATCTGCGGCGGTGTATCGCCTCCACTACTGACTTGGGATTAAAAATATGCCACCGCCCCGTGAGCTTGTATCTGTCATACCAGCTACAGGCATTGCTGTAGTCCATACTGTACTGCCCGCAAAGCTGTTTTACTTCCGTGTCTGTAAAGCCTGTATATTCCTCAAAGAACCCTTGATCTGTCATTGAAAATTCCCAGAACATATTCAGAGCGGAATGCAACGATCTCAGGATTCCTGATAAAGTCTCCGTATTCCTCCAGAAGCTCTTCCAGAACCTCCTGCTCCAGATAGTCTGTTGCATCCTGCTTTTTTGCCCGGATCAGAAACTGCTGCATATTCAGAAAAATCACGTCATACCGATTCAGGTGTTCCTTAAAGGACGGATCCCTCTCTATTTCCCGCCCTTCAAAAAGATCTATCTTTGAGAACGATAACAGCTGGTTTTGCGGATCATGTACCGGAATTATTTTACCACGGCGTGACAAACAATACCATAAGATTTTTAAGGGAGTTTTATTGGACTTGAAAGATATTATAATAAGATTGTTAAAGGTCATTGACAAACCAGAACAGATGTTTTATCCTATAGATGACAAGAACATTTGTTCTTCAATGAATGGCGTTCGTTGGGAGTGCCGCAGGAAGCATTCCTGAAACTATTTCGGAAAGTATTGGAAGGAAATACATGACATTTTCTCAAAATAGGGGTATACTCTCTATGTATGTCATGAGAACCGGGGCAAATGCGGAGCAGGGCAGAGGGACTGTCGTAAAATAAGGCTTTCCGCAATATTTGCAGGGGCGCGTGATGGGATCTACAGACCGAAGATGGGTTTAAGAAAGGAGCCGTTCAAATGTCGTTTATTCCAAGACCACACGAAATCTATAGGCATTTCAAAGGAGATCTGTATCAGGTGACAGCCGTTGCCGAGCATACCGAGACGGGAGAGCAGCTTGTGATATATCAGGCACTATATGGGGATTTCAAGACCTACGCCAGACCGCTTGCCATGTTTGTAAGCAGGGTGGATAGAAAGAAGAATCCAGAGGCGCAGCAGGATTTCCGCTTCCAGCTGCAGGGACCGGAAGCGGGAAGACAGCAGGCAGAGACGGATGAGGAAGGCGCTGCGTCAGGGCAGGCAGAGGCCGGAGGGTATGCGGCGGCACAGGTGCGTCAGGAAGCTGTCGCAGGGGAAGGCACCGCGACGGAGCGGCCGGAGGACGGCGTTTCGGCGACCGGCAGGGCGGAAGCGCAGGCAGCTGCGGAGAACGGAGACGCTGCAGGAGAGGAAGACGCAGAGGAAGGTGAGCTGGCGCTGGATCCGATGCTGCTGGAGTTTCTGGATTCCGACAGCTATGAGGAGAAGCTGAACATTCTTGCGGGGCTGCACCATAGGATCACGGACGAGATGCTTACCACCATGGCGATTGCCTGCGACATAGAGATAAGCAGCGGTGAGATCGAGGAGCGCTATGAGGCGCTGAAGGCTTGTCTTTTGACACTGGAGCATTATGAATGTAACCGGCTGAGGTAAAGAGGAGATCTATAGGCAGGAAGGATTCCGGCTCCTCCGAACCGGGGCGGCTGCTTATGGGAATCTGGCACGAAGCCGGACGACGGGCTGTGAAGGATAAGGAGGAGGGCATATGGAAGAGAGGCGTTTCTTAGAGAAGGATTGTTTCGGGGAATGCGATTTCATAGAAAGGCATTCAGAAGAAAACACACAGAATAAGGCTGACCGTAAAATGGTGATAGGAGTCTCTTCCAGAGCGCTGTTCGACCTGACGGTGGAGAACGAGATTTTCGAGACACAGGGGCTGGAGGCGTACTGCTGCTACCAGATAGAGCATGAGCAGGAGATCCTGAAGCCGGGGCCCGGCTTTGGGCTGATCAAATCGCTGCTGGGGCTGAACAGATACAGCCGGAAAGGAAATCTGGTGGAGGTCATTATCATGTCCCGCAATAGCCCGGACACCTCCCTCCGGGTGTTCAATGCCATCGAACACTATGGTCTGGATATCACCCGGTCCGTGCTGGTGAGCGGTGCGTCTCTGGCACCCTATCTGGCGGCTTTTCATACGGATCTCTTTCTGTCCGCATATGAGGATGATGTGCAGTGCGCCATAGACAGCGGCATAGCGGCAGGGATCATATGCACGGAGCATAAGACTCAGGTCATTCCATGGTCGAACGCTTCTTCCGGGTGCAATAAAGCGTTAACGGAGGATGAGACACAGATAAGGATCGCTTTTGACGGGGATGCGGTGATATTCACGGACGAGTCGGAGATGATTTTTAAAGAGAAGGGCCTGAATGCCTTTGAGGAGAATGAGAGGACACATGCAAGAGAGCCCTTGGCGGAGGGCCCCTTTGCTCATTTCCTGAAGAAACTCTCGGATCTGCAGAGGGAGCTGGGGGCGGAGGGCTGTCCTATCAGGACGGCGCTTGTGACATCCCGGAGCGCGCCGGCCCATGAGAGGGTGATACGTACCATGCGGGCCTGGAACGTAAGAGTGGACGAGGCTTTCTTTCTGGGGGGTCTGGGGAAGAGGGATGTGCTGAAGGCTTTCGGGGCACAGATATTCTTTGATGATCAGCCGGTACATACAGCCAATGCGGCACAGTCCGTCCCGGCGGCCAGAGTGCCTTATGGCAGCGCGTCCGCCATGTTGGCGAAATAGACACCTAGAGAAAGGGCAGCCTGATGAAATATAACAATATCGTAGAGGGGCGTTTTCTGGAACGCCCCAATCGGTTTATTGCCAGAGTAGAAATAGACGGCAGGAGCGAGACAGTCCATGTGAAGAACACAGGCAGGTGCCGTGAGCTGCTGCAGCCGGGGGCGCAGGTCTATCTTGAAAGAAGCGGGAATCCCGGACGATCTACCGCCTATGACCTTGTGGCGGTACGAAAGGGCGAACGGATCATCAATATGGATTCTCAGGCTCCCAACAAGGCGGTGGAGGAATGGCTTAAAGAGGGGAGTTTTTTTTCTGATGTGAAGCTGGTGCGGCCGGAGACGGGGTATGGCAATTCCCGGTTTGATTTTTATATAGAGACGGAGACGGAAAAGATTTTCATGGAAGTGAAGGGGGTCACTTTAGAGGAGGAAGGCGTGGTGCGCTTTCCGGACGCCCCGTCGGAGAGGGCCGTGAAGCATATGGGGGAGCTGGCGGCAGCGAGGCTCGAGGGGTATCGGGCTATGGTGCTTTTTGTGGTCCAGATGGAAGGAGTAAAGTATTTCGCACCTAACCGGGACACCCATCCGGAGTTTGCCGAAGCCCTCTGCAGGGCGAAGGAGGACGGGGTGGAGGTGTATGCTTATGACTGTCTGGTGACGCCCCGGACTATGAAGGTAAACCGTCCGGTCAGAGTCATGCTGCGGCCTGAGGACAGGACGGAGCCGGAAGGAAATGCGGAAAGCGGAAAATCTAAGGAAAACGTTAAGGAAATCTTTAGGAAGGGGAGCCTTGCAGCTATTCCCAATCTGCTCCTGAAATGGTATGATACCAATAAACGTGTTCTGCCATGGCGGGAGACACCTGCCCCCTACCGTGTATGGGTATCGGAGATCATGCTGCAGCAGACCAGAGTAGAGGCTGTCAAGCCCTACTTTGAGCGTTTCATGAAGACACTCCCCACCATAGAGGCGCTTGCCGGGGCGAAGGAGGAGCAGCTTTTGAAGCTCTGGGAGGGGCTGGGCTATTATAACCGTGTCCGGAATCTGCAGCGGGCGGCAGTCTGCATCATGCAGGAGCATGGCGGGGAGATGCCGGACAGCTATGAGGAGCTGTTAAAGCTCCCCGGGATCGGGAGCTATACGGCAGGGGCCGTGGCTTCGATCGCATATGGACATCCCGTGCCTGCAGTGGACGGAAATGTGCTGCGGGTCATTGCCAGGATACGGCAGGATCAGCGGACGGTGGACGATGCAGGGACAAAAAGGGCGGTGGAGCAGGATCTGTCAAGGATCATGCCGACGGGACGGCCCGGGGATTTCAATCAGGCGCTGATGGAAATCGGAGCCTGCGTGTGCATTCCCAACGGCGCGCCCTTATGTGGAGCATGTCCCTTGGCGCAGATCTGCATGGCCCATGAGGCGGGGACGGAGCAGGAATATCCCAGAAAGCAGAAGAAAAGACCCAGACAGATCGAGAACAGGACTATTCTGGTGGTGATGGATGACAATAGGACAGCTATCCGCAAGAGAGAAAAGAAAGGGCTTCTGGCCGGGATGTATGAGCTGCCTTCCCTTGAAGGCTTCCTCACGGCGGAGGAGGTGGCGGGGCATCTGTCGGAAAACGGCCTGAGGATCCTGCGCATTCAGCCTCTGGAGGAAGCAAAGCATATATTTACCCACAAGGAATGGCATATGCGGGGGTATCTTGTCAGGGTGGACGGGCTGGAACCCATACCCCGGGGAGGAATCATGGGGGACTGGCTGTATATCGAGCCATGGGAGGTCAGGGAAAAATATCCCATTCCCTCTGCATTCGGGGCCTATATGAAATATTTGGGAAAATATGGGGAAAACTAAAAATGCAGCGGACGGGAGAAACATCCGGCTGTATATTATGGGAAAAGAGGCTTCTGACCTGCAGGAGGCCGAATGGCTGAGGCGAATATCCTGCAGCCTGCCAGAGGGAAGTCAATTTAGGAGGAAACGTAAAATGAAATTATTGTCTATAGCGATACCGTGCTATAATTCTGAAGGCTATATGAGGAAATGCGTGGACTCGCTGCTGACCGGAGGAGAAGATGTGGAGATCATCATCGTGGACGACGGTTCCACAAAGGACCGGACGGCGGAGATCGCGGATGAGTATGCCAGTAATTACCCCTCTATCGTAAAGGCCGTCCATCAGATGAACGGAGGGCACGGCGCCGCAGTGAACAAGGGGCTTGAGAATGCCACGGGGCTGTACTTCAAAGTGGTGGACAGCGATGACTGGGTGAAGCAGGAAGCCTATATGCAGGTCCTGGACACCCTGAGGCACCTTGCAGGGGGCGCAAAGGCTCTGGACATGATGGTCTGCAACTTTGTCTATGAAAAGGAGGGGGAGAAGCGCAAAAAGGTGATGCACTACCGCCATATCCTTCCCAAGGAAACCATGTTTACATGGGAGGATTGCCATCATTTCATGAAGGGGCATTATATCCTGATGCATTCCGTGATATTCCGCACTAAGCTGCTTAAGGAGTGCGGCCTGAAGCTTCCAGAGCATACCTTCTATGTGGACAACCTTTACGTGTTCGAACCCCTGCCCTATGTCAAGAATATGTACTATCTGGATGTCAATTTCTACCGTTACTATATCGGAAGGGCGGATCAGTCCGTAAACGAGGAAATTATGATATCCCGTATCGACCAGCAGATCAAGGTCAACAAGCTGATGATAGACTATCTGGTGGAAAGGAAGCAGGAGCTGGTGAAAAACAAGCGCCAGTATCAGTATATGCGCAATTATCTGGAGATCATCACTACGGTTTCCTCTATCCTCCTGATCCGCTCCGGCACGGAGGAGAGCCTGGGGATGAAAAAGGAGCTGTGGCAGTATCTGAAATCCAAGGACAAGAGGCTGTATCTGTGGATGCGGAACGGAATCATGGGGAACGCCATGAATCTTCCGGGCCGGGGCGGCCGTAAGATTTCTGTGGAGAGCTACAAGATATGCCAGAAGATTTTTAAGTTTAATTGAACAAAGCGGCTTTCCGGCGGAAAAAAGGAACGCCCCGGGCCTAACCGGCCTGAGGCGTTCTCTCTCCTTTTTTGCGCTGTGTTCTGGGGGACAGCAGCGCTTCCTTCTTGTATACCAGCAGGTACATTACAGCTCCAAGTCCGATACCCGTCATCACGTCGAACACGGAATGCTGCTTGATGAGCATGGTGCTCAGGATAATGGACAAGGCCAGTATGCCGGATGCGATGCGTATGCCCTTTTTCTTTTCCAGCCTTGCACAGTGCATGACCGCAAAGTGCGCGCCCATGGAATTGTACACATGGATGCTGGGCCATAGGTTCGTGGGGGTATCCGCCTGCCACAGCAGGGAGATCATCCCGGTGAAGACATTGTCTCTTGGCATCACGGGGGGGCGGAGATGGTGGCCGTTTGGCCACAGCGTGGAGATGACCAGAAAGAGGGTCATGCCCGTTGCCAGAAACGCAAAGCTTTTATAATATTCCTGCCTGTTGGTCAGAAACAGGTACGCCACCACTGCCGCCACATAGAAAAACCAGAGCAGATACGGAATGATAAATACCTCACAGAAGGGGATATGATCATCCAGATCAACATGAATGACGTAGTAATTTTTCTTGTTGGTCTGCTCCAGCCATGAAAACCACCCCAGATATACTGCCATATAGATCAGCAGGGGGATGCCGTGCCCGTATTTTGTATACAGGCTTTTAAATTTATTCATAGTATCAACCATGCCTTTCTTTGTTACTGATATTGGATGCCCGGCCTGTTCCGGCCGGCTACGAAGCATATATTATAACTTGTCAGAAACAAAATCAAGCCAGTTAGGCGCTTCTTAATTATTCTTTAGAAATCATTAAGGTTTTGGCATGGCTGAAGCCATCTTATTTTCAGCAGAGAATCTGTATGGCCTGACGTTCGCAGGAGACGCTGATACGGCTGCTGCTGCGGGAGACTTCTCCGTCCGTATGCACCCAGAGGGGCTTTGTGGTCTCTATCGTGATGCGGGATGCCTCATAGGGGGTGATTCCCTTAAAACGGTAGTGCTTTCCCTTGAAGGCGGTGGGCAGGGCAAAGAGGATGAAAATCTTGGAGAGGTCGCCTACCGCGCACATATTCAGAAGCCCGTCATCCGCCTTTGCGTTCGGGGCAAACATGAAGCCGCCGCCCTCGAAGCGGTGGAGCATACAGGCTGTGAAGAGCATATTCCCGATATTAACGGGATTGCTGTCGTTAATAGTCAGGGTGGCGGACACCGCCTTGGAGGCGAAGAGCTGTCTCAGAGCGATGCCTAAATAGGTCAGCTTTCCCAGACCCAGCCTGTTCATGACCCGTTTTATTCTGGAATGCAGGGCCTCCTCGCAGACCGCCGCATCGAAGCCGATGCCGCAGCTGACGGCGAAGCGGCGCTTTTCCCCGTCGGGGTAGGTGACAGTGCCCAGATCCATGGGGCGGGGCGTTCCCGTGTGCAGGATCAGGTCAAGGGCTGCCTCAGGACTTTTGGGCAGTTGCAGATCCCTTGCCAGATCGTTGCTGGAGCCGGTGGGTATATAACCCAGAATCACCCGGGACGTGTCTTGTATGCCCTGCAGCGCTTCGTTCACGGTGCCGTCCCCGCCCAGTACGATGATGGAAAGGGGGCTTTCCGTACGGGAGGCAAGAATGTCTCTGGCGATGTGCGCCACATCTCCGGCCTTTTTGGAGAAATGGGCATTGAAGGGAATGTTTTTCTCAAGGAGCACGGGCTCCACCTGATTCTTCCAGATCTTTAATGCCCTGCCGGAGCGGGACGCAGGATTGATGATGATATGATACATACCGGTGTTCTTCTTTCTTGCTTAGTATTTTTATGTTTTAGTATTTATATATCTTAGTCTTTTTATATCTTAGCGTTTTTATAGCTCTCGTGAGTATTTTCCATATCAGGAATGTATCTGAAATTATTATTTTCAGCAGATTGTCCGTTTTTTATTTTAACAGTTATATTTTAACAGTTAAAAGTAATTTCGTAAACAAGTCTCAGGCAACTCTTTGAAAAATTTGTTTGCATTCCGCCCATTCTATGCTATAATCGTACCATGTGTCGAGGAGAAAAGGAGGGTTTGAGATGTATTCATTGGATGAAGTTAGAAATATTGACCCTGAGATCGCTCAGGCTATCGTAGACGAAGAGACGAGGCAGAACAGCCATATCGAGCTGATCGCTTCCGAAAACTGGGTGAGCAAGGCCGTGATGGCGGCCATGGGCAGCCCTCTGACGAATAAATACGCGGAAGGCTATCCGGGAAAGCGGTATTACGGCGGATGCGAGTGTGTGGATGTGGTGGAGAATCTGGCCATCCAGCGGGCCAAGGAGCTGTTCGGATGTGAGTATGCAAATGTGCAGCCCCATTCAGGAGCACAGGCTAATATGGCGGTGCAGTTTGCTGTGTGTAAGCCCGGGGATACCGTCATGGGCATGAATCTGGATCACGGCGGGCATCTGACCCACGGCAGCCCGGTGAATATGTCAGGAAAATATTTCAACATCGTTCCTTATGGCGTGAACGATGAGGGCTTCATCGATTATGACAGACTGCGGGAAATCGCGCTGGAGGCTAGGCCGAAGATGATCATCGCAGGTGCTTCCGCCTATGCCCGTACCATAGATTTCAAGAAATTCCGTGAGGTGGCGGACGAGGTGGGCGCAGTGCTTATGGTGGACATGGCCCATATCGCCGGACTGGTGGCGGCAGGGCTTCATCCCAGTCCCATTCCCTATGCGGACGTGACGACCACCACCACCCACAAGACTCTGAGGGGCCCCAGAGGGGGACTGATCCTGTCCAGCAATGCGGTCAATGAGAAATATAATTTCAACAAAGCTATCTTCCCCGGCATTCAGGGCGGCCCTCTGATGCATATCATCGCGGCAAAGGCGGTCTGCTTCAAGGAGGCGCTCGGCGACGATTTCAAGGCATACCAGAAGAACATCATAGACAATGCTCAGGCTCTCTGCAAGGGGCTGATGGACAGGGGCGTGAAGATCGTGTCCGGCGGCACGGACAACCATCTGATGCTGGTGGATCTGACGACCTACGGCCTCACCGGCAAGGCGGTGGAGAAGCTTTTGGATAGGGCTCATATCACCTGCAACAAGAATACCATACCCAATGATCCCCAGTCGCCTTTCGTGACCAGCGGGATCCGTCTGGGAACCCCTGCGGTCACCTCCAGAGGCATGAACGAGGAGGATATGGACAAGATTGCGGAGGCCGTTGCCCTTGTGATCAAGGGAGGGGAGGAAAAGATCCCCGAGGCCAGGGCGATCGTGCAGGTGCTGACAGACAAATACCCTTTAATATAATCAAAAAAGCGGACGGATAGGAGCGAAAATGATAAAGATAGCAGTGTTGGGATACGGTGTAGTTGGGAGCGGCGTGGTGGAGGTAATTGAACGCAACAATGCCGAGATAAGCAGAAAGGCTGGTGAGGAGGTTCAGGTCAAGTATATACTGGATCTGAGGGACTTTCACGGAGATCCTCACGAGGACAAAATAGTACATGACTTTGGCGTGATCCTGAAGGATGAGGAGGTCAGCATCTTATGCGAGGTCATGGGGGGCGTAGGCGACGCGTACCAGTATACAAAGCAGGCTCTGGAGGCGGGCAAGAGCGTGTGCACGTCCAATAAGCAGCTGGTGGCCATGCACGGTGCGGAGCTTCTGGCTTTTGCCGAGGCCCATCACTGCAATTATATGTTCGAGGCCAGCGTGGGAGGCGGCATCCCTATCATACGTGCCGTCAACAGCGCGCTGACGGCGGAAAGGATTCAGGCGGTGACGGGAATCGTTAACGGCACCACAAACTATATCCTGACCAAGATGGCGGCGGAGGGCATGGATTATCAGGAGGCCCTGAAGCAGGCACAGGAGCTGGGCTATGCAGAACGCAGCCCTGAGGCTGACGTGGAAGGCCATGATGCCTGCCGCAAGCTTGCAATCCTTTCTTCCCTGATGACGGGCCGCAATGTGGATACGGCAAAGATCCATGTGGAAGGGATCACGAAGATAGGCAAAGAGGATCTTGACTATGCGAAGGTCGCTGGAATGGCAGTGAAGCCTCTGGTAATGGGCAGGGGGCAGGAGGACGGAAGCGTGCTGGCCATGGTGGCTCCCTTTATGGTGCCTCTTTCGCATCCTCTGGCCAGAGTGGACGATGTGTTCAACGGCGTGATGGTCACCGGCAATATGCTGGGAGACGCTATGTTTTACGGACGGGGCGCAGGAAAGCTCCCCACCGCAAGCGCGGTTGTAGCCGACGTGATAGACTGCGCAAAGCATCCGGGCAAGACGGTCTGGTGCTTCTGGAGTCAGGAGGAGGCGCAGGTTGTCGATGTGGCGGACACAGAGAGGAGATTCTTTGTCAGGGCCGGTATCGGGACGAAGGACGAGTTAGAGCGTGCATTCCCGGGCGGACAGGGCTTTACAAGGCCCGGGCAGGAGGATTTCGGTCTCCTGACTCCCGTGATGAAGGAGAGGGATTTTGACGCAAAATGTCAGGAACTGGGAGATAAGGTCTTAAGCAGGATGCGTGTGCTGTAGTTTCCATGGGCCGTAAGGGAGAGTAGAATAAATGCCTGCGGATTCAGGCGGATTGGAGTCATAATGAAATATATCGTGGTGTTGGGAGACGGCATGGCGGACGAACCCATAGCACAGCTGGGGGACAAGACTCCTCTTGCCTATGCAGGGACACCCAACATGGACAGAATCAGTAAGCTGAGTGAGATCGGTATGGTGCATACCATCCCTCAGGGGATGAAGCCCGGTTCGGACACGGCGAATCTGGCCGTTCTGGGGTATGATCCCAGGAAATATTATTCAGGCAGATCTCCGCTGGAGGCTCTGAGCATAGGTGTGCCCATGGAGGATACAGATATCGCCATACGGTGCAATATCGTGACGATCTCGGAGGAGGATGGCCCTTTCGAGGAGCGGACTATCATAGACCACAGCTCCTCGGAGATCAGCACCGAGGACTGCAGGGTGCTGCTGGAGGAGGCGGCAAGAGGGCTTGCCGATGAGAACTATCAGTTTTATGTGGGAACAAGCTACCGCCACTGTCTGATCTGGAAGCAGGGCAGGGTAGTGGAGCTGGCACAGCCCCATGATGTGCTGGGCCAGAAAATAGGCCAATATCTGCCGGGGGATGAGAAGCTCCGTGAGATGATGGAAAAGAGCTACGACATTCTGGTGAACCATCCCATCAACATAGAAAGAAAGAAAAAAGGCTTAAACCCTGCGAACTGCTGCTGGTTCTGGGGAGCAGGGACAAGGCCGCAGCTGTCATCCTTCGAGGAAAAGACGGGAAAGAAGGGCATGATGGTGTCTGCGGTAGACCTGCTGAAGGGTATTGCGGTGGGCGCGGGCATGGGCGTGGCTCTGGTGGAGGGCGCAAACGGCGGGCTGAACACCAACTATGCCGGCAAGGTGGACGCCGCAGTAAGGGCCCTTGAGCAGGAGGGATATGATTTTGTCTATATCCATCTGGAGGCCCCGGACGAGATGGGGCATCAGGGCAGTGTGGAAAAGAAGGTGCGGGCCATAGAATATCTGGACACTAAGGTGGTGGGGCCTCTTGTGGAGAAGCTGGAGGCGGCGGGGGAGGATTTCAGGCTGCTGGTGCTGCCGGATCATCCCACACCGATCCGGGTGCGCACCCATACTTCGGACAGTGTGCCTTATATGCTTTATGACAGCACCAGACCCCAGAGGCATACATGGAATTACAATGAAAAGGAAGCTGCGGAGTCCGGCATTTTCGTGGGCGAGGGGTACAGGCTGATCGACAGGCTGCTGGAGATCTGATGCCTTCATGGATTAAGCCGAAACGTCTTTTGTATATGCTTTATCGGCTTCGAAAACGGGATGGAAATAAGGGCTTGATGCCTCATCGGTTTTAGGTGTAAGAAGCAGAGGACCGCAAGTAAACAGAATAATACAGACGCAAGGAGTGGGAGAGATGTCCAAGGTAGTAAAATTCGGAGGAAGTTCCTTGGCGAGCGCAGAGCAGTTTATGAAGGTAGGGGACATCATACACAGCGATGAGAGCCGCAGGTATGTGGTGCCCTCCGCGCCGGGAAAGCGCTTCAAGAATGATGACAAGGTGACGGATATGCTGTATGCCTGCTATGATCTGGCGGAGGCGGGGACGGACTTTGAAAAAGCGCTTAAGGATATAGAAGCAAGATATCAGGAGATTATAGACGGTCTGCAGATCTCGCTGGATCTGTCGGAGGAATTCGACACGATTGAAAAGAATTTCAAGGCGAAGGCAGGCAGCAACTATGCGGCTTCCAGAGGAGAGTATCTCAACGGCATCATCATGGCGGCCTATCTGGGCTACGAGTTCATAGATGCCGCTGAAGTGATCTTCTTTGACGAGGAGGGCAATTTCGACGGAGACAGGACCGACAAGGTGCTCTCCCGCAGGCTGGCGGAATGTGAGCGGGCGGTGGTTCCCGGCTTCTACGGATCGCTGCCGGACGGCACCGTCAAGACCTTTTCCAGAGGCGGCTCCGACGTGACAGGTTCCATCGTGGCCAAGGCGGCCCGGGCGGATGTATACGAAAACTGGACGGATGTGTCGGGGTTTTTGATCGCAGATCCAAGAATCATCAAGAATCCCATAGGGATAGACGTGATCACATACAGAGAGCTGCGGGAGCTTGCTTATATGGGGGCCGGTGTGCTGCATGAGGATGCCATATTTCCGGTGCGTCAGGAGAATATCCCCATCAACATACGTAACACCAATGCACCGGAGGACAACGGTACATGGATCGTAGGCAGCACCTGCCAGAAGTCCAAGTATATCATCACCGGCATTGCGGGAAAGAAGGGTTTCTGCTCCGTGAATATCGAGAAGGATATGATGAATTCGGAGATCGGGTTCGGCAGGAAGGTACTGCAGGCATTCGAGGAGAGCGGCATTTCCTTTGAGCATATTCCCTCCGGGATCGATACCCTGACCGTATTCGTGCATCAGGATGAATTTGTCCATAAGGAGCAGAAGGTGGCTGCGAGCCTTTATAGGCTGGCAAGGCCGGACTCCGTTGAGATCGAGGCGGATCTGGCCCTGATCGCAGTGGTGGGCCGGGGCATGAAGTCCACCCGAGGCACGGCGGGCAGGATTTTCTCCGCCCTTGCCCATGCAAATGTGAATGTCAAGATGATCGATCAGGGGTCTTCTGAGCTGAACATCATCATCGGCGTGGCCAACGATGACTTTGAGACTGCTATCAAGGCGATTTATGATATCTTTGTGCTGACGAACCTATAAATGCCGGAGAGCTGTTTGGGCGGACACCGGGAATCTGCTGTATTGAAGTACGGACCGGAAAATGTATTAACAAATCATAATCTATCCCAGAAACCGTATTGGCATATTGGAAATTTTCGGAAATTTGTCGAAAAATATTGACAAGCGCAGGATGGGGCAATATAATAGCTTCATCATCCTTCCATTGGTATACAGAAGAGACAAAATGCAACGGTTCCGTTGAATACAAAAGAAATAGGATACATAGGATGAAATGGAAGAAAGATAAGGAAATGAGCTTAGGTTCATTTCCTTTTTACATTATAGGATTTTTTGATAAAAGCAAAATTATTGTAGAAAAATGCAGGACAATGGTTTATTATGGATAAGGACATAGGGGAAGCATGTTCATGAAGGAAAGGACGGCTATGAGCGACAAGGAGCAGATACAGCAGGAGAAGAGAGAGGCGAGGAGAAAAAGAAGGATAAGAAACCAAGTCGCGGCGTATGCGGTGCTCGTGATATTGATACTGGCAGCAGCGGCAGGTACGGTATATGGGGTGGGTTTTGTGACAAAGGGCAGAGGCGGATCAATGCAGGGCGGCCATGAGGATGACCCGGACGGTCAAGGGGACAAGCAGAACATCATTGAAGGGCTGCTTGGCTCTGAGGAAGCGATTCCTACGCCGGAGCCGACGCCTGAACCGACGCCGGAGGTCACGGAGCCGACGCCGGAGGAGAAGCTGGAGGAGATCGTGGATGCGGCAATCGACGTGATGACGCTGGAGGACAAGATAAAGGGTCTTTTCATTGTCACGCCGGAAGCCATTACCGGAGTCGGCACGGCGGTAAGGGCCGGGGAGGGCACAAAGGAGGCGCTGGCCCGGAATGCCGTAGGCGGACTGATCTATTTCAAAAAGAATATACAGTCGGAAGAACAGCTGAAGGAGATGCTGGCAAACACTATATCTTATGCGAAATATCCTCTCTTTCTGGCTGTGGACGAGGAGGGAGGCCAGGTAGCCAGAGTAGGCTCCTCCGGGATAGGGCCGCAGGTATCCGGGGCCGGGGACATCGGTGCCACAGGGGATGCCGGTAACGCATATCAGGCAGGAATATCCATCGGGGGCACTCTGGCGGGGCTGGGCTTTAATGTAGACTTCGCTCCTGTGGCGGATCTGGCCAATGTGGAGGGCAGTATCATGGAAGGACGTTCTTACGGTTCCGATGCCAATGTGGTTTCGGGATTTGTGGCCTCCATGACGAACGGGCTGACGGAGCAGAAGGTTACTGCCTGCCTGAAGCACTTTCCGGGCATCGGCAGCTCCACGCAGGATACCCATGCGGGAATGGCATCCACGGACAGAACCGCTGAACAGTTCAGGGCAGAGGAATTCACTGTTTTCATTGCGGGCATCAATGCAGGGGCGGATATGATCATGGTCAGCCACATGGCGGCGCCTTCCCTCACGGGAAACAATGAGCCCTGCATTTTTTCGGAAGAGCTGGTGACGGGGATCCTGCGGGAGGAAATAGGCTTTCGGGGCGTCATCATCACGGACGCCTTGAATATGGCTGCTATATCCGACTATTATGGGGCCGATGAGGCGGCTGTGATGGCGATCCTGGCTGGATGCGATATGCTCCTGATGCCGGAGGATTATGAGAAGGCTTATAACGGAGTGCTGGAGGCCGTCAGAGAGGGACATATTTCCGAGGAGCGTATCAATGATTCGCTGAGGAGGATTTACCGCATTAAGTATGCGGACAGAATCGAGAAATAGGGTTCAGGTATTGTGCGGAATTGAGTGACAGACTCTACTGGGAAGGAATGGCGAGAAAAATGATGTCAAGACCAATTCGTATTATTATTGTGGGCATGGGTGTCAGATCCATGATTTATGCCCGTGAGGCATTGGAGCATCCTGATCTGTTTCAGATTGTGGGAGTGGCGGATATCAATCCCGAACGGGTGCGGACGGCCCGGGAGACCTTCGGGATACCGGAGGAGAATTGTTTTTCCTCTGTTGAGGAGCTGGTGGCGGTGCCAAGGTTTGCGGACGGCATCATCAACGGAACCATGGACCAGCAGCATGTGCCTACATCCCTGCCCCTGCTGAAGCACGGGTATGATATTCTGCTGGAAAAGCCCTTTGCGGTGAACCTGCAGGAAGCGGAGCAGCTTATCGAGTGCGAGCATGAGACGGGAAGACGCGTCATGGTCTGCCATGTGCTGCGGTACGCTCCCTTCTACCGCAGGATCAAGGAGATCATCACGGGGGGAGAGATCGGCAGGGTGGTGGATATCAGGATGGCGGAGCAGGTGAGCTATTTCCACGAGTCCGTGTCTTATGTGAGGGGAAAGTACGCCTCCCCTGAAATATGCGGCTCGGGTATGCTGCTGTCCAAGTCCTGCCACGACATCGATATCATGACATGGCTCATGAGGGGGAATCATCCTGTGAGTGTGTCAAGCGTGGGCTCTGTGTTTCAGTTCAAGCCCCAGATGGCTCCCGAAGGCGCGGGAACCCATTGCCTTGTGGACTGCCCCATAGAGCGGACATGTCCTTATTCGGCAAAATGCCTGTATATAGAGCATCCTCAGCGCTGGACAGGCAATATCTGGCATGATATCGGATACGAGAAGATATCCGAGGAGGAAAAGATAGCCCTGCTGAGCGATCCGAAGAATCCCTTCAGCCGCTGTGTGTACCGCTGTGATCTGAAGATCGTGGATCATCAGTCCCTGCTGGTGAGCTTTACGGACGGGGCCACCGGGACGTTTTCTATGAACGGAGGCGCCACGGCGTCGGGCCGGCATATCCATATCACGGGAACCAAGGGCGAGATTCTCGGAACCTTTGAGGAAGAGCGGTTCACCGTGTACCGCATTGCGCCGGGTGCGTCTGGGGGAAGGACGGTGGAGGTGGTGGATGTATCCGGTGCCCAGCATGGGAATGCCCACGGAGGCGGTGATCAGGCTATTATCCATGATTTCATCACCTTGCTTCAGGGCGGGGAGCCTTCGCCCTGCTGTACTGCTCTGGATGATTCAATGACCGGGCACAGGGTTGTGTTTCTGGCGGAGGAGTCAAGGAAGAAAAACGGTGCGGCGTTTTTGGTCTGAGTCCGGTGAAGGCGGCTGCCTGTCTCTATGGCAGCCGTCTTTAAGCAAGAATTCAGGAGGTCTGTAATGTCATTGATTTCGGTTTCCTTCGTCATCTTTTTGCCGCTTGCAGTATTCGTAAATTTTATGATCCCCAGAAAATACAGATATATCTGGCTGTTTCTTTCCAGCTATGTGTTTTACCTTTCCAATGATCCGGGATATGCGGCGGGCCTGCTGTTCTGTACCGCGTCAACCTATGGGACGGGTCTGCTGCTGGAGGGGAAGGGCAGGGGCATAAAAAGAATCCTGCTGGGTGTGTGTATATGTGCCAATGTGGGTATACTGTTTTTTCTCAGGCAATCCTTTTTTGGCTCCATTGCAGCGCCTATAGGCATATCTTTTTATATGCTGCAGGCATTGGGATATGTGATCGATGTGTACAGGAGTCAGGTTTTGGCCGAAAGAAACCCTTTGAAATATGCGGTGTTTGTGTCTTTTTTCCCTACGGTCATTTCGGGACCCATACAGAGGGCGGGCAGCCTGCTGATACAGATAAGGGAGGGGAGAGATTTTGACTATAAAAAAGCACACTCCGGTCTGTGTTATCTGCTGGGAGGGTATCTGCTGAAGCTTGTGATTGCGGACAGGCTGGGCCTTATGGTCAATGCTGCGTATGATAATTACCAGACGATGCCGGGAGCGACATTGCTGTGGGCATCTGTTCTGTATGCGTTTCAGCTGTACTGTGATTTCGCAGGATACAGTGCGTTGGCGATCGGCACCGGGAAGCTGCTTGGTTTCGATATCGGCATCAATTTTTCCCAGCCGTATTATGCGTCTTCCGTTAAGGACTTCTGGAACCGATGGCATATAAGCTTGTCTTCATGGCTGAGAGATTATGTGTACATTCCTCTGGGAGGAAACAGAAAGGGAAAATGCAGAAAATATGTCAATCTGCTGATTACGTTTCTGGTCAGCGGATTATGGCACGGTACAGGGGCAAACTTTCTGGTATGGGGGCTTCTCCATGGGAGTTATCAGATTGCCGGGGATATCCTCACAAAAAAGGATAAAAAGAAGGGGCATACAGCCGGCCGTATAGCAGGCATCTTTCTCACATTTCTGCTGGTGGATCTTGCATGGATTTTCTTCAAGGCGCAGTCTGTAGATCAGGCGATGGGCATAATAGGCCGGATCTTGTTTCATTTTAATTTCCGTGAAATGACTTATTACGGGAGCTATCTTCTGGACGGGACGAAGCAGGAGCTGCTTTTTATGCTGGCCGGAATCATTGCGGTGTTCTTGGTGGATTTTCTGCATGAGAAAAAAATATCCATAGAAGAGACGGTGATGGGCAGGCTCAATACAGTTGTCAGGTGGATGCTGTATGTTTTGCTTACGATGCTGCTTCTGACGATGATCGTAAGAAACTATGGGCAGGCGGCGTCTACGTTTATCTATGAAAATTTTTAGACAGGCTGCCGCCATGGAATGCTTCGGCATATCCTGCGGATATCTGTGCCGACCTGACAGACGGAGAGGATGCTTGGATTGAAAACTGGAAAAACTGGTGGAAATGTGGGAATGAAGAAACTGTTTGGAAAGGGATTTGCCTTTATTGTGGTTATTTTTGCTGTCTGTGCCGGTGTTGTATTTTTGTCCGTTCAGGACGCTTCCAAGAGAGTGATTGCACGATGGACTGCCAGCGAAGAATTTATGGAAGAGAATGGACTGCTCCTCTTTTTTGACAATGTGAGGACAGAAGATCAGACCACCAGCCTGATCATCGGCGACAGTATCTGCGACCAGCTGTTTACGAGGCTGGGGGAATATAATCCGGAGATAAGCTTTCAGGCTGCCGATGCGACGCTTATGATAACCGGCCAGTATCTGCTGGTGGAGGAGTATCTGAAATACCATCCTGATGCAACGGATGTCTTTCTGATCATGCATCCTATGCCTCTGACCAGATCATTTGATACTGAATGGAGCTATCGTTATGGGGTCATGACCTTTGTGGAGGCAGGAGTTTTGGAATATCTGGACGAAAATACTATTGAGGCCATGGCCGGCATATACGGCAGGCTTATGATGAAAGAAAACGTTGTCAGGCTCGTGGAGGAGTCTCCTGTTCTCCGGAAGGTCTGTTTAAGCTATATCAGTCTCAATAAGAATGATTATGTACAGAGCTCTGCCTTTGAGATAGCGGATCAGTATGTAAAAAAGATGTATGATCTGTGCGAAGAGCATGGAGCGGAGCTGCATCTGTATGCCGCTCCGGTATCGGAGTTTTTCAGGGAGTCGGTGGAGTCGCTGGCGCAGGGCTACGGGGACACCTGGATGAGCAGCAGATTTCCGGATTATTTCAGCGATATTTTTTATTATCCCAACGAATGGTCCCGGGATATGAGTCATTTCGGCGGGGAATACGCGACTCCCGAAAGGATGAACATGACCATTGAGGAGGCCTACGGGCAGACGGAACTGTACAAGAGTCTGCGCTTTGGTCCGGAGACAGAAGGAAAGGGCATGGACTGACATAAGGGCGGCAGCGCCGGGACTGCATATATCCCCGAAAATGCAAGAGGCATTAAAATGCCTCTTTTTTTGTACCCGGAAATATGTTACAATCTATTTATGACAAAAAGGAAGGAGGGGCATGGCAAATGAAGCCATATTATCTTGCGATTGATATTGGGGCCTCCAGCGGCCGCCATATCCTCGCCCATCTGGAGGATGGAAGGATGGTGCTGGAGGAGGTGCACCGCTTTCCCAACGGAATGGTAGAAAAAGACGGTGAGCTTGTCTGGGATGTGGACGAGCTGTCGGCACAGATCAAGCTGGGCATGAAGAAATGCGCCGATCTGGGCAAGGTTCCGGTCAGCGTGGGAGTGGATACATGGGGGGTTGACTTTGTGCTTCTGGACAAGGAGGGAAACCGCATCGGCAATGCTGTGGCCTATCGGGACAGTCGTACCAAGGGTATGGACGAGGAGGTCTATAAGCTGATTTCCGAGGACGAGCTGTATGCCCGCACGGGAATCCAGAAAGCTATATTCAATACCATCTATCAGCTCATGGCGCTGAAGACGAAGAAGCCGGAGGAGCTTAAGAGGGCCGAGACCCTGCTTATGATGCCTGACTATTTCCACTATGTGCTCTCAGGTGTGGCGGCTACGGAGTACACGGAGGCTACCACAGGGCAGCTGGTAAGTCCCGAGACCAAGGACTGGGACAGGGAGCTGATCCGCAGGCTGGGATATCCGGAGCATATTTTCCAGAGAATGGTGGTTCCGGGAACGGTTCTGGGAGAGCTGACCAAGGAGGTGCAGGAGGAGGTGGGCTTCAACTGTAAGGTTGTGGTGCCTGCCACCCATGACACAGGCTCTGCGGTCATTGCGGTTCCCACGGACAGAGACGACGCATTATACATCAGCTCGGGGACATGGTCCCTTATGGGAACGGAGCTTTCCGCGGCAAACTGCTCTCCGGAAAGCAAACAGAGAAATCTGACCAATGAGGGCGGCTACGATTACCGTTTCCGCTATCTGAAAAATATCATGGGGCTGTGGATGATCCAGTCTGTGAAGAAGGAGATCGGAGGGGAGCTGGGGTTCGGGGAGATCTGCGAGATGGCTTCCAAGTGCGGGATCCCGTCCATCGTGGACTGTAACGATGATCGTTTTCTGGCTCCTGCCAATATGACCGAGGAGGTGCGCAGCGCCTGCAGGGAATCCGGGCAGCAGGTGCCGGAGGGCATCGCCGAGGTGGCTTCGGTAATCTACAACAGTCTGGCAAAATGCTATGCAAAGACCGTGGAGGAGCTGGAGGGCATCACAGGAAAGAAGTACGACAGCATCCATATCGTAGGCGGCGGCTCCAATGCGGAGTACTTAAACCAGCTTACGGCAAAGGCCACCGGGAAGCTTGTGTATGCAGGGCCTACGGAGGCTACGGCCATCGGCAATGTGGCGGCACAGATGATGACGGCAGGCGAGCTGGAGGGCTTAAAGGCCGCGAGGGCGTGTGTGTTTGAATCCTTCCCGATCAAGAAATATTGAGGGAGTAAGCAAGGCCTGAGCCGGAGAGTGCGTAAAGTGCGGGGATAAAGCCGGCGGAGGGCGCACCGCAGGGATGCGGAATGACCCATAGGACAGACAGAGTATACAGCATAAAGACAAGAAAGGAAAGAGAAATGACAAACAAGGAAAGATTCGAATCTTCAAAGGAAATTTACGCTTCCTACGGTGTGGACGTGGAGGCAGCCATCAAGGAATGCATGGGGGCTCCCGTGTCCCTTCACTGCTGGCAGGGGGACGACGTGACCGGATTTGACCATGACGGTCCCTTAACCGGCGGCATCCAGACCACCGGGGACTACCCCGGTAAGGCGAGGACACCGGAGCAGCTGATGCAGGATATGGACAAGGCCCTGAGCCTGATGCCCGGCAAAAAGAAGCTGAACCTCCATGCCAGCTATGCGATCTTTGGGCCCGGGGAGTTTGTGGACAGAGATAAGATCGAGCCGAAGCATTTCAAGAAATGGGTGGATTTTGCAAAGGAGAGGAATATGGGAATCGATTTCAACCCCACATTCTTTTCCCATGACAAGGTGAAGGACGGACTGACGCTGTCCAGCCCCGACGAGGAGACCAGAAGGTTCTGGATCAACCACGGCAAGGCATGTATCCGCATCTCTCAGTATTTTGCGGAGGAGACAGGTATTCCCTGCGTCATGAACATCTGGACCGGCGACGGCTACAAGGATGTCCCGGCTGACCGGATGGGCCCCAGAATGCGGTACAAGGATTCCATTGAGCAGATCCTCTCCGAGCCCTTTGACAAGAATCTGGTGAAGCCCTGCGTTGAATCCAAGGTCTTCGGTATCGGCGTGGAGGCATTTACGGCGGGAAGCGCCGAGTTTACTTTAAGCTTTGCGGCTACCCATGAGGGCTGCCTGCCTCTGATGGACAACGGACATTATCATCCCACGGAGGTGGTGTCGGACAAGATTCCCGCACTGCTGTGTTTCTATCCTGAGATCGCCCTGCATATTACAAGGCCCATCCGCTGGGACAGCGACCATGTAGTGCTCTTTGACGACGAGACCAAGGAGATGGCGAAGGAAATTGTCAGGTGCGACGGCCTGAAGAGGGTCTATATGGCGCTGGATTATTTCGATGCCAGCATCAACCGCGTCTCCGCATGGGCCATGGGCTTCCGCAGCTGGCAGAAGGCTCTGCTCTCCGCGCTGTGCACGCCCAATGCTGCTTTGAGGAAGCTGCAGGACGAAAACAGGATGACGGAGCTGATGGTGGAGCAGGAGGCTGTAAAGACACTGCCCTTTGGCGACATCTGGAATGAGTACTGTGAGCGCTGCGGCGTGGTGTCCGACAAGGAATTCTACAGCGTGATCAAGGCTTACGAGGATGAGGTTCTGTCCGGGAGATAGAAGGGCGTATAGTGTCTCGTGCTATGGTGCAGATTCCGGCGAGAGCAGGGGGCGTTTTCAGCCGGAGCCATGAAGGCGGAAGGCCGGAAGCTTTTGCCGGAAACGGTGAGTCCTTCGGGCTGCGCATCCATGACGGTTCGGAAGGACGGAAGGGAATCGGTATGAACAATATATTTGGCGTGAAGGTGATGGATGATTATATCCGTATGTGCCATGACGGCGTGAGGCAGGGGTGGCATGAGAGGAACGGCGGTAACCTGACCTATCGCATGAAGGAAGAGGAAGTAGCGGAATGCCGTCCGTATTTTAAGGCGGAGCCCGGCCCGTGGGTGAAGCTGGGAGTGGAGGCCGAGAACCTTAAGGGAGAGTATTTCATCTCCACAGGCAGCGGGAAATTCCTGCAGAACGTGGGACTGGAGCCTCAGAACAGCATCTGTATCGTGGAGATCAACGACGGAGGGGATTCCTACCGCATCGTATGGGGGCTGGAGAACGGCGGCAGGCCCACCAGCGAGTTTCCCACCCATTTCATGAACCATTCCGTGAGAAAGCGTGTGACGGGAGGGGCCAACAGGGTGATCTATCACGCCCATACGCCCTATGTGATCGCACTGACCTATGTGCTGCCGCTGAAGGCGGAGGTGTTTACCAGAATGCTGTGGAAGAGCGCCACGGAATGCTGTGTGGTGTTCCCCGGGGGCGTGGGCGTGGTGCCGTGGATGGTGCCCGGAGGCTCTGAGATCGCAAAGGCCACCTGTGTGCTGATGGAGAAGTATGACGCGGCTGTCTGGGCCTTTCACGGGCTGTTCGTGTCCGGGCCTGACTTTGACACGGCCTTCGGGCTGATGCATACCATCGAGAAGGCGGCGCAGATTGCCTCCATCGCATTGGCGGCCGCCGGCGGGAAGCCTCCCAGACAGGTCATCACGGATGAGAACCTGCGTGCCATCGGGAAGGAGTTCGGAGTGGCGCTGAATGAGGAGATACTGGAGTATCATTGTGGGGATGATCTGTTCTGTTAAGACGAGGAGACGTAAAGCTGCGGGCAGTTTCACGCCGGTCTGGCAGGCAATGAAAACAATGAACTTCTTTGTTGCAGGCAGCGGAGTATCAGACCTATGAAAGAATAAATGATGCGGCGGCAGGATCCTATTGGATCCTGCCGCCGCAATTATTTTTAATCTGTCACGGGTTCAATTCCCCGCAGCTTGCTGTGGGGGAGTTTATTGCGTTTGTTTAGTTCCCTCCTCGTAGGTAAAGCCGCGCAGATTCAGTTCCTTGGCTCTATGGCACGCACAGAGCCTTCCGTCAGGCATTTCCGTAAGCGCGGGAGAATCTTTCCTGCACTTGTCGATGCAGTAATGGCATCTTTCGTGGAAATAGCATCCGCTGGGCGGGTTGGCGGGATTGGGGATCTCTCCCTTCAAAGGGATCCGCTCCATCTGGACGGTAGGATCCGCCACCGGCACGGCGGAAAGCAAGGCCTCCGTGTAAGGATGCATGGGCTTTTCAAACATAAGCTCCGCCGGGGCGAATTCCACCATCCTGCCCAGATACATGACCCCTACCTTGTCGGAGATATGCTCTACTACAGACAGATCGTGGCTGATAAACAAGTAGGTCAGCTTCAGCTCCTTCTGGAGATCACGCAGCAGATTGATGACCTGCGCCTGAATGGATACGTCAAGAGCGGAAACAGCCTCATCGCATACAATGATCTGAGGCTCGATCACCAGTGCCCTTGCGATGCCGATACGCTGGCGCTGGCCTCCGGAAAAGGCATGGGGATAGCGCATCAGATACATAGGGTTTAAGCCCACCTTTTCCGCCATGGCCTTTGCCCGCTGATCCATTTCCGCCTTGGGCATCTTGGGGAAGTTTGCTTTTAAGGGCTCCTTGATAATATCGAGGACGGTCATTCTGGGGTCAAGAGAGGAGTAGGGATCCTGAAAGATCATCTGGATTTCCTTGCGGATCTCCTTCATTTTCTTCTTGTCCGCCTTGAGGAAGTCCAGCTCCTCGCCGCTCTTTGTGCGGTAGAAGACTTCGCCCTCGGAAGCATTGTACGCACGGACGATACAGCGCCCCAGCGTGGTCTTGCCGCAGCCGGATTCGCCTACGATGCCGATGGTTTCACCCGGCTTTACAGTGAAGCTCACATCCGTAACCGCCTTTACTGTAACACCCTTGGAGGTAAAGCGCTTGTGGAGTCCTTTGACCTCCATGATATTGTCTTTATTCATTCCGCGCCGCCCTCCTTTTTTTACGGGTAGTTCCTGCCTTTGCTGCGCCAGCCTCTGCCGTGCCGGCCTCAGGGGCCTTTGCCAGAGCAGCCTCAGCCGCTGCCCTCTGTGCCCTGCAGGCCTCGTGGGGACAGTTGAAGCAGGCGATCTTGTGTCCCGGGGCAATTTCCGTCAGCTCAGGTTCCGCCCTGTCGCAGAGCCCTTCGATGCGGACATCGCAGCGGTCATAGAATCCGCAGGCCTTCGGCAGGTTCATGGCAAGGGGCACTGTTCCTTCGATGGAAAACAGCCTTTCTTCCTTTTTGGAGCCGATTTTATGGACGGAGCCGATGAGCCCCCTTGTATAGGGATGCTGAGGATTGGCATAAATCTCGGAAGCCGCCGCGCTCTCCACGATCTTGCCAAGATACATTACCGCCACTCTGTCGCACATTTTGGCAACAACGCCCAGATCGTGGGTAATGAAGAGGATCGCCATGTTGAAATCCTTCTGCAGCTCCTTCATCAGCTCCAGGATCTGCGCCTGAATGGTGACGTCCAGAGCCGTGGTGGGCTCGTCGGCGATCAGCATCTTGGGATTGCATACTAAAGCCATGGCAATCAAGGCGCGCTGGAGCATACCGCCGGAAAATTCATGGGGATACTGGTTGTAACGCTTTTCCACGTTGGCGATGCCTACCTTGCGCATCACGTCCATGGATATTTCCCTGGCTTTTTTCTTATCCTTTGTAATATGGAGGATAGTGGCCTCATTGATCTGGTTTCCTATGGTGTACATAGGGGAAAACGCAACCATAGGCTCCTGAAAGATCATGGAGATTTCCTTGCCCCGGATGGAGCGTATCTCCTTGCCCTTCTGGTCCAGAGAGAGGAGATCCACCTTGCCCAGACCCTCCGAATCAAACAGTATCTGTCCGCCGGGCACGCATTTTTTATCGTTTATGCCAAGGATTGCCTTACAGGTCAGGGACTTGCCGCAGCCGGATTCGCCTACCAGCCCCAGTGTCTCCCCTTTTTTCATCTCAAAGTTAACGCCCCGGACTGCCGTCAGAAGACCCTCCGTCATATGGATGTCGACATGAAGGTCTTTGACTTCAAGAATATTGTCTTTGTTCATTTTTCACCTCTCAATATTTGGAAGCAGCTTTTATTTATACGGATCGGCAGCGTCACGGATTCCGTCGCCCAGGAAGTTGAAAGCGAGAACTGTGATTGTCACGAAAATGATCGGGATCAGCTTGTGGGGGTTGCTGGCCACATCGGTGACGGAGCTTGCCTCCTGAAGCAGCACGCCCCAGCTGGTTGCGGGGGACTTGATGCCCAGCCCCAGATAGGACATGGACGTCTCGCCCACGATGGAGCCCGGAATGCCGAGGGTGACCGAAACGATGAGGTAACTCATGAAGCCCGGAACCAGATGCTTCCAGATGATTTTCCACGTGGATACGCCGGAAAGCCTTGCGGCCATGACATAATCCTCATTCTTGAGGGATAAGAATTTACCCCGCACCACCCGGGCCATTCCGGTCCAGTTGATAAAGGAAAGAATGATGGTTATGTAAAAATACATCTTTACGGTTGAGATGCCCGGAGGGATTGCCGCGGAAAGCGCCATCCAGAGAGGAATCTGGGGCACGGCGCCGATCACCTCGATGATTCTCTGGATCACGATATCCACGGCGCCTCCGAAGTATCCGGAAATCGAGCCGATGGTGACGCCCAGAAAGAAGCTGATGACAGCGCTGGCAAAGGGGATCGTCAGGGAGATTCTGCTGCCCAGAAGGATCCGGGAAAAGATATCCCGGCCCAGAGAGTCGGTGCCGAAGAGCATGACCTTTGCGCCGCTGCTGCCGCCGCTCCCCTCCTTCACACCGAAGAGATGGATGTCGCAGGGGATCAGACCCAGAATCTTATACTCCGTGCCGTGCACAAAAAAGCCGATTTTGTAGTACTCCGAGGTGTCTTCCGTGATGGTCACGGAGAAATCCTTTTTGTCGATGGTCTTTTCAAGCTTATATACAAAAGGCCCCACGAACTCACCTTCATGGGTGAAGTGGATTTTGGATGGGGCGCTGTTTTTATACAGAGCGTCAAATTCATCCAGTGAATAGGGGGCCAGAAAATCCGCAAATAAGGCGCCCAGATATAAAATCAGGAGAATAAGCATGGACAGTTTCGCAAGCTTATGTTTTTTCAGCTTTCTGCCCATCAGCGTCCACTGGGAAGCAAGATAATAATCATCATTTGTCTTCTGTTTCTTTTTCCACATTATCTGCCACCTCCCGAATAACGGATTCTTGGATCAAGGAATGCCAGTGCGATGTCGGAGAACAAGATACCGACGACCACCAGAAATGCCTGAACCATTACGATTGCTCCTGCAAGGTACATATCCTGAGCCTGAAGGGCTTTGAAGAGAACAGGCCCCTGAATCTGCATATTCAGTACCATGGCGGTTACCGTGGAGCCGGAGAACAGGCTGGAGAGGACTCCGCCGAGCCCGGAGACGGTGGGGTTGATGGCTGCCCGGAAACAGTACTTCATGACGATGGTACGCTCCGGAACGCCCTTTGCCCTTGCAGTCAGGGTGTACTGTCTGGCGACCTCATCCAGCATCTGGGCCCGTACGGAACGGATGATGCCGCAGGTGCCGCTGGTGCCGATGACGATGATCGGGATGATCATCCTCTTCAGGAATTCGCCGAAATTATATAAATGGATGCCGTTCTGGAGCATCTCCTGTGAAAACAGTCCTACATTTGCGTTTCCTGTCCATTTATAGGACAGATACATCAGCACAATGGCCAGAATGAAGTTCGGTATCGCCGCGCCTAAAAAGCCTATGATGGATGTGATGTAATCACCGATGGAATACTGGTGGGTGGAAGCGTAGACGGCGATGGGCAGGGACACTGCATACTGGAAGATCATGATGATCGCCGTCACAAGTATCGTGAGCCCGAGCCTGTCATTCACGACATCCCAGACATCCCTTCCATAGGCGAAGGAATACTTCCAGTTATGATGAGAACCGTATAATCTGTAATAGGTGGAATCTGTCGGAGTCCAGATGATATCTTTGATCCATTTGGTGTACTGCTCATGGACGGGCAGATCCAGTCCGTAATCCGCCCGGAGGGATGCGGCGTAATCCGCGTCCACGATCTCACCTTCCGATGCGAGAGCCGCGATATGGGCGGATACATAATCCCCGGGAGGGAGCTGGATAACGAAGAAAACCAGAATCGAAATTAAAAACAATGTGGGAATGAACATCAAAAGACGTTTCACTATGTACTGGACAAGGTCTTTTCTGAAAAAGTTGACCACGGCCTCCATAGGGGTTTTCTTCGGGACGTTTTCATGCATGCTTTCTGATTTGTACGCATTTTCTTCCATTAGAAATTCCCTTTCTTAAAAAACCGGAGGCAGGGGAACCGGGTTCCCCGCCTCCGGAAGTCATCGTGTATGTCCGATTGAGACTGACCTGCCTGAAAGCCTGTCAGTCGGCTTTTTACTCTGTCTTGAACAGTGTCCAGTAATGGACGATGTTCTGATACTGATACAAGTCATCTGACACCAGAAGTTCAGGATAGTTGTGGATCTTGGAGCTGACAAGGCTGTAGGTGCCTGCTGCCTCTAAATACGCGATGGTCCAGAGATTTTCCTTATGGATCTCGTAGATGTGCAGGTTGTACCGGTCTCTTTCCTCTGCGTCGGGGGTTGCGTTCCACTTCTCGTAGAACTCTACCAGCCTTGCCATATCGCCCTCAGGCTTTACTCCCTGCGCACCGCCTGTCGCATAATATGTGCCGTACTCGCCGTACCATTCTGCGGACTGTGCGATGGGGACGAAGGGCTGTACCCTGGACTTCAGGGAAAGGCCGCCGATGGCGGTATGAGGTCCCAGTACCGCGTACCAGTCGTTGTTGTCGATCTCCTGATCGAAAGCGGATACCTCGATATCCTTTGTGGCACACTTGATACCTGCCGCATTATAATACTGCTCGAGAACCGGATATGCGGCATCTGCGCCGGAATCCGTGTAGGTGAAGATCGTGAGGACAAAGTCTGTGCCGTCCGCAAAATCATAGAAGCCGTCGCTGCCCATAACAAGGCCGCACTCCTCAAGGAGCTTCTTTGCGCCGTCCACGTCGTATTCCGTCCATTTTTTTGCCCACTCTGCATCGTAGCCGAAGTTGCCTTCCTGAGGAGCGCACTGGCTGGGCTCAAGGAAACCTTCCGTAAGGAGGCCGGAGAACTGCTCCCGGTTCACACAGATGGATATAGCCTGACGGAATCTGCTGTCAGCAAACAGCTTTGCATAGTTCTCTTCCTTGCAGGTGTAGTTGAAGGTGATCAGATAAGAGCCCCAGTTCGTGCTGGCGAGAGAGCGCAGCTGAGCCTGATCGCCCAGATCGGAGAGCAGGGAGGAGATGTCCTGCATTGCCACTTCAAGGATATCCAGCTCGCCGGAGCGGAACATCAGCTGATCCTGACCGTCCTCGGAGGTGGCGTTAAAGTGAATCTCGTCACAGTAGGGAAGCTGCTGTCCCTGGGCGTCCACCTTCCAGAAATAAGGATTGCGCTCAAGGATGCAGAGCTGTGCGTCTCTGGAATTGTTGCCTTCCTTTGTGGTCAGCACGTAGGAATTCAGGCAGGGGATGCCGTCCTCATTCCACCAGTAGTAAGCAACTGCCTTGCCCAGATCATTTACGGTAGCCGCGTCGATGCCCTTGGCCTTTGCGTTGAGAAGGACTGCCTCATCATCGAGACCGGTCTTTTCCCAGTAGGGGTTCTCTACATAGATGGAATCAGGAATCATGTCAAGAAGATAATGGGACGGAGCCCAGCACCACTTAAAATCGCCGTTTTCGATAAAGTCGGCGGGGAACTTGGGATTGACAAAGGTCCATGTCACGGTATAATCGTTCACCTTTTCCAGAGTCGCCCATGCGTCTTCGCCGTTTACGGTCTCCTTCAGGGACGCCCAGTTTTTCTTTGTATCATAGTTGGTGAGATGGCACATATAATACCAGAAAGTGATATCGTCAGCGTTGAAGTCATCGCCGTCGGACCACTTCATACCCTCTCTCAGGTTGAAGGTCCATACCGTATAGTCGTCATTGTGCTCATAGCTTTTAATGACATTCGGATAATAGGAACCGTCGGTGTTATAGCGGATGATGCCCTCCAGCACCGGTCTGGACAAGCCCCAGCTGCCGCCGGCACCTGCAAGATTGATGACACCGCCGTATGTACCGATCTCCAGAGTGCCTCCGGCGGCGTCGGTCTGATCTACGAAAACATCATCTGCTGCCGGGAGTCTGTCCTCTACCTTGGGGAGAGATCCTGCCTGCACCAGATCCGCAAGCATAGGAGCCTCGGAATAAGCCGAAGCGTCAGCAGGGGGGGTAGAATCCTCCGGTGTGGATTCAGGTGTGGATTCAGGTGTGGATCCCGATACGGATTCGGGTGTGGACGGCTGTTGTACGCTTTCCGCGGAACCGGTGGGCGTGCTGCTGCCGGAATCGTCATCTGAGCCGCAGGCAGCCAGAGAAACAGCCATTGTGCCTGCCAAAAGCAGGGCGATAAGTCTTTTCTTCATAAAACATCCTCCTTATAGAATTTAAAACCGCCGAGTGAATCGGTGTTTCTACAGTCAGTATAACAATTGCTTATGAATGTGTGCCACGCATCTGTTGTCTTTTTTTGTATACATATTGCAAATTTTGCTTTTTTGTTTTATAATTTATTTGTTTTTTGCACAATACTGACAAAAGCAGCAATTTTGTTTTGTATATTTTGCCTATTTTTTGCATCCGTTTGATGCAATATAAATATTCCCGAAGCTTCGGGCAGAGCAAAACAAGACAAAAAGATTGAAGCAGAGGGTGAGGGATGAGGGTATGCTGATTGACAACACTGTGATATACGAAGAAAAATACTTGATTGAGATCAACAAGCAGGGAGCCCCTTTTTTCTATTTTTTTGACTGGGACGAGCGCTCCTATGCCATCAACATGGAGTTTCAGCATTTCCATCAGTTTTATGAGATGTGCGTTTTTCTGGATGAGCATGCGGGACACCTGATCAACGGGGCATGGCATGATCTGCGCTGCTGTGACATTGTGGCCATCCGTCCTTCCCTGCTGCACAAGACCGCTTATCCGGAGGGTGCGCCCAGCAAGCGTCTCATCATCAGCTTTGCCCTGCCGTCCCTGCCCTCCGGTCTGGAGGCCTGCATGAAGAGCATCTACAGCATCTTTGACGGGGATGTGCCCATTTACCGCTTTGAAGGACGATTCAAAAAGGCGGTCTTTGAGAAGCTGAATGATATTTACTATCTCTCCCAGACTCCCAATGAGCTGTCCAATCTGGCCATCCATCATAAATTTACGGAATTCCTGAGTCTGATCTATCTGTACCGGGACAAGAATGTGTATACGGACCAGATGGACTTTGACAATATTACCAACAAGATCTACAGCATCACTTCTTATATCCATAACCGCTATACGGAGGATATCTCTCTGGCTTCCCTCTCAAAGGAATTCTATGTCAGCAGCTATTACTTGTCCCACCAGTTCAAGCGGGTCACCGGGTTCACGCTGACAGACTACATCTCTATGACCAGAGTGCGCAACGCCCAGACCCTCCTGCTCTCCACGGACACGCCGATCACGGACATAGCGCTTCAGAGCGGGTTCAAAAGCTTCTCCCAGTTCAACCGGGCGTTCAACAAATTCCTGCAGATGTCACCTTCAAGGTTCAGGAGGGAGGGCGGGAAATAGCCGGGTCTCACCTTTGATATGCAAAGTTTGCGTAAAATGACGCTGTATTTATACAAAATAGACAAAACAAGATGACTGTTTTCGTAAATATTGTGAAATAAATAAAAAAATACGTTTGACAAGAGCAAAAAATGCGATATGACCGAATAAAAAAACAAGAGATGCGTGGAAATTGATGCTGAGGTTTGGTAATATCTGTTTCATAGACAGGTGTGAAAAAAAGGTTTGATGAAGAGGGCGTATGGGGGGAGAGAAGATTATGGATAAAAATCTGATCATATTTACTGACAGCGGAGATACCATTATCGATGAGAGCACACAGGTGTTTGATGAAAGAGGAATCGTAACTGAAGCGGCATTCATTCCGGGCGCGGGAGAGGTGCTGGAGCTGCTGAAAAAGGAAGGATATCGCATTGCCCTTGTGGCGGACGGGGAGTGGGAATCCTTTCAGAATGTATATAGAAAAAACGGTCTGGGATATTGCTTTGAGGAGTGGATCGTCTCTGAGGTGGTGGGGGAGCAGAAGCCTGCCAGATCCATGTTCGACACTGCCATGGAAAAGATGAAGCTTACGGAGGCCGACAAGCCTTTTATCGTGATGATCGGGAATAATCTGAAAAAGGATGTGGCGGGGGCGAACCGGTACGGCATCACTTCCGTGTGGCTGGACTGGTCCCCCAGATATTTCCACAGCGTGCAGGAGCCGGACTGGCAGCCGGATTATACGGTAAAGACACCGAAGGAGCTGAAGGGCCTCATAGAGGAGCTGGAGGAGAAGTGCAGGAAAAAAAAGGAGCTGACCGAAAGAGTCACCAAAAAAATTGACAGTATGGTGGAAGCCTTTTCCCGTATTCTGTATGAGCCGGATGACGTATTCCTGAAGAATATGGAGAGCCACAACCTTGCGGGGGACGATATCTCCAGATATCAGTTCTGGGAGTGGACCCAGGGGGTGGGGCTGTTCGGGCTGTGGAAGCTGTACTGCTATGAAAAGAAGGAATGTTACCTTGACATATTGAAAAAATATTACGATAGACAGATAGGTGTAGGCTTTCCTGCCCTGAACGTCAATACGGCGGCACCCTATCTCACCATGTCCTTTCTGGCGGAGCACACCGGGGAGGAGAAATATATGAGGCCCTGCGCGGAGGCGGCGAAAGAGATCATGGAAAACTTCCCCCGGACCAGGGAGGGGGGATTCCAGCACAAGACCTCGGACTGTGTCAACGAAGGGGAGCTGTGGGACGACACCCTTTATATGACGGTGCTGTTTCTGGCCAATATGGGGCGTATCCTGAATGACGACGGGATGAAGGCGGAGGCGGAGTACCAGTTCCTGCTGCATGACAAATATCTCTGCGACAAGGCCAGCGGGCTGTGGTATCATGGCTGGAGCTTTCCGGAGAAGAGCAATTTTGCCGGGGCTTTCTGGGGCAGGGGAAACTGCTGGATCACCATGGCGATACCGGAATATTTAAGCATGGATGTCTGCGGCGGATCGGCGAGGAGAATGCTTCAGAATACGCTGAGAGCCCAGATCGAGAGCCTGATGAAGTATCAGGAAAAGGACGGTATGTGGCATACCCTGGTAGACGACGCCGACTCCTATGTGGAGGCAAGCGCAACATGCGGGTTTGCCTACGGTATCCTGAAAGCGGTAAAGGACGGGCTGGCGGATCCGTCCTGCCTTGAGGCGGCCGTCAGGGCGGCGGCACCGATTCTGGATTACATATCCGAGGACGGAGTGGTGAATCAGGTGTCTTACGGGACGCCCATGGGGCGTGTTTCAAAGGATTTCTATAAGGAGATTGAGCTGAAGCCTATGCCCTACGGTCAGGCGCTGGCAATTCTGTTTCTGATGGAATATAGGACGATGATTTAAAATAGTACCGGTGTGGCGGAGGGGCGACATGAAGCTTGGGAGACAATGGGATACTAGACTGCGGATCTGGGATGAGGCCTTCGGAAGAAATCTGTATGAACAGCTGGGAGAGATATCCCTTTCCGGCTTTACCACCACGGAGCGGCTGACGCTGGAGCAGGCGGCTGCCCGCAGCTTTTCTCCTTTTCCCAAGGGGACGGAATGGGGGAAGAAATGGGAGTACGGCTGGTTTCGGACCCTGATCACCATGCCGGAGGCAGCGGCGGGGAAACGTATTCTGGTGCATCTTGGCATGGGGCCGGAGATGCTGGTATTTGTAAACGGCAGGGAAGCCGGTTCCATCGATAGGCAGCATTTTATGGTGGAGGTGACAGGCTGTGCCGTACCCGGCGAAAAGTATGAGATATACGCAGAATGCTATGCGGGGCACGGCGTCAGGCTGGAGAGCGGAGGAATCTTCCGGAGGCTTGATACGCCTGTGCCGGAGCCGCCGGACAGGCAGTGCGTGGTGGAAAGCAGCCATTACGGTATACATAACGGGGAGATGTCTGCGGCATACGCGGACTATCATACTCTCTATGAGCTTTGGAAGGCCCTGCCTGACAGTGACCTGCGCACCATGAAGATAGGGGAGGCTCTGCAGCGCTTTACCTGCATTGCGGACTTTGAGGCGGAGGAACCCCGGCGCAGCGAGAGCATCCGGGAGGCTTTGACGGAGCTCAGGCCGCTTCTGGAGAAGAAAAACGGGGATACGGTGCCTGAGTATACCACGTTCGGACAGTCGCATCTGGATCTGGCATGGCTCTGGCCTCTGGAGGAGACCAGACGGAAGGCTGCCAGAACCTATTCCAATCAGGTGGCGCTGATGGAGAGGTATCCTGACTATAAATTCCTGCTGTGCGGGCCTACGATACTGGAATATCTGAAGGAGGATTATCCGGGGCTGTATGCCCGGGTCAGGGAGAAAGCAAAGGCAGGACAGTTTATGCCGGAGGGCGCGGTGTATGTGGAGAGCGACACCAATCTGGCCGGGGGAGAGAGTCTGGTCAGGCAGTTTGTGCAGGGAAAGCGCTGGTTTCACAAGGAATTCGGCACAGACAGCCGGGTGGCGTGGCTTCCGGATACCTTTGGGTTTTCCGGGGCGCTGCCTCAGATCATGAAGGAGTGCAGAGTGCCCTACTTTGCGACCCAGAAGCTGCTGCGCTGCGACCCGGAGTGTGAGCAGTTTCCGTATAATCTGTTTTGGTGGGAGGGAATCGACGGCACGAGAATCCTTTCCCATATTTATAAAAAAAACAATGCGGTGTTTAGTTCCGGCGCATTGAGGGAGCGCTGGGAGAAGGATAGGAACCAGAAGCAGGAAATAGATACCTTTCTGTTTCCCTTCGGCTACGGAGACGGGGGCGGCGGACCTACTGAGCTTATGGTGGAGACAGAGCGCAGATGCCGGGATCTGGAGGGAGCGCCAAGGTGTACCATGGAAAGCCCGGCGGATTTTTTTGACAGGCTGGATACGAAGGCAGTCAAAAATGTCTATTACGGGGATCTCTATCTGGCATGGCACAGGGGCACCTACACCGCTCAGGCAAGGATAAAAAGAGGGGCTCGGAGGGCGGAGTATGCCCTGCGGGAGGCGGAGTATCTCGCCGGGCTCATGAGGCTGGCCGGCCTGACGAAAGGGGAGGAAGAGACCCTTCAAAGGCTGGGGAGGCTGTGGGATATACTGCTGATGCAGGAATTCCACGATATCCTGCCGGGAAGCTCCATAGAGCGGGTGAACCGGGAAGCGGAGGAAGCGCTTGGACAGGTTGAGCGGGAGAGCCGGGAGCTGGCCGGGGAGCTGCTCGGCAGGCTGGCCGGGGGAAGGGCGCTGTTCAATTCCCTTGGCTGGGAGAGAAGCTTTAAGGGGCTGAAGCTGCCGCCTTGCGGATATGTGAAGCTGAGGGCGGATGGCTCGGCCCCGAAGGAGACTTTTGGGGGCGGCCGGAACCGGCAGGAGGACGTAGCGGCAGCCGGAAAGGACAGCTGGAATCTGCAGGAAGACGGCCAGAACCGATTGGCCGGTATCCGGACAAAAAAGCCTGGCACGGAAGGCGAGATTGCATTAACAAATGATTTTTACTCTGTCAGGGTAGACAGTCATGGACGGATCACCAGCCTCAGGGACAAAAACACCGGGTATGAATATGTGAAGGAACCCCTGAACCAGTGGAGGCTTTACCGGGACGTGAATGTGGACTACGACGCATGGGAACTGGGGCGGATGTATGAACAGACGCCGGAGGAGCTGGAGGGAGACTGCAGCCTTCGGGCCAAATATCTGCCGGACGGCGTCACGGTTGTCTGGGAGAGGCGGGAGAAGTATTTTACGGCCAGACAGAAGATCTGCTTTAGGGCGGACAGCCCCCGGATCGATTTTGAGACGGAGGTGGACTGGCAGGAGAGGCATAGGGTGCTGAAGGTGGATTTCCCCACCACGGTCTATACGAAAGAGGCTCTGGAGGAGATCCAGTTCGGCTATATCCGGCGTCCTACCCACAGATCAAGGCAGTACGAGCAGGATCTGTATGAAACCTGCCATCATAAATACGCTGTGCTGACGGACGGAGAGAACGGGTTCGCAGTATTGAATGACTGTAAGTACGGATTGTCCGCGGAGGACAGCAGGCTCTCGCTGACGCTGCTTAGGGCGCCTGCGGCGCCGGACATGAGGGCGGACAGAGGGATACAGTATTTCACGTATTCCGTTCTGCCTTTTTCCGGGCCGTTTGTGTACAGCAGGGTGACGGAGGAGGCTTATGAGTGCAATGTAAGCGTGACGGCGTCAGGCTTCAGAGGAGAGGAGCCGGAGGGCGGCTTCGGGGCGGATACCGTTATGGAGGAAACATCCTTCTTCCGGCTGGAGGGCGGCCATGCCGTGCTGGAGACCTGCAAGCCGGCCTTCGACCGGAAGGACGGTGTGATCCTGCGCCTCTATGAATCCAAGGGCTGCGCAGGAGAGACCGTGCTTTATGTGCCTGACAGCGTGGTACGCGTTTCTGACTGTAATATGCTGGAGGAGGAGCGGCAGGAGCTGGGGCTGGCGGAGGGAAAAGTGAAACTTGCGTTCCGGGCGTTTGAGATCAAGACGCTTCTGCTGGTGATTTCCCGACAATGACGGGTTTTCCGAGGAATGACAAGATGGGGTTTGCGGCAAAATCACATGGGAATCGCAGTAAAAACGGAGGGCCATAGGGATGGAAAGGGCTGATCCGGAAAAGAGGGGCTTGTGCCGCAGACGGACAAGGAGGTAAGGATGGAAAAGCATTATCAGAGAGTGATTCTGGATACGCAGGATAGGGTAGTGAAGTCCCTGCAGATACAGATACTTGACAAAGAGAGCCCTAGATACGGAGGGTTCGCAGATCCTGCGGGGATCGTGCAGGCAAAGTTTGCAATCTACCGGACGGCAAGCATGACGGCGGCTTACTGTAACGAGGATACCTGTTTTTATCATGACAAGAGGGTGCTTGAGAGTATTTTGATGGGACTGGACTATGTGATGAGGGTTCAGCATGAGAACGGGCTGTTTGACTATATCACCTGCAACTTTTTTTCTGCGCCCGACACGGCATTCTGTATCAAGAAGCTGCTGCCGGTGTACCAGTACTTAAGGGGCCGGAGGGACGGCAGCAGCGGTCCGGAAGGAGGAAACGGCCAAGCCGAGAGCGGCAAGAGTGTCGAAAGCGGCGGGAAAAGCACGGTTCTGACTGCCGAGGAAAACTGTATTTTGAATAAGGTGGAGCATATTGTGCGGCAGGGCGCATACGGACTTTTACAAGGGGGCTTTCACACGCCGAACCACCGCTGGGCCATCGCCTCCGTGCTGATGGCCTGCAGCAGGCTTTTTGACAGCAAAGAGATGGAGCAGGCGGCGTCCGCTTATCTGAACGAAGGCATCGACTGCAATGAGGACGGCGAGTTTGCGGAGAAGTCAGCAGGAAATTATAACAGGATCAATAATGATGCCATGATCCTGCTGTCCGAGGCCACAGGGGATCCCTCCTATGAGCAGAACGCTCTGCGCAACCTGCGGATGATGCTGACCTATTGGGAGCCGGATGACAGTGTCTTTACGGCGAATTCCACCCGCTTTGACAAGGATAGGCTGATCTATCCCAAGGATTATTATATGGAATATCTGAAGATGGGGATGAAGTATGATATTCCTGAGTTCCTGCAGATGTGCAACACTATTTTTGACATTGTTGACAGACGGCAGATCACCTCCCCAGACTTTCTGATCTGGTTCATGCTGAATCCGGAGTACCGGAAGCTGGAGTATCAGGGAAGCTATCAGCGGCCTGATTTTCAAAGCTTCTATCAGGAATCCGGCATTGCCAGAGGGCAGCAGGGCAGCTTTACGTATACAGTGATGAACGGAAAGTCTAATTTCCTTTATCTCCATAACGGCACCATGAAGCTGGAGATGAAGGTGGCAGGGAGCTTCTGCGAGCACCGGGCCTTTAAAAGCGAGAGGATGGAAGCGGTGTCCCCAGGGGAATATCATCTGAGCCAGACCATGCGCGGCTGGTATTATCTGCCCTTTGCCGAAAAGCCTTCCACCAGTGACTGGTGGAAGATGGATAACGCTTCCCGGGATAAAAAGTCAGGGCCCGATATGCAGATCGACGTCTGGGTGAAGGAAGCAGGGAACGGAATCGACGTGAGGGTGAAGACTTCAGGCGTGGAAGGGGCTCCGTGGAGGATCGAGCTTGCTTTTTCGGGCGTGAATTTCCTGACAAACGATTATGTGGATCTGCCGCTTACGGGTAGTGAGACAGTGGTAGTAAAGCATGGCTATACGGAGGTGGGAAACGGGAAGGATACCCTGATCGTAGGCCCCTGCTTCGGCGAGCACCACTTTACCGAAGGGAAGGAGGACAGCGAGGCAAAGACGCCGGGTGCTGCCACCCTTTATCTCACGGCGTATACCTCTTTTGACCGCGAGATACAGATCCGGGACAAGGTGAGCTGCTATCGGCAGCAGATGGAATGCGGATAGGGGAAAGACAGACGGTGCGTGAAGCAGATGGTGTGAACCGGAAGAAAAGACAGGAGGAGACAGCGCCTGCAAAAGATGGCTGAGGAGGTATTTTATGCAGTATATATCATTTGACCAGACAAGGGAATACGACTTGATTCTGCTGGGCAGAGTCGCCATTGATTTCAATCCGTTGGATCTGAACCGTCCTCTGGAGGATAGCAGCAATTTCAACAAATATCTCGGGGGCTCCCCTGCCAACATTGCGGTGGGCATGGCGCGGCTGGGGAAAAAGGCAGGCTTTATCGCCCGAGTGTCCGACGATCAGTTCGGAGATTATGTGACCCATTATTTTCAGAAGGAGGGCATTGACACCAGCCATCTTTCAAGATGCGTAAAGGGCGAGAAGCTTGGGCTGACCTTCACGGAGATCTTGAGTCCGTCGGAAAGCAGGATATTGATGTACCGGGACGGAGTGGCAGATCTGATGCTGGAGCCGGAGGATGTGGACGAGGCATATATCAAGAAGGCAAAGGCTCTTCTTGTCTCCGGCACTGCCCTTGCTGCCAGCCCCTCCAGAGAAGCGGCTCTGAAGGCCGTGATGCTGGCCAAGAAGAACGGTGTGGTTGTGATATTCGATATCGATTACCGGGCCTATACTTGGAAGAGCATGGATGAGATATCCATATACTATTCTCTTGTGGCAAAGGAGAGTGACCTGATTCTGGGCTCCAGAGAGGAGTTTGACCTGACGGAGCGCATACTGGGCGTGTGCGGTGACGACAGCGAGAGCGCAAAGCGGTGGCAGGCTTACGGCTGTAAGATTGTGGTGATCAAGCATGGCAAGGATGGCTCTGCGGCTTATGCCTGCGACGGCAGCCATTATGCGGTAAAGCCGTTTCCCGCCAATGCCCTGAAGGGCTTCGGGGGAGGGGACGGTTATGCATCCTCCTTTATCCGGGCGCTGATAGACGGATGCAGCGTGCCCCAGGCTCTGGAGTACGGCTCCGCATCCGCTTCCATGCTGATTTCCGCCCACAGCTGCTCGGCGGCCATGCCCACTCTGGCGGAGGTGGAGCGGTTTATCAGAGAAGAGAAGGAGAAGTACGGGGAGATGGTAGTACTGCAGGAATCGGAAGGAGCCGGGAAGAAGTAGGAAAGAACCAAGAAAAGAGTTTGCGGGAACGGGACGGAAGGAACCGGGAAGAGGTTTGGAGGAAGCAGGAACGGGACGGAAGGAACCGGGAAGAGGTTTGGAGGAAGCAGGAACGGGGCGGAAGGAACCGGGAATGGATTGGATGGAACTAAGAAGCGGCGGAAGGCAGCGCAGGAAATAAAGGAGGAAATAAAGGAGGAAATAAAGGAATATGTATGAGAATCCGGCGTATAACGATAAAGGAGAAAAGATTCTTTGCGAGGAGAAGGGCAAAAACAGCCATATGCTGATGGACGTGCGGGTACAGCGTCTGGCGGCGGGACAGAAGGTCAGGCTGCTGGAGCAGGAGAAGGAGACAGCGATTCTGCTGCTTGCGGGAAAGGTAGTCTTTGCCTTTGAGGGAAGAAAGGAGAGCGCCGAAAGGCGGAGTGTCTTTCTGGAAAAGCCCTATTGCCTGCACTGCTGCCGCAGGAAAGAAATGATCGTCACGGCTGTGGAGGACAGCAGACTGCTGATCCAGCAGACCGGGAATCAGAATGCATTCGACACAGTATTCTATACTCCCCAGATGTGTACGCTGCAGGAATTCGGCAGCAGGCAGTGGGACGGCGCCGCCCATAGGCAGGTGCTGACGATCTTTGACTATGAAAATGCGCCTTATTCCAACATGGTGATGGGTGAGGTGTTCCACAAGCCGGGCTGCTGGTCCAGCTATCCGCCTCACTGCCATCCTCAGCCGGAGCTGTATTATTACGAATTTGACAAGCCTCAGGGCTTTGGAGTGGGCTTTGACGGAGAGCAGTGTTTCAAGGTGGAAGATCAGGGCTGTCTGGCTATCACTCCCATGAATGCCCATCAGCAGGCAGCGGCGCCGGGCTATAAGATGTGCTATGTGTGGCTGATCCGTCATTTGGAGGGAAACCCATGGCGCAGGACGCGCATCGTGCCGCCGGAACATGAATGGCTGGACCATTCCGATTATGAGAAGTGAGGGCACACCGGATGTGTGTGCCCGGAGGGAATATGCGGAACTTTAAATAAGAAAGGTGGGGATGATATGGCATATATGACGACCGCTCAGGCGCTGGTGCGTTTTCTGGATCATCAGTATGTGTCCTTTGACGGGCGGGAGAACAAATTTGTTGAGGGGATTTTCACTATATTCGGTCACGGCATTGTCTGTGGCCTGGGGGAGGCGCTGGACAGCTGTCCGGGGGAACTGAAGGTTTATCAGGGAAAGAACGAGCAGGGAATGGCTCATGCGGCCATGGCATACGCCAAGCAGAACAACCGGAGGAGAATCATAGCATGTTCTTCCTCCATCGGACCCGGAGCGGCGAACATGATCACGGCGGCGGCTACGGCCACAGTGAACCATGTGCCCCTGCTGCTCATTCCGGCGGACTCGTTTTCCACCAGACAGCCGGATCCGGTGCTGCAGCAGTTCGAGCAGGTGAATTCGCTGGCCATTACCACTAATGACGCTTATCGGGCGGTATGTCGGTATTGGGACAGAATCGCCAGACCGGAGCAGCTGATGTCGGCCATGATAAACGCCATGCGGGTACTGACGGATACGGCGGAGACCGGAGCGGTCTGCATTTCCCTGCCTCAGGACGTGGGGGGAGAGTGCTATGACTTTCCGGATGAGTTCTTCCGCAAGAGGGTGCACCGCATTGTGAGAATCGTGCCTGCCCCGGAGGAGCTGGAGGAGGCGGCGCAGGTTTTGCTGGGGGCCAAAAAGCCTCTTGTGGTCTGCGGCGGGGGAGTCCGCTATTCGGAGGCGGGAGAAGCGCTGGAGCAGTTCTGTCAGGAGTTCGGGATTCCCTTTGCGGAGACCCAGAGCGGCAAGACTGCCTGCTTGTCCTCTCATCTCTGGAATCTGGGAGGTCTGGGGGTCACAGGGAACAGCGCAGGAAACGATATCGCCAAAGAGGCGGACGTAATCCTAGGACTGGGCACCAGATTTTCCGATTTCACCACGGCATCCAAGTCATTGTTCAGGGAGGATGCTCTGGTGGCAGCCGTGAATACCTCCCGCTTTGACGCCTATAAGCTGGGAGCCGTGAAGGTGGTGGCGGACGTAAAGCTTGCCGTTTTGGAGCTGGGAAACATTCTGCGCAGCGCCGGATACCGTTCTGGTTATGAGAATGAGGTCAAGGAGGCCAGAGAGGGCTGGAAAAAGGAGATGGAATTCCTTTCCTCCTACTCTGTTGACGAAGGCTTCAAACCGCTGATCGGCGCAGGGGATCCCAGAACGATCCCCGAATTTTGCGAGATGACCGGCAGCAGTCTCACCCAGACGGCGGTGGTGGCAAAGGTGAGGGAGCTGATTCCCGCAGATGCTGTCTGTGTGGGGGCGGCGGGTTCCCTGCCGGGAGATCTGCAGAGGATGTGGACTTCGGATGTCAGATATTCCTACAACATGGAGTACGGCTATTCCTGCATGGGCTACGAGATTGCGGGAGCCCTTGGCTCCAAGCTGGCGGAGCCCGGCAGGGAGGTGTATGCCATGTGCGGAGACGGGAGCTTTCTGATGCTGCACTCGGAGCTTGTGACTTCCGTTCAGGAACACAAAAAGATCAATGTGCTGCTCTTCGACAACAGCGGCTTCGGCTGCATCAACAATTTGCAGATGTCGAACGGCATAGGAAATCTGGCCACGGAGTTTCGGTTCAGGGACGGGGAAGGAAAGCTGCTGGGAGATCTGATGCCCATTGACTTTGCCGCTTGTGCCGCCGGCTACGGCGTTAAGGCATATCGGGTGAAGAACATGGAGGAGCTGGAGGCTGCTCTGGAGGACAGTCTGAAACAGGAGGTGTCCACTTTGATCGACATCAAGGTGCTGCCCAAGACCATGACCGACGGATACGGCGCATGGTGGCATGTAGGGGTTGCGGGGGCTTCTGAAAACGAAAAGGTGCGCAGTGCGTACGAGAATAAGCAGAAAAACTTGGAGAGGGCGAGGAAATATTGATGTTAAACAAAAACAAGGTACATTTGGGTATAGCGCCCATTGCATGGACGAACGACGATATGCCGGATCTGGGGGCAGAGAACACCTTTGAGCAGTGCGTGTCGGAAATGGCGCTGGCCGGGTTTACGGGCTGTGAGGTGGGCAATAAGTACCCGAAAGACACGGCGGTGCTGAAGAGGGCTCTGGAGCTGAGGGGCATGCGGGTCTGTAATGCGTGGTATTCCACGTTTCTCACCACGGCTCCCTATGAAGAGACGGAAAAGGGATTTATCGAGCATATTGTCTTTTTAAGGGAAATGGGGGCCAAAGTGGTAGGAGTCTCCGAGCAGGGACATTCCATACAAGGCACGGACAAAGCCGTTTTCCGGGACAAATATGTGTGTGACGACAGGGAGTGGGAGCTTTTGTGCACGGGCTTGAACAAGCTGGGAAAGGTGGCAAGGGATATGGGAATCGCCCTGACCTTCCATCATCATATGGGAACTGTGGTGCAGACGGCGGCAGAGATCGACCGGATGATGGAAAACACGGATCCGGATCTGGTGGGGCTTCTGTTTGACAGCGGGCATCTGGCATACTGCGGAGAGGATTATCTGGCAGTGTTGAAAAAGTATGCTGACAGAACCCGTCATGTGCATCTAAAGGATATCCGCCCCGAGGTGGTGGAGAGGGTGAAGGCGGAAAACCTGAGCTTCCTGCAGGGGGTGCGTCTGGGAACCTTTACGGTGCCGGGAGACGGCAGTCTGGATTTTGCGCCCATCTTTGAGGTGCTTGCGGATACGGGCTATGAGGGGTATGTGCTGGTGGAGGCAGAGCAGGATCCGGCGGTGGCGAATCCGCTGGAGTATGCCATAAAGGCAAGGAAGTATATTGCTGAGAAAGCAGGGCTCTAGCGTCGTTGGGCCTTTGCGCAGAAAAAGACCGGCAAGATCCGGCAGAGAACGAAAGAAGGAGCCGAGATAAGAGGCGAAGAAACTAAAACGGATCCGGGATAAGAGCGAAAGAAACGAAAGCGGGGCCGGGATAAGAAGCGATGGCCGCAGGACGTGCGGCGGAACGGAGGAAGAGGAAAATGGTGAATATTGGTATTATAGGCATGGGGCGTATCGGAAAGGTGCATTTGCAGTCTGTCACCATGCATGTAAAAAATGCCTGCGTAAAGGCGGTGGCGGATCCTTTTATGAATGAGGAGACAGAAAGCTTTGTCCGGGGAATGGACGTGCAGAAGATCTGCAAGGATTACAAGGAGCTTCTGGCGGATCCGGAGATAGACGCCGTGCTGGTGTGTTCCTCCACGGACACCCATGCGTCTATCTCCATAGAGGCAATTGAGGCCGGAAAGCATGTATTCTGCGAGAAGCCGGTGGATCACGCTCTGGACAAGATCAGGGCAGTGGCGGATGCCCTTGCGGCCCATCCCCGGTGCAGGTTTCAGGTGGGCTTCAACCGCCGCTTCGACCATAATTTCGCAGCCGTGAGGAAAGCCTATGACGAGGGGAAGATCGGCGAGGCCCATGTGCTGAAGATCACTTCAAGGGATCCCGAACCCCCCAATCCTGCTTACATCAAGGTGTCAGGAGGGATGTTTCTGGATATGACCATCCATGATTTCGACATGGCCTGCTTTCTGACCGACAGCGACGTGGAGGAGATCTATGTGCAGTCCGCCGTGCTGGTGGATCCTGCCATAGGAGAGCAGGGGGATGTGGATACCGCTATCATTACCATGAAGATGGCAAACGGCGCGCTGGCTGTCATTGACAATTCCAGACGTGCTGCCTACGGCTATGACCAGAGGGCGGAGCTGTTCGGATCGAAAGGTATGGCGGCTACCGCAAACGATACCCTATCTTCGGTGGTCATCTCCAACGATCAGGGCGTGACGGGAGAGAAGCCTTTATTCTTCTTTTTGGAGAGATATATGGAGTCCTTCTCGGAGGAGATGAGACAGTTTGTAAATGCCTGCGAAAGCGGCGGTGAAGTGCCTGTGGGGATTCATGCGGGAATGCAGGCTGTAAAGATCGGGCTGGCGGCTAAGAAATCCGTGGAGGAGCACAGGCCTGTGAAAATCTCGGAGCTGGACTGAGGCTCCGGCAGAATGATCCTGAACAGAGGTTCCGGCCTGGTTTCAGCTGCTTCGGCAGTTTTGGCATAGATCATGGAAAGCGGTATGGAGATTCCGGGAGCATATACATATAAGCTCTCGGAATCTCAGTGAGCATGATCAGGATCCGGATCAATAATGCGGCTGGAAAAGTAGGGTAATCGATAAAAATCAGTGAGCAAAATCAGGCATAAAAAGGTATTCCAAAAAGCGGGGGAATCGGCGAAAGCAGATTTCAGAAAGCTGCATATAAAGCGATTTGGAGATTCCGAGAGTATATTGCATAGGAAAGGGAGAGAAGTATGTCTTATGGATTTATAATGCCAAAACAGATTTTTTACGGGGAGGGCGCGCTGGAGCAGGCAGCACCTGCCATGGCGGGCTGTGGCAGCAAGGCGCTGATCGTCACGGATCCTGTGATGGTAAAGCTTCGGAATGTGGCCGCCGTAACGGAAATATTGGACAAGGCCGGAGTCGGCTATACAATTTTTGAGGGTGTGACCGGGGAACCCACGGACAAAATGGTGGAGGCCGGGAAACAGGTCTGGGAGAGGGAAAAATGCGATTTCCTGATTGCCGTGGGGGGAGGCTCTCCCATTGATACCATGAAAGCCATAGGCGTGGTGGCGGTGAACGGCGGCTCTATCAACGACTGGTACGGAAAAGAGATCACCGGTGCCCTGCCGTCGATGGTAGCCGTACCCACCACCAGCGGAACAGGTTCGGAGGCCACCCAGTTTACGATCATCACAAACACAGAGGCGGACATCAAGATGCTGCTGAAGGGCAAAACCCTGCTGCCGGACATTGCGGTGGACGATCCCAGATTCACCATGACGGCACCTCCTGCCATTACGGCTGCTACAGGTCTGGATGCACTCTGCCATGCGGCGGAGGCCTATACCTCCAGAAAGGCCCAGCCCATGACCGATACGCTGGCAGTCAGCGCTGTGAAGAGGATTTTCCGGTATCTGCCCATATGTTATGCGCAGGGGGAGGACACGGAGGCGAGGATGCAGATGAGTCTGGCGGCGCTGGAGGCCGGGATTGCCTTTAACAATGCTTCCGTCACGGTGATCCACGGCATGAGCCGTCCCATCGGGGCGCTGTTCCATGTGCCTCACGGAGTCAGCAATGCCATGCTGCTGCCTGCCTGCTTTGAGTATGTATATAGGGAAGCGGCGGATCGCTTTGCCGATCTGGGAAGGGCCATCGGCGTGGCGGATGCAGAGACTGCGGACGTGGAGGCGGCGGAAAAATTCATCCGAGCCTGCAGGGAGCTTTGCCGGTCCTGCCGTATTCCGACTCCGGAGGAGCATGGGATTGACAAGGGGGAGTTTCTGGCGAAGATCCCGAAGATGACGGAGGATGCCCTTGCGTCCGGCTCTCCGGCCAACACAAGGAAGGGGCTGTCTGCGGAGGATATCACCATAATATATAAATCTTTGCTGGCATAAGGGACAGAGCTTGTTCGCATTGAGAGCGAAAGGCATTGGCATTTGGCCGTTTCGGGCATAAACTTTAACAGAGCCACGTTGTTGCGCATTTGCTGGGAGGGGGCTTAGGCCCCCTTTTTTGTATCCGTTTTTTGAAAAATAATGTTGTATAAATTCCTTTGGTATGTTAAGATACAGACAAAGCATAACACTTTCTAAATCATTTAAGGATCAATTCATACATTCTATCGTATATCAGAAAATCTATGCTTTTAATCCAGATAACAATTTTTAAAGGCAGGAGGTTTTCGGTTATGCGCTGTCCCGGATTGTCTCCTGCGATAAACAAAGAGAAGAGGAGGAACGGGATGAAGAGGGGCATGAGCTTTCGGATTTGCTGGAGATACATATCGTGGAGCTGAGGAAGAGTCTGGGGGGGCGGGCTGCTGGATGACTGGATCCGGCTGTTCAATGCAAGGACGGAGGTGGAATTGGACATGATAAAGACGGATAACCCCGGGATACTGGAGGCAATCAGGGAGATAAAGGTTATGAGCCTTGGGAAGAGCTTAAGGTGGCTGTATGAGGCCCGGATGAAAGAGGTCCGGGATCTAAAGGCAAGGGATGCCTATGTGCGTGACGAGGGCATCGAGATCGGGCGGACAGAAGGAAGAGCGCACACAATCATTGCTTTGGCCAGGCATAAAATCAGAAAAGGTATGTATCTGGAGGATATCGTGGATGATATGCTGGAGGAGGACGAGCCTCTTGTCAGGAAGGCATATAGCTAGTATAATTCAATTTAATTAGACATACGTTTAAAATTGTGGTATAATGACCTTATCCAAGGGAGGTCATGTTATGCCAAATTTAGTAAAGTCCATTAACCTTACAGATGACGACAAAGCCATTTTAGAGGGTATCCTCCGCCAGAGTACTGTAGAAGCACGAACCTACATCAGGGCTAAAATACTGTTGCTCAAATCAGAATGCAGGTCAAATGAAGCTATCGCGGATAAACTTGATATCTGCGTTACAGCTGTAAGACTGTGCCTTGACAAATATAATACCGGCGGCATTGAAGCAGCCCTGCAGGACAACAAAGGGCGTGGGCGTAAAGCGGAGATTACAGATGCTGATATTACCTGGGTCATAAACAAAGCCTGCCAGAAACCAAAGGATTTCGGGTATTCGGCCGAATTGTGGTACCCGGCCAGCTTTACGCGCTTTATCAATTCTATTGCAGAGCAGGAAGGACATCCCCGTATGGCGTCTGTGACTGAGACAACGCTGCGCAGGATACTGGCAAATGCAAAGATCCGTCCTTTTAAGGTATCCTACTACTGCGAGAGGCGTGACCCTGATTTTGATTCAAAGATGCATGATGTCCTTGTTATTTATAAACAGCTTTCCCTGCAGTTTGACGAGGAGGGGAACCTCCGGCCTTTTGAAGAGATGCCGGTCCATACCCTATCCTATGATGAAAAGCCCGGGATACAGGCGCTGGATACTACTGCTGACGACAGGCCGCCTGTTCCGGGTACAGAAAAAAACAGTACGGTATACCGGGACTATGAATATGTGCGGCTGGGCACGTTGTCACTGCTTGCCGCCATCGACCTGCTTACCGGTGAGGCAGTCCCCCTTGTAAGCCCGACCCACAAAAGTTCGGATTTCGTCCGTTTCTTAAAAATGTTGGACGGGAAATATCCTGCCGGGGATAAAATACGCCTCATCCTTGACAACCATTCAGCCCATACCTCAAGGGAGACGCAGGAATACCTCAATACAGTGGCAGGAAGATTTGAATTTGTATTTACGCCAACCCATGGTTCCTGGCTGAACATGGTGGAAGGCTTTTTCAGCAAACTCACAAAGCAGATGCTGAATGGCATCAGGGTTTCCAGCAAAGAAGAATTGGAAAGCCGGATCTATCAATACTTTGATGAAATCAATAAAGTTCCTGTTCCCTATCACTGGTCTTACAAACTTGATGATATAGATCTTGCCAAAGAAGATATCAGCCAGATTGTATATGAAGTTGTAAACCATAAAGCCGCCAATGCGTGTGATAAGGATAAACGTGCTCCCAAGCCCCGAACAAGAAAGCGTCAGGGACAGGGCAAGCAGGGGCAATAAAACATAGTTTTATTTAAAGTGGATTATACTAGATAAAAGAACATCCTGAATGGGGAGATGAAGATATTTTTAAAGGATTGAAAATGACAGAGAAATATCATAGGCGTGGATGGTGGTTTCGGATAGGGGGGAGAGCGCATGATTGGAAGTAGGCGCAGAGGGAATATGATGGATATGACTGTTTGGTATGATTCCTATCTGAGTATTGACTTGGCTGAAACAGGCAGGCATCTGGAAGAGCTGATCAATAAAAGCGGGATTTCCGTAAAGAAGATTCAGAGCATACTGCACTTATCCTGCCCTCAGCCGGTATACCGCTGGATGAGAGGGCAGATGCTGCCGACGGTGGATCATCTATATGTTCTGGCAAAGCTTTTTTCCGTGCATATGGAGGAACTGCTGGTTCAGAAAAGCGGAGGTGCGGAGGAGATTTGTTTTTATCGGGGGTTCTTTTGTCATGAGTGGTTCAATGCATATTTGGAGCGTATGGCATAAAAGGGAATTGACCTGCCGTAACAGTATTGACTTTTATATGCCTGAGCATACACTTTAAGAAAGCTGAGCCGCTGTGGGGAGAGAGTTTTTATGGGGACATATTTGAAGCTGAGCTGGATGGGAAAGGTCTGAAGGATGCCATGATCGGCTGTGTGGAAAAATCAGGAAGGGCATAACATGAATGGTATTTGGGGATGACAGTACCTCCGGGAAGAAAATCCCGGAGGTACCATTGCTGCCAAGAGGCGGCTGCTCTGATATAAAGCCTCAGCAGTAGAACGCCATAAACTGTGCGTTCCCTCCGCAGTAGAGGCCGCTGTCTTTCCAGAGCATGGCAAGGAGGTGCCGAAGCTCGGTTGACATACCTACGTAATACTCAAAATCTTCCTTGAGATAAGGTACGCTGTATCTGGCGATGATCGCCCTTATCTCTTGCATATATCTGTTCATATCCTCCTGAAGCCGCTGATACTCGGGCAGGAGACTGTAATAATCATTGCATTTCTGTGCTGCGCCGTCGCTGAATATCAGTGCCGCTACACGGATTTCGTCTTCTGGAGTCTTTACACAGAACCCGTTTTTCAAAAGGATGTCAAGAAGCTGAAGCTCGGTATCCGAGAAATCCATGGAATCATGTCCCTGGACAATGGCTTTTATGATGTTAAGGCTGTCTGTTTCCGGTACATTCCGCTTGTAGGGTCTTTTTCCGAAAGTCGTGTCATCGCATTGAAAGCCGTCCCAGTAGACGGGTGCGCCTGAAGTCATGCAATTGTTGAAAAACATATAGGGCAGACGGCAGGACGCACCATTTTCCTTCCCCATAAAGCCCCACTTCCCGCCGTCCATCCGATGGAATTTGCCGAATATCCCTGCAGGCAGGGCGTTGGATTCCAGCTGCTGTTCGATGTGGAATGCGAGATATGCCTGAGCATCCATATCGCTGACAGCGCCGTTTTTTGCACTTTGTTCTTTGGCGGAGGAAAGCGCCTTGCCTGCCAGCGCCCATATGTCCTTGTGGTGGCTCTCTGCGAACTGGCAGGAGAGTTCGTTTATCTCGTTCTGGCATTCCTTGGGTGAGATGAAAAAGCTGGTGAGATACTTGTCTCCGTTCACCTTTCGGAGCAGCTCGGCTTTTTCCAGTATTTTCACTTCTTCCTCCATGTAAGGCATGGCTATCCCCAGTTCCATGGAAAGCTCCTCTATGGTGCTGGGATTGTTGTTTGCCTCGCAGAGGATGTTGACGGGGATCTTTCTTGCTACTGCCGACCAGGGCAGCCCCGACGGCTGGCTCCCAGAGGAGCAGAAGTAAATTGTTTCGGGCTGGAAACTTCTTGTTCCAAATTGTCTTGCCATATTCATACCTTCCTTCAGAATCCTGCGGCTGTTCTGCAGCCGCGTCTTTACAGTTCCTATAGGAATACCGAAACGACGGGAAATCTCAGAGACGCTCATTTCCTCAAAATAATGGGCTATCAGGATCCGGCGGTAATCGGATCGGACAAAAGCCAGCTCACGGCGGACGCGTGTCAGCTCCTGAGAGCGGATATATTCTTCTTCAAGGCATTGGTCGGAGGGTAAAAGCAGCTCACACTCCTGAATATCTACCTGCTCGGGAGAGTTGTAGTACTTTCCTGCCGCCCATCTGGCCCAGCGGTTGCGTACCACGGCCCATATCCACGCGTCAAGCTGCTCCGGCTCCGTTCCTTTGGAGAGCGCCTGAACCACCTGAAAGCTGATCTCGCCGGCAAGATCCGCAGCGTCCTGCTCGCAGCCGGTCTTTTTCAGGCAGTAATAAAAGATTTTGCCGAGATATTCGTTTGTGAAAATATCGATCCCTGACATATGTGCTCCTTTGTTCTGATAATCAGTATACTGTTCCGGTTCTGTTTCGGCTTCCATAATGATAGTGTCCGAAAGAGGGGAAGTGGATTTGCGTTTTTTGAATATTTTGTATTTTTTATTTATGGATAAAATCCCGGGCTGGAACCCCTGCATACAAAAAGCCGCAGACCCTTGATCTTACCAGAAAATCTTCAGGTCTGCGGCTTCCATGGAAAATGGAAGCAAAGGGGCTCGAACCCTTGGCCTCCCGCTAGTCAGGCGAGCGCTCATCCCAGCTGAGCTATGCTTCCATGTCACTACTATAACACAGATGTTTGAAAAATGGAAGAGGAAAATTTCGTTTGGATAAACAAAAATCACAAAAGATCACTGCCGGAAAAACACTGCCGAAAAAACAACTGAAAAATGCGGACAAACCGTCAGAACATGAAAAAATTTTGATTTTATTCAAATATTCCATTGAAAATAGGAAAAATAATGCTATAATGAAATTAATATTGTTTAGATAAAACTAAAATATTTTAAATATCAGTGCATCATATAACCGAAAAGAGTAAAAGGGCAGGTATCCGCATAAGGTATCTGCGAGTCAGGAGCATAGAGGAGAACATCATGAGGAAAAGATGGTGTCTTGTCTGCATGGCAGCGGCAGTGAGTCTGATGACAGCCTGCGGAAGGGATCGGGAGGAGCCGTCAGGCGGCGCGGAAAGTGAAAAAATGCAGGACAGCCAGGATGCTGGAACCATGGGCAGTCAGGGAGCTGAAGGGATGGAGGACGGTCAGGAAAACAGGACTGTACAAGATAGTCAGGGTGCAGGAACCGAGATCCGGGAGGAGAGGGAAAAGCAGGAAGATGCTTCCGGAGAAGAGGACAGAGGGATTCCGGAATATCTGCTGGGTGTTGACCTGACCGGGACGGAGGCAGTGGAGCATTCTTTTTCGGAAGTGACGGTTCACGACCCTTCGGTGATCAAGGTGGGGGACACATGGTATGTGTTCGGCTCCCATCTGGCGGGGGCAAAGACCAGCGACCTGATGAACTGGACGCTGATCGACTCGGATGTAAAGCCGGACAATGTGATCATTCCAGATGCCAAGAAGGAGATGGAGGAGGCCTTTGAGTGGGCACAGACGGATACCTTCTGGGCGCCGGACGTGATTCAGCTCTCCGATGGCAAGTTTTATATGTATTATTGCAACTGTGAGGGAAGCAAGCCCCGTTCCGCTCTGGGAATAGCGGTGGCGGACAATGTGGAGGGGCCTTATGAAGATCTTGGAATCATCCTGAAATCGGGACAGAGTCCCGGTGTGCCGGACGAGGACGGCGGCGCCTATGATGCCACGGTGGAGCCCAATGTGGTTGACCCTTGCGTGTTTTTTGACAAGACGGGGGAGCTGTGGATGGTATACGGCTCCTATTCTGGAGGGATCTACATACTTAAGCTGGATCCGGAGACGGGGTTTCCTCTGGAGAAGGGCTACGGAAAAAAGCTTCTGGGCGGCCGTCATCTGAGAATAGAGGCTCCCTATATTGTCTACAGCCCGGAGACGGAATATTATTATCTGTTTCTTTCCTTCGGCGGACTGGCCTCTGACGGGGGCTACAACATCCGGGTGTGCAGATCGGAGAATCCTGATGGCCCCTATTATGATGCCGCGGGTCAGGATATGATTGAATGCAAGGGGGCGGCAGGGAGCTTTTTTGATGATTCCAAGGCGGAGCAGTACGGAGTGAAGCTCATGGGCGGCTTTTCCTTCCCCTATGTGGAGGGAGAGAACGGTGAGCAGAGAAACGGCTATGTGTCTCCGGGACATAACAGTGTCTATTATGACGAGGAGACGGGAGAATATTTCCTGATCTTTCATACCAGATTCGAAGGGCTGGGGGAGATGCATCAGGTCAGAGTGCATCAGATGTTCCTGAACGAGGACGGATGGCCTGTGGTATCCCCTTACCGCTATGCAGGGCAAAATCTGGGGACGGTTGACGAGGCCGTTATTCCGGGGGTTTACAAGCTGGTGAACCATATGCATGATATTTCAGCCGAGATAAAGGAGACTCAGGACATCATTCTGGAGGCTGACCATAGGATCAGCGGCTGCTGTGAGGGAACATGGGAGCTTAAGGGAGACCATGGCGCAGTGATCGTGCTGGACGGCGTTGAATATAAAGGCGAGTGGATCGTGGAATGGGATCAGTTTGGCTGCAAGAACGTGGTGACCTTTACCGCTCTTTCCGGCGAAGGATGTGCAGTATGGGGGAGCGGTTATGGGGCGCAGTGACCGGTCTGCGGCAGATGCCCGCGGCTGACAGACTTGGGTGCGGATATACCGTCAAATGATATTAGCGACGAGCAAAGTGAGTCTGGGGCTGATACCCTGCGGCTCTGCTGTGGGGAGTTACATTATAATAGAATCTCGGAATCTCAGTAAGCAGAATCATGCCTCAGACTGGATTCCGGGAGTCATTGATAGGAAAACGGGGGTTGGGGATGCTGTATATCAGAAAGCTGGAGGAAGGGATAGAGCTGTTCAAGGCTTTGGGGTCGGAGCTGCGGGTGGGTATCATTCAGCTGCTGCTTAAGAACCGGGAGATGAGCATGAACGAGATTGCAGGCAGCCTGAATATCACCAACGGCGCACTGACCAGCCATATCAAGAAGCTGGAGGATGCAGGGCTGATCCAGGTAAAGGCCGATCTGACGGGACATGGGAACCAGAAGGTCTGCAGCGTGATACAGGAGCGGCTGCTGGTTGACATTATCCCTGCGGAGGAGAAGGGAGAAGCCGGTTCCTATGAGACCGAGATCCCCGTGGGCCAGTACAGCAATTACAGCGTGCATCCTACCTGCGGTATCGCCACCGTCGTGAAGCTGATCGGGGAAGTGGACGATCCCAGATATTTTGCGCACCCGGACAGAAGCAGCGCGGGAATCCTCTGGTTTGCCAGAGGCTATGTGGAGTATCTGGTTCCCAACCTGCTGCCTGCCTCCTGCAGGATTGACGAGATCACCTTTTCCATGGAGATCGCCAGCGAGGCTCCGGGGGTGAATAATGACTGGCCGTCGGATATTTCCTTCTTCCTGAACGACAGCTTTATCGGGAACTGGACATCGCCGGGAGATTTCGGGGATGTGAAGGGCTTTTTCACGCCGGACTGGTGGCTTCCTCACTGGAATCAGTACGGACTGCTGAAAATGCTTGTGATCAATAGGAAGGGAACCTTCATGGACGGGTTCAGGATATCAGATGTGACGCTGGAGCAGTTTGGCCTGGATTATAAAAGCGCGATCCGTTTCAGGCTGGAGGTTCAGGAGGATGCAGCCCACGTGGGCGGGCTGACTTTATTCGGAAACGGATTCGGCAATTACGGGCAGGGAATCAGGGTGCGGATGCGGTACAGTCCCATGGAAACCGGCAGGGCGGAAGACATAGCGTAAGCGCACATTGACAAACACCGCAAAATGCCATACCATAGAGTTGCTGGCACTTTCTCAGGTGCCATCATCATAAAAACCCAATACTGTATCAAAAGAAAGGAAGGGGTATTATTTATGAAGAATTACAAGTTCTGGTTTGCCGCTGGCTCTCAGGATCTTTACGGGGACGAGTGCCTTGCGAAGGTGGCGGAGCATGCAAGGATCATGGTGGAGGAGATCAATAAGACGGAGCTGCTTCCATATGAGCTCGTATGGAAGCCTACTCTGCTTACCAATGAGATGATCCGCAGGCTCTTCAATGAGGCGAACATGGATGAAGAGTGCGCAGGCGTCATTACATGGATGCACACCTTTTCTCCTGCCAAGTCATGGATTCTGGGCCTGCAGGAGTATCGCAAGCCGCTGTGTCATTTTCATACACAGTTCAACAGGGAGATTCCCTATGACACCATTGACATGGATTTCATGAACGAGAACCAGTCCGCTCACGGCGACAGGGAGTATGGACATATTGTGACCCGCATGGGAATCGAGCGCAAGGTGATCATGGGGCATTGGAGCGATGAAGGGACGCTGAAGCGCCTTGCGGACTGGATGACCACCGCAGTAGGAATCATGGAGTCCAGCCATATCCGTGTGGTGCGGGTGGCGGACAATATGAGGAACGTGGCAGTTACGGAGGGTGACAAGGTGGAAGCCCAGATAAAGTTCGGCTGGGAGATCGACGCCTATCCCGTCAATGAGATCGCGGAGTATGTGGAGGATGTGAACAAAGGAGACATCGACGCGTTGGTGGAGGAGTATTATTCCAGATACCAGATCCTTGACGAGGGCAGGGATGCGGCGGAGTTCAGGCATCATGTGGCGGTGCAGGCAGGTATCGAGATCGGCTTCGAGCGATTCCTGAAGGAGAAAAATTACCATGCCATCGTCACTCATTTCGGCGATCTGGGTGCCTTAAAGCAGCTGCCCGGCCTTGCCATCCAGAGGCTGATGGAGAAGGGCTACGGCTTTGGTGCAGAGGGCGACTGGAAGACGGCCGCCATGGTCCGTCTGATGAAGATCATGACGGAGGGGCAAAAAAGTGCCAAGGGAACCTCTTTTCTGGAGGACTATACCTATAACCTGATGCCCGGCAAGGAAGGCATCCTGCAGGCGCATATGCTGGAGGTATGCCCTACCATAGCGGATGGCCCCGTGGGCATCAAGGTGTGCCCGCTTTCCATGGGAAATAGGGAGGATCCTGCGAGGCTGGTGTTTTCTTCCAAGGAGGGCAGCGGCATCGCAACCTCTCTGGTGGATCTGGGAACCCGCTTCCGCCTGATCATCAACGAGGTGGACTGCAAGAAGGTGGAGAAGCCCATGCCCAAACTTCCGGTTGCAAACTGTTTCTGGACGCCCAGACCCAGCCTCGCTGTGGGCGCGGAGAGCTGGATTCTGGCCGGCGGCGCCCATCACACCGCATTTTCCTACGATCTGACCACGGAGCAGATGACGGACTGGGCGGATGCCATGGGCATTGAGACTGTGGTAATAGACGGGAATACGACTATCCGCAGCCTGAAGAACGAAATGCGGTGGAATGCGGCTGCGTACCGCTGAGGCCAAGGAGCAGGAAGCATAGGCAGCAGTGAGGGGCTCTGGGCAGATCCCTCGGCATAAGCCCGTCAGGAGCCGGATCTTTGCAAAACGGAGGCATGGTCAGGGCAATTGTCGGCGGAAATAAATCAAGATAGCCGTAAAAGAGCGGCAGAATGAGAGGAAAAATGGATACTTTAGAACTGAAAAAAAGGGCAAATGATGTCCGCAAGGGCATCGTGGCAGCGGTTCACGGGGCAAAGGCGGGACATCCGGGGGGTTCCTTGTCCGCGGCGGACATATTTACATATCTTTATTTTGAAGAGATGAACATCGACCCCAAGAAGCCCAAGATGGAAGACAGAGACCGATTTGTGCTTTCCAAGGGACATACTGCTCCCGGCCTGTATTCCACATTGGCCAACAGAGGGTATTTCCCCGTAGAGGATCTGCCCACTCTGCGCCATCTGGGCTCTTATCTGCAGGGGCATCCCTGCCTGCAGCATGTGCCCGGGGTGGATATGTCCTCAGGTTCACTGGGACAGGGGATTTCCGCAGCAGTGGGCATGGCCATGGGGGCGAGACTGTCAGGAAAGGATTTCCGGGTCTATACGCTGCTGGGGGACGGAGAGATCGAGGAGGGTCAGGTCTGGGAAGCGGCGATGTTTGCCGGGCACAGAAAGCTGGACAACCTTGTGGTGATCGTGGACAACAACGGGCTGCAGATTGACGGCCCCATCGATTCGGTATGCTCTCCCAACCCGATCGACAAAAAGTTTGAAGCCTTCAATTTCCATGTGGTGAATCTGGAGGACGGCAACGACATGGAGCAGATCAGGGCGGCATTCGCCGAGGCCCGCAGGACAAAGGGAAAGCCCACCGCCATCATTGCCCATACCCTGAAGGGTAAGGGTGTGTCCTTCATGGAGGGGAGCGTGGACTGGCACGGCAAGGCGCCCAATGATGCGGAATATGAGATCGCAGTGGCTGACTTGGAGAAACTCGATGCGGAATTGAGGGGGTCCGGCCAAGGCGGATCCGGAAAGGAAGGGTGAAGCGTTATGGCAGAAGTAAAGAAGAATGAGGTCAAAAAGATAGCCACCAGAGAGGCCTACGGCAACGCTCTGGCGGAATTTGGAGAGGCTTACCCCGACATGGTGGTGCTGGATGCGGATCTGGCGGCAGCTACCAAGACGGGAGTATTTAAAAAGAGTTTTCCGGAGAGACATATTGACTGTGGTATTGCGGAGGCGAACATGATGGGCATCGCCGCAGGGCTTTCCCTGACGGGCAAGATTCCTGTGGCCAGCACCTTCGCCATGTTTGCGGCGGGGCGGGCTTTTGAACAGGTGCGGAATTCCATCGGTTATCCTCATCTGAACGTAAAGATCGGCGCTACCCATGCGGGCATCACGGTGGGGGAGGACGGCGCTTCTCATCAGTGCAACGAGGATATTGCCCTGATGAGGACTATCCCGGGCATGACGATCCTGAACCCTTCCGATGCGGTGGAGGCGAGAGCCTGCGTGAAGGCCGCGCTGGACTATGAGGGTCCGGTATATATGCGCTTCGGCCGTGCGGCGGTTCCGGTGATCAATGACAGGGACGACTATAAATTTGAGATCGGCAAGGGCCAGATACTGAGAGAGGGCAGCGACGTGACTATCGTTGCCACGGGCATTCTGGTGAACTCGGCATTGGAGGCAGCGGAAAAGCTGGCGGCGGAAGGGGTCAGCGCAGAGGTGATCAATATCTGCACCATCAAGCCGCTGGACAAGGAGCTGATTGCCGCCAGCGCCCGCAAGACCGGGAAAGTGGTCACAGCAGAGGAGCATTCCGTCATCGGGGGCTTAGGAGGCGCGGTCTGTGAGGCGCTTGCGGAAGCTTATCCCGTACCCGTGTGCAGGATTGGCATAGAGGATGTGTTCGGTGAATCCGGATCCGCAGGGGCCCTGCTGGTGAAGTACGGGCTGGACGGAGAAGGCGTTTACGGGAAGGTGAAGGATTTCCTGAAGGTGTAACACAGCAATAGGATATAGATAGGAATTTTATAGAAGTTTTACGGAGGAAACTGCTGGAGGGATTGTATCTCGCCGGCATTTTTTCTTGAGACAAAACAACAACAACAAACAAAATAAATCCACAAAAAAGTTCTATGATATGCGTTAGTTTTGTTGACATTTAGGCCGCAAGGGCATATACTGAAAGCTAAGAAGTTAATCATCTTTACGAAACATAAGTTCTCGGTATCTCAGTAAGCAAAAATCAGGATCCGGATCAAAATGTGATCGGAAAAGTGGGGGAATCGGTAAAAATGACTTCCGAAAAGCCTCATGAAAAGCGGTCTGGAGATTCCGAGAGACTTTTGAAACATAAAAAGGAGGCAGAGGAAGCAGCAGATGGCAAAGTATTATACACAGGAAATCCCAAAGACGGACAGAATCCCCCGACTGGTAGCGCATTTGTACGCCAAGATGCCGGAGATAGAGTCCGCCAGAGCAAAGCTGATCACGGAGTCTTATAAATCTACAGAGGACAAGCCTATTATCATGCGGCGTGCCCTTGCGTTCGCACATATTCTTGACAATATCCCCATCATCATAAGAGAAGGGGAGCTGGTGGCCGGCAGCAGCACCATCGCTCCCAGAGGCTGCCAGACCTATCCGGAGTTTTCCTATAAGTGGCTGGAGGCGGAGTTTGAGACCGTGGCCACGAGAAAGGCCGACCCTTTTTACATAGCGGAGCAGACCAAGAAGGAGCTGCTGGAGGCGGATGCCTATTGGGAGGGCAGGACTACCAGCGAGCTTGCCACCTCCATTATGGCGCCGGAGGCAAGGAAAGCCATAGAGCATAATATTTTCACGCCGGGGAATTATTTTTACAATGGCGTGGGACATGTGACCGTACAGTACGAAAGGGTATTGGCGGAAGGATACAGAGGCATCATCATGCAGGTGCAGGAGGAACTGGACAAGTGCAGCCCCGGGGATGCGGATTACTGTACCAGAAGCCAGTTCCTGAAGGCTGTGATCATAAGCTGCGAGGCGGCGATACGCTATGCCCATAGGTATGCCCGGCTGGCGGAGGAGGAGATGTCTGCCTGCACGGACGCCGCAAGGAAGCAGGAGCTGGCACAGATTGCCGCCAACTGCAGGCGGGTGCCGGAGCATGGGGCAGAATCCTTCTGGGAGGCCTGCCAGAGCTTCTGGTTCGTGCAGCAGCTTCTGCAGCTGGAGTCCAGCGGGCATTCCATCTCTCCGGGACGCTTCGACCAGTATATGTATCCTTATTACAAAAAGGATCTGGAAGAGGGAAGGATCACCCGTGAGGCGGCTCAGGAGCTGATCGACTGCATCTGGGTCAAGCTCAACGACCTGAACAAATGCCGGGACGCCGCCAGCGCAGAGGGCTTCGCAGGCTATAGCCTGTTCCAGAACCTGATCGTGGGCGGGCAGGACAAGGACGGCTGCGATGTGACCAACGATCTTTCCTTTATGTGCATCACCGCGTCCAAGCATGTATTCCTGCCCCAGCCCTCCCTTTCCATACGGGTGTGGAACAAGTCTCCCCATGATCTGCTGCTGAAGGCTGCGGATCTGACCCGGACAGGGATAGGGCTTCCTGCCTATTACAATGACGAGGTGATCATTCCCTCTCTGCTGAGCAGGGGCCTCACGCTGGAGGACGCAAGGGAGTACAATATCATCGGCTGTGTTGAGCCTCAGAAGGCCGGCAAGACGGAAGGCTGGCATGATGCCGCGTTCTACAATATGTGCCGTCCTCTGGAGCTGGTATTCTCCAACGGCTGGGACAAGGGAGAGAAGATCAGCATCGAGACCGGCAGGGTGGAGGACATGACCACATTTGAGGAATTCTACGATGCCTATAAGAAACAGATGGATTATAATATATCGCTGCTGGTGAATGCGGACAATGCCATCGATGTGGCGCATGCCACCCGCTGCCCGCTGCCTTTCCTGTCCTGCATGGTGGACGACTGCATCAAGAGAGGCAAGACCGTTCAGGAGGGCGGCGCAGTCTACAATTTCACCGGCCCTCAGGGCTTTGGCATAGCGAATATGGCGGATTCCTTATATGCCGTCAAGAAGCTTGTCTTTGAGGAAAAAAAGGTTAGCTTAAGCGAGTACAAACGCGCTCTTGCGGTGAATTACGGAAAGGGATTTGACGCTGTCAGCGCAGGGGAAATCGTCACGGGGATCATTAAAGAGATGGAGAACAGCGGCATGTCCGTGGAGGAGGATCAGATCGCCGGCATGATCGCGGCGGTGATGGATGCCGAGCTTCCCCCGGAGGAAAAGAAGAAGTATGATGAGCTGCTGGAAATGATAGATCAGGTTCCGAAGTTCGGCAATGACATTGAAGAGGTAGACACGTTTGCCAGAGATGTGGCATACACCTATACCAGACCTCTGCTTTCCTACCATAATCCCAGAGGCGGACAGTTTCAGGCAGGGCTGTACCCTGTGTCCGCAAACGTGCCTCTTGGGGCCCAGACGGGAGCCACTCCCGACGGCAGGCTGGCCCATACGCCCGTGGCGGACGGGGTGTCCCCTTCGGCGGGCAAGGATGTGCACGGCCCCACAGCGGCGGCCAATTCCGTATCCAAGCTGGATCACGGCATTGCCTCTAACGGTACGCTCTTCAACCAGAAGTTCCATCCTACGGCCTTAAGCGGCGAAAAGGGGCTGGAGAACTTCGTGGCTCTTATCCGTTCCTACTTTGACCAGAAGGGCAGCCATATGCAGTTCAACGTGGTGGACAGGGAAACGCTTCTGGACGCTCAGGCCCATCCTGAGAAGTATGGTCATCTGGTGGTGCGCGTGGCAGGCTACAGCGCACTGTTTACCACCTTGTCCAAGTCCCTGCAGGATGATATCATCCGCAGGACGGAGCAGGGGCTGTAGCGCGTGCCTTGGCTTTTCAAGGGGCATAGGGCTTCGAATCTGCATAAAGCACGGAACGGTACAAGAATGCGGCGGAAAAGAGGAAGGAGCAGGCTATGTTTCTGAACACGGAATTTTTAAAAAATGACGAAATTCGGCTGGCATTGGAGAAGACGGTTGACGGCGATGCCGAGAAGGACTGGGTCCCGGCGTATCATTTTGTGATTTTGAACAGAGAGGGACTTAAGGTGGGCGGCTGCGATCTGCGGATCGGCCATAATGATAAGCTGTATTATGGCGGAAACATAGGATATCATGTGGACGAACAATACAGAGGGAACCATTATGCCGGAAAGGCCTGCCTGCTGCTGTTTGAGCTGGCCAGAAAGCATGATCTTGAATTTGTGATAATAACCTGCAATCCGGATAATCATGCCTCAAGAAAAACCTGCGAATATGCGGGCGGAAAGCTTCTGGAGATTGTTGAGCTGCCGCCGGATAATGATATGCGTGACAGCGGCGAAACGGAAAAATGCATCTTTCGATTTGATCTGTAAGGGGTGTTTCGGCTTACGGGACTTGTGTTTTGCCAAAAAAGGAGATGCGGGCCGCATCAACGGGTGAGGATGGGAAATGAATACAGAGTATTTACAGACAAAGGGACGTATATTTGACATACAGCGGTATTCCATCCATGACGGAAGGGGAATACGGACCATCTGCTTTCTCAAGGGCTGCGTGCTGCGGTGCAAATGGTGCTGCAATCCGGAGTCTCAGGAGTACGAAATTCAGGAGATGCAGGTAAACGGCAAGACCAAGCTCATCGGGCAGGACGTGACGGTGGCGCAGGTCATGGAGACGGTGGAGAAGGACAGGCCTTATTATATGCGCTCGGGCGGAGGCCTGACGCTCTCAGGAGGGGAGAGCCTCTGCCAGCCGGAGTTTGCAAGAGATCTGCTGCGGGCGGCCAAGGCGGTGGGCATCAATACGGCCATGGAGAGCATGGGCTGCGCCAAGTGGGAGGTCATAGAGGGAGTCCTGCCCTATCTGGACCATTATCTCATGGATATCAAGCATATGAACAGCGCAAAGCATAAAAGCTTTACCGGAAAGGAAAATGAGCTGATGCTGGAGAATGCGGGCAGGATCGCCGCTTCGGGTCTGACGAGGCTCAGCATCCGGGTTCCGGTGATCCCCACCTTCAACGACAGGCCGGAGGAAATCCGTGCCATCGCCTCGTTTGCGGACAAGCTGCCCGGGGTGGAGGATATCTATCTCCTGCCATATCACAGGCTGGGACAGGACAAGTATCAGGGGCTGGGCAGAAGCTATGAGCTGCCGGATATACTGCCTCCGGAGCCGTCCTATATGCAGGAACTGAAAAGACAAGTGGAAACGAATACCGGACTGAGGTGCCATATCGGAGGCTGAGGCATCCGGCAGAGGAACCGGTTCGGTGGCTGTCTGATAAAAGAGGTATCTGCCTGATGAATATGAGAATCGTAAATGAAATCACAGATTTTATTTTTGCGGAAGACAGATTGGAAAAAGCAGATGTGATCTTTGTTCCGGGAGGCTCCTATCCGGAGCTGCCGGAGCGGGCGGCACAGCTTTGGAAAGAGGGCTATGCCCCTTATGTGGTGCCGTCGGGCAGGTTTTCCGTGACCTGCGGAAGGTTCATGGGCCTGAAGTCAAAGGCGGAAGTTTACGGGAAGGACTATACCACGGAGTGCGAGTTTTACGCAGATGTGCTGCGGCGCTGCGGGGTGGACGAGGATAGTATCCTCCGGGAGGACAGGGCGGAATACACCGCCCAGAACGCAAGGTTTTCCAGAGCGATTCTGGAGGGGAGGGGAATCTGTCCCCGGAAGGCAATCCTCTGCTGCAAGGCTTACCATGCGAGGAGGAGCCTGATGTATTACCAGCTTTCCTTTCCTGATACGCAGTTTATTGTCGCGCCGGTGGCGGTGGGCGGCCTGACGAAAAACAGCTGGCATGAGACAGAAAGAGGCCTTGAGAAGGTGCTGGGGGAGCTGACCAGACTCGGGACGCAGTTTACACCGGAATACACGCCGGAGCTGGCAGAGTTCCTGAAGCACTGAGACGGGGGAGGTCTCGGAGCAGGCGATTGCTATGAACCGGGCTGGAAACCGGCACAGGAGCAGAACCGAAGATAAGCTCAAGAACAGGGCCAAGAAGACCCGAGAACCGCCCGAGGAAGAAAAACCACAAAAACAACCCAAAAACGACATAAATCAACACTGTTTTTGTTGACTTGTGTGGTATATAGGCTTATAATAGAGCCAGAAGGATGTATAACTGTCCGAGGGGCAAAAAGGCGGGCAGGAATCAAAACAAATCAGGAGGAATGGAAATGCAAAACGAGTATGAAATCAAAAAAGAGATCTGTGACATCGGCAAAAGAATCTACAACAGGAACATGGTTGCCGCCAATGACGGAAATATTTCCGTAAAGCTGAGCGATAACGAGTTCCTTTGCACTCCTACCGGTGTATCAAAGGGCTTCATGACCCCCGAGTATATCTGCAAGGTAGATGCGCAGGGCAATGTGATTCAGGCAAACGGCAATTTCAAGCCTTCATCGGAGATCAAGATGCACATGAGGGTGTATCAGGAGAGACCCGACGTAAGGAGCGTGGTGCATGCCCATCCCGTATATGCCACCAGCTTTGCTATTGCAGGCATTCCTCTGACCCAGCCCATCATGCCCGAGGCAGTCATCGCTCTTGGCTGTGTGCCTATCGCAAAGTACGGCAGGCCCTCCACAATGGAGATCCCCGATGCGGTTTCCGAGTATGTACAGCATTTTGATGCAGTATTGCTGGAGAATCACGGTGCACTGACCTATTCGGATTCCCTGCTGAGCGCTTATCTGAAGATGGAGTCGGTTGAATTTTACGCACAGCTTCTGTATCAGTCCAGACTGCTTGGCGGTCCCAAGGAGTTCACGCCCCAGCAGGTGGAGGATCTCTATGAGATCAGGAGACAGTTCGGCATGAAGGGACGTCATCCCGCAAATCTCTGCCCTAACGCAAAGGAAGGCAAGCCCAGCTGCCATACCTGCGGAGGCGGATGCCACAGCAAGAAGGAAAGCGGCGCGGCTTCTCCTGAGCTGGTGGCTGAGATCACAAAGAAGGTGCTGGAGCAGATGGGACGGTAGGAAGCTGCCGGCCGCAGAGCGGTTCATTGATATTGCGGGCAGTTTCTATGAAGCGGCGGATGGAATAGCGATAAACGGCGGGGCGGGCAGGAGGGCCTGCTCTGGAAGGAGCGGTATGGAAGAGAGAGAGATAGAGGCCGTGGTGCGGGAGGTGCTGCAGAGAAGGACGGACAAGGCAGCTGCGGAAAGCCGGCTTGTGGCCGCGAACGGCGGGCTGGTACAGACCTCTATGCCTCTTGCGGCGGCTCTGAAGCTGATAGAGAAGGTCGAAGCCAAGGCGGCTGAGTGGAATATGCGGGTGGTCGTGGCTGTATCCGATGCCTCCGCCAGACCGGTGGCCGTCCACTGTATGGACGGTGCTTACATAGGAAGCTACGACGTGGCGCTGAACAAGACATATACATCTATAGCGTTCCAGATGTCTACCGCCCGGCTGGGTGCTTTAAGTCAGCCGGGGGAGAGCCTATACGGCATCCAGTTCACCAATGAGGGAAAGATTGTCATTTTTGGCGGCGGCGAGGTGCTGAAACAAGGCGGGGCCATCGTGGGGGCACTGGGTGTCAGCGGCGGAAGCGCAGAGCAGGATACGAAGCTGGCCGCATATGGAAAATCGGTTTTTGAAACTTAATATAGGAGGTAGGAGCGTGCTTGTAAATGAGAACCTGGTACAGGACATTGTGCAGGAAGTGATCGCCAAGATGCAGATCGCGGAGCCGGCGGGAAAGATGCACGGCGTATTCACGGATATGAATGATGCCATTGCGGCGGCGAAGGCTTCCCAGAGGATCATCAGGAGAATGTCCCTTGACCAGAGAGAACAGATTATCAGCAATATTCGCAGGAAAACCCATGAGAATGCGGAGATCATTGCCAGAATGGGCGTAAATGAGACAGGAATGGGCAATGTGGGGCATAAGATAATGAAGCACCATCTGGTGGCTGACAAGACGCCGGGCACGGAGGATTTAACAACGACAGCATGGTCGGGAGACAGAGGACTGACGCTGATCGAGATGGGGCCTTTCGGGGTCATCGGGGCCATTACTCCCTGCACCAATCCCAGCGAGACGGTGATCTGCAATTCCATCGGCATGATCGCCGCAGGAAACACGGTGGTATTTAATCCCCATCCACAGGCCATCAAGACATCCATGTTTGCCCTGAATATGATCAACGAGGCGTCTCTGGAGGCGGGCGGGCCGGACAATGTGGCCTGCACCGTGGAAAAGCCCACGCTGGACAGCAGCAATATCATGATGAAGCATAAGGATATTCCTCTGGTGGTAGCTACCGGCGGACCCGGGGTGGTGACAGCGGTGCTTTCCTCCGGAAAGAGGGGCATCGGCGCAGGGGCGGGCAATCCTCCCGCAGTGGTGGATGAGACCGCCGATATCAGGAAGGCCGCAGAGGACATCGTCAACGGATGCACCTTTGACAACAATCTGCCCTGCATCGCGGAGAAGGAGATCGTGGCAGTGGAATCCATCGCGGATGAGCTGATGCACTACATGATCTCGGAGCAGGGGTGCTACCTGATCTCCAAGGAGGAGCAGGACAGACTGACAGCTACGGTGCTGACCCCCAAGGGGCTGAACCGCAAGTGCGTGGGCAGGGATGCAAAGACTCTGCTGGGAATGATCGGGGTGACTGTTCCCGACAATATTCGCTGCATCGTGTTCGAGGGCGAGAAGGAGCATCCTCTGATAGCGGAGGAGCTGATGATGCCTATTCTGGGCATGGTCAGGGCCAAGGATATCGACGACGCCATCGAGAAGGCCGTATGGCTGGAGCATGGCAACCGCCATTCCGCCCATATCCACTCCAAGAACATCGACAACATCACCAAGTACGCAAGGGAGATCGACACGGCGATTCTGGTGAAGAACGCGCCCTCCTATGCGGCGCTGGGCTTCGGCGGGGAAGGATACTGTACCTTCACCATCGCCAGCCGTACCGGTGAAGGGCTCACCAGCGCCAAGTCATTTACCAAGAGCAGGCGCTGCGTCATGTCGGACAGCCTATGCATACGGTGAGTATCTCATATCCGGGCACATGCGGAAGCGGCAGAGAGGATTATCCGATATCTGCAGGAGTATGCAAAAGAGCAAGAGATAAAAAAGGATTCCATAGATATGGATATAGAGAGGAGAGTAAAAATGGCTGATACGGCACAGATAGAAGAGATCGTGAAACAGGTGCTGGCCAGTATGTCCGGCACGGTGAGCGCCGCGCCTGCAGGAAACGGCGGGGCAGGCGGAAATATCCCCAAGACGGCCCATGTGGCTATGCTTACCGGTCTGGAGCATTTTGAAGTAAAGGAATTCCCCATGCCTGAGGTGGGAGATGACGATATACTGGTAAAGGTTGAGGGCTGCGGCGTCTGCGGCACGGACGCCCACGAGTTCAAGAGAGACCCCTTCGGCCTGATTCCCGTGGCGCTAGGCCATGAGGGAACCGGCGAGATCGTAAAGATGGGAAAGAACGTGAAGAAGGACAGCGCGGGAAAGGACTTAAAGCTAGGGGACAAGGTTGTCACCTGCATGATCTTTAAGGACAATCCGGATATCACCATGTTCGACCTGAACAAGCAGAACGTAGGCGGCGCAGATGTGTACGGACTGCTTCCCGATGACGATATCCATCTCAACGGATGGTTTTCGGATTATATCCTGATCAGAGGAGGCTCCACTGTATTTAATGTAAGTGATCTTGACTTGTATTCCAGAGTGCTGATCGAGCCTTGTGCGGTGCTGGTCCATGCCGTGGAGAGGGCAAAGAGCACGGGCATCCTGCGGTTCAACAGCAGGGTGGTGGTGCAGGGCTGCGGTCCCATAGGGCTGATCTGCATCGCGATCCTGCGCACCATGGGCATCAACAAGATCGTGGCGGTAGACGGCGAGCAGAAGCGCCTTGACTTTGCAAAGGAGCTGGGAGCGTCGGATTCCGTGAACTTCAAGGATCACAAGGGAATCGAGGCGCTGGCAGCTGCAGTCGCGGAGAAGTGCGACGGCCATCTGGCGGATTTCGCGTTCCAGTGTACCGGATCGCCGGTGGCGCATTCCAACATTTATAAGTTCATCCGCAACGGCGGCGGGCTCTGTGAGCTGGGATTCTTTATCAACGGCGGGGATGCCACCATCAACCCTCATTTCGACATCTGTTCAAAGGAGATCACTACGGTGGGCTCATGGGTGTACACCCTGAGGGATTACGGCACCACCTTTGATTTCCTGAAGAGCGCAAAGAAGATAGGGCTTCCCATAGATAAGCTGATCACCCATACCTATCCTCTGGAGGAGATCAACGAGGCGCTGAAGACGAATCTGGCTATGACGGGACTGAAGATTGCCATTATCAATAAATAAAGCGTTTGTGATTTGTAGTCATAGTCGGGCAGTGCAGGGTGTCTTACGATAGGCAGGCCGGCAAAGAGAAGTATAGCCGGGAAAGCCAGGAAACAATGGAAAAGGAGAATTCCATGGAAAAAGAGAATTCAATAAAAAAAGAGAATTCAATAGAAAAAGACGTGGCAGACATGGATTCCGTGAGAGCGGAGAGCCCTGTGGAGGAGGCTGTAGGGCTTCTGGAGGTATACGGGCTGACCTGCGCTTTCCTTGCGGCTGACGCGGGCTGTAAGGCAGCCGATGTGTGGCTGGAGACCTTTGACAAGAATAAGCCTGCCAATGCGGATTCCCTGCCGGTGCCTTTGCTAGTGACGGTGAAGTTCCGGGGCAGTGTGGCGGCGGTAGAGGCTGCCATGGAGGCCGGAGAGGCCATGGCGAAGTCTGTCACCGGCGTGGTGCAGAGGCATATAATCCCCAGACCTACCGGAGACACGGAAAAGATGCTGAAGATCAGCGCGTTTGACAAGAACTGACAAGTAAAACAAAAACAGCATGCAGCCTATGGCGGACTTGAAGAGCGTACGGAAAACGGACGGCAGGCTGCGAAAATCGAAAGGAGAGCATTATGGCACAGGAAGCACTGGGAATGGTAGAGACAAGAGGCCTGACAGCGGCCATCGAGGCGGCTGACGCAATGACAAAGTCCGCGGAGGTTACTCTGGTGGGCACGGAGAAGATCGGGTCCGGTCTGGTAACGGTCATGGTCCGCGGGGATGTAGGAGCTGTAAAGGCTTCCGTAGAGAGTGGCTCCGCAGCCGCCAGCAGGCTTGGCGAGCTGGTAGCTGCCCATGTGATCCCCAGACCTCATTCTGACGTGGAGAAGATTCTGCCCAGAATCTGAGTTTTTTGAAAGGAGCCGAGAATGAGCAATACATCATTAGGCTTTATTGAGATTTCGGGTGTGGTTGCGGCGGTGGACGCTCTGGACATCATGTGCAAGACCTCCGGCGTGGAGCTTGCCACATGGGAGAGGAAGCTGGGCGGACGCCTCGTCACCATTGTTGTGAAGGGGGATGTGGCATCCGTCACGGAGGCAGTGGAGACGGCGGCCCGAAAGGCGATCAAGAAGCCGGTGGCCAGCGGGATCATCGCAAACCCTCACGAAGAAATCATGAGGCTCGTGAATTTGAGCGCAAGCAGATTTATGAAGAAGCAGGCGGAAGGAAGTACGCTTGACGCAAGGACGATTCAGGAAGTATAGCGAAAATCAAAAAATCAGGAGGAAAACAAAATGGCACAGGAAGCATTAGGAATGGTGGAGACAAGAGGTCTGGTAGCGGCGATCGAAGCGGCTGACGCAATGTGCAAGGCTGCAAACGTTGCTCTGGTGGGCACGGAGAAGATCGGTTCCGGACTGGTGACAGTTATGGTAAGAGGAGACGTAGGGGCCGTAAAGTCTTCCGTTGAGGCTGGTGCATCCAGCGCAGCTAAGCTGGGCGAGCTGGTGGCTACCCATGTGATCCCCAGGCCTCACACCGATGTTGAGATGATCCTTCCCAAGGTCAAGGGCTAAGGATCGGCGGAGTGTTCCGGGGGCAGGTCTTGATCCGAAGGTGTTTAATCTGACACGGGTTCAACTTCCCGCAGCTTGCAGCGACCAGAATTTTATCGAGCAAAGCCGAGGCTGGGGCTAATACCCTGCAGCCTGTGACAGGAAAGATCATTTCCGGAGGGGAAAGCAAAAGCCGACGGAAGGAAAACGCATAACGGATCCCTGCCTTAAGGGGACACAGCGGGCAGCGGATGGAGCAGTTGGAGGAACAGCATGGAACAGCAGACGGTTGAGATGATCACGCAGCTGGTGCTGCAGACCATCAACAAGATGGAAGAAAAGAGCAATGGCTACCGGGTTCCGGTAGGTGTGTCCGCAAGGCATATCCACCTGACCCAGGAGCATGTGGAGGCGCTTTTTGGCGAGGGCTATCATCTGACGAAAAAGAAGGATCTCATGGGCGGCCAGTATGCCTGCAATGAGACGGTCACAGTGGTGGGGCTGAAGCTCAGGGCCATCGAGAATGTGAGAGTTCTGGGACCTGTGAGAAAGGCGTCCCAGCTGGAGATCTCGGCGACGGATGCCATGAAGCTGGGGGTGGCGGCTCCCATCCGGGAATCCGGAAACGTGGCGGGAAGCGCTCCTATAGCCGTGGTGGGGCCCAAAGGGGTCATATACCTGAATGAGGGATGCATCATCGCGATGCGCCATATCCATATGTCGCCGGCTGATGCGGCGGCAGCAGGAGTCCGAGACGGAGACATTGTTTCCGTGAAGGCAGATAATGAGAGAGGCACAGTATTCAATCAGGTAAAGATACGCGTGGACGAAAGCTTTACGCTGGAGATGCATATTGATACCGATGAGGCCAATGCAAGCAAGATCAAGACTGGTGACAGCGTAACGATCATCAAGTGAGGATTGTAGACGGTGAGCGGCATAAGGATAGGACGGAGCGGTTTCAGGGCGGAAATGTTTTTGCGCAGATGCTGCGGAGAAACTTGAAAAAGCCGGATTCCGCCCCGCAAGGCCGCATCCGGATCGGATATCCTGCAAGCCGGACAGATATGGAAATGGATATTAGTGGGCAGTAAGACAGAATCGATAAGTGAGACAGCGGCTGTAAAAATGCGGTGCCGGGGTACTAAGCGGCAGTAGAGGCCGCATCAGTGAAACTATGTAGGAGCATATATCATGATTGTAGGCAAGGTGGTGGGGAGCATCGTTTCCACGCGCAAGAGCGAGAATCTGGTCGGAAATAAGTTTATGGTCATTGAGCCGCTGGAGGAAATGTCGGCTGGAGCCGCCCGGTTCGTGGCAATCGACAATATCGGAGCCGGAATCGGCGAGACGGTTCTGGTTGCGACGGGCAGTGCGGCACGGGTGGGGATGGAGAATGCCCCCGTGGACGCGGCCATAGTGGGAATCGTGGACGAGTAGATGTCTGGGGAGATCGGATTCTCGTGTGATGTATCAAAGAGCCGGGATGTTTTGCAAGATGTATTTGTAATATAAAGACAAAAGAATCAGATTTAGGCAGCAGGCAGCGATGCCGCTGGCAGGGGGTGCGATGGATATTCAGGCTTTGAAGCAGGTTTTACAGGAGAACGGCATAGTCGGTGCCGGCGGGGCAGGGTTCCCTACATATGCAAAGCTGGATGAACGCGCGGAAGTCATCTTGATGAACTGCGCGGAATGTGAACCATTGCTGAAGCTTCATAGGCAGCTTTTGGAGCAGCGGGCAGAGGAAATCCTGCGGACGTTTGACGGGATAGCCGATGCAGTGGGGGCAGAAGAGGCTGTCATCGGAATCAAGAAAGAATATAAGGCCGCCTTAAAGGCGATTGAACGATATATAGATTATTACCCAAGGATGCGGGTGCAGCTTCTGGACAGCGCCTATCCTATGGGAGATGAAGTGGTACTGATCTACGAGGCCACGGGAAAGGTGATCCGGCCCGGAGGGCTGCCTATCGAGGAAGGGGTAGCAGTCTTTAATGTGGAGACAGTCTATAATGTGTGCCGGGCATTGGAGCATCAGGCTCCCGTGGTAGATAAGCTTGTGTCCGTTGTGGGAGAGGTAGAACGGCCGGTGACGGTGCGTGTGCCCATTGGCGCGTCCATCCGGGATGTGGTTGCCTACGGAGGAGAGATTACGGTGAAAAATCCGGTTTTCCTCATCGGCGGGCCTATGATGGGGAATCTGGCGGAAGAGACAGCAGTGGTGACAAAGACCACGAACGCAGTGATCGTGCTGGACGAGAGCCATATGCTGGTGCAGAGGAAACGGCGTAATCCTGCCATAGACTTAAAGAGGGCGGCTTCCTCCTGCTGTCAGTGCGAGACCTGCACGAGTCTTTGCCCCAGGCATGCGCTGGGACACCCCATTGAACCTCATAAGTTCATGAGAAGCGCCGCAAACAAGGACTTTCAGGACACAAATGTTTTCTTGAATACATTTTTCTGCAGCTCCTGCGGCTTGTGTGAGAATTATTCCTGTCCTCAGGGGCTGGCACCCAGAAGCCTGATCGCTGATTACAAGGCTGGTCTGCGAAAGGCGGGTGTAAAGGTTCCGGCAGGGGTGGCGCCTGCTCCCGTGAAGGAGAGCAGGAAATATCGGAAGGTGCCGGAGGAAAGGCTGGAAGCCAGACTGGGACTGGCCAAGTATAACAAGGATGCGCCCCTGCAGCCCGATGACTGGTGGAGACAGGAGCAGCATATCCATAAAGTGAGAATCATGCTCAGCCAGCATATCGGCGCGCCGGCGGTGGCTATAGTGGAGAAGGGCGCGCTGGTGAAAACCGGAGAATGTATCGCAAAGCCTGCGGGAGGTTTGAGCGTGGGGATCCATGCTTCGCTGGACGGAGTGGTGCAGGAGGTTACGGATAAGTTTATTACAATTGCGGAAAGGTAGGTGCGCCCATGGGTAAGGCTTTGGGGATGATAGAATTCAAGACGGTTTCCGCAGGTGTCACTGCGGCGGATGCCATGGTGAAGACTGCTGCGGTAGAGCTGGTTGAGGCCCAGACTGTCTGTCCCGGCAAGTACATAGCTTTGATCACCGGGGATCTGAGCGCAGTGGACGCGGCGGTGGATACCGCAAAGGTGCAGTACGGGGAGCAGCTCATTGACAGCTTCGTGCTGGGAAATCCCCATGAGGGCATATTCCCGGCAATCTACGGAACCACCCATGTGGAGCATATCAGCTCGCTTGGGATTTTGGAGACTTTTGATGCAGCGGCTATCATCGTAGCTGCGGACGTGGCGGCGAAGACGGCGGAGGTAGAGCTGATAGAGCTGAGGATTGCAAAGGGAATGTGCGGTAAGTCCTATGTCTTCTTGTGCGGTGAGGTGAGTGCAGTGGATGCGGCGATCGCCCATGCAAAGGACAGTGTGTCCGACAGCGGTATGTATCTGGATTCCACGGTGATCGCTCACCCGGATCCCCAGATCTGCAAGTCGATTCTGTGAGTTCCCAAGGCTGTCATGTATGAATCGCGTCGGACTTGACTGATGTAAGGCCGGGACATCTATAGTTCTCCGGCCGGGTGAAAGTAATACATACTGGAGCCTGAGGCAGAAGGGGCTTGAAAGATAAAAGACAAGGAGCGGAGTGCAGATGCTGGCAGTGGAGCGTAGGAGTCTGATTCTTGAAAAGCTACAAGATGAACGGAAGGTAGTGGTCAGTGAGCTGAGCACTCTCTTTTCTGTATCTGAGGAGACCATCAGGCGGGATCTGGACAAGCTTGACAAGGAGGGACTTGCCACCAAGAGCTACGGCGGTGCCGTCCTGAACGAGAACACCGGTCTTGATATGCCTTTTAATATACGAAAAGGGAGGAATATACAAGGCAAACGGGTGATTGCCGGTCTGGTCAGCAGTCTGGTACAGGAAGGGGAACATCTGATGGTAGATTCCAGTACTACTGGGGTAGCCATCGTAAAGGCCTTGAAGGCCAGAAAGAGACTTACAGTGATCACCAGCTCCATCGAGGTGCTTGCGGAGCTGTCCGATGTCAACGGCTGGGACGTGATCTGTACCGGAGGAATCCTCAAGGAACATTATCTTGCCTTAGTGGGGCCCAGAGCGACAGAGGCGCTCGGTTCCTTTAATGCTGACAAGGCTATAATATCATGCAAGGGTATCGATCTGGAAAAGGGGGTCACGGATGCAAATGAGATGTTTTCTCAGGTGAAGTATGCCATGCTTCAGCATGCCGGACAGCGTATCCTTGCAGTTGACCATACAAAATTCGGGAAGGTTGCGTTCTCCCGGATCTGCACCTACGGGGATGTGGACATTGTGGTGACGGATCAGTGTCCCGGCCGGGAATGGCTGGATTATTTTGAGGAGAAAGGGATCAGGTGCATCTATGGGGGGGAGACCGGCAGCGAAAAAAAGCGGGACAAAGAAATCGGAGACAGTGACAATAGCCTTTGCGAATAATAAGGGCGGAAGCGGAAAGACTACTACTTGTGCGAATGTGGGATATTCTCTGTCTGCGCTTGGGAAAAAGGTACTGCTGGTGGATGGCGATATGCAGCTGAATCTTTCGCTTTCCTTTTTTGACGAGGATAAGGTTCTGGAATTTGCTGCCGGAGAGAGGAATCTTTATACGGCTATGAAGAGGGAAGAGGATCTGTGGGATTATGCTGTGCATACACCTTATGAAAATCTGGATCTGATTCCTTCCTCCACTCTGATGAGCGGAATCGAATATGACCTTTTCACAAAATGGCAGAGGGAGTCGATACTTTCAAGAAGCCTTGCCAGACTTAAAAACGAGGGCGGATACGACTATATCCTGATTGATGCCCCGCCTACACTGGGAGGCTGGGTCATGAATATCCTCTGTGCGTCTGATTTTGTGATGCTTCCGGTGGAGGCGACTCCATGGGGACTGTTCGGTGTGGCAAATATGTTCGAGTTTCTGGAGAACGTCAGAAAGCTGACTCCTGCTCTGACCCTTCTGGGGGTGGTCATCACCAAGCTGGATATAAGGAAAAATTATGGAAAGCAGACACTGGATGTACTCCATGAATATGAATCCGTAAATGTATTCGATACCGTTATCCGCGTGGACAGCGAGATCGAATGGGCTCAGGACAATTCCAAACCCGTCATGGCATACAAAAAAAGTGCCCGAAGCGCAGGAGAATATCTGGAATTAGCCAAGGAGGTAGAAAAAAATGTCAGTAGGAGCAGGCAGCATTAAAAGAGCCGCAAAGAAAGCGTCGGTAAACACAGAACAGAACATGGATACAGCTGTCAGAAAAGAGAATATGCCGGAAAACACCGAGACAGCTGAAAACGGAGCAAACAAAACAAAGACAGCCACCAGAAAACCAAAAACCACAGCTGAAAAATCCAAGGCCAAGACTGCAGAGGCTAAACCGCAGGCCGTTACGGATATTTTAGAGCATACTGAGGATAGAGCAGAGTTTATTAACGATAAAGATATAATCGAATATACCGCATATGGAATCGGCCAGCAGCTCCCGGTTCATCTGCTATAAAGCTTTCGGTAGCCGCTGCCCCGGGCCGCCACCCGAAGAGATTCTCCTTGCCGAATCTCAAAAATCTGTTATAATTAAATCAGGAGCTCAAAAAGAAAGAATCATTACAGAAAGGTGCGTGGTCACACATGGAATTTGAACAACTCAGAAATGACATGGTCGCCGCCATGAAGGCAAGAGACAAAGAGCGGAAAGATGCCATTTCCTCTTTGGTGTCCGCAGTAAAAAAGGCGGCTATTGATTCAGGCTGCAGGGATGACATCCCCTCGGAGCTTGTAGACAAGGTTATCATAAAAGAACTGAAAACTGCAAAAGAGCAGCTGGATACCTGCCCTGCCCAGCGGGAGGATCTGAAGGCGGAATACCAGACGCGCTATGACGTGATTGCAGAATATGCCCCCCAGATGATGTCCCCGGAGGAGGTCAGAGCTTATATCGAAGAGCATTTTTCGGATCTGACTGCATCCAAAAATAAAGGGCAGGTCATGAAAGCTGCAATGGGTGTGCTGAAGGGAAAAGCGGACGGAAAGGTCATTAATGAAGTCGTGACGGAATTATGCAAATAGAAGTGCGATATTCAGAGCGGGAGAGCAGGGCTTCGGTACGGATATTGGTGCCGGAGCTTGTTTTTTAGATTTTTTTAATTGACATAAGGCATAGAAAAAAGATAAGATAAAGTAGGTTACTTAGATCTGAGCCGGGTGAAGGAGGTATTTTATTGAAGAAGAACGAGCTGTTATTAAACGACTATGCAATGCTATGCAGAAAAGCCGACTCTCTGGAGCCGGAGATGTTTGAAAAGTATGAAGTGCAGCGGGGACTGCGGGATAAAAACGGAAACGGCGTGGTGACAGGGCTGACCAACATATCCCGGATCGAGTCCTTCAAGATGGTAAACGGGGTGAAGACTCCCTGCGAAGGTAAGCTCTGGTACCGGGGATATGACTGTATTGAACTGGTAAAAGGATTCCGGGGCAAAGGCATGGGCTTTGAGGAGGTAAGCTATCTGCTTCTCTTCGGTGAGCTGCCTGACGCGAAGCAGCTGAAGGTGTTCCGGGATATTCTTGCGGACAACAGGACATTGCCCACCAACTTCACAAGGGATGTCATCATGAAGGCGCCCAGCAACGACATTATGAATTCTCTCACAAGAAGCGTGCTGACGCTGGCTTCCTATGACAGAAACTGCGCTGATACATCCATTGAAAATGTACTGCGTCAGTGTATCTCACTGATCAGTGTGTTTCCAATGCTGGCAGTGTATGGCTATCATGCGTATAACCATTATCAAAATGACGATAGCATGTACATACATAGGCCTTCCAGAAGGCTTTCTACGGCGGAAAATCTACTCATGATGCTCAGGCCTGACAAGAAATATACGGAGCTGGAGGCAAGCGTTCTGGACATCGCATTGGTTCTGCATATGGAGCATGGCGGCGGAAACAACTCGACATTTACAACAAGGGTAGTAACTTCATCCGGGTCCGATACCTATTCTGTGGTGGCAGCGGCACTGTCTTCGTTGAAAGGACCCAAACACGGTGGTGCAAACATCAAAGTAGTCGAGATGATGAGGGACATTCAGGAGCATATCTCCGACTGGGAGGATGAAGATGCGGTCAGGGCTTACCTGAAAAAGATACTGAACAAAGAAGCCTTTGACAAAAAAGGGCTGATCTATGGAATGGGCCATGCGGTTTATTCCTTATCCGATCCCAGAGCTCAGGTGTTCAAGGGATTTGTGCATCGGCTTGCAACCTCCAAGGGAAGGGAGAAGGATTTCACTCTGTATTCTATGATAGAGCGTATGGCTCCGGAGGTCATTGCCCAGAAGTCCCGTATCTACAAGGGCGTCAGCGCGAATGTAGATTTTTACAGCGGATTCGTCTACAGTATGCTGGAGATCCCTTTGGAGATGTTTACCCCTATCTTTGCCATCGCGAGAATCGTGGGATGGAGCGCGCATAGGATCGAAGAGCTGATCAATATGGATAAGATAATCCGCCCTGCTTACAAGAGCGTCATGCAGGAGCGGCAATATGTGGAAGTGGATAAGAGATGATCCGGCAGACTGCCCCGTGGTTATGGGAGATACCATGGGGCAAAGCTTTTTGAGTTTCAGAATCTGATGAAAGACAGATGAAGCGCCCGGAATGCGGGCGGGAGGTATGAAGATGAGTATTTTTAACATGGACAGTTCTTTTATGCGGGGTTTGGGGAAGATTGCGGATCTGATGATCCTGAATGTCCTGACGCTGCTGCTCTGTCTCCCCGTGGTGACAGGAGGCGCAGCCATCACAGCTCTCCATTATATGTGTCTTAAGCTTGTGAGGAATGAGGAGAGCTATATTCTGAAAGGATATTTCAAATCCTTCAGGGAAAATTTCCGGCAATCTACGATTCTGTGGATTCTTTTGCTGCTGGTGGCGGGAGTTGTGGCAGGAGATATCGTTATTATGCGCTACGCTGTAATGGAGTTTCCTTTTGTGGTGAGGGTAGGCATATTAATCATGGGCTTTGTGGTGGTGTGTACTGCATTATACGCTTTCCCTATGCAGGCAAAATTTGCAAATCCCATAAAGGCAACCGTCAAAAACGCATTTATGGCCAGTCTTACACAGTTTCCTAAGACATTTCTCATGATTCTTCTGCTTTTTGTAGGCCCGATAATGATCCTGATATCAGGGAGACTGGCTCCCGTTGTTTTTTTCTTTGGCCTGTCCTTTCATGCATATGTCTCGGCGCTGCTGTACAACAAGTTTTTTCAGAGGCTTGAGGATATGTGTCCCCGAGATGCCTCCGAAAACCGGGACGGGGAAGAGGATGGAAGGATATTCCATGATAAGATAGACCGGACGATAGAGGAAAAGAACGATTTTAATCAGTGACAAGCATGCTGTATTGTGTATAGAAACCAGATCAGGTCTTCCGGAATCTACACAATACAGCATAAAAATATTCTTTTTACTGATAACTCCTTTGAAGGTAATATTTGCATAAAATGCACTATATATTCGGATTTTCTTTGGACAATTTGACATATCTGGTGCGTTCTGCCCAGACTGATTTCAATATATCAAGTAATGAATGTAAAAATCAAAAAAACATAGGTTGTTTTGGGCGAAAAATAGGCCTAAAAAAACGAGAAAAAACCATAAAATCAAAAAAACAATAGGTAAATCAAAAAAATGCCAATTGTTAAAAAAGTATAAAAATAGTATTCTATTTATGTTTAAAGGGTTAAGGAAAGTAGTTAAACTGCTTACCTCAAATCAATAATATCTAAACATATATGTAAAATACACCAAAAAGGAGGAAGGTAAGCATGAAGAGCAGCGGAATCAATCGACCGAAGCGGCGGTGCAGAAAAGGAATCGCACTGGTGACGGCAGCTGCGCTGCTGGCTGGGCAGGGCATATCTGTTTCTTCCATTCAAGCCGAAGCGGCGCCCGGAACGGCGCTGAAGGATAAGTATACCGGCTTTGAGGGAGTGGATGTGGAATGGAAATACGGCAGCTCGGACCAGGCCGGTGCCTATGATGAGTATCTGGCAAGTCATGAAGGAGCGGCAAACGCATCGCAGGCAATCGAAGTGCCGCTCACAAGCATTCGCAATGCCGAGGGAAATGTAAAGACACAGGAGTATGAGGGCCGGACGGCGATCTTGTCCGATAAGGCAGGAGAATACGTTGAATTCAAGGTGAATGCTCCGGAATCTGCCATGTATCAGATAGAGCTGGACTACTATCTGGTTCAGGGGAGCTCGGATTCGGCCAAGAGAATACTGTACATAGACGGAGAGGCTCCTTTTGAGGAGAGCAGCGACATAGAGCTGGATCGCTTTTTTATGGATGAGAGCGAGCCGGTGATCAACAGTCTGGGTGATGAGACCAGACCGCCGCAGGTGGAGATACCTGGGTGGAGAACTACCCGCTTAAAGGACACCTCCGGCATCTATCGGGATTATTTCAGCATTTATCTGGAAGCGGGCGACCATACCATACAGCTTATCTATAATAAAGTAGATATGTATATTTCTGGGATCAGGCTCGTTACTCCCTATGAATACAAGACCTATGCCGAGGTGGCGGCTGAGTACGCATCCAAGGGGTACAGCTCTGCCCAGGCAGAGAAAAAGCGTTTTCAGGCTGAGCTTACTACACTGGAAAAGAACGACGTGACCCTGCGCCGTGACAATGACGGCGATCCTCTTGTAGAGCCGGCATCCAGCACTACCCGTAAGCTGAATGTCATGGGCGGATACAGATGGCGGGCAGGAAACCAGAGCATCACATGGGAAGTGGATGTCCCTGAGGACGGACTGTATAAGATAGGTATGTATGTAAAGCAGTCCTGGAACGACGGTCTTCCTTCCTATAGGCAGATCGCCATCGACGGGCAGGTGCCCTTCGAGGAGCTGCTGGAGTACAAGTTTGATTATAATACAAGATGGGAGCTGGAGCAGCTGGGTGATGATGAGGGCAATCCTTACTTATTCTATCTGACCGCCGGGAAGCACACCATCACCATGACGGTGAAGCTTGGGGAGATAGGACAGCTGCTGACCTCCATTCAGGAGGATATCACGGTTCTTTCGGATATGCTGCTGCGTATAAACAAGCTGACGGGCAGCAATCCTGACCCGAACTACGATTACGGATTCTTCAGGCAGATTCCCCAGCTGGAATCCCAGATGAAATACCTTGTGAAGAGTATGCAGGAGAAGAGCGAGATGGTCAAGCAGCTTTCCGCCAAGACCCCTGCCATGGCGAACAATTTCCTGACCATTGAGGCACAGGTGCAGGAGATGCTGGACGATCCCTACAGCATCGCCAAAAAGATCGCCGACCTGACTAATTCCCAGAAGAGCCTGAGCGAGTGGTATCTGTCCCTGCAGAGCTGTCCTCTGGTGATCGACTGGTTCGATATCGGGAACCCCGACGAGGAGTGGAAGAGTGTTTCTTCTAATATATTCCAGAGGCTGGGCGCTACCATACAGCAGTTCTTTGTTTCCTTCTCCAAGGATTATGACAATGTGGGAAGCGTGCTGACAGACGAGGTAGAGATCAAAGAGACCATCAACGTGTGGATCGCGAGAGGTACCGAGTGGGCAGAGGTAATCAAGGAGCTGGCTGACGAGAGCTTTACTCCCGAGACGGGGATCGCCATCAACGTGAACGTCCTTCCTGCTTCCCAGCTGAATGCAGGCAACGTGAACGCACTGATGCTGTCCATTACCTCAGGAAAGGCTCCTGACGTGGCGCTGGGTGTGGATATCACATCCCCTGTGGAATTTGCCATCCGCGATCAGGTGTATGATCTGTCACAGATGGAAGGCTTTGATGAAGTGAAGTCCCGGTTCGTGGAGGCTACCCTCACACCCTATGAGTATATGGGAGGCACTTATGCGATCCCTGAGACCATGAACTTCAACGTACTGTTCTACCGCAAGGATCTGCTGGCGGAGAGCGGCATCCAGCTGCCCAACACAAGGGCTGACTTGTATGATTATGTACTGCCTGCTCTGTATCAGGACGGTCTGGAGTTTTATTTCGGACGCGACTTCACCCAGTTCCTGTTCCAGAACGGCGGAAGCTACTATACCGAGGACGGTATGAAGTCCGCCCTTGACACACCGGAAGCGTACAGAGCTTTCAAGGAGTACACCGAGCTGTTCACCAATTACGGCGTGGCCGAGACGGCTAATTTCTATCAGTATATGCGTTCGGGCATCATGCCTCTGGGCGTAGGCGACTTCAATATGTATATGCAGCTTTCCGTTGCGGCTCCCGAGATCTCCGGAAGGTGGGGGATCGCTCCTCTGCCGGGCGTGATGCAGGCAGACGGAACCATCAACCGTTCCGCCGGAGCACTGACCGACAAGGGCGATGTCATTATGAAGCAGAGCGACAAGCCGGAGGAGAGCTGGAAATTCCTGAAGTGGTGGAGCAGCACCGAGACTCAGGAGCAGTTCGCCAAGGAAGTGGAGGCTCTCATGGGTGCCGAGGCGAGATGGAATACCGCCAACAAGGAAGCGTTCCTGAGCCTTGCATGGGACGATGACGATATTCAGACATTGGAGGCTATGTGGGAGTGGGCACAGGAGACGCCTACTGTACTGGGAAGCTACATGACCACACGTCATATGACCAATGCGTGGACTACCGTAGTTATCAGCGGCGGCGATGTCAGAGAGGCGCTGGAGCAGGCTGTCAAGGACATCAACCGTGAGATGCGTTCTAAACAGGAAGAATACGGGGTAAACAATAATGAATAAAAAACTTACAAAATCAGAAGCAATCAAACGCTTTTGGCGTAAGAACTGGATGGGATACGCGTTTCTGGCTCCCTTTGTAATTCTGTTCACCATATTCGTTGTGGCTCCTGTGCTGACCGCAATCGGTTTGAGCTTCACTAACTACAATATGATGCAGACGCCAAAGTTTGTGGGACTGACTAATTACAGACTTCTGTTTCTGGATGATGAAGTATTCATGATCGGTCTTGCCAATACATTGAAATTTGCGATCATTACCGGGCCTGTGGGGTATCTGCTGTCATTCTTTGCCGCATGGGTCATCAATCAGCTGAAGTTTAAAAGAGCGTTTGCGCTGGCGTTCTATGCGCCTTCCATCTGCAGCGGTATTGCAATGTCCACTGTATGGATGGTAATATTCTCCAGCGACCGTATGGGTTATCTGAACAATATCCTGTTGAACATGGGATTGATCGATGAACCGATTCTGTGGAATACCGACCCTACCTATATCATGGGTGTCGTTATGTTCATCTCGCTTTGGATGAGTATGGGTACAGGATTTCTGGTATTTCTTGCAGGTCTTCAGAATGTGTCAAAGTCCTATTATGAAGCTGCCGCCATCGACGGCGTCAAGAATAAGTTTCAGGAGCTGTTCTATGTGACGCTTCCGATGATGAAGCCCCAGCTTCTGTTCGGCGCGATCAATGCGATCACATCCGCTTTCGGCGTGTTCGACATTGCAGTGTCGGTGGCAGGTATGCCCAGCCCGAACTATTCAGCGCATACTATTGTGTCCCACTTGTATGACTACGCATTCATTCGTTTCCAGATGGGATATGCATCGGCAGTGGCCGTTGTGTTGTTTGTCATCACCTTCGTGCTCGGCAAGATTGTCATGAGGGCGCTGTCCAGTAAGGATGAATAGTAGGAAAGGTGAAGAAAAGTCAGAAATATTTAGGAAAGAGAGGGACTACAATGTTAAAGATTAGATGGTTCAGAGGCCAGTGGCTGCATGTCACCTTTTCCAGGGTTCTTTTGTATGTAGTTATGATTGCTCTGGTATGCTTTACGGCGCTGCCTCTGATATACCTGGTTTGTACCGCGTTTAAGCCGTTGGATGAGCTGTTTGTATATCCGCCCCAGTTTTTTGTAAGGAACCCTACTACCAAAAACTTCAGTGATCTGGTGGTTTCTCTGGGCAGCTCCACAGTACCCTTTACCCGATACGCGTTCAACAGTATCGTGATCACAACTATCATCGTGCTCTGCACAGTGACCGTATCCTGTATGGGAGCCTATTCGCTGGTGAAGCTTCAGCCCCCCGGAGGAAAGGTTCTGTTTAACCTGATTCTGATCGCGCTGATGTTCTCGGCCCACGTGACCAAGATCCCCAGCTACATGGTGGTTAACGGACTGGGGCTGATCAATACATACGGGGCGCTGATTTTGCCGAATATCGCTGTGGCGTACAATATCTTCCTGATCAAGCAGTTCATGGAGCAGTATCCTAACGAGCTGCTGGAGGCGGCGAGGATAGACGGCGCAGGGGAGATGAAGATATTCCTCCAGATGGTTATGCCGGCTTTGAAGCCTGCCACTGCGACACTGACGGTGTTTTCCTTCGTAAACAACTGGAATGATTATTTCTCGCCTTTGATCTATGTTACCAGTCAGGCGATGAAGACTCTGCCTCTTGCACTGCAGACCATCGGCGGCGGCGCAGCCGGAATGTCTGTTGGCCGTGCCGGTGCGGTGGCGGCGGCGACTTTTCTGATGACGGCTCCTACGGTTATCATATTCGTCATTAAGCAGGGTCAGGTTATGGAAACTATGACATATTCAGGAATCAAGGGTTAATCGGAACGGAGGGAAGATATGAAGTCGCTGAAGAGAATAGGCATTGGCCTGCTGGCCGGTCTTATGAGCATGCTTTCCGTATCCCAGACGGCATTGGCCGCGGGGTCGGATAACTATGTGACCGGTGACAGCAATTATCGTCAGCCGGTCCCCGTGTCTTACAATGTGGTCAAGACGCTGAACAATATCGGGGGGTATGAGGATAATAATCAATACTTTAACAATCCACAGGATCTTTTCATAGATAAGAACGACAATATCTATATTGTGGATACAGGCAACAACCGTGTTGTCAAGATGAACAGCAACTATGAAACAGTCAATGTGTTTTACGGTCCCGACAAGGCGTTTCGGAATCCTCAGGGCATTTACGTGGACGAGGACGGGGATATGTATCTGGCCGACACGGACAACAGCCGTATCGTCCACATGGATCCTGACGGTAATTTCGTGGAAGAGTTCGGAAGCCCTACCAGCGATCTGCAGGTGAGCGAGAGCTTCATGCCCACCAAGCTGATCGTCAGCAAGACCGGATATATCTACGTGATCAGGGGCGAAAACATCATGGCTATTGATGGAAACGGCGTGCTGCGGGGTTATTACGGCCAGACAAACATCGGCTATGACTTTTCCGAGGCCCTGATGCGGATCTTTGCTTCGGAAGAGCAGAAAAAGTTTCTTACTAAGCGTCTGGCATCCTCTTATATCAATCTGACGCTGGGTGATGATGATATGATCTATGCCACCAGTATGGAGCGGGAGGAAGGCGAGATCAAAAAGCTGAATTCCATCGGCACCAATATTTACAGAAAGTATAAGACCATCGGAAATTCCATCAGGAATCCTATCACGGATTTCATCAATAACAAGATCCTGAAGGCCGTGGTGGCAGGAAACTCCTTCCGGTTCGGTGAGTATTTCGACGATGACGGTATGTATATGGAGCCCATCTTTACAGATGTCTGTGTGGATGATCAGGGGATCGTCACCGTGGCCGAGCGTATGAACGGCAAGATATATCAGTATGATCAGGACGGCAGGATGCTGGTAGCTTTCGGCGGTCTGGGTGAAAAGAAGGGTACATTCACCAGAGTTTCAGCTCTGGATGTTGACAGCAAGGGAAACATATTGATCCTGGACAGAATCAACAACAATATTCAGGTCTTTGAGCCCACGGAGTTTATCCAGCTGGTGCATGCAGCCACCTCCGCTTACAATGACGGAGACTATGCGGGGTCCTACGAGCTGTGGCGCAGGGTGCTTGCCATTGATGAGAATTATGATCTGGCTCATGTGGGAATCGCCAGAGCCTATTACAAGCAGGAGCAGTATAAGCTTTCCATGGAGGAGAGCAAGCTGGTAGGAGACAGAGATACCTATACCATGGCTTTTGATGAGTATAAGTATGTAGTTCTCCGGGAGCATTTTTTGCTGATTATTCTTATAGCCGTTGCAATTATAGCAGGAGTGATCGCTTTGGTGGTTATATTCACCAAATACGCAAAGAAGGGTTACTGGAGCTATCTGAACAACAAGGACAAGAAGATGGGTATCGGGCAGGGGATCATGTATTCCTTCTATACGATATTGCATCCCATAGATACGCTGGAGGGCATCCGCTACAACCGCAAGAGAATCAATATGGCGGTTCCGTTTATCCTTTTCATCGTAGCCTATATCGTGAGGATGGCTTATCTGTACATTGTTCATTTCCCGTTGGCCTCCATAGAGCTTTCGGATGTGAATCCGGTGTTTGAAGCTGTGAAGCTGTGGATTGTTCCCATCTCATGGATACCGGCCTCTTTCATGGCAACCAGTATATCGGGAGGCGAAAGTAAGTTTGCGGAGATTACATTTACATCGGCGCTTTCACTGACACCCTTTATCGTGATCAATGTGCCCCTGATGTTCCTCTCAAATATTATGTCCAAAACCCAGAGATCCTGGTACGGTGTATTCTCTGCGCTGGCATATATCGGGCTGTTCCTGATCTTGTTCATGGCAATGATGATTTTGAACAATTATACCTTGAAGAAGACGATTGGTATGATGTTTGTCTCAGCGTTTATGATGCTGGTGATCTGGCTGGTATTGTTACTGTGTTATGTCCTGACGGGCAGAATGATTCAGTTTGTGATTTCCATCATGGATGAGTTTAAGCTGAATTTCCTATGACGTCTGTCTTGCACAGTTCTAAAACAACCTGTAATGATACAGCAGAAAGGAGCAAAGAACTTATATGGTTAAGCAGTTTCTAAAAGAAAGACTGGGTACCATCATACTCTTCGCAATTGTAATCATATTTGTCATCTGGGGCTACGTCAGTATCCAGAGGGCGAGGAGCAATGCCATCACCTTTACCGACGAATATGAAGAGCCGGAAGGGAACGTGGATTTTGACGATCCGGGGACATACGTGTCCGTGGCCAAGACGGATAAGCTGGAGCTTTTCTACAACGATGCCAAGGGAGCCATTCAGGTGAAGAATCTGGAGAGCGGCTACCTCTGGAAGGGCATCTGTGACGATGAGGTATACGACTTAAGCACCAGCAGCGTGAATAGAATGTGGAGTTCATATCTGCAGTCGCCCATCACCATCACCTACAACAACTTAAAGCGCCGTGATTCCGGTTCTCAGGTAGGATATGCGGGCAGGGACGCCAAATGGATGGAGACGGAGTACATCGACAACGGCGTATCCGTGACCTATGGCTTTACCGCTCCCGGCATCTATGTGACGGTGGAATACACTCTGGAGGATGACCAGCTGGTGGTTCGCATCCCTGTTGACAAGATCCGGGAGGAAGCGAGGTTTGCCGTGACTACCATTGAGCTGCTGCCTTATCTGGGCGCGTCCCGGAACGAGGCAGGAGGGTATCTCTTTTATCCCGACGGCAGCGGGGCTATCACGGTTTATGAGAAGGCGGATTCCAGACCTGCAAATATACTGGGGGCTACCTATTATACCTATACCAATAGGTTTCTCGCTTTCCAGAATCTTTTCAGCAGCGACAGCTATAACCGCTATACGGCGGCGATGCCTGTGTACGGCATCAAGAACGGCGATAATGCCATGTTTGGAGTCTTTACGGAAGGAGCGGAGAATACCGGCGTGCTGGTGTATCCCTCCGGTTATGTGGTAAATCTGAACCATGCAAGCTTTGAAGTGCATGTGAGAAATATCTACAATGTAAATATGTATTCCATGTCAACGGCGGCAGGAAATGCCACAGGAGGCAGCATCCAGAGAGTCGATAAGACATTGATCCCTGAGGATAAGGAAGCCCGCTATTTCTTCCTGAGCGGAGACAAGGCAAACTACGGCGGCATGGCCAGCACCTACAGAGAGTATCTGATAGAGAACGGCCTGCTGAAGGATGCCATCGCTGAAGGAGACAATATGCCTCTTGCGCTTCAGCTGCTGATGGGCACAACGAAAGAGGGAATGGTATTTGACGAGTATGTCACCATGACGGATTTCGACCAAGTGCAGGAGATTTTGGATAGGCTGAGCAGTCAGGGCATCAATGATACGGAAGTTATTCTGTCGGCATGGATGAAGGGGTACGACGAATATGAGTACTGGGGGCCTGCAAGCCAGCTGGGAGGTACCGGAGGGTTGAAGGATCTGAATAAGTACATTGAGTCAGCCTCCGGCAATAAGGTGTATCTGGAGAATGCATTCATGTTCGCAAGCTCCGAGACAAGCGGGATTTCGGAAAAGGATGATGTGGCCTATGACGGCCTGAATCTGGAGATCAGCGCCACAAACTTTGACGGCACGGTTTTCTATCTGGTAAATCCCCTTGCCGCCTATGAGCGTAACCTTAAGTTCCTTGACAAGCTGGAAAAATATGATCGTATGGGTGTGGCATATGCGGACGTAGGACAGTATGCTTATCCGGACTTTAACGAGAGCGCTCCTTTCACCAAGACGGCGGCAGTGACACAGCTGAGAAGCCTTTTAGGCAGCACCTCTGATACCGGCAGGAACGTGGCATCTGAGGGAGCGAACCAGTATGTGTTCAGCTATGCCGATTATCTGTACGATCTGAGGGAGGAGAGCTACGGCTTTTCCATGACAGATTATGCGGTGCCTTTCCTGCAGATGGTGCTGTCCGGCAGGATTCCCTATTCCACGGAGGGAGCAGGCAACCTTTCCTATGACCTGCAGACCCAGAAGCTGAAATGGGTAGAGTATGGAGCGATTCCTTATTTCTACCTGACATATGAGTCGGCCCTGAAGCTGAGGGATACAGGATATGACAGGCTGTTCAGCTCTACTTATGACGACTGGGAGGGCATTTTGGTAGATACCTATAAGGAATTTGAGGAGAATCTTTCCTGCGTCTATGGGGAGCAGATGGTGAACCATACGTATCTGACAGATGATTTGATTCGAGTGGATTATGCCAACGGCATTGCCGTCTATATCAACTACGGTAATGAAGAGGCAACGGCATCCGCTGTGACAGTTCCTGCAAAGAGCTATGTGGTTGTAGGGGGAGGTGAACGCTGATGAAGGACAAAAAGAAGATGTTTAAGATGGATCTCCATAGGAGGAATTCATTAAAGGGATTGGTGTTCGTTGCTCCTTTCATAATAGGTATCATATTGTTTTTCATCTATCCTATTTATATGTCCGTCCGTCTGAGCATCAGTGCCCAGACGGCCATCGTGGGCATGAAGATGCAGGGATTCACGCTGGAGCATTTTGTCAGGGCATTTGTGGTAGATACGGAGTTCCTGCCTACCTTTGCCACAGCGGTGAAACAGACGCTTACAAAGTTTCCGCTGACCATAGTCCTTTCCCTGATCATAGCGGTCCTGCTGAACAGAGATATTAAATGCAGGGGTCTGTTCCGAGTGATCTTCTTCATACCCTTCCTGCTGGGCAGCGGTGAGGTTATGCAGCAGCTGCTGAATCAGGGAGTTGACCGCTCGGTGCTGAACGTCATGGACGGCAAGCTGATTCCTTACAATGTGCTGAGCTATTTCGGCGACACCATCATGAATGCGGTGCAGACGGTGTTCGGACTGCTGGTGACGGTGCTGTGGGGCAGCGGTGTGCAGATCCTGCTTTTCCTGTCAGGTCTGCAGAGCATCTCGCCTGCGCTGTATGAGGCGGCTAAGATCGACGGCGCTACGGAATGGGAGATTTTCTGGAAGGTGACGGTTCCCATGATCTCCCCCATGCTGCTGCTGAATATCGTGTATACGGTGGTGGATTCCTTTACCAATATATCCAATCCTCTGCTGGCATACATCCAGAAATACGGATTTGCGGATGCAGAGTTTTCATACGGTGCAGCGCTGGGCTGGATCTATTTCGCCTTTATCGGCGTGCTGGTAGCTATTATATTTGCCGTGATGCAGAAGTATATGCATACAAGTGAAGTAGAGGAGGTTAAGAAACGTGAGCGTAAACACAGAGTCTTTACAATTGAAAAAGCGCCCAAACGCACTTTCGAGTAATCTGCAGCTGCGTTGGAGGCTGTTTACGAGGAAATATGCTAACATAAGCGGTGTGAAGCATATCATAGTGAGGATAGCCATGTATCTTTTGATCATGGGACTTGCGTTCGTGTTTCTCTATCCTTTCCTTTACATGATAGCCACCTCGCTGATGTCCAATTCGGATCTGAACAGCACCTCAGTGAGCTGGCTGCCCACAGAGGTCAAGTTCGAAAACTATGCCATTGCGCTGCAGCTGATGGATATTGCGAGGTTCGCAAAGAATTCCTTGTTTGTGACGGTGCTGGCTTCCTTTGGACATATTATTGCATGTTCCTTTGTGGGGTACGGATTTGCCAGATATAATTTCCCCGGCAAGAAAATATTGTTTGCCTGCGTGCTGCTGGCATTCATCGTGCCTACCCAGACCATCATCATCCCGCTGTACATGACCTATTCCAACCTGAAATGGCTGGATACGTATCTGCCCCTGATCGTGCCTACATTCTTTGGCTTCGGGCTGAGGGGAGCGCTGTATATCTTCTTATTCCGTCAGTTTTATCTGACGGTTCCAAAGAGCCTGGAGGAGGCGGCCAGAATCGACGGCTGCGGCTTTATGATGACCTACTGGAGAATCGTGTTCCCTCTGGCAAAGGCAACTCTGGTGGTGGCGCTGGTGCTTTCCGTGGTGTGGCACTGGAACGATTTCTATGAGTCCAGCCTATATATCAGCTCTCCTTCGCTGGGATTCCTGCCGCCGAGGCTGACGGCCATCATCAGCGCCGCCAATGCCCTGCCGGAGCAGCAGGCGGAAATGCTGCGGCAGCTGGGTCTGCAGGACGGCGAGGACACGCTGAACAATGCGGTGGTCATGGCGGGAGCTCTGATCATCAGCGCGCCCATACTGGTATTCTTCGCCTTTGCGCAGAGGCAGTTCATGCAGGGTATTGAGAGAACAGGTATCACGGGCGAATAAGAGAGGATTTGTACTATGTGTTGGTAGCTGTGCGGAAAGAAGGCTTTTCCCAGAAGCTTTCTTTCCCGCTGGTTATATATTGTTTTAAAATTATAAAACGGAGGTAGAAAATGAAAAAGAAAGCAGTAAGTAAGATTCTTGCCGGCGTTCTGGCATCGGCCATGGTTTTAAGCATGGCAGCATGCGGTGACGATGCCGGTGAAAGCTCACAGGGCGGCGCAAGCACTCCCGGAAGCTCCAGTGAAGGAAACAACAGCTCCAATGAGAGCTCAAGTGATCAGGGCGGTCAGGAGAGCCAGGGGGGGCAGAATGAGGGTGGAAGTACCGCAGGCCCTCTGAAGATAACGGTGGCCCTGCCCGGAGATCCTGATGTGGAAAACGGTCAGGAACTGTTTGACCGTCTGGTTGCTGATCTTAATGAGTACACCAATATGGATGTAACATGGCAGTTTTTGGACAGCGCCACATATTATTCTCAGCTGGGTCTGAGGTATGCGGCCAATGACGTGGCTGACGTAATGGTTATTAGGGCCGATGCGTCCTTCTGGTCTGCGGCGGCCGGCGGAAGCTATACCGTCACAGTGGAGGATCTGGACGAGGAAGGCAATCCGATTATGGTTGATAAGCTGGACAAGGAAGGCAATCCGGTCAAGAACGATGACGGCACTGTACAGCAGGTTGTTTCTACACATGAAGAGGAGAGAACCATCACAGAGTCGGTGTTCTGGGATCTGACAGATTATCTGGATGATTATGACAATCTGGCTATGGTTCCTCAGGCTACCCGCGCTGCTGCTTCCTACAACGGCAGACTGTACGCGATTCCCCGTTCCAGAAATCTGGCCCGTAACGGATTTGGCTTCCGTAAGGACTGGTGTGAAAAGCTGAATCTGGCTTTCTGGAACAAGATGGAAGCAGGCGAGGATCCTACATGGCAGGATTTCTATGATATGCTGTATGCCTTTACCTACAACGATCCCGATGGGAACGGGCAGAATGATACCTGTGGCATTTATCTTGATCAGTGGAATGATGTATGGAATATCGTGATGACATGGTTCGGCGTACCCAATGAGTGGGGTATTGACGAGAACGGAGACCTGATCCACAAGACCCAGACTCAGGAGTATAGGACCGCTCTGAAGGAGATCCGCAAGCTGTATGAGGACGGCCTGATCAACAACGGTTCCAACACAGATGCTTTCTGGACAATTACTGCCGGTAAGGCTCGTAACGGCCTGCAGGAGAGCAAGGGTGGCGTTGGTATTCAGGTGTTAGACGATATGCGTAAGGTTGAGACCACACTTGAGAACAACGGCATCGGCGGCGCTACACCGGAGGAGCCTATCTTCTGGCTGGGCGGCTATGTATTGACAGAGTCCGGAAATAATGAGAGACTGGTTCTTCCTACAGCCGGATTCAGTGATATGATCGCAATCTCCAAAAAGAACATCAAGACCGAGGAGCAGCTGAAGCAGGTGCTTTCCTTCCTGAACGATATGAACGACGGTGAGGTCATGAACATGCTGGAGTATGGCTGGGAAGGCACCACCTATGAGATCGACGAGAACGGCTATCTCAAGCTGTGGATGAAGGCTACCGAGACTGATCAGAATCAGCAGGCACAGCTGGACGCTGCAGGTGTGAAGACCACCACATGGAACAACGGCTTCAACCAGATTATCGCATATGCTACTGCTGAGGAGAATGCAAGGCCTGCTACGGTAGCGCCTCCCGAGGGTGAAGTTCAGAAGAGAGAGCAGGCACTGCTGAATGACAATATTCCTTACTGCGTACCTAACTACGGCGTTTCCTTTACCACCAAGACCTATCTTGATCATGGTAAGGAGCTGGATGCCATTATTAAAGGTACCGGAGTAGGAGTTGACGGCCAGCTTGCTCCTAAGTCCGACAGAGGTGTTCAGTGGAACTATATCCTTGGCGAGATCGACGATGCCGAGCTGGAAGCTACCCTGCAGAGCTGGTGGGAAGCAGGCGGCGAGCAGTGGACCAAGGAGATGAACGAGGCTTATCACGCAGCAGGCAACTAAGACGGAGGCAGTATGTGCGGAGGCGTACTGGGAATACGCTGACAGCGCAGAGAGCTTGACGGGCTATAGCCTGTGGATAAGCAATGTTTCAGCATAATTAAGCTGAACGGAAGAGCCGCCGTGCCGAGGACGCAAAAGTCCGAAGCATGGCGGCTCTTTGTATTGACACTTCCGCAAAAAATGCTAGGATAGAGTCAAAGCATAACACTTTCTAAATTCAACCATGACCGTACTGCTGAGCAGTATTCCGAAATTTCAGTCCCACTAACTCGGAAACTAAATAAAAGGCAATCACCGCACCATCAATGCGCTTGATTACCTTCTGATTACTCCTTGATTACCAAACTTCATAAATCCAGTATTCATGAGACTTAAAAGAGCGATAGACGGGACTCGAACCTTTTTTAGTCCTGGAAAGCTAATAAAATCAAGGAGGAATGCACACTGTCTACCATGTGTCTACAGAATGTCTACAAAGCAAAAGCGACTCTTCATCCGCATAAATACCATTAGGCGCACAACCGCTTAACAGAGTCGCTACAGCAAGCATCATCGCAAAAACTTGTTTTCCTTTTCTTTTCCATTTCATACGATTTACTCTCCCTTTCTATAGTATATACATATAGTAAAATACATATAAGGGAAAGAGATTTTCATTTGTAGTTTCTGCGTAATACAAACGTATTAAAGTATATAATTGGGTGTTACGAGTGAACACTATGCATTTATAAGTTAGTGGAAAGATAATATAAAATGGGGAATAATGTTTTAAGTATTAAAAAGCAACCCAGTTAAGGGTTGCTTAAAAGCTGTGTATTGTAATGGGCGAGTAGTATTTTCGTTTAGGCAAAGCAACCACTAAAGTTGCTTTGCCGTGGTTGGTGTAATCACCAGTTATCGAAAATATCGTCGAGGTTATCTAAGTCTTCCTGGGTTATGAACCCGCTGTTGATCATCTGTTCCTCATTCATTACTCCATTGTCACCATACACGGTCTGACTCTGGCCTGAGTTAGGGTCTGTGTAAGTTCCAAGATTATTCATTGCCCCATCGTTCACAGCTGCATCTATATCAACATTGCCGTTAGCATCTGTGTAGTTGTCAAGCACATCTGCGGCATACCCCAGATATACCCAGTAGTTTCCACACCTGGCTACCGAGATGTACTGGAGTCCCGGGTCTACCATAGCCGCCCAGTGACCCGGACTGGCTTTCCATGCGGCATATACGTCTGCCACAGAACCATACCCCTCTGCGATGTTTTCTACATTAGCTCCACCTCTTGTCGGCGCAAGCGCATCATGGGAGTAGTTCGTTACAAGCACTTTAGCACTCGCGAGAGCGTTGGAATCCAGTGTTCCATTGGCGGTTACAGTCGAAAGACCCAATGCCTGTCTATCGGCATTCAGCATAGCAACGAAATCACCGTTGCACAGCTGGGCTTCGGTTGCCACATTATCGGTCTTAGCTGCTGTTTCAGGTGCTGTACCCTGGCCTGTTGTCTGGCCGGAACCTGAACCCTGATTGCTGGTATTACCAGCTGCCTGGTTTGTCTTAGTTACAGTTGCAGGCTTCTCGGCTACGATGTAGCTGTTGCTTACGAACGCTTTCTCGCCGTTCAGCTCAATCTGATACCACCCGGTCTCTTCACACTGCCCAATCACGGTGACTTCCTGGCCCTGAGTCAACTGTCCCACTTTCTCTCCATCCGTTGACGGCTGGTTCCTTACGTTCACCGCCGCTTTGGCATACATCGTCCCGGTCACGGCTTCATTGATGGTGTAGGGAGAATCTGCTGTTTCTCCCCCTGTGGTTGTCCCGGCCTGGTTTGCCTCGTCTGTCTGGTCTGCGCTGCCGGACTGCCCGGTCTGCGTCACGCCGCCGCTTTCATCGGCATTCCCGTCAGAGGGTGCCTCCGCCCCGGTTTCAGGCTCCGCTGTGGGCTCCGG
>CAXHOW010000005.1:25856-148986 GCA_964018205.1 uncultured Acetatifactor sp. | reverse complement strand
AACACGCAGGACATTCCGGCGGATTACAACGAAATCTCATTTGTATGTTTAAGACCGGACGGCTGCCTTGAAACGCCGAGTACATTGAGTATCGTCTGCCGGACACTGGCAAAGAAACTGGACGGATTTGAGGGCTTTCACTTCCACCAGCTCCGCCATACTTATACAAGCAACCTGCTGTCAAACGGTGCAGCGCCGAAGGACGTGCAGGAACTCTTGGGACACTCTGACGTGAGTACCACCATGAATGTGTATGCCCATGCCACAAGGGAGGCAAAGCGGACTTCCGCAAGGCTCTTGGATAAAGTGGCAGGCAACGATTAGATACATTCAGAAAAAACTTTCCCTTGTAAACTGCCCATAAGGGCAAAAACAAGGGAAAATACATAGCAATTCACTGTATGAGGCTTGAAAAGCCTTGAAAAATAGGGAAAGTTCTATAAATTCATCTGCAAATCCCGATTTGTTACTGCGTTCAGTTTAGCACATTTATAGAATATCTACAAGATTCCGTGTATGAAAAAGCAAAAAGAATGAATTCTTCACTTGACAATGTGGCAAAGACTTTCGGAATGCGGACGTGTTCAAAGTTTTGCTGGCGCTGCTTATGATAGCAGTGGCGAGGAGCAATATAGGCTCGAAGCCTCCTCGATATGCCTTTGTGGACGGCAGCATAGAGTTTAAAAGAAAAAGCATGGTGATTCGGTATAAGGACATCAACGGCGGAAAAAAGAACGGAGGGTTTGACGAAACCTGAGTTATTTGGTATGATGATATAGAATAGATTGCGTTCGGAAGAGAACTGTCATGTTTCCGGCTGATAGGGCCGTGCAGGCATATGAGAAAACACTACGATTCCGGTCAGGTACGAGAATAGGCACTTTCGGACGGCGAAATGGAGGAAGAATATTCCTATATGTTCTGGAGGCTGCTGAAGCTAGGAAAGAAAAGCTTCAGCAGCATACGGGATGTGCGATTTACATAGTGGAGAGGCATTGATGAGATCGGTTTTCGGGTTTTATGTAGAATGCGGCAGGGACGCGAGGCAGACGGAGCCTGCCTGAAGCACCGACGGAAAAGATGGAGCAGAAGGAGAGGACGGGCGCGTTTTTGTGGAGGATATGCAGTCGGCCAATGGGACTCTGGTGGACGGTATGCGTATTCTGTCGGAGACAGAGATTGTTTCGGGAAGTATGCTGACACTGGGAAGAGTGGAATTGAAGGTGGAAATTTGTACCGTATAAGAGTCCAGACGGGAGCAAAAATGCAGAATTATCAGGAATTATTGGACGACACCTTTGACCAGATGACAGAGATAGGCTCTGGCGGCGGCGGAACCGTTTTCAGGGCACATCACAAGCGTCTGGACAAGGAGGTTGTGCTTAAGAAGATACATACAAATCAACTTAAAACGATCAACAGCAGGGCAGAGCTGGATATTCTGAAAAATCTGAAGAATAATTATATTCCGCAGATTATTGACTTTATTGAATATGGGGATGCGGTCTATACCGTCATGGAATATATTCCGGGACAGTCTTTTGCCCAGCTTTTAAAGCAGAACATAAGATTTTCGCAGAAGGATGCCGTAAAGTGGATGCGTCAGCTCTGTGAGGTGGTGGATTATCTGCATTCTCAGAAGCCTCCTATCATTCATTGTGATATCAAGCCAGCCAATGTGATGCTGACACCGCAGGGAAATATCTGCCTGATCGATTTCAATATTTCCGGTTTAAAGACAGAGGAAGGGATTGCGTCCATCGGATACAGCGACGGCTACGCCCCGGTGGAGCAGTTTGCCGTGGTGGCGAGGCGCTCTGCAGAGAAGAGGCAGGGCGGCCAGAGCTACGACCGAACGGAGCTTGTATACGGCCAGAGCTACGACCGTACGGAGCTTGTAGGCGGCCAGAGCTATGACCGGACGGAGCTTGTGGACGGCCAGAGCTATGACCGGACGGAGCTTGTAGACGGCCAGAGCTATGACCGTACAGAGCTGGTAAATGGTCAGAACAGCGGTCAGGCAAAGGCAGAATCCGGCGGCACGGCAGCACAGTCCGTCAGATATAACGATGGAGGAATAGCGTCCGGTACGACGGCTTCTGCTGCCCGGATAAATTCCGGATCCCGGATGCGTTCTATGAGCGATGCGGACTGGGCGTCTGCCATGCAGGTGGCAGCATATGTGGGAAGCGGCCTGATGATAGATGAAAGGACGGATATCTATAGCGTCGGGGCGACGTTGTACCATATCTTGTGCGGGGTGAAGCCGCAGCCCTTTTACCGTCAACAAGTACCGATAAAGCAGATCAGTGAAAATATCAGCGACAGTGTTGCGTATGTGATAGAGAAGGCGATGGCGCTGAAGCCGGCGGATCGATTCAAAAGCAGTGAGCAGCTGCTTAAGACCGTCCGTAACATGGGGACTGTTGACAAGAGATATAAGGCTCTCTCCAGAAGGCAGCTGGCAGCGGCATTTCTGATAGGTATACTGACCATTGCGTCCGCTTTTTGTGTTTCCTTTGGCATAAGTGCTATGGCCAAGGAGGATAAGGAGCTGTATAGGACCTACATTGAAGAAATGGAAGAAGCCCGGGAGAACCGGGAATACGACAAGGTGACAGCAAGCTATGAAAAGGCTGTGGCTCTGATGGAGGGAGAGACAGAGGCTTATTTTGAGATGGCAATGGCCTATTATGAGCAGAGACAGTACGAGGAGGCCATAGATTTCCTGAGCAGGAAGGTATATACCAATGCCGCCATGTCGCTGGAGGACGGTTACGGCAGATTTTATTTTATCACTGCAAGCTGTTATTTCGAACTGGGAGATTACAATGCCGCCATCTCTTATTATGAGCGGGCGGTAGTGCGGCAATCAGACGAAATGGCGTATTATAGGGATTATGTGGTGGCTCTGGCCAGAAACGGTCAGATCGAGGAGGCTGAAGCGGTGCTGCGGGAGGCAGCGCAAAAAGAGGTCTCCGCAGATGTGATGAGTCTGCTGAACGGGGAGATCGCTCTTTTACAGAATGACTATCAGAAATGCGAAACGGATCTGCTGGACTGTATCAGGGATACAAAGGATGCCTATGTAATGCTAAGGGCATACAGCAAGCTGGATGAAGCATATGGGCTTGTCTATCAGGATACGGAGCAGTATGACAGGCGAATCGGGCTTTTGGCGGAAGCGCTGGATGCGCTGCCCGCAGAATACCAGATCACGCTGATGGAACGTCTGGCGCAGGTATATATTGATTATAGTGATGTCAAGGATAGGGATTATTACTGCGAAAGCGCCATTGCGCTGTTCCGGCAGATGGAGGACAGGGGGTATGCCACCTTTACAGCCCGATACAATGTGGTGGTTCTATATGAGAAAATGGGCAGATATGAGGAGGCTTACGCCCAGCTGAATGTGCTGCTGGACGGTTACCCGGACAATTATGTCCTATATAAGAGGATGGCGTTTCTGGAGCTGGATATTCAGGCGGCGAAGGCAAACGAGGAACGGGATTATCATGAGTTTGAAGTCTGTTATAAAAAGGCGCTGGAGCTGTATGGGAATGATGCAGGAGGCGGGGACATGGAAATGCTTTCTCTGCGACAGCTTTATGACGATGTGGTGATTAACGGGTGGCTGTGAGGCCCGGACAGGAATAAGAGGGAAACTATGCTGATGGGAATGACAATGGGGGAAATCCTTTTTTATGGAGGAATAGCCGGAACAGCTTTTTTCGGTCTGCTGTTTGTTCTTCTGTGGTTCATATATGAGGGGAAGAAAAAAAGGCTGATCAAGAAGATTGAGCAGGAATTATCTAAAGATTGAATGCTTGCTGAGGCAGGGAGGGCCGTTATGAAAAAGCTTTGGAAAAAACATAGGTTTATCGTGCTTGCAATACCGCTGGCTGTGATAGTGGCCGTGGTGGTCACATTTGCGGTCCGTCAGATGCAGAGCAGGGCTGAGGTGAGAAACAATATAGAGGCGGGCAACCGTTATCTTGATGAGCTGGATTATGAGCGCGCGATAGCTTCTTATCAGCAGGCGCTTGAAATTGATCCGAAAAATGTGGAGGCTAATCTGGGACTGGCAGAGGCCTATGATTCCAATCAGATGCCGGGCTATGCGGAGGCAGTTTATCAGGCTATGCTGGGCAGGGATGACACCCAGTCAGATGCTTATGTGAAGCTGGCAGAGCTGTATATGCGTCTGGACAGACTTGAGGAGGCGAGGGAGTTGCTGGATAGGGCTGTAGATAGGACGGAGAGTGAAGAGATTACGGTATTATATAAGATCACAAGGCCGGAGCCCCCGTCTGTCAGTCATGATGAGGGAGCTTACGAAGAACGCATTCGAGTGGAGCTGATTCCTTCCGATGAGACCCATACGATATATTACACATTAGACGGGACAGAGCCTACCGCGGAATCACCGGTTTATACAGAGCCTCTGATCCTGAGGAACGGCGAGACCACGATCAGGACCATAGCCATGAATTCCATGGGATACAGCAGCGATATCGCGGCCTATGCCTTTGATATCAGGATCGAAGATGTCCTGATAACTCTGGAAGAACCGGTAATAGAGAGGATTATCCGTGAGAAGCTGCAGATTCCTAATAATGAGCCGATTTATAATGATGACATCGAGCAGATAACGGAGATTTATGTCGTGGGCAGTCAGGTACGGGCAGGAGAGGATATTTCCGGCGTGTTGCTGGAGGAAAGCCGGTATTCCGTGGATGGGCGCACTTATGTGCCTTATGAAAGACAAGAGATATCTACACTGAATGATCTGCGGTATATGCCCTTTTTAGAAAGGGTGGCAGTGGCATACCAGCCGGAGCTGGACATCAGAAGTCTGGAGGTATGCCGCAGCGTGACAGAGCTTTCACTGGTGGGAGATGGTCTGGACAACAGTGATCTGGGGATTCTGGGCGGGATGAAGCAGCTTACAAAACTGAATCTGGGATGGAACGGTATCAGTGATATATCCTTGCTTGCAAATCTGTCAAACTTGACCGTGCTTTCCGTGTGGGGAAATGAAATCAGCAGCATACAGCCTGCAGGGAGCCTGGATCAGCTGATATATCTTGATTTTTCTGACAATGAGGTGACGGACATTGGCGCGGTGTCGGGGCTTGTGAACCTGCAGCAGCTGTGGATGTACCATAATCAGGTGACGGATATTAGTGCGGTTTCGGGCCTGAGCAATCTGCAGGTGCTGATGGTACGTGACAATCCCATCGGGAACCCTGATGCAGTTCGGAGCATATACCCTCACCTCACCAGAATTGACGTGGATCTGCTGAATCTGGGAGGAGACAAGCCGTAAGCGGATTAGACAGAGACAGCAGGGAAAAGCTGGCAGCAACGATTACTGATTGAAGAAGAGCCGGCCGGAGGTCGGCTTCAGGGAGCTAGGATGAAGAAGAAAAAAGCGGTTTATATAGGATATGCTTTAGCGGCGATTCTGGCAGTGGCAGGGATCTGTGCGGGGATCTATGCATGGCGTGTACATAAAGTCAATGTGATGGTGGGACAGCAGAATTTTCTGGCTTCAAAGCTGCTGGAAATGGGCGAGTATGAAGAGGGCAGGATCATGGCCGCCCAGTGTGAGCAGATGAAGGAAAACGCGTTTTCCGAGGAGCTTCTTGTGATTGCCGCAGGATTTCAGGCAGATTATGAGGTGGGACTCCTTTATATTGACAAATACCTGCAGGATAGGGAAGATCAGGTACTGGTCTCTGCAAGGGAAATATATCAGGATGCGGTGGATACGCTGGCTCTGGTGCCAAGAGAAGACAGAAATCGGTACAATGAGGTATATAATTCCATAAAGGAAGATGTCAGTGAGAGATTGACAGTTCTTCTTCTGCAGGTGCAGAACAGCATTTCCGTGAAGAGGAACAGCGAGAATATGCTGGCTATGCTGGATGTGATAAGCGGAACGGGAGTGACAACGGAGGCACTTGCCTTGCTGGAGGAGGACGATTCCCTGCTGTCCAGAAAGGTGCAGGTAGCATATGCCGTAGACACAAAGCAGTATGAAGAAGCTTATGAAAAGGCGGAAGATATGCTTGCGGACAATGGCTGTTTTGAGAACAGGGCTCTGGTTGCCAACCTTGCGGCACAGAGGGATGCCGTCAGGGCAGGAGACGGCAGCACGGATAAACTCGTGCAGCAGCGTACTGCGCTGGAGGAGAGGCATAATAGGCTTCAGACCCAATATGCGCAGGAGAGTGACGCAACGAAACAGCGTGACATCAGCGAGGAAATGGAAAATATTCAGCGCCAGATAGATGAAATTCAGCAGGAGCTGGATGCCATACCTGCGAAGAAAGCAATCAACTTTATCGAGACCACAACTCCGATCGCAGAGAGGGACACAGTGGCGTTCAAGATCGAGCTGGCGCGGCTGTATTATCAGGCAGCACAGAGAGACAGAGCAAGGGAGCTTGTGATGGAGGTCATTCATGACGGGGAGAATTCGGCGGCGGTATCGTTAGACACTGTTGGATTATTGTTTGCGGATTTTCTGAACGGATACATCAATAATAACAGTTCTGTGGATGATATGGTCTATGGAGATGTAGATAGTATTGACATTGAGCTCCTATGGAACCGCGTGGCAAAGCTGTTGGGCTTCATAGAAGCAGAGTACAATGAGACGGATACTTTCTATGACTTTATCCTGAACACGCTGAACAAGCTATATAACGGCTTGATTATCAGGCGCATTGATGCTACCGCATTCCCTACGGTGCGCGTGACAGTGAATGTGTCCATGGAACTGGAACAGAAGCTGAAAAAGGATAATTTCACTGTGGTGGAGCTGGGGACTCCCGTGGAAAATTTTGAGCTGCTCGACACGGAGGCGTTGGAGGAGACGGGGGATCTGTCCGTTGCACTTGTGGTAGACCGAAGCGGGAGCATGGGCGGCGAACGGATGACAGACACCCAGAAGGCGGTTACAAACTTTGTAAGAAACATTGACGAGAACATTGATGTGGGGCTGCTGGTCTTTGATGATCAGGCGCAGGTGGTGGTGCCGGTAGGGAGCAACCGGAATCATGTGCTGCAGGGGATCTCAGGCATCCAGATAGGCGGAGGAACAAGTATCTATTCAGGTCTGCAGCTGGCGGGGCAGGAGCTGGACGGCAAGCAGGGCAGAAAGGTAGTCATCCTGCTGTCTGACGGAGAGGACGGCAGCGCTGATATGATAGATGGGGTGCTGGACGATCTGAAGCGCAAGGGCATCAGCGTGTATACGATCGGTGTAGGCGGTGCAGATACAGAGTACTTGAGCTATATTGCCCGCAAGTGCGGAGGAAAGTTCATTCAGGCAGATTCCAGCGGGGTACTGGGTGAGATATATTCAGCCATAGGGGAATACATGGTAAACGACTATGTGATTGAGCTTACTGCGTTCATGGAGCTTGAAGATTTTTCCAGAGTCATAAGAATAACAGTAGATATCGATGATGCTTTTGCCGAGAAGGAGTATAATGTGGGTGTACCTCTTGATGCCATTGAAGAGGAGATGTATGAAAGGCCGATAGCGGATTATTTCCAGCAGGTAGGCGGTTCATGGATGGATCCGGAGCCGGGGACAGAAGAATGAGGCCGGACAGAGGCCTGAGCTGTTAAGACAGCACAGAGGTATGTAGAAGCAGGAGAGTGCGGACATGGATGAGGATATCAGGGTAGATGAAACCATACAGAAGACAGAGAGGATAGCAGCCGGAGGAGCGGTGCCCGAAGTGCCGGCGGGAGCGGAAGCGGGGGTGTCGGCGGCAGCGGAGACGGCCGGAGGAGCGGTGCCCGGAGTGCCGGCGGGAGCGGAAGCGGGGGTGCCAGAGGCATCGGAGACGGCCGGAGGAGCGGTGCCCGGAGTGCCGGCAGGAGCGGAAGCGGGGGTGCCAGAGGCATCGGAGACGGCCGGAGGAGCGGTGCCCGGAGTGCCGGCAGGAGCGGAAGCGGGGGTGTCGGCGGCAGCGGAGACGGCCGTAAACGGGGCGGTGACGGACGCGCCCAAAGGAAGGGGCGGTAAAGGAAGAATATGGGGATATCTGGCCATATTGGCAGCAGTGGGACTGGCGGTATTGGGAGGATGGATGTTTTACAATACGCAGGGAACAAGACTGCTGTATGTAGATGTGACATTCGGTCGTATCTGCAAATATTACTGGATAGCTTTTATAGCGATGCTGGTATTTTTTGCAGTTGGATTATATACACTAAAAAGATCAAGAAAAGAGGTAAAAAAAGATGGCAAGTTGGAGTGACAGATTTACACAAATGACACAGAGCGCAATTTCAAAGAGCAAAGAAGTTGCAGGAGTCACAAAGCTGAATATGGAGATCAGCTCGCTGAATCAGGAGATCAAAAACATCCAGACACAGGTAGGCGCATATGTTCTGGACAATGAGTTCCTGATGGAAAACCCCTATGTTGCTGACTGGGTGGAAAAGATGAAAGACCTCAAGGCAGAGATAGAGGCCAAGAACGAAAAGATCATGGAGCTCAAGAATGTGGTGGTGTGTACGGGATGCGGCAGAGAGGTGTCGAGAAGCAACAGATTCTGCGAGCATTGCGGCACAGAAATCATCATCAAGGCACCCGCTGCTGACGCAGCAGAAGCACCAACGGCAGAAAACGTGGCAGGCAGTGCGGCGGAGTCTGCTGTCTCCGCAGAGAGCGAAGCTACTGACGCAGCAGGCAGCGATGATGTGATCGCTGAGGCTACAGATAATGCGAGTGTAGCTGTTGAAACAGCTGCAACGGGCGGTGTCGATGTGACTGTCGAAGCCGCCGCGTCGGACGGAACTGACGCAGCTGCAGAGACGGCGGCATCAGACAGCACAGACGCGACTGTATAGGCTGCAGAAGAGTCCCTTGAGCGCATAGGAAGCGCTGGACAAGAGGCATAATAATGGGCAGGCGGGAGGGAGGCGTTTTCCGGCCTGCCCGCAAGCTTTTTCAGGACGAGACGAAAAAATGTCCGATGGGCTTTTGGCTGGAAAGTGAGCTGATTGTATTGAGAAGAATGGAATTCAAGATGGAGCGGCAGGGGCTTCTGGAAACCGGACAGAAAATCACGGTAACGGAAGGACTGCTCCCCAGCAATTATTATTATGTGATAGATCCCTCTCTGGCCATGTCGGCCAATATCCCGTTCCGGTACAGATTAAAGAGCCGGGAGGGCGTTGTGGCCGATATAGTGGAAAATGCCAGAGGATTCTATGTGACGGCGGAATTTGATGAGCCGGAAGTAGATATGACAAAGTAATGAAAGATTTTGAAAGAGGAGGAGAATATTATGCGCAAGATTTCAACGGATAAGGCACCGGCGGCGATCGGGCCGTACTCTCAGGGTATCATTGCAAACGGGATGCTTTTTGCGTCCGGACAGATTCCTATCAATCCGGCTACGGGCAATATTGAAGGGGAAGATATCGGGGCACAGGCCGAGCTGGTCATGAAGAACGTAGGCGCGCTGCTTGCGGAAGCCGGAACAGATTATACGAAGGTGGTAAAGACAACCTGCTTTTTGGCTGATATGGGTGATTTTGCGGCATTCAATGAGGTGTATGCCAGATATTTCACAGAAAAGCCTGCCAGAAGCTGTGTGGCGGTCAAGACCCTTCCCAAGAATGTCCTCTGCGAAGTAGAGGTCATAGCTGAGGTCTGAGCTTTGCTGGCATCAGGTCATTTGCCGTGACAGCAAGGCTGTTAGAGATAGATTTATCCGGCTTTATGTATAGGTTTCCATCTTTGACGGATACTAATTCATGTATGATCGTATGAAAAATCCGATGAAAAGAAGGAGTATGTCAAATGATGGATTATGTGAATGCATTTTGGATAGGAGGCCTTATCTGTGCCTTGGTGCAGATACTGATGGAAAAGACCAAAATGATGCCCGGGCGCATCATGGTACTGCTGGTGGTGACCGGCGCAGCCATCAGCGCGCTGGGCTGGTATGAGCCCTTTCAGGAATTCGCAGGCGCAGGAGCCAGTGTTCCGCTGCTGGGCTTCGGCAATGTGCTGATGAAGGGAGTCAAGGAAGCCGTGGATGAACAAGGAATACTGGGACTTTTTGCCGGAGGCTTCAAGGCAGGAGCGGTGGGAACCTCGGCGGCCCTGATTTTCGGATATCTGGCGAGCCTCGTTTTCAGATCCAAGATGAAAAGCTGAAGAGGACGCGGCTTTTTGCCTACAAGGGTTCATATGAGATGCCTTTTCCGTCCAGATACTTACGGAGAGCTTTGTCCCAGATGGCATCCGGTTCCTTTGACAAGAGAAAGGTGTGAAAGGCTGTTCCCGTGGTGAGCAGGGTCTTGGAGCCGTCATAGCGGATGTTCAGAACCAGTGCCTTGATCTGGGACAAGTCCACATCGCAGCCTTCTTTCTCCAGCAGGGCCATGGCTTTTTCAGGCATCAGGTGCAGCACAAAACGGAAGAACAAGGGGGTGCGCTTTCCTTTTATCAGGTCAAAGCACAGCCCCTTTACTTCGTTCCATGGACGGAAATCGTATTTCTTATGGACGGCGTCCGCATCAGAAGTCTCCTCCCCGGCAAAGAAATCCTGATTGATCCGCCCGTCGATGGTAAAGGTGCAGGCGGTGCCGATGACGGCTTCCTCCAGCAGGAAGGGCTCAAAAGCGTCTGCTACCAGAAGCTGGTTCATAAATTGTTTCATGGAAGTGATCTGCAGGGCTATCATCTATTTTTGATATTCCTCCTGTTCTGCTGTAATGGCCTCTCGGAATTTCCGAACGTCCACTGCCTTCCGGCTCCATTATTGGCCAGATTTTACGCACTAAGACTCCGAGAGCTTATCTGTGTACATTCAGTTGTGGTTTCAGCTGACAGATATATGGAGATTCCGTTTCAGAACCGCTTTCAGGCTCTGCGCGGATTCTTTCGTTGGCCAGTATAATACGATTATAGCAAAGGAAGGACGGGCGGTCAACGCAGTGTTGCGTTATTTTTCGCTGCGTTATATTTCCTATAAAATATAATAATATGCTTTACATATATGGGTAATATATGCTATGATACATGGTAATTAAAACTATATTACACTGGAGCAAAAAACACACAATGCTGAGATAGATTGGAGAGCATATTATGAGCTATAAAATTGTATTGGACAGCTGCGGCGAACTTCCGGAAAGCTTGTTAAAGGACGATAGGTTTGAGAGGGTGCCTCTGGGGCTGGAGGTAGGAGAGTACCGGATTCTGGATGACGAGAATTTTGATCAGGCAGTATTTCTGAAAAAGGTGGCGGAATGTCCCAAATGCCCTAAGTCCTCCTGTCCCACACCGGAGCTGTTTATGGAGAGCTATCATGAGCCGGAGGCGGAGCATATCTATGCCGTGACCCTTTCCTCTCCTTTGAGCGGCACCTACAACAGCGCGGAGCTGGGCAAGCGGCTGTACCATGAGAAATATGGGGACAAGCAGATACATGTGGTGGATTCCCGCTCCGCCAGCGGCGGCGAGACCCAGATCGCCCTGAAGCTGATGGAGCTGGAGGAGACTGGTTTTTCCTTTGAGGAAATCGTGAAGCGCATCGAGGAGTTCAGGGACGGTCTCCGCACCTATTTCGTGCTGGACAATCTGGAGACCCTGCGTAAGAATGGCAGACTTACCGGCGTAAAGGCTTTTGTGGCATCCACTCTGAACATCAAGCCGGTGATGGGTGCAGACAATGGAGAGATTATTCAGCGCAGCCAGACCATCGGCATCAAAAAGGCATTGAGCCGTATGGCGGAGCTGGTGGTGCAGGAAGTAAAAAAGCCGGAGGAGAAACGCCTGATCATTACCCACTGCAATGCTCTGGAGCGTGCGGAGCAGGTGAAAAAGATGATTCTGGAAAAGATGAGGTTCAAAGAATGCATCATCATGGATACCCGCGGGGTCAGCAGTATGTATGCCAATGACGGGGGAGTGATCGTGACGGCTTAAGATAGTCCGCATTTATCCAAGGCGCTGTGGCGGTTTTCCCGGCCGTGACAGCGCAGCGGTATACTTGCAGCCACCGGAAACACCGAAGGCATTGTGCCGGTTCTATGGCTCTGCAGTGCAGCGGTATACTTGCAGCCGCCGGAAACACCGAAGGCATTGTGCCGGTTCTATGGCTCTGCAGTGCAGCGGTATACTTGCAGCCGCCGGAAACACCGAAGGCATTGTGCCGGTTCTATGGCTCTGCAGTGCAGTGACATACTTACAGCTGCTTCAGCAGCCAGCCAAGGAGCAGGGATTCCGCTATAAAGATGGCGGGCATGCCGTATCTGAAATACCAGTGTTTTGTCTTGTGGTGAAAGAAATGCATGCCCAGAGTACAGCCAAGAGCACCGCCCAGAAGGGCGGTTCCGAACAGAGAAGCCTCCGAGATGCGCCAGGCATCCCGGATGGCTCTTTTTTTGTCGATTCCCATCATGGCAAAGCCTATGAGGTTTATTGCCAAAATATAGATTGCCAGAATAGTCATGTTGGATTTACCTTTAACCTTAATGATACCTTGTTCGATAATCTGCTGCAGGAAAGGATCTCCTGCGTCTGTTATTATGGTATCCATGCCGTCCGCCTTTTTTGATATGAAATACTATATTCTGTCACTGTAGGGTAATGCCCGTATATACTTTTCCATATATTCAAAATCCGGCATTCCATCCTTTCTGCTTGGTAATTTTATTATAGTATCCCTCATCTTTTCTAAAGTCCACTTCCTGCCATACCCGAAACGGTATTTATTTGATTTTATTACTGTTATAATAAACATCGCTATATATTTGTTTAAATTCCAAAAATCTTTTGCATACAAAACATTGACATCATCCGAAGCCCAAAATGGTTCTATTTGATAAAAAGCTTCCCCCACACTCCCATTATAATTAACAGTTATACAATTCGGCTTCCATGTCGTTTCAATATCTATTTTTTCACGAATTCCGTTATTTTCGCTGATTGCGCCTATGTAATTTGTCTGCCCTAAGAACATATCTGCTTTGGTTAATCTTTTGCCTTTTTTTAACTCAAATAATTCACCTATTTTATATTCGCTCCATTCTTCCTCCTTAAAAACACATTTGCATTCTTTGATATCAGTATGTATAGGTTTAATCTCAGTATCATATATCCATTGTGGTAAATCGCATAAATCCATTAATTCTATTTCGCTTAATCGGGCAATTGAACATTTTCTGCCATACCCAAACTTGTATTTATTGCGATTGATCAAAAGGGCATAAAATAATAACTCTTTATCAGTCAATTGCTTTTTGGGAGTCAGCACCATAACTTTTTCGTTCCCACAAAAAGGAAGAAACTGAACAAATGCATCTGCACTGTCACCGTCCTTGCTGACAGTTATTTTCCCTCCTGTATACTGTGCAGGATAATCCACATAACACTCAACTCCGTTATTATTCGCCGTTGTTGTAATATATGGGACTGTGCCTGGATTATCCTTGGCATATGATAATGGTATGTGATTTTTGCATATTTCAATATCAAATAATTCTTTTAGTTTCATCTCTTCACACCGCTCTTTACTAAATATGCTAAATAATCATTAATCGTCTGTTGAAAATCTTCCTGACATAATTTTGAATAATCTGTTTGCATATATGCCTCACATAACCATTCATCATCATATTTAACACAATGTCTCGCTGACAATCCGTCTACGACGTCTCTGTTTCTATATAGGTCTAACCATTTCCTTTCAATTTGTTCCCACTTTCCTAAAGCATCGATTCTTCCTAATTTTTTACGTTTTACAAATCCATCATCTTTGCAATACCCAAAAAAAGTTTCTTGATTTGAATCATGGGGCGTATGCGCTTCCCAGACCATAACACATACATTCGTGCCTGTCGGATAGAATATATCATCAGGCATGGAAAATACAGCTTTCAAGGTGTTTTTTTTCATCAAGCGTTCTCTGACATCTTTAAACTTCGTGCCGATCGCGCAGCTCATAGGAACTACAACTACACCTATGCCTCCGACTGTAAGCACCTCTAATAAATGCTCCACAAATTCTAGTTCAACCACATCTTTTTGAGAATATGGCGGATTTATTAAACCAATATTTATGTTTTTTTCTTTTAATTCTTTTGTTATGCCAGAATTAAAGCAATCCCCTTTATAAATATTTGATTTCCCATCCTTACGAATGATCATATTTGCAATGGCTAATGTATAAAGGCCGTCATCAAATTCCACCCCATATAAACCGCTCTTACGAATATTTTCCACTTCTTCAGGATTAGCGTCTTTAAACATCTTGCTCATTGCTGTCACCAAAAAAGAGCCTGATCCGCAACATATATCCACAACTCGGCTATTTTTATTGACTCCAGCCAAATCACACATAAACTCTGTTAAATGCTGTGGAGTTAAAACTATTCCCAAGCCGCTTCCGTCACCCCCGGAGTACTTGATAAACTCATGATAAAATACGCCCAATGCGTCTACTGTACTATCTGCATAATCCATCATCGGTTTGATTTTCATTTCTAATTGCTCTATGTACCAGGTAATGGATTTAGAGTGTCCCAGCGGTATTTCCGCAAATTTTGTATTGTCTTGAAGCGTACTGAACACCTGCTTGATGTAATTTACTCTGCTGTTTTTTATATCACTCTCTTCAAGGACATTTTCAATCGCATTTTGAATATTCTGCATCACCAGTTTATATGAACTTAACATTGAATAGCTTTTTGAAAAATCCTCATCATTCAACGCAATTAATATTCCTGCAATAAAAATAGGCTTGTGTGCTTCTGTTACTTTAATTTCCCTTAACGAATTATGCATATCAATAGCTGTATTCCGAATTTCATCTAAAGAATAAGCTTTTTTCAGTTTATTGCCTCTGATCAGCTCAAGGTAATTCTTAGGCTCCAAAATAATATCTTTTGCCTTTTTTAATACGGAATACTGTTCTTGGCCTTGCTGCCAGTAGTAAGTATCCACTTTCATATTGTCCACATTTGTTCCGCTTACCGCAATTGCAATAACATTATATTCCTGCTTTAAGAATTTTGCATAGTACAAAACTCCGTCTACCGCAAAACCGTTTGGTTTATTCAGGTTCGTACTGCAATGTTTTTTTGCAGTATTTTTGCATTCGACCACAATTATAGTATGGATGTCATCATTAAATGTAATAACAAATTCTGGTTTCGCTTTACCGTTCCCTCCTTGAGTATAATCATCCAACTCACACTCTTTGGGTTTTCCTCCTGCTTGTTTAAGAAGTTTTTCGATTTTGTCTATACTGGAAACATCTCCCTGAGGAAAAACATAGCCAAATTGATTTTCTCCGATTGTACAATTCATTTCCTTTAAAGTTAAGCTTTCCGTATACTGTTCAATTGCCATTATTCCTTCCTCCGCTTATTTGTTCCTTGTTTCCGCTAAATGATCATCGATACCGTTCTTTTTGATTTGCCATGATCTGCTGATCTTAGAAGCTGGAAGATGTTTATCTTGATAATGCACTCAGGGCAGCATATCACATATATTTTTCCCAGTAATCTGTAGTATTTATTATACATATTTGAACCTTACCACAAGAACTTATGTTCTTGTAATATAAAATATCATTTTAGTTTTACCAAGTCAAGCAATACTCTGAATTATTTTCAATTAACAGCACTTTGCAAGACAGGATTTGTCAAGGGGGCATTCACCCAAAAAGTGAAAGCCCCCGATCAACTGGAAGTATCTTTGGGAAGAGCGGTGCTTTGTCAGTTCAGTCCGGCCAGCTGTCGGAAAGCTGCCCCAGCCAAGCAGACAAACCGGGCAGGCAGCTTCTCTGGCGGGACAACGGCCCGCTGGGGGAGGTAGTCCTCAAAGGGCAGGGGATCCATGTGGTAGAAGGTTACGCCGGAAACAGACACATCCTCCTCATTGTACTCGGGGCCGTTCCACACCGCCTCAAAGGTGATCCTGGCCCCATAGCCGTGAAGGGGGTCCAGCAGATCCGCCCGGCAGTGCTTAGACAGCGCTCCCATGTCCAGTCCCCATTTGCCCGAGACTGTGTAGATGGTGATATGCTTGGTCACCGCTCCCTCAAACTCCCCCCACTCTGGGGGCTGGGACGGGATAGTCAGCTGGCGGATGGGGGGCTTGCCCCCCGTCTCTTTGAGCCGCTTTTTCCATAGGATCAATTGTCCTTTTGTCATCTCCGTCGGAACCACAAGACCCACTTGGGCATCGTCCGGCAAAGGAAACGGCGCTCCGTCCTCCCCCCAGGCCGTTCCGGCCCCGTCCAGAAGGAAGACATTCTCCAACCTGTCCTTCTGGTAGACTCCCCATACCAGAGCGGTGAAGAGCTCCGGCTTGGGGGCGGCAGCCAGGGCGGAGCGCAGCTCCCCTGCCCGCCACTGGTAGTGATAGATCATCGCCCTTGTCAGAGCCAGCCGCTGAAGTTTGGCCAGCTTGGAGCTGTCCCAGACCGGAGGAGTCTCCGAAATCAGCAGACCCACCCTTTTCAGCTCCTCCTCAAAGTCCCGCTGGGGCCAGCCGGGGTTCCGCAGCCGCTCCAAAACGAGTTTGCAGTGGGCATCCGCCTTTTTCAGCCGGTGTCCCTTCTCCAAGGGGGCCTTGTCAGGCCAGCCGTACTGGAGATATAAAAATTCCCTCCATGTCTGAGCCATCTCCACAAAATAGGTGGGGTGCAGCTGATCCCCGAACCAAGTCTTATATTGGTCCGAATCCATCAATTTGACCGCCGTTTCCGGGTCCCGCCGGGCGGCATCTGCGGCGCAGTCCGGGTCCACGGGGCTATAATGCTCGATGTGCACCCCCAGCAGATAGGCCAGCATCATGTCCAGCGGCTTCCAGCCCAGACTGCAGAGGATCTGGGCGCTGTCCGTATGGGAGGCGCCCAGCCAGGTCTCCCGCAGACTGAATGCTTCAGCCAGTTGGTTGCTCTTGGTAGTCTGGTAACAGTAGCGGTCATACCAGTTCCGCCACATACCCCGGGCTTTCTCACTGACCTCCCAGAATAGGGCGGACTCCATGGCCAGCGCTGTAGTGTATTCATGGGTCTCCTTCCACTCGTATCCCCTGCCGTTGCTGTGAGTACGTTCCTCTGTCTGGGTCAGGGACTTTGACATTACCTGCTCCTGCCGGCACAGAACCTCATCGGGCAGCGGTTCCCCTTGGGAGATGAGTATCGCCGCCCAATGTCCGCCAGCAATATACTCCCGCTTGTTCTGTTCTTGGACCAGTTCGACAAACCGTTCTCGATCCAGTCGGTACAGTTTCCGAAGAAGATGGGATTCGTCCAGGATGTCGGGACAGTAAAACCGGTCCGCTTGTTTGGGAAACCGCTCCCCCAGCAGCTTGGCGTGCCGCCGAACCAGATCCAGCAGCTCCTCCTCGCCCATGACATCAATCTCCCGGCGGGTGATGACCTCTCCTTTTCTTGTTTCCATAACATCATCTCCTCCACTAAAAGATGAAATCCCCCCGATAAACTAAAATGATTAAGGGAACTACTTTTCAGTCACAGTCGATATGCAGAAGGTATTTCCCGCAGTGGAGGCACTGAAACAGGTATCCGACTGTACCGCCGTCTTTTGTCAAGTCGGTGAAAATTTCTTCATACCAGTCATCGAGCAAGGTTTCCCGAACCTCATCCATCAGGCCCATCTCCTCAAGCTCCGCATAGCCCACCGTACCCAGATAGGCGCAGAAGTCGTTGCAGTGGGCGCGCCAATACTCTTGCTGCCAGCCGCAGTAGCCGGGGGTGCGGTGGACTAATTCGTCCAGTTTGTTGGGGCTGTCCACCTCGTCAGTGGATTCACTGTCCTGAAATTCGCCGCTGTACTTTTCCGCCGCCGCACCGCTGGCGATACAGTGGGGACACAGGTGATCCACTTCATCCCTAGAATAGAAAGGCCCCTCGTAGATGATGGAGGTTTGCTGGCCGCAGCAGGGGCAAGTGACCGGCTCATCTAGCCTGCGAAAAGTCTCGGTGGCGAATGGGTCGGGGTGGTATTTGAAAAAAGGTAGGTCTGCGCTCATAGAAATCTCCTTTCAATCTTGCAAATTTTGATTTGTCAAATTGATGATTTTTAAGGGAAACATGATAATTACAATACTCTAACTTGCTCTTTTATATATTCCATTGTCATGTAAGGGATTAAAGTTAAGCCTTCTTTTGCCAATATTTCTGTTGCATCAGAATTTCTTTGGATAGCACAAAGAACAAAATTGACTTTTGCGCCTGCCTCGCGCAGCATATTCGCACTTTTAATAATTTGACCTCCGGTTGTAACCACATCCTCAACAATGCAAACGTTTCTTCCGCTAACCTGTGTGCCTTCTGCAAATTTGCATGTTCCATACTCTTTTGCCTTTTTTCTAACAAAAGCACATTGAATTCCTGCGTCTAAACCAATCGCCGTTACAAGTGGAATTCCTCCCAGTTCAAGCCCTGCTAAAACTTCAATATCTTTCGGTATCAGCTCGCACATTCCTTTTGAGATTTTTCTAAGTAAGTCTGGATTTGCTTCAAATAAATACTTATCAAAATATTCATTTGAATACTGACCTGAACGTAAGAGAAATTTCCCCTCTAAATGAGCCTGCTTATATATCTCTTTGGCTATATCACATTTCATATGAATCTCCTTCCGCTTTTGTCAAAAATTTTGGTTTGTACCTCTAACAGAATACCACAATCACGCTCATATTGCTATCAAATTTCCATTAAATTCCTCCCTCCGCTTACTCGTAACAGTTCAGTGCCCAATGTCATTTAGATAACGGCGAAAAAATGTGTGTCGCTTTCCCCAAAAGGCGAATGGGCAGGGAAAAATGGAAGCGCCAGAAAGAATCAGGGACATTTTCCATCCGGCATCATTTGAAATGCTGACACTGGGCTGCTTCGGGGAAACCTACTGGCTCAGGAATGCCGTGGCGCAGTATAACAAGGAATCGGACTGTGTCTTAGTTATCGTAGATTACTGGCAGGAGGATACGGCGGAGGCCGTCAATAGGATGTACAACGACATCCTTGCCGGAAAGGGGCCGGATATCATAGGTTTCGAAAGTACCATGGTGAACGACACTGTTCTGGGCAGGACGGGTATGCTGGAGGATCTGACAGTTTATCTTGAAAGAAGCGATGTCATCGGTTCGGAAGACTTTGTGGAGCCGCTGTATCAGGCACTGGAGGATGAGGGCAAAAGGTATATGCTTCCCACGAATTTCATTATTGAAGGTATCATTACCAAGGAAAGATGGGCAGGAGGGGACGGTATCTGGACCCCGGAGGAGTGTCTGGAGGGTGTGGAGGAAAATAAAAATCTGGAATTCGGCATAGACAGAGGGGATATTGCGGATATACTGGGAATGTACGGGCTGGACGGCGTGCCTGACGGACAAGAGTATATCGGGACATATTTAAAAATAGGGAAATATCTGCCTGAACAGAAGGTTTATAACCCGAGCTACGAAGTCAGACAAGATGGGAAGCTGTTCATGGAGCTTGGCAGTGTGACTTCTGTGGAAGACTATCTCTATGATAAAGCCCAATGGGGCGACGATATCAGATATATGGGGTTTCCGGGGGCGGAGGGGAACGGTATGGCGTTCATGCCGGTCAACTGCTATGGTATCAGCTCCGGGAGCGCATACAAGGAGGAGGCATGGAGTTTTCTGGAAAGTCTTTTTGCGCAGGAGAGACGGGAGGCCGTGACTCCGGATCATTATTTTTCCGCTTATAAAAAAGGCTTGGAGGAACAATTTGACAAGGTGTCAGAGATAAAGTATTATGAGGATGAAAATGGGAGTCTTGAGGAGCTGCCGATTCTTGTAGACAGATCGGAAGGGGTAAATATCTATGCCGCAAGGCCGGAGGATATAGAAGAGGTAAGGAAAATGATCGGGGGAATAAAGCTGATGCGCCGTGCTGATCAGGCGGCAGCGAAGATCATCGGGGAGGAAGCAGGAGCTTTTTATGCGGGAGACCGGTCGCTGGAGGAGACGATAGGGATCATCAAAAACCGGATAGGGACGCTCATGTCGGAGAAATAAAGAGGCTGCAGCGCCGCGGACAGGCGCCGGAGGAAGGTGACAGCATAGCAAGGATAGTTGGAATCGGGTATCAGGATTTTGGGGATTTGATTCAGGAACAATGCTTCTATATTGATAAAACAGATTTCATCAGGGAATGGTGGGAAAACAGGGACAAGGTAACCCTGATCATGCGCCCAAGACGCTTTGGCAAGACGTTGACAATGAGTATGACAGAATACTTTTTTTCTAACCAGTATAAGAAGCGGGGGGATCTGTTTGAGGACTTGTCCATCTGGAAGGAAAAAAGCTATCGCGGGCTTCAGGGGCAGTATCCTGTGATTGCGCTCAGCTTTGCGGGTGTGAAAGAGACCTCTTTTTTGAATGCCAGAAAGAAGATATGCCAGATTATCACGAATCTGTATAATAAATATGATTTTCTGCTGAGGAGCGGATACCTGAATGAGAAGGAAAGGGAAGCCTATCAAAAGGTGACGGCTGACATGGAAGATTATATGGCTTCTGATTCTCTGAGGGCTCTGTCGGATTACCTCATGCGTTATTATGGGAAAAAGGTTATTATACTGCTGGACGAATATGATACACCTATGCAGATGATCGGGGACTGGTTCCAAAAGGATCCCCATATTTATAATGGGTTTATCAGGGCCCTGCTTCAGGGCGATGAGAAAGCGATGAATCTGTATATGAACAAGACGGCATTTGCTACATTCAGCAGTTTTGATGCCGGGAAAAAGCCTTCGGATGAATCAGAGCCGGAGAGGTTCTATCATGGATTTGTATTAGGATTGATGGTGGATCTGGCAGATCGTTATATTATTACATCCAACAGGGAAAGCGGGTTTGGCAGGTACGATGTGATGCTGGAGCCTTTAAACAATGAGGACGATGCCATTATCCTTGAATTCAAAGTGCACAGTCCGGATGACGGGGGGACTCTGCGGGAATCCGTGGATGCCGCGCTGCGGCAGATTGAGGAGAAGCAATACGCATATAATCTGGAAGCAAAGGGAATCCCGTCAGAGAGAATCAGGCGATATGGTTTTGCCTTTGAAGGGAAAAAGGTGCTGATAGGCTCGTGATGAACGGCACTTTTCCATGAAACGGCAGTAAATAAGGGCTGCAGCGCCGATGGCTGAATCATCGGCGCCGCAGCCCTTTGTATTCTGTATTGTCAGATTTTTCAGAACGGGTTTTCTCCCTGCTGGCTCATCTTCATTGCCCGTACCTTGCAGGACAGCCCGAAGAGGTTGATGAAGCCCTCTGCGTCATGATGGTCATACAGATCGCCGGTGGTAAAGGAGGCGATGCTCTCGTTGTAGAGGGTGTAAGGGGAGGTGGTGCCTGCCTTGATGATATTGCCTTTGTAGAGCTTGAACTTTACCTCGCCGGTGACATATTTCTGGGTCTCTTCGATGAAGGCCTGCTCCGCCTGACGCAGGGGCGTGAACCACTTACCCTCGTATACAAGGCTTGCGAATCGGCCTCCCATCTCTTTCTTCATGGCGTAGGTGTCTCTGTCGAGGATCAGCTCCTCCAGCTGGTTATGTGCCTCCATCAGGATGGTGCCGCCGGGAGTCTCGTACACGCCCCGGGACTTCATGCCTACCACACGGTTCTCCACGATGTCCACGATGCCGATGCCATGCCTGCCGCCCAGCTCGTTCAGGGTATGGATGATGTCGGAAACCTTCATCTGTCTGCCGTTCACGGAAGTGGGAACGCCCTTTTCAAAGGTCATGGTGACATATTCGCCCTGATCGGGAGCCTCCTCCGGCGTGGTGCCCAGCACCAGCAGATGCTTGTAGTTGGGCTCGTTGGCGGGATCCTCCAGCTCCAGCCCCTCATGGCTGATGTGCCAGATGTTGCGGTCCCGGCTGTAGGAGGAATCTGCGGAGAAGGGCAGGTCAATGCCGTGGGCCTTGCAGTACTCGATCTCGGACTCACGGGAATCCATGGTCCACTTGTCGTTCCTCCATGCGGCGATGATCTTGATATCTGGAGCCAGAGCCTTGATGCCAAGCTCAAAGCGGATCTGGTCGTTGCCCTTGCCCGTAGCGCCGTGGCAGATGGCGGTAGCGCCCTCCTTTCTGGCAATCTCAACCAGCTTCTTGGCGATCAGGGGCCTTGCCATGGAGGTTCCCAGCAGGTACTTGTTTTCGTAGACAGCGCCTGCCTGCACACAGGGCACGATATATTCGTCACAGAATTCGTCGATGACATTCTCGATGTAGAGCTTGGAAGCGCCGCAGAATTTAGCGCGCTCCTCCAGACCGTCCAGCTCCTCAGCCTGTCCGCAGTCCACGCAGACACATATTACTTCATAGTCGAAGTTCTCCTTCAGCCAAGGGATGATGGCGGTGGTATCCAGACCGCCGGAATACGCCAGTACTACCTTTTCCTTCATATTCATAGCCTCCACGATATGTATATTTTGATAGATTTTTGTCTGGAAAATACTATACACCATTTCTATAGAAAATGCAATTGCCATATAGCATTTGGCTTACATGGATTTCTCTGGTATTTCTTTCAGGAGCGCTCCTGCAGCAGCAGCATCACCCGGTTCTGGATGATAGGGGTGATCTCCTCCAGCGTTCTGCCGTCGTTTGGATAGTCGCCCAGCTCCTCCAGAAGGATGTCCGTTATCGCAGTGTCATATCCCATGGGAGTAAAGTCGGCATGCTCAATGATCTGCAGCAGGGTATGGATCTGCTCTTCCGTGCTGTGGTAGTAGTACAGATACTGGCCATTGGCTACCATAACCTGCTTGTGTACCATCTGATCCAATATAGGATCTCCGTTTGCGTCCAGCCGGTACACAGGTTCCTTTTCCGCTTCCAATTGCTGTGTCAGGATATCCTGCTGTATGGGGAACCCGCCGTCTGTTGACAAGCGAGACTGCGAAAGAGTCGCCTCCTCTTCCTGCCGCTCCAGAAAATACTCCAGAAACGCCCAGGCGCCTTCCTTGTGCCGGGAGCCGGATACGATTCCTATGGCGTTCGCCGCCGTTGCCCGGTGCAGGATCCGCCCGTCCGCCGTGGGATACCCGATTACGGCGAGGGGTTCTCCGGCCTGCAGCTCGGCAAGGGCAAAGTCGGACGGATTTATTAAAGTGATGTCCGTGATCAGGCTATCCTCCGGAATAAGCCCTTCGGTAAATGAAAATCCTTCTGTGGAGCTGAACCCCTCCAGCCACCGTATCAGGCTGCGGAATTCCTCCGTATCAAAACGGCATTCCCCCTTTTCCTGATCCACGAACCTTTCCGGAATGTAATAGGAGCAGAACTGTAGGATGAGGTATTCCATGCCGGCTCCCTTTATGGGGACGCTGTCCAGATACTGCTCTGCCAGACGCATGGCGTCTTCTATGGTCCAGCCTGTGCAGCTCTCTATCTGTGAGGCCCTTCCGACCATTGTTCTTATATTGAATCGGCTGGGGACGCATACCAGCCTTCCGCCGATGGTGTATGCCTCCAGAAGCTGCGGCAGATAGCTGTCCTTGTTAAGCCGGACGCTGCCGTCCAGATAGGGAGTGAGATCCTCCAGCACCTGCTTTTCGGCATATTTAACTACGTTCATACGGGACAGATTCATCAGGTCAGGAGGATTGGAGGACAGGAGCGAAGCATCCAGACGGGCCTCTTCTTCCGAAGTGTCGTAGGTTATGACAGTGATATGATAGCGGCTGCTGAGCTGGTTGAAGGCAAGTATGCTCTTCTCAAGATCCGTAGAGATCCCGTATCTTGTCGCCAGCACCAGCTGCTCCTGCTGGGGCAGATCCGTCAAGGCTTTCTTCTCCAGATAATATAGACGAGGCTGAGACTCCCACAAGGCGCCTGTGGAATAGAAAACCAGCAGCTCGTCCTCGGACAGCTCCAGAACGGTGGGCATGGGATTCGGGTTGGGAAGATTGCTGTCGCTCCAGCGCAGGATGGGTCGGTAGGAGGCGCTTTCCGGGTCATAGCGGTACAGGATATCCTCGTCGCAGTACAGCAGGCCATAAGATGTCCCCAGCAGATAGCCTTCTTCCCCGAGTTCAGACACTCTTTCCAAAGCCGGCTGTTCTCGCCCGGTGATTCTGAAGGTCTTTCGCTTATTTATGCTGACCCAGACATAGTAGACATAGCCGTTGGGGACTCCTGTCAGATAGGGAGTTCCGAGCTCTTCCTTGTATTCCTCAACGGATATCCTTTCGGACAGATTTCCCTGAGCGTCCACCAGACAGATGCTCTGATCCGTCAGCAGGCATACTTCGTGTCGGCTGTTCACCATGATGCCGGAGGATGTATACTGTGGGTTGTCCGGCAGATCCAGCCGGTACTCTTCCCGAAGATCGGCGCCATATTTCACGAGACGGCAGCCGTCGTTTTCGGACTCAAAGACTGACTTGAAGACGAGCTTTTGGAAGCAGCAGTAAATGTTCTGCTCCTCATCTACCGCAAAGGACAGCAGGAGGGCATTTTTTTGTATGTCCAGAAGATGCTCCGGCTCCCCGAGCCGCATTCCGTCCTCCCTATCCATATATGCCCTGAACAAGGTATATTTGTCCGCGGTGGATACATAGTAGTATAGATACTCCCCCGATACTTGTATATTTCCCAGATATTCCTCTGAATTGTTCAGCAGGAATAACTCTTGTGCCTGATAAGCATAGCCGTCAAAGCCGAGCTCTTGCGTCTGCCCGTTTCCGCAGCCGGACAAGAGGAGCGCAGTTGCCGCGATGGCTATGTACGCACAGATGAAACGCGGGATTCTGTGTCTGTAAATCAAGTTTTTCACGCCTCCTGACTATTGGGATGATATAGTTGGCAGCAAAGATAGGACTGCCTTAAGTGAACAAAGGGCAGTTGCCTTATTTATCTGGCAATACCCTTTGTTTTGCCTGACTGCATTACCGATTCATCCAACACATATTATCTAGAAGGGCCAAATATGCTCCCCTAGCGCTTCGGCATCACATAACGAACTTAATTCTTGGCCTTGCATACCACAATCGGCGCAGTGGAGCTTGAAATAGTGGTAATGGCCTCTATGGCCGAGGTCAGTAATGCCATTCCATGAATGAGATTCATCGCGGTCGAAGACTTTCACCGGATCCATTGTGGAGTGACAATATTTACATTCTACATCATATATGCGCCATATTCTGTGCTGATCATTATTTAATGGTTCGCAGTCGTAATGATAGTTTTTCCTTTCCCCGACACAATTACGTCCCCGTTCTTGGGCTGATGTATACATCGGAGAGATATACATTGTTATCATCAAAACACATATCATTCCAATGACCAACCATTTTAACTTATGTTTCATGATTCTTGTTTCCCTCTCATATCGTAAAATATGAATGTCTTGCTGCTGCGCTTATGGATGCGGATCTCTGAAATTGCAGGTTTATCCGTTAGATGAATCCAAAACAGTGGTCAGGCTATTGATAGAATATGTGATTGGCTTCATAAAGTCAAGCTCTTTATGGGATTTGTCCCTGTGATTATGACAAATTCTCATATGTCTTGCAATGGAGAGAAAAAAAGGGTATGATGGGAAGGAAGGGTTTCTTGGAAGGATTTTCTCAAGAGGGGGATTTCCAAAGGGATGGGAGGAACGCCGTCAGGCGCGGCGAAATGATAAAACGCTGGAGAGACAGACAGATGGACAATAGGATTCGGGAGATAAACGCGCTTCGGATCACGATCGGGCGCAGAAAGCTGGCAAGGGACAAGAAGAGCATTCAGATCATATTTCAGGTGCTGGAGGAGTGCGGGATTCCCTGCGAATGCATGGCTATCAACATCGATTGGCTGGCCGTGGTGGTGAGGGCGGCTATGCGGGAGAAGGTGGAGGGATTTGTGGCGGAGCTGGAGGGGCGGCTCAGTCATGTGAATATCTCCATGGGCGAGGAGATTGTGTTGTTTTATCTGGAAAACTGGCATATGACGTCCCGGGGGATAGGATTCATCGTTACCAGTCTGTCCCTGCAGGACGTGGATATTATTTTGCAGCGGTATGTCCGGTGCGAAGACAGGCTGGTGATAGGTGTCGATGCGGAGGAGGCCCGGGAGGCAGGAGAGATCCTGAAGGGGGTTCTGGAATCCTATTATCAGCTGTGAACAGGAGCGGCGGCCTGAATGGAAAGCACATTTCTGAAAAGTCTTGTGAAAAGCGGGGAAATTGGCAAAAGCAAATTTCAGAAAGCTACATATAAAGCGATTTGAAGATTTCGGGAGCATATTAAATTTAAAATGGGAGGAACAAAGAGATGAACACCATGAAAAGAGATTTCGACCTGCTCTCTCTGGGAGAGATCATGCTCAGGCTGTCACCGCCCGACAACGAGCGGATCACCAGAGGGGACAGCTTCAGCAAGCAGGCAGGAGGGGCGGAGCTGAATTCCGCCACGGGAGCCGCCATGCTGGGGCTGCGCTGCGGCATCATCTCTAAGCTGCCGTCCAATGACCTTGGGACTTACATCAAGAACCGTGTCCGGCTCTGCGGGGTCAGCGACGATTATCTGGTATATGACGAGGAGAAGGATGCCCGGCTGGGAGTGTACTATTATGAAAACGGCGCCTATCCCCGGAAACCCCGCATCGTTTATGACCGGAAAAATACCTCGGTGAATAAGATTTCCGTGGATGACTATGACGAAAGCCTATATTCTGCGGCCCGGTGCTTTCACACCAGCGGCATCACGCTGGCGCTGAGCCCTCAGGTCAGGGAGACTGCCGTAGAGATGATGAAGCGTTTCAAGGCTCAGGGGACGCTGATCTCCTTTGACGTGAATTTCCGGGGGAATCTGTGGACGGGGGCTGAGGCCAAGGCATACATCGAGGCGATCCTGCCCTATGTGGATATTTTCTTCTGCTCCGAGGATACGGCCAGACTGACCTTTTTGAAGGAGGGGGACGCCAAGGATATCATGAAGAGCTTCGCGCAGGAGTATCCCCTCTCCATCGTGGCATCCACCCAGAGGATCGTACATAGTCCTAAGCGGCATACCTTCGGATCTGTCATATACAGCGCAAAGGAGGATGTGTTCTATGAGGAGGCTCCCTACAAGGATATCGAAGTAGTGGACCGCATCGGCAGCGGAGACGCCTATATATCGGGAGTCTTGTACGGCCTGCTTTCCCATGACGGAGAGTGCCGGCGGGCACTGGAGTATGGCAATGCTGTCAGCGCCCTGAAAAATACCGTCCCCGGAGACCTGATCTACACGGATCTGAAGGAGATCGAGGGGATCATCAGAGAGCATAAATCTACGGGGCGTATTGCAGAGATGGACAGGTAGAAGGGCGGAGCGGCAGGATTCATATGGATGAAAAACAATTCCGGCTGGCACAGAAGCTGAAGGATAATATAAATCAGGTGTTCATCGGCAAGGAGATGGTAGTGGAAAAGCTGCTGATCTGCCTTCTTGCAGGGGGACATGTGCTCTTGGAGGATGTGCCCGGCGTGGGCAAGACCACGCTGGCGGGAACTCTTGCAAGGAGCACAGGATGCAGTTTCGGCAGGATCCAGTTCACTCCCGATACCCTGCCGGGGGATGTGTCGGGAGTGTCTATTTACAATAGAAAGACCGGGGAGTTTGAATACCGGCCGGGGGCGGTGATGAGCCAGATCCTGCTGGCGGACGAGATCAACAGAACCGCTCCCAAGACGCAGGCAAGTCTTCTGGAGGCAATGGCAGAAGGGCAGGTGACGGTGGACGGGGAGGTTCATAAGCTGCCCCGTCCTTTTATGGTGGTCGCCACTCAGAATCCGGTGGAATTCTTGGGCACCTATCCTCTGCCGGAGGCCCAGATGGACCGCTTTATGATGCGTCTTTCCATAGGATATCCCGACAGGGAGCAGGAAATCCGGATGGCGGTCCGATTTCTGGAGGGGAGGACACCGGACAGACTGGAGGCGGTATGCTCCGGGGAGGATGTGCTGGAGGCCATGGAAGGCGTCCGGGCCGTCACGGTGAAGGAGGCGGTACTGGGGTATCTGGAGGACGTAGTCAGGCTGACCAGAGAGGAGCCCCGATTTGTGCTGGGGGCCAGTCCCAGAGCCCTGCTTGCGTTGACGCGGGCATCTCAGGGAAATGCGTTCCTGCAGGGGAGGGACTTCGTAAAGCCGGACGATGTGAAGGCGGTGGCCATGGAAGTGCTTCTCCATAGGCTGGTGCTTTCTTCGGAGGCCAGAATCCAGAAAGCGGATGCCGCAGGCATATTGAAGGCGCTGATTCTGAAAGCCAGAGTGCCTATGTAGCATGTGTGGTGAATGATGGATGTGCAGGGAGTGACGGCGCAAAAGATCCTGCAGGTGGGAAGGACGGAAGGAAGCGGGATGAGGACACATAGATTCATATTTCTAGGCCTATGGATTTTATCTCTGGTATCCATCAGCTTTTTCGGAGGCGCTGTCAGCTACGGCTTCTTTTTTGGCATGACTCTGCTGCCAGTGGTTTCCCTGATCTATATTCTCTGTGTCTATTTCCGGTTCAAAATCTATCAGGAGCTGGGGAGCAGGAGCATGGTCTGCGGCCAGCCTGAGCGGTATTTTTTCATACTGCAGAATGAGGATTATTTCGCTTTCACGGGAGTCGCCATCCGGCTTTTTTCTGATTTTTCTTATGTGGAGGAGCTGCCGGACGACAAGGAGCACGAGCTGCTGCCGGGGGACAGGTTCACCTACGAGACCAGGCTGGTGTGCAGATACCGGGGAGAGTACGAGGTAGGCGTGAAGGAAGTGATAGTGACGGATTTTTTCCGCCTGCTGCGGGTACGTTATTCCAATCCAGGCACCATCAAGGCTCTGGTTCGGCCCAGAGTGGTGCGGCTCTCAGAGCTGCGGGGCATGGAGGAGTTTCAGGTGCCCCTCCAGAGGGAGGCCTATGGGGAGACGGAGCCGGATATCCTTGTGCGGGACTATGTGGAGGGGGATTCCTTAAAGCAGATCCATTGGAAAGCCTCGGCCCGGCAGGGCAGGCTGATGACCAGACTTAAAGAGGGAGAGGAGAAGCAGGGAATCTCCGTCTTCTGTGACATGACCCGTTTCGGCAGGCGGCCGGAGGACTATCTGCCGCTGGAAAATAAGATGCTGGAGGCGCTTCTGGCCCTTGGCTTCTTTTTTGCGGGAAAGGATGTAGGTTTTTCTGTATATTATGGGCAGGGCGGGCTTGTGCGGCAGCAGGTGAGGGGCATGAAGGACTTTGACAGCTTTTACCAGGGCACGGCGGAGGCTGTCTTCGGGGAGCAGGAGGATGTTCTGGAGCTGCTGGCTCAGATCAGGGCACAAGGGGGCATCTGGGACAGCCGCATTGTCTTTTTCATCCTGCACAAGCTGGATGACCGGATCATGGGGATGACGGAGGAGCTGGCAGCCGGAGGGACAGCGGTGGTAGTCTATGCCGTCACGGACGAGAATGTACAGGAGTATGAGAAGCAGGCGGACGGGAGGAGAAGGATCTTTGCGATTCCTATAGAAGAGCCTCTGGAAGGGAGGCTGTGATGAAGGAGTGGCTTCGTTCCAATGAAAAGGCGGTCTGCCGGGTGCTGAACGTAAGTTTGCTGGTCTGTATGGTGCTGTTCGGCGCAGAGGGCTTTCTGGGGATGGGGGACGTGGGCAGGCAGCATCTGCTTACGGCTCTGGCTGTGCTTGGCCTGCTTGCGGGCATGAATTTCATGACGGCCAGAGGCAGGATCCTATGTCTGGCGGCGGTGCTCATTTTCCTATGTATAGGAGTGGGAGCGGCAGGGCTTGAGGACAGCCTTGCCTTTTTGCGCTCTTTTTTTCCATGGTTCATGGGAGGAGGGGCTGTGCCGGAGGAATGGAGGCTGGGGTACGGCCTGCTGCAGACGGGCATCATTGTGGTGATATGCTACCTTGTGCAGGTTTTGTCTGAAAGGGTACATCTGCTGAAGATAGGGCTTGCGGTGCTGATTTTTGCGGCTATGCTCCTTTGTCTGTTCATGCGGTGGGAGCTGGATCATTTCGGGGTGGCTTTTCTGCTCTGCTATCTTGCCGTGACCTGCGCGGAAGGGGTACAGTCCCGCTGGGAAAAGGCACGTATGGAGGGCGGCGGGAAAAGGGCTTATATGCTGTGGATCATGCCGTTTCTGGCATTGTATCTTGTATTTCTGGCTGCCATGCCCGTGCCGGAGAAGCCCTATGACTGGCTGTGGGCAAAAAATATATACAGCCAGATCAGGGAATCTCTGCAGACCTTAACCCAGAATATCAAATGGGGCACCAGAGAGGGATTCGGAATGGCTTTCAGCGGATTTTCCGGGGACGGAACCCTGCGGGGGGATCTGCAGGAGGAGATGCAGGAGGTGATGACTGTTCAGGCGGAAGGAGATCCGGGGCAGGATCTATATCTGACGGGCAGTATGTATGACACTTTTGACGGCAGGAGCTGGAGTCAGGAGCGGCAGGGCGGCGCCGGAGAGGTCTTCTGGGATACTGCCCAGACACTGTACGCAGTGAGGAATTATGATCAGAGGTATCAGAAGGATTATCTGAGGGAGATACGGCTGGAGGTACGCTATGAGTATTTCAACACCGGCTATGTGTTTGCCCCTTTGAAGACATGGGGGCTGAAGGAGGGAACGGAAGGGAAGGGGCCCGATTATGCCTGTCAGGGCGGCAGCCTGCGCTGGGAGGAGCAGAAAGGCTACGGGACGGAATACAGCCTGCGGTATTTCAGGCTGAACATAGGGCAGGAGGAGTTTGACCGCTTTCTGGAGGAGGCCGGGCGAATGTATGGCGGGGCTTCGCAGGAAGGCGTGGCCGGGGCGCAGGAGGCAAACGAGTCGGTTCTGACGGCGCTGAGGCGGGAATGCCTCCAGAGGAACGGGGAATCATTTACCCTTGAGGGGCTGGAGGAGTACCGTCAGGAGATGTACCGGGATTATCTGGGGGAAGTAAGGCTGTCGGAAGCCATGGAGAGCTACCTTGAAGACGTCATAGGGGATGCAGAAACGCCTGCAGAGAAGCTGCGGGCCATAGAGAGGGCGCTGTCGTCCCTTACCTATACGCTGACTCCCGGGGAGCTGCCGGATCAGGTGAAGGATGAGGGGAGCTTTTTGGATTATTTTCTGCTGGAAAGCAGGCAGGGGTACTGTACCTATTTTGCCACGGCCTTTGTGCTGCTGGCAAGGGCGGCGGGGATTCCCGCCCGGTATGTGCAGGGCTTCTGTGTTCCGCTGGCACAGGAGGGAGTGACCTATGTCTATTCCGATATGGCCCATGCATGGCCGGAAGCCTATCTGGAGGGTGTGGGCTGGATCCCCTTCGAGCCCACGCCGGGATATGGGGCAAGGCGTTATGCTCCATGGGGGTCGGCGCGGCCGAGTGACGGCGCGCCGGTCAGCGGAGACAGTGCTTGCGGCGGGGCAGATGCAGATGCGGACTTGGATCCGGAGGAGGATGTCTTGGGTGCCGGAGAGGATGAGGCACAAGATACGGATTCGGAGCCCGCGGAGAATACAAGGGACTTCTGGAGGCTGCTGGGGACAGCGGTGCCTATGATTCTGGCGTGCTGCGGGATACTGCTGGCATTTGACACAGCAATTGGCAGGTACAGATATGGAAGGATGAGCCCGGAGGAAAGACTCCGGAGGGAGGTTATTAACAATCTGGAGGTGCTTTCATGGCTGGGGCTTTCAAGAGAGGAGGGGGAGACTCTGCAGGAGCTGGGGGAAAGGGCGGAGCATTTACCTGGGCTGTCAGGAGACGGGGATATCCGGAAGTATCTGGGGTTCATAGATGATTATGAGAAAGTAATATACGGCGGTGCGCAGGTGGAAGAAGGCAGCATGAAAGAGGCGGCAAAGGCAAGGGGGCGCCTGCTTGCGCTGCTGAAGGAACAGAGGAAGTGGGCGTATCTGTATTGCAGGATGAGGCTGTATCTGGGGAGATACCGGTAGGGAGTGATCGGTAGTGACTAAAGCTCCCCTGCCTTATAAGATGCATATCCTTCATAATAGTAGCTGTGGTCTATGCCTTTCATGTATACATCCCGGTCTTTTGTCTTATCGGTCAGTGCGCCCTTTAGCAGGTACTTTATCTCGATGTCCTTGATAGGGCTTCTTTCCATTGCCGGCAGATAATCGTCTCTGTCGATCCTGCTCCAGTCTGCTACCATATTGAGTTCACTGCTGAAAATCAGATCAAGCCAAATGCGCATACTTCTTCCGTTGCCCTCTCTGAAAGGGTGGGCAACGTTCATTTCCACATATTTTTCAACAATTTCATCAAAGTCGGACTGGGGCATTTTTTCGATATTTTCCAGTGCTGCCCGCAGATACATGACAGGCGCAAATCTGAAATTTCCTTTTGCGATATTGACATCTCTGATCTGGCCGGCAAAGTCATAAATTTCATCAAACAGATATTTATGGATTTTTGAGAGACTGTCGAAGGTTCCCGGCTGCAAAGTATATAAATATCCGCTTTCGAAAAGCATAGCAGCTTTTTGCTTGCTTATTTTTTCCTCCGCGTCAGCAAGCTCCGCAGAACTGGTTATGTTAAGTCTGTTTTTCAGCGTCATTGATTATCATGCCTTCCCGGTATTTTTGCGGGCAGTGAACCGCCGATTCTATTATACAGCATTTATCCGGCAAAAGGAATAGATTTCAGTATATTTTGCTTGACATATAACTGTGTCAGTTATATAATACGGTTATAGAACTGTGTTATACGACTGATACGGTTGGGGCGGGAGAGATGATATCATTCGAGGACTTTGTGCTGGGGGACGGATACCCCATTTATCTGCAGATTATCCGTCATGTGAAGCAGGGTATCGCTGCCGGCGTCATTGGGCATCAGGAGGAGGTTCCCTCCAGAAGGGCGCTGTCCGCACTGCTTGGGGTAAATCCTAACACCATACAGAAGGCCTATCATATGCTGGAGGAAGAAGGCGTCATTGTATCCCGCTCCGGTGCAAAGAGCTATACCTGCGTGGACGAAGGGACGGTTGAGCGCATCCGCCGGGAGCTGCTGGCAGGGGATACCGGGGTATGGGTAAAGGCCATGAAGCAGCTGGGGGTGTCCAGAGAAGAGGCCTTCAGCATGGCAGGGAAGCTTTGGGAGACGCGGTGAGGCAGGGATAGGCAAAAAAGTGTGCGGCGAGGAGAATATGCCTGCGTATGGGACGCAAAAGAAGTATGCGGCGGGGAGAATGCGCTTGTGTATGGACGCAAAAAAGCGTGCGGCGAGGAAAATACGTCTATGTAGGGGACACAGAAGGAAGGCAGGGGGGAGCATGAGGACGGTAGGAAAGAAAAAGAGCAGGGGGGCGCGGCGGGTATTGTCCGTATGGGCGCTGCTGGCCAGAGGAAGCATCTATAAGGTGGCCGGGGTGATCATAGCCATGGGGCTGGCGGAAACAGCTTTGTTTTATGGGCATCTGCGGGGCGGAAGCGGATACACGCTGGCGGAAGCCGTGTACGGCAGCCGTATTTCATGGGTCTTTCTGGCAGGGCTGGGGGCGGTGTTCTTCATACTGGCCCGGACAGAAGGGATCATGGATGAGAAGAGCAGGGGCACTATGCTGCGTCTTGCGCTGTCCCCCGGCAGTATATTCCTGATAAAGATGATCTATAATATGCTCTGCCTGATCCTGTTCTTTACGGCGCAGATCTGGCTCGCCGTCTTGCTGGTCGGTGTTTACGGAAGGGAGATTTCGGAAATATATGCTCCGCCCCAGCGTCTGTTTCTGGCTTTTTACCGCATAGAGTTCCTGCACTGTCTGCTGCCTATGGCGGAGACAGGGAAATGGGTACGGAATTTTCTGCTGCTGACGACATTTAGCATGGAGGCTGCAGGAGGCATGGGGAAAAAGAATTATGTGCCGCATATCCTTCTGTACATTCTGGCTGTAACCTGGTTCGTGAGTCCTATAGGCATGAGGATGGAGGATGTGATGTGCATGGGCGTGTGTGCAGCGGTGGCGGCCGCCGACGGGTGGAGGATGCGGAAAGCGGCTGTGCCATATTAGGGCCGGTAAGCTGGATTGGCGAATGCAGCGAGGGCACGGAAGCGGGCATAAATGGAAGACAGAACAGACGGACGGTTAACAAGAGAAGGGGGACAGTATGTGGAAAAGGTTACGGGAGCCGGAAGGACTTTACCCTCCGGGCTATGAATATAAGAAGGAAAGGAACAGCGCCGTGCTGCTGCTGGCGATCGGAGTTGTTTTAAGCTTTCAGTTCTTCGGGAATCTATATCATGTGGTGAGGGCGCTCAATGCGTACAGAGACTACGGGATGTCCCGGGCTCTGGGTGAGGGGGCTCTGGAACTGCCGTCCTTCGGACGGCTTGTGACAGGGCATTGGGGACTGTATGTCCCATGTTTTCTGTTCCTGACGGCTATGATGATTTATCATTATTTCTATTACAGTCATGAAACCAGAAGCATCTACCTGATGAGGAGACTGCCTGAAAGAGGAGTACTGATCAGGAGCTGTGTGCAGGGGCCGCTGCTGGGAATGGGGCTTGGGGCGGCGTTTCTGGGAGGGCTGTATCTGCTGTACTATATAATATACCTGCTGGCCATACCGTGGGAGCATCTTTTATGAAGGGCGGAGGGGCAGGAATTTAAGCGGAAAAGAAGGAGCGTGGATCATGCTGGAAATAAAAGGCCTGAAAAAAAGATACCGCGGCATGCTGGGGAGCGTGGATGCCATAAACGGGATAGATCTGAGAATCGGCCCCGGGGAGATCGTGGGGCTTTTCGGAGAGAACGGAGCGGGGAAGACCACACTTTTAAAGAGTATACTTGGATTTCTGTCCTATGAGGGCGAGATCCTTCTGGACGACGAGAAAATCAATAGAAGCAATATCTCCCGGCTGTCCTTCGCCACTTGTGAGCATTCCTTCTTTCCGAATCTGACGCCGGAATCCCATAAGGAATTTTACCAGATGCATTTCGGAACCTTTCGGGATAAACGGTTCGAGGCTCTGATGGACTTTTTTGAGCTGCCCAGAAGGAAGGCTCTGAGAAATTATTCCACCGGCCAGAAGAACCAGTTCGAGGTGATACTGGCACTGTGTCAGGGGGCGGATTACATCCTCATGGATGAACCGTTTGCAGGTAATGATGTTTTCAACAGAGAGGACTTTTACAAGGTGCTGCTGGGGATATTAGAGCCCGACGAGACAATCTTTCTTTCCACCCATCTGATCGAGGAGGTGGAAAGATTCGTGGGCCGGGCCGTGCTGCTGCGGAAGGGCCGGATCGCGGGGGATGTGTCCCTGCTGGAGCTGGAGGAGCAGGGCAGGACGCTGATGGACTATGTGAAGGAGATCTACGGCTATCGCTCCGACCGGGTGAGGATGGCGCTGGATGAGCTGACGGAGGGGAAGGGATAATAAGCCGGAGAAGATGCGGAAATGATGCGGAAAATGACGCAGGAACGGGAGTCTTGAAAGGCAGGAGGCGAAACAGTGAGAAAAAGTATGTTCTTGGCATGTGTTTTGATGGGGGCGGCCTTGTTTTTCCTGCTTTTTGCCATAGGGAAGGTAAATGGCGGGAAGGGGGATATCCTGATCACGGAGGAAGTGCTGTGTGGAGACCCGGAGGAGGCCGCGGGGATCGTGCTGCGGATGCAGTCCCACTGGGACGGACATCTGCTCTGGGACACGGAATATGCGGTGGGCGGCACAGAGGGAGCAGAGAGCAGGTTTGTCTTTTCCTCTTCGGCAGCACGCTGGGGAAGTGAACCGGAAAAGAGGCTGAGCTTGTATTTTCAGGCAGGCTCGGGGCCTATGGAAGCATATTCCGGCCCTTGGATGCTGATTCCGGGAAATGAGGTACTTCAGGACATCTTCAGCATGGCGGAAGACAAGGGGACGGGAGAAAGGCTGACTGTCAGGATAGGGGATTATTATGATTCTTATCCGGTATTTATGGGAATGGAGGGGAATTCCGTACAGTATGAAGGGCTGTATGAGGAGACCTGCAGCTATCTGACAGAGTATTTTCATATATCGGTGGCAGAGGACAGGTGGGAGGTGCCTGTGGAGAGGAGCCCGGAGGGAGCGCTGGGGCTTCCTGCGGAGGGCTTTGAAATCATAGGGGAAGAGCAGCTTGCCATTGTAAGTGTCTCCGCCGCAGGCAATAAGGGATTTTATTTTACCTACTTTCTCCGGGATGAAAAAAGCGGAGAGAGCGTGGACAGGGGGCAGAATAGAGGAATATTTTATTTCCCCTATGGGGCAGGGGAGGGTATATGGCATACGGATCTGACGAAGGGCCGGAAGCTGTGCGAACTGCCCGCCGGAATATACCCTGCCTTGATGCTGGCGGAGGAAGAGGAAGGTGTGCTGTATCTGGTATCGGAAGAGGGGAATGCTTATAAGCTTCGGGTTTACCGTATAGAGGAAGAAGGACTGACTCTGGCGCAGGAGCTTCTGCTTCCTCCCCGCTCCTCCGGGCTTTGCCGTATGTCCCGGAAGGAAGGGGGTATACTGCTGACATGGAGCGATAACAGCTTTTCCTTTGTGGCCAGAGAGGAAGGGAGATATGTACTATGGTGTGACGGGGTGTTTCCGGATCCTCTGCAGTGGAAGGATCTGCCCTTTCCTATAGAGAATGTGTGTGCATTTGACGGGAGCAGGCTGATGCTGGCGGCATATGAAAGCTGGGACAGCATGAATGTGGTACTGGCGGTGTATGATCAGGAAGGCATAAGCTACAGCGGTCTGTACAAACACAGCGGGACGGACGACGTGGATGCGGGATACGGAATTTTTGACAGTATGGTTCCTCAGGGCAGCAGGGAACATTCGCTCTATTATTTCTGGTTCGGCGGGGGGAACGAGAGGGGATGCCCGCTGGAGATGAGGGTGGAGGAGCGCTGAGGCCGTAAATGCTGAGGCTGGAGATGCAGAGACCGGAAATGCTGAGACTAGAACTGCAGAAGCCGAAAATGCTGAAACCGGAAATGCCGAAGCCTGAAGCGAAACAGAAAATGTGTTTGCCATATCGGGAAAAAGAGGTTATAATGGTGTTGCCCGGACTTTTGGCATTATAGCAGTGGAGCCATGCCGGATCTATGTGGAGGAGGTGCAATATGGAAATCAACCGTGACGATATGCTGGAGCTTACCAGAAGGATGACACTGTCCAGAAACTGCTTCGGCAGGCTCTCGGGTGCCTACATGGATGAGGAAGGCTTTGTGGACGGCACGTTCAACACCCATTTCCAGAAGCTGTCAGGCGCGGATAAGACCAGAAATTTAAAAATCGCAAAGGCAGTGGTTTTTTCGGAAACAAATACGGAGCTGAAGGCCTTCCGGTTCAGGCCTGAGAGCAAGAGGCCGGGAGGCGTCTGGCAGACACTTATGGCACTGCGGGAATGCGGGCTGAAGAATGACGCTCTGCTGCTTTCCCTATATGAGTACATAGGGGAAAGATATCAGCCCGGCTATCCCTATGGCATTTACATTTTCCATGGGAATTACGATGTGCCTTTAAAGGGCAGCGACAAGGCATTCCAGAGGGAGTCGGAGGAGGTGTACAGCTTTCTGGTCTGCGCCATATGTCCCTTGAGCGGGGATTATGAGGTTGGTATGCCGGAGCAGGGCTTTCTGTTTCCTGCGTTCAACAGCCGGAGCACTGATGTGGACGGAATCAATGTCTTTTCCGTAGACGAAAGACATAAGGAAATCATGAGGTGGCTCATATAGGGAATGGCTGAATGACGGCAAAGAAACGTCAAAATAGGATTTATAAAAATCCATGGAAATACTTGTAACCCTTACCGGGATATGTTATAGTAAATAAGTATGTAAACTGAATCAGGTATAAGCTCGTAATAGGGACGGGCGTTTCTACCAACCGCCGTAAATGGTTGACTACTGGCTTGAGACTGTAGTCATTCATTTATTTTTTTATATTACGGAGGGATTGTTATGTATGATGTCATGATTATCGGTGCGGGCCCCGGGGGCATTTTTTCAGCATATGAGCTGACCAAGCTGAGGCCGGAGCTGAAGATCGCGGTTCTGGAGGCCGGCCATGCGCTGGAGAAGCGGCGCTGCCCCATCGACGGGGAGAAGGTCAAGTCCTGTATCCATTGCAGGAGCTGTTCCATCATGAGCGGCTTCGGGGGCGCAGGGGCGTTTTCGGACGGGAAGTACAATATCACAAATGATTTCGGAGGCACGCTGTACAAGTACATCGGAAAGAAGCAGGCGCTGGATCTGATGTGCTATGTGGATGAGATCAATATGCGTCACGGGGGGCAAAACACAAAGCTGTATACCACGACCGGGACGAAATTCAAGAAGCTCTGTATGCAGAATGACCTGCATCTGCTGGATGCCTCCGTGCGGCATCTGGGGACGGACGTGAATTATGTGGTGCTGGAAAATCTGTATGAGCATCTGAGGACGAAAGTGGACTTTTTCTTTGATACGCCGGTGGAATCCGTCTCCCCTCTGGAGGGAGGGGGATATCAGGCCGACTGCGGTGACAGGCAGTATGCGGGACGGTACTGCGTCATATCTGTAGGGCGCAGCGGCAGCAAGTGGATGGAGAAGGTCTGCGGGGATATGGAGATCAGTACCAAGTCAAACCGCGTGGACATCGGTGTCCGGGTGGAGCTTCCCGCCGAGGTATTCTCCCATCTTACGGATGAACTGTACGAGAGCAAGATAGTCTACCGTACCCCGAAATACGGCGATCTGGTTCGCACCTTCTGTATGAATCCCAAGGGGGCGGTGGTGAACGAAAATACCAATGGCATCGTGACGGTGAACGGGCACAGCTATGAGGATCCGGAGAAGCATACGGAGAATACCAACTTTGCCCTGCTGGTGGCGAAGCACTTTTCCGAGCCCTTCAAGGATTCCAACGGCTATGGTGAGAGCATCGCCCGTCTCAGCAACATGCTGGGAGGCGGGGTCATAGTCCAGCGGTTTGGAGACCTGATCCGGGGCCAGCGCAGCACCCAGAAACGAATCGATGAATCCTTTACTACGCCTACATTGAACGCGACGCCGGGAGATTTGAGTCTGGTGCTGCCCAAGAGGCTTCTGGACGGAATCATAGAGATGATCTACGCTTTGGATAAGATTGCTCCGGGCACGGCAAACGACGATACCCTGCTGTATGGCGTGGAGGTGAAATTCTACAATATGGAGGTGGAGGTGGACAAGAGACTGCAGACCCGGCATAGGGGTCTGTATATCATAGGAGACGGCAGCGGCATTACTCACTCTCTGTCCCATGCTTCCGCCAGCGGCGTATATGTGGCAAGAGACATTGCGGAAGAGGAATGGAATGAGATACGAGGTTTTTGACACATTATGTGAGGATGCCCGGCGGATACGGGAGGAGGTCTTTGTAAAAGAACAGGGATTCCGGAACGAATTCGACGAGAGAGACCACATTGCGGCCCATGTGGTGTTTTATGACGGAGATCTGCCTGTTGCCGTCTGCCGCTATTTCAAGGGCGCAGGAGACGGGGAATATGTGGCGGGAAGGATCGCCGTGCTGCAAGGATACAGGGGCAGGAATGCAGGAAAAGAGATCATGGGCATTCTGGAGGATATCATTGCCGCTCAAGGCGGAAAATATATTTCCTTGTCCGCCCAGATGAGGGTTCAGGGGTTTTACGAAAAGAACGGGTATGTTCCTATGGGAGATCCCTATTATGACGAGTACTGCCTGCATATCCATATGGAAAAGCGCCTGACAGAGAAACGCTGACTATGGATTGTACAGTCTTGGAACGGGAGGCGCCGAAAGGAACAAGGCGGTTAAATATCCCAGCGGCACTTTGATACTGCGAAGCACAAAACAGATTATGGGGTAAATGACATGGCAGGACTGATAAGTTCTTGGTACGGAAAGCCGCATATTAAGCGGTATGGAGATTCTGAGAGTATATTAACGGGAAATAGGAAGGAAGAAAAATATGGGTTTAGAAATGATAGAGGCGGGATGGCTGTCCGTTTTGCCCCCTTTGATAGCAATTACGCTGGCACTGATCAGCAAGGAAGTGTATTCCTCTCTTTTTCTGGGGATCTTGTCGGGAATGTGCGTGTACTGCTTTGCTGCAGGAGGGAATATCCTGCAGGCGGTTACATATGTATTTGACATGATTGCGGCAAAGATCGGAGAAAACGGGTACATGATCATCTTTCTGGTCCTGCTGGGCTCGCTGGTGGTCATCGTGACCCGGTCCGGAGGCTCCGATGCCTATGGACAGTGGGCAGGGAGACGGATCAGGAAGACAGTCAGTGCTAAGCTGGCAACAGCCTTTCTGGGGCTCCTGATCTTTGTTGACGACGGTTTCAACTGTCTGACCGTGGGGACGGTGATGCGCCCTATTACGGATAAATGCAGGATTTCTAGAGAGAAGCTGGCATACCTGCTGGATGCCACGGCTGCCCCTATCTGTATCATTGCGCCGATTTCCAGCTGGGCCGTGGCCGTGGCGTCCCAGGTGGAGGAGGCAGGCGGCCTGAATGCCTTTGTAAAGACGATTCCATATAATCTGTATGCGATTTTGACCATTGTCATGGTGTTTTTCCTCAGTGTGACGGATTTTGACTTCGGCCCTATGAAGAGGGCGGAAGACAGCAGGCAGGAAGAAGCTCCTGCCGTCGGAAAAGAAGAGGACACAAAGAAAAAAGGTACTGTGCCGGATCTGGTGATCCCGGTTCTGACCCTGATCGTCTGCGCCATTCTGGGGATGGCTTATGTGGGAGGTTATTTTGGAGGGCGGCCTTTCACGGAGGCAATCGGCGAAAATCCTACGGCAGGCCTTACGCTGGGAACCTTTGCGGCTCTGGTTGTGGCGTTGTTTATGTATATTCCGAGAAAAGTCATGAGTCTGCAGGAGTTTATGACCGGGATCATTGACGGGATCAAGACTATGATTCCGGCATTGACGATCCTGATTCTGGCATGGGCGCTGGGAGGGGTGTGCCGGGAAATGATCGGCACAGGGATATTTGTCAGCAGTTTCATCAATGCCGTCAATCTTCCCCTTAGTTTTCTGCCGTCAATCGTGTTTGCGGTAGCCGCCTTTTTGTCCTTTTCCATGGGGACGGCATGGGGAACCTTCGGGATTCTGCTCCCTATCGTATCCATGATTTGTGTGGGCAGCGACGGAGCTGCCGTTCTGATTCCATCTCTGGGGGCTACTCTGGCAGGTTCTGTGTACGGGGATCATTGTTCTCCTATTTCTGATACCACCATCCTTGCGTCCACCGGGGCGCAGTGTGAGCATCTCCGCCATGTGGAGACCCAGCTGCCCTATGCCACGCTGGTGGCGGCGGTGTGCTTCGCAGGCTATCTGGTGGCTGGTTTTACAAGAAATCCATGGGCGGCCATAGGGGCGTCGGCGGCGATGCTGTTCCTTGTGCTGGGCGGGATCGCCATATGGCAGAAGAAGCACTGCTTTGAGCGGCATGGCGGGGAGTGCAAAAACAGCCAGAGATATTGACAAGATACCGCAAAGATAATACACTTGTTTATTGTGTGACATAGGGCTTTTGGGCAGCCCTGAGAAAATCTGTCCGGAGACGGCAGAAAATGAAAAGAGAGGATTCGGCTTATGGATATCAGGATCGGCACAGAGGAAAAAGCAAGGATACAGGACGGGATGATCGGTCTGTTTTTTGAGGACATCAATTATGCTGCAGACGGCGGGCTGTATGCGGAGATGCTGGAAAATCGCTCTTTTGAGTTTTTGAAGGCGACCGGGGACTTTAGGGATTACCAGACAGAATACGACGGAGGCTATGGATGGAGCGTCTATCCCGCAGGGGCGGATGCAGGATTCCGCTGTGTCAGCGGCAGCCCCCACAGCGAGGAGAATCCCCATTATCTGCGGCTTTGGACGAAGCAGGCCGGGGAGGGGATACAGAATAAGGCTTATGAGGGCATTTACCTCAAAAAAGGCATGGAGTATAAGCTTACCTTCTGGGCTCGCTGCGTGAAATATACGGGAGATTTCATCGCATTTGTAGAAAAAGAGGGCGTGAAATATGCCTATGGGGAGATTTCCGCCTCCAGCGGACAGGAGGAGACGGGAAATCATTTCTGCAGGTATGAGGCGGTTCTGCAGGCAGAGGAGGATGTGGAAAAAGCAGCCTTCGTTCTGTGCCTGTCCGAGCCCGGCACGGTGGAGTTTGACTTTGTGTCCCTGTTTCCCGGGGATGCGGTCCGGGGGATATTCCGCAGGGATCTTTTTGAGATGCTCAAGGAGCTGAAGCCCGGTTTCCTGCGCTTCCCCGGCGGCTGTATCGTGGAAGGCAATACCCTTGCCAATCGCTATCGTTTCAAGGACAGCCTGAAGCCCGCATGGGCCAGAAGGAATAACTGGAACCGCTGGGCGGTGCATGGAAACAGCGCCCGGAATCAGTATGAGAGCGTTTACAGCCATTATAACCAGACTCTGGGGCTGGGCTATTATGAATATTTCCTGCTCTGTGAGCTGATCGGCGCAAAGCCTCTGCCGGTGCTGAATGTGGGCTTTGCCTGCCAGTACCAGACCGATGAGATGGTGGACAGGAACAGCCCGGAATTTCAGGAGTTCCTGCAGGATGCGCTGGATCTGATCCAGTTCGCAAACGGAGACGAAAGCACTCCCTGGGGGGCAGTCCGTGCCTGGATGGGTCATAAGGAGCCCTTCGGGCTTGCCATGGTGGGAGTGGGCAATGAGCAGTGGCAGACGGAGAAAGCGGACTTCTTTGAGCGGTATGAGATGTTTGAAAAGGCCATACATGAGTATGCGCCGGATATTAAGCTGATCGGCTCTGCAGGCCCTGATGTCACCTCCGAGAGGTACCAAAAGGCCTGGGAATTTTATCATGCCCATGGGAGTCAGGAAAATTTTGTGTACGCCGTTGACGAGCATTATTATGTGAAGCCTCAGTGGCTTTACGACCATGTGGACTTTTACGACGATTATTCCAGAAAGGTGAAGGTGTTTTCCGGGGAATATGCGGCCCATCCTGCCAGCGGGTTCAATATGCCGGAGGCCAACACGCTGGAGGGAGCGCTGGCGGAGGCTGCATTCCTCACCGGCGTAGAGCGGAATGCGGACGTGGTGGCGCTGGCCTCCTATGCGCCCTTGTTTGCCCGGCTGGGGTATGCCCAGTGGTCGCCGGACATGATCTGGTTTAACGGGGCATCCTGCTACGGCAGTCCCAGCTACTATGTGCAGAAGATGTATGCCTGCAATATGGGAGAGGCGGTGCTGGACACTTTTGGCGGGCAGAAGGAGGCTGCAGCGGAGGGGATCTATTATTCCGCCAGCGTTTCCCGGAGCAGGCAGGAGATAATCATCAAGGTAGTCAACGCAAAAGAGCATGGGCAGGACATCCGGCTGGAGCTTCCGGAAGAGTGGAAAGCGGGTCAGAAGGTGCGGGCCGCTATCCTCACGGGGGAGAAAAGGGATGCTTACAACAGTGTCCAGGAGCCGGAGAAGGTGGCGCCTTTCGAGAAGGAGTTTGAGAGCATAGAGGCTGTGACGCTGCCGCCTTTGTCCTTTGCGGTGCTGCGGGTGGATATTTGAGCATAAAGCGGCATATGCAATAGGAGTCCGGTCATGGCAGTGACGGACGCGCAGGACGAGGTAGTTTAGTCGGATGTGATAGACACAAAAAGTATGCGGCAGGCTGACGCAGAGAGGAGAGGACATGATAAAAGCAGGTATTATCGGAGCCACAGGCTATGCAGGGGGAGAGCTTGTAAGGATCTTGGCGAACCATAAAGAGGTTCAGGTAGTATGGTACGGTTCCCGCAGCTACATTGACCAGAAATATTATGAGGTGTATAGGAATATGTTCCGGATCGTGGAGGATGTGTGCAGGGACGATAATCTGGCAGAGCTGGCGGAGGAAGTGGATGTGATCTTTACAGCTACCCCGCAGGGATTTCTGGCGGGGGTTCTGACGGAAGAGCTGCTGTCCAAGGTAAAGATCGTGGATCTCTCTGCTGACTACCGCATCAAGGATGTAAGTGTCTACGAAAAATGGTATGGGATCGAACATAAATCCCCTCAGTTCATCCCGGAGGCGGTGTATGGCCTCTGCGAGATCAACAGAGACAAGATTATGGACAAGACCAGACTGGTGGCGAATCCAGGCTGTTATACAACCTGCTCCATTCTGACCGCATATCCTCTGGTGAAGGAGGGGCTGGTCGATGTGGATACCCTGATCGTGGATGCCAAGTCAGGCACCTCTGGCGCAGGGCGGGGAGCCAAGGTGACGAACCTGTTCTGTGAGGTGAACGAGAACATCAAGGCTTATGGCGTGGCCAGCCACCGCCATACCCCTGAGATAGAGGAGCAGCTGGGATATGCGGGAAACTGCAGGGTGACTGTCAGCTTCACGCCTCATCTAGTGCCTATGAACAGAGGGATTCTGGTGACGGAATATGCTTCCCTGAAAAGGAAAGCGGACGGGACTCTGCCCTCCTATGAGGAGATCAAGGCAGTCTATGACAGGTATTATGCCGGCGAAAAGTTTGTGCGTGTGCTGGAGAAGGGGGTCTGCCCCGAGACCAAATGGGTAGAAGGCAGCAATTATGTGGACATAGGCTTTGTGATTGACGAAAGAACCGGACGCATCATCATGATGGGAGCGCTGGACAATCTGGTGAAGGGCGCTGCCGGGCAGGCGGTGCAGAACATGAACCTGCTGTTCGGGCTGAAGGAGAGCGAGGGGCTGGAGCTGGTGCCCTGCTTCCCCTGATCGCCGCGTTCCCGGATTCGGGCGAGCCGGAACCGAAATTCTCAGCTTTTGTGCAGAAAACAGCTGTCAGGCGCTTAAGGGTCAGATCTTTTGTGTATAGCGGCACCGGGGGAAGGAACTGCATCCCCAGAATGCGCCGAAACGTCCTTTGCGCCTGACGAGTATGCTGCCGCATTCCGGGCAGGAGGGGGACTGGGAGCCGCCGTTCTGAGACCGGTTTTCCTGAAGCTCCCGCATTTTTTCATAGCACAGCTGGTTCATGACACAGTCATTCAGGGCGCGGTGAGCGCCCTGTGTATTTATATGGAAATGCTCCGCCAGATCTGTCAGCCTATGGCGGTACAGCTGGGGCAGGCAGTTCCTTGCCAGATAGAGGGTATCTACATAATCGTTGGGAAGGCTTCTGCCCAGCGCCCGGGAAGCGCCGTTTCGCAGGAAAAGGATATCGAAGGTATGGATATTGTGGCCCACAAGGATATCGTCTGCTGCAAATAGCAGGAAGTCCTCCAGAGCCTTCTGGAGAGGCGGGGCATCCTTTACCATTTCGTTAGTGATGCCGTTGATACTGGTGGCGGAGCGGGGGATGGATACACCCGGGTTCACCAGAGTAGAAAAGGTTTCCGCCGCCTGATGATCCCGGACACGTATGGCGGAGATCTCAATGATTTCGTCAAAGACGGGGCTCAGGCCAGTGGTCTCCAGATCAAAAACCACATAGTCTTTCGTATATGCATTCAGTCGGTTTCCGGAATTTTTATCCATTTATGTATCTCCTGTTAAACGTTCTTCCGAGGTGGGTTAAAATGTTTCTGCCTCTGTCTGCTGTAAATTTTTCATATTATATTTATTTTAGCCTGTTTTGACGAAAAAGCAATGGGAATCTGAAAAATATCCTATACCCCATGTGGCCGGAAGCAATATGCATGTGGTCACGGCATACACTGTGTAAGCCGTGATTCCGGGGCAGGCAGCCAGTACAGCGAAGGGTACCAGAGCCGCAATGGTGTTCACCAGAAGGGACACAAGGACGGAGGCGCTCTGCTTTACCACCCGTATCTCGTTTTCCCAGCCAAAAAGGGGAAATTTTTCATTTACAGCCAGCCCGACTCTTGCGCCGAAGAACATATAGACTATCGGCATCCCAAGAAGGCATACTGTGCTCATGGCATCGGGGCGCAGCGCTATGAGCAGGAGTATCTCCGAGAGAAGATAAAAGGGCAGGAATATCAGCAGGTTGGCTGTCACCTTGCTCCGGCTTATATCCTTTTTCGTGACAGGCAGTGTCTGCAGCATCCACCAATGTCTGCCCTCTATGGATATAGAGCAGGCGGTGGTGGGCATCATGGCAGGCAGGTAGGCCAGCAGGAGGGGCATCGTCCGTCCTGTTATGCCGGGCATTCCCAGCATGCTTTCTACGGATTCTGTCCCCATGATCAGCACCGCGGCGGCCAGAAGCACCATCAGCACCTCCCCCATCAGGGTATTGACAACATAAATGCTGGATGAAAAATAATGCCGCAGCTCCCGCTCCAGAAGGCTCCTGCGGATGGGTTTGGTCTGCAGTTCTTTCATTCGGTAGTTGCTCTTGGTCTCCCGTGTGCCCAGCAGTCTGCAGATATTTCCGTAGAAGGGCCGCAGCGCCTCCAGAAACAGGAGAAAGCATCCTATGGATACCCCCAGAAACAATGCCAGCATTGCCGGCTTTTCCTGCGTCATTGCCTCCGCCGCCCAGAGCGCAGGAGGATAGGTGCTGCGGATCTGTGCCTCCAGCAGCAGAGCCAGCTCTTGCAGCGCTGTGACCAGCTGGGAGTCATCCATTCCTGACATACGGAGGCTTCCGGCCAGAATTCCGCATACCAGAAGCATGGTCAGCAGGATGGAAATCAGATTCTTATGCTTCCATCTGCTGCTGATGCCTGCGATCAGCGCACCCAGCACTGAGGCGGCGGTCAGGGGCAGCAGGGGCAGGAAGAGGATGGTCAGGATGCCATACAGATAAAAGGTAAGCGCCGGCTTTTCCAGTGTTCCGTAGACAGCCATGCCCGGCAGCATCACCAGCGCCCCCAGAAGCATATTGGTGAAATACATGGAGAGAAAGCGGCTGACGATGATGGCCCGGGTGGTGACGGGCAGCGCGATCTGTTTTTCGTAAGTGCTTTTACAGAAGAGAACGGGGCCTGCCTTGAAGGTGGTGAAGAAAAAGCAGATCAGGCTCACGGACATGGCCAGAGCCGCCGGCACCAGATTGCTCATGCCCATGGCCGCCAGCCCGTAGCTCAAGGAACAGACATAGCCGACCAGCAGGATGATCAATAGGAGCCACAGCAGCGCAAACAGCCAATATCGAGTCTTTTTTCCGGTATCCTTGGTGAAGCGCAGCTCGTTCAGCCCCAGAAGGTTGCATAGGGAGAGCTTTGTCAAAAGCCTAATCTGCCTTATCATGATTTGTCACCTCCATAAAGACATCTTCCAGAGACTTGTCTAAAGTCAGTTCCTTTGTGGCGCCTTCCACGACCAGCTTTCCGCTGGAGATCACGGCGATGCGGCTGCAGAGCTTTTCGGCCACCTCCAGAACATGGGTGGAGAAAAAGATGGCGCTGCCCTTTTCGCACAGGCTGCGCATTTTTTTCTTCAGGAGCAGAGATGCTTCTGGATCCAGACCCACAAAGGGTTCGTCCAGAACAAGCAGCTTTGGGTCGTGGATCAAAGCGCCGATCAGGGCCAGCTTCTGCCGCATTCCATGGGAATAAGTAGAGATCAGGTCCCCGAGGACGGCATAGACCCCGAAATCCTCCGACTCCCGGCGGATGCGCTCCTCCCGGACCTTTTTCGGCACCTGATAGATGTCCGCAATGAAATTCAGGTATTGGATCCCGGTCAGGTATTCATAGATGTCGGGATTGTCGGGGATATAGGCCATGACTTGTTTGCAGGAAAGGGCCTGAGTGCGGACGCTTTTGCCGTCCACAAGTATTTCTCCGTGGTTAAAGTCATGGATGCCTACGATGCTCTTTATCGTGGTAGTTTTTCCTGCCCCGTTGTGACCGATGAAGCCATAGATGTCACCGGCATGGACGGTGAGGGTCAGGCCGTCCACGGCGGTCTTTCCGCCCTTGTAGGTCTTTGTGAGATTTTTGATTTTTAGCATTTTGAACGCCTCCGTCATTTAATTTAAGCCAGATACTTGCTCTGTTGTGTGTAAACTAAGCAAAGCAGGGGCTAATGCCTCGCAGCTTCTGCTGCGGGGAGTTTCATTGAGTCAGATGCCATGTCCGGATATGTATCTGAGAGATAGGGTGAATATACTTTGTATATCATGATGATCCAAACTGATATCTTTATGATATCATTTAGATTGAGATTGCGCAAGTGGTTTTTTTAATTATCTCACGGAAATTTTGCGGAACAGAATTTAGCTATTGACTTATGTTGCTTATAATGTTACAATCTGCTTTACTATCACATTAGTGAGATAAAGCAGCAAAGCGAGGCTGAATATGAGTGGCTGGCATAATGAGCAGACAGACGGGCTGTGCGAGGCATTATTGACCTTGAAAAGCAGAGAGGAATGCTATGCTTTTCTGGAGGATGTCTGTACCATAAAGGAAATCTTGGATATATCACAGAGGCTGGCGGTGGCTAAGCTGCTGGATCAGGGCCTGAGCTATTCCGCCATCAGCAGGCAGACCGGTGCCAGCACCGCCACCATCAGCCGTGTGAGCCGGTGCTATGAATACGGCAGCGGCGGGTATAGAACTGTGCTGAAGAGATGCGGGGAACCGGATAAGGAGACGGCGGATATCAGTCGGTGAAGGTTAAGAGCATATGAGACAGAAGCATAAGTCGAGAACAGCAGGAGAGTGACAAGGATGGATGAGAGTCTTTTGAAAAACGAGGAGAAGGCGGTGTTTGCCCTGCGTTCCCTTTATCGCAGGTACGGTTATCTTCCCTTTAGAATGAGCAAATTTGAGGAATATGAGCTTTATATCAGAAATAAGGATTTTCTAGTCGGCGACCGTATCATCACTTTCAATGATACCAACGGCAGGCTCCTTGCCCTGAAGCCGGATGTCACCCTCTCCATCATTAAAAGCGGCGATGACAAGCCGGGCTTTAAGCAGAAGGTGTATTATAATGAAAACGTCTACCGGGTATCGGAAAGCACCCATCAGTACAAGGAGATCATGCAGGCGGGGCTGGAGTGTATCGGAGATATTGACCTATATGATATTTATGAGGTGATCACCCTTGCGGCGGAGAGCCTTTCCCTGATTTCGGAGGATTTTGTGCTGGAAATATCCCATCTGGGCCTTTTGGCGGCAGTTTTTGACAAGGTATGCCCGGACAAGGCTTTTACGGACAAAGCGATACATTTCATTTCCGAAAAGAATTTACATGATCTGCAGGAGCTGTGCAGGCAGCATGGGATCGGGGAGAGGGAGACGGAGGCGCTCTCGGTTTTTGTCACAGCCTATGGAGAGAGAGGCAAAGTGGTAGATGCGCTGGAAGCGGTCTGGGGTGAGGACTCAGGAAAGGAGCCGCAGATCCGATTGTCCGAGGAGAAATCTCGGATGTCAGGGAAGGGGTCACGGCTGCCGGAGGAGGAATCTCGACTGTCATGGGAAGAGCGGCAGCTGCCGGAGGAGATGTCCCGACGGCTGGCAGAGCTGAAGGAGCTGTCTCATCTGCTGGAGGGCTCTGCCTTCAGCGAAAGGATTCGCATTGACTTCTCCGTGGTAAACGACATGAATTATTACAACGGATTTGTTTTCAAGGGCTTTCTGTCAGGGATCTGTGGCGGTGTTCTGGCCGGGGGACAGTATGACAAGATGATGGCGAGGATGGATCGCAGCTCAGGGGCGGCAGGGTTTGCCATTTACCTTGATCTGCTGGAGCAGCTGCGGCAGGAGAGGGCAGAATACGATGTGGATGTACTTCTGGTCTATGACAGCGGGACAGCCAGCCGCGTAGTAACCAGGAAGGTTCGGGAGCTGATCGCCTCAGGCAGGAGCGTGACTGCCCAGAAGACGATCCCGGAGAAGCCGAGATATAGGGAAATCCTTGATCTGCGGGAGGGAAAAGACATGACACAAAGGGAAAGAGAGATCAGGAGGGAGAAAAGCGAGCTATGCTGAATATCGCGCTGCCCAAAGGCAGGCTGGGAGAAAAGGTCTATGACAGGTTCGAGGCTGCCGGATATGAATGTCCTGCCATAAAGGAGAACAGCCGAAAGCTGATATTTGAGAATAAAGAAAAAGGTCTGAGGTATTTCTGGGTGAAGCCCTCTGATGTGTCCATATATGTGGAGCGGGGTGCCGCGGACATAGGGGTGGCGGGAAAGGACATCCTGCTGGAGTATGAGCCGGACATCTATGAGCTGCTGGACCTGCATCTGGGGAAATGCCGTATGGCGGTGGCAGGCCCCAAGGATTTCTATGATGACGGCAGCCGTATCCTGCGGGTAGCCACGAAGTTTACGAATATCGCGACCGGCTATTATGCCGGAATCGGCCGGGACATCGATATCATCAAACTGAACGGATCCATTGAGATTGCGCCTATACTGGGGCTTTCCGATGTAATCGTGGATATCGTGGAGACGGGAACCACGCTGAAGGAGAATGACCTTGAGGTCAAGACAGAGATCCTGCCCATCAGCGCCAGACTGATTGCAAACAAGGCGGCGTTTAAATTCAAGGGCGGGCAGATAGAAGGCATTGTAGAGGGACTTAAAAGAGAGTTTGCCTGAGGTGTCTTAAAAAGGATTTTCCCTGCAGCGGGGAAAGCGGCATGGGCATAGGAAAAATCTGTGAAAGGCAGAAGCAGAGAAAAAGCAGAAGTAAAGAAAAAGCAGAAGCAGAGAAAAAGCAGAAGCAAAGGAAAAGCAGAAGCAAAGGAAGTGCAGAAACAAAGGAAAGGCAAAGGTATCGAAATGATCAGGATATATAATTACGGAGAGGTTCCGAACAGTGAAATATTTGCCAGAGAGAACATTGCATCCGATGTAGAGGGTGTGGTGGCGGAGATCATCAGGGAAGTGGCGGAAAAAGGCGACAAGGCGGTTTATGACTATGAACTGAAATTTGACAAGGTTCATCTGGACTCTCTTGAAGTAAGTCAGGAGGAAGTAGAGGAAGCCTATAGGACAGTGGAGCCTGAGTTTATCGCCATATTAGAGGAAGCAGCGGCAAATATCCGTGCGTTTCACGAAAAGCAGGTAAGGAACAGCTTTGTCATCAGTGAAAAGGACGGTATCGTAATGGGGCAGAAGGTGATGCCTATCGAGAAGGTGGGGCTGTATGTCCCCGGCGGCACCGCTGCCTACCCCTCCACCGTGCTTATGGACAGTATCCCTGCTAAGATCGCGGGCTGTGCAGAGATTGTGATGGTGACTCCTCCGGACAAGGAAGGCAGGGTGAACCCGGCGATACTTGCGGCGGCAAAGATCGCAGGAATACACCGCATCTTCAAGGTGGGAGGCGCTCAGGCGGTGGCAGCGCTGGCATACGGAACCGAAAGCATGCCCAAGGTAGATAAGATCGTAGGTCCCGGCAACGCTTATGTGGCGGAGGCGAAAAAGCAGGTCTTCGGGAAGGTGGCAATCGACATGATCGCAGGGCCCAGCGAGATTCTGGTAGTGGCGGACGGAAGCTGCAATCCGGAATTTGTGGCTGCCGACTTGTTATCTCAGGCGGAACATGATAGAATGGCAAGTGCGGTGCTGGTGACGGACAGCAGGGAGCTTGCCGGGCAGGTGAGCAGGGAGCTGGAGAAACAGATCCCCGGACTGCCCCGGGCAGAGATCGCCAGAGCTTCCATCGACAATAACGGTAAGATCATCGTTGCGGAGAACAATCTGATGCTGGCTATAGACATCGCTAATGAGATCGCCCCGGAGCATCTGGAACTCTGTGTGGATAATCCCTTTGACTATCTGGACAAGATAAAGCATGCAGGATCCATTTTCATGGGGAAATACTGTCCGGAGGCGCTGGGAGATTATTTCGCAGGGCCTAATCATACGCTGCCTACCAGCGGCACGGCGAGATTTTCATCCCCTCTTTCCGTGGACGATTTCGTCAAAAAGTCCCAGTTCACGTATTTCACGGCAGAGGCCTTGTCCAAGGTGGCGGACAAGGTCGCGTATTTTGCGGGCAGGGAAGGACTGGACGCGCACGCAAGGAGCGCAATGGTACGGTTCGCCGACAAGGATATCCGGAAGGAGTGATCTCTGCAGAGGGCAGAGATGTGTATGCTGAGGCAGCGGAGCATAGAGCTGAAGCAGGGGGAGAGGATATGAGCAGATTTTTTTCACAGAGACATTGTCGTCTGGAGCCATATGTTCCGGGGGAACAGCCCAAGGACAGAAAATACATAAAACTGAATACCAACGAGTCCCCTTTTCCGCCGTCGCCGCTGGTGGAAAAGGCGGTGCGGGAAGGGAGCCGGAGCCTGCAGCTGTATTCTGACCCGGACTGCCGTGATCTGAGGGATAAGATGTCGGAGGTCTTCGGAGTCGCACCGGACCGCATCATCATGACCAACGGTTCCGACGAGGTGCTGCAGTTTGCCTTCATGGCATTCGGAGACCAAGAGCATCCGTTTGCCTTTGCGGACATTACCTACGGCTTTTATCCCGTTTTTGCCAGGCTGAATCATATCCCTTACACGGAAATCCGGCTGCGGGAGGATTTTGCCATAGATCCTGCTGATTATACCGGGATAGGTAAGAATATCGTGATTGCCAATCCCAATGCGCCTACGGGCATATGCCTGCCTCTTTCCGACATCGAGGATATTGTAAGGAGCAACCCGGACAATGTAGTCGTCGTGGACGAGGCCTATGTGGACTTCGGGGGAGAGAGCGCTGTCCGGCTTATTGACAGGTATGACAATCTGCTGGTGACAGGAACCTTTTCCAAGTCCCGTTCCATGGCGGGAGCAAGGCTCGGATTCGGTTTCGGCAGTCCGCAGCTGATCGCCGATCTGAATACGATCCGTTATTCCACCAATCCCTACAATGTGAACCGGCTCACGGCGGCGGCCGGCATCGCGGCCCTGACGGAGAACGATTACTATATGGACAAATGCCGGGTGATTGAGTGCAATCGCAGGTGGACAGCCGCAAAGCTGGAGGAAATAGGTTTTCATGTGCTGCCCTCAAGGACGAACTTTCTCTTTGCGTCTTCGGACAGGATAGAGGGAGAGAGGCTGTATCAGGAGCTGAAGGAAAGAGGGATTCTGATCCGGCATTTCAATAAAGAAAGGATTAAAGACTATAACCGCATCACCATCGGTACCATGGAGGAGATGAAGGTGCTGGCGGAGGCCATAGAGGATATATTGCAAGAAGCAGGATTAAGCGGTATGCTGAATATGGAATAGAGAATATGTGTTTTCACGGATAGCGCCGGCAGGGAGGTAATATGAGATACGCAGAGATAAAAAGGAACACTACGGAGACGGAGATTGCGCTTAAGCTTGTGCTGGACGGAACGGGCCAGTCGGAGATCGACACAGGCTGCGGGTTTCTGGATCATATGCTGACACTGTTTGCCCGCCACGGCCGGTTTGATCTGCTGCTGACCTGCAGGGGGGACTCGGAGGTGGATTACCATCATACCACCGAGGATATCGGGATCTGTCTGGGCAGGGCCTTTGCCAGAGCCATGGGGGACAAGAAGGGGATCACCCGCTACGGGGATACGACGCTGCCCATGGATGAGGCGCTGATCCTTTCTGCAGTGGATATCTCCGGCAGAGGGGAGTGTTATTATGGGCTTTCGATTCCCGCCCAGAAGGTGGGTGACTTTGACACGGAGCTCTGTGAGGAATTCTGGATTGCCTTTGCCCGGAATGCAAATATCACGCTGCATATCCGCCAGCTGTCAGGCAGCAACTCCCACCATATCATGGAGGGAGCCTTTAAGTCCGTTGCCAGAAGCCTTGCAAGGGCGCTGGCCGTGGATGAGAAATTCGCGCAAGAGGTTCCGTCTACGAAAGGGGTTTTGTGATGATTGCAGTGGTTGACTATGGAGTCGGAAATCTTTTTTCTCTCTGTTCCTCGCTGAAGAGCATCGGCGCGCAGGCACAGATCACGGCGGATCCGGCGGTGATCAAGGGAGCGGATAAGGTGATTCTGCCGGGAGTGGGCGCTTTCGGCGACGCTGCGGAGAAGCTGCGGGAGAGAGGCCTGGATCAGGTACTGAAGGAGCAGGCGGCTCAGGGTAAGGAGCTGTTAGGCATCTGTCTGGGAATGCAGCTGCTGTTTGAAAAGAGCTTTGAGTACGGAGAGCATGAGGGGCTGGGACTGCTGAGGGGCAGGGTGGTTCCCATGGAGGGGAAGCTTGCAGCGGAATTAAAGATTCCGCATATCGGCTGGAACGGGCTGCATTTTCGGAGGGAGAGCAGGCTTTTTAGGTATATCCGGGAGAAGGACTGTGTGTATTTTGTCCATTCCTTTTATGCGGAGGGCTGTGAGGATAGCTTGATCGCCACGGCGGAGTACGGCAGGGCGCTTACCGCTGCCGTGGAGAAGGGTAATGTGAAGGGATGCCAGTTCCATCCTGAGAAGAGCGGCAGTGTGGGACTGGCGATCCTGCGGGCATTCTGTGAAGACGGTGAATAAGGCTACGCAATGAGGTCTTTTGGTGAGGTTTCTCATGGGAGGGTAATGCTTTGCCGGCCTGCAGTGGGGAATCTGGCTAAATGCATCCGGGGGCGGGAGGAACGGAATATGATAATATTTCCAGCAATCGATCTATATGACGGAAAAGCGGTGCGCCTGCTGAAGGGCGACTATGACAATATGACGGTATACAGTGACAATCCTCTGGAAGTGGCCCGCGATTTTGAGGCCTGCGGCGCCACCCATATCCATATGGTGGATCTTGAAGGGGCAAAGGAGGGGACTACCCCCAATCTTTCCGTGGTGGAGCAGATTGCAGGGGAGACCTCCCTTTTTGTGGAGGTGGGCGGCGGTATCCGCAGCATGGAGACTGTGGAACGGTATTTTGCTGCAGGAGTGTCCCGGGTGATTCTGGGAACCGCCGCAGTGAACGATGAGGCATTCCTGAAGGAGGCCGTGGACAGGTACGGCGCAAAGATCGCAGTGGGCGCAGATGTGAAGGACGGATTCATTGCCATTAAAGGCTGGATGGAAGCGTCCACGGTGACGCTGGACGGATTTATGGAAAAGATGCAGGGAATGGGTATCCGGAACGTGATCTGCACGGACATTTCCAGAGACGGGGCCATGCAGGGGACAAATCTTGCCCTATATCAGGAGCTTTCCCGCAAGTATCATATGGACATCACTGCGTCGGGAGGCGTGTCCTCCTTGGAGGATGTGGCGGCACTGCACCGGATGGAACTGTATGGGGCCATCATCGGCAAGGCGTATTACACAGGAGCAATCGACTTGAGAAAAGCGATTGAGGCTGCATACGGGGAGTAATACGTATGCAGGGAGTAATACATATGTGAGAAGTAATGCGTATGCAGGAAGTAATACGCATACGGGAAAGAATGCGTACGCAGGGAGGAATAGACAGGATGATAACGAAGAGGATCATTCCCTGCCTTGACGTGAAGAACGGCAGGGTGGTGAAGGGAGTTAATTTTGAGGGCCTTTCGGATGTGTCTTCGCCGGTGGAGCTGGGAAAATACTATTCCGACAACGGGGCGGACGAGCTGGTTTTCTATGATATCACAGCATCCTATGAAGAAAGGCAGCTGTTTGCGGACATCCTGCGGGAGGTGGCAAGCCGTATCTTCATACCGCTGACGGTGGGCGGCGGCATCAATACGGTGGAAGATTTTGACAGAGTGCTGAAATGTGGCGCGGATAAGGTCAGTGTCAATTCCGGTGCCATCAGGAATCCGGAGCTGATCAGGGAGGCGGCGCAGCGGTACGGAAACCAATGTGTTGTACTGTCGGCGGACTTGAAGCGTGTGGACGGGGAATTCCGCGTATTCGCCAAGGGCGGCCGGGAGGACACAGGGATGGAGGCTATCTCGTGGATTCGCAGATGCGTGGATCTGGGTGCAGGGGAAGTGGTGGTGAATTCCATTGATACCGACGGCGTGAAGGGCGGATTTGACATCCCTATGCTGAAGGAGGTCTGTCAGGCGGTGAATGTGCCCGTCATTGCTTCCGGCGGCGCAGGCTGTATCCGGGATTTCGTGGAGCTGTTTCAGGAGATTCCGGATATTGATGCAGGGCTTGCGGCATCCATCTTCCACTTTGGGGAGGTGGCCATCCCGGATCTGAAAAAGGAGCTGAAGGATGAAGGCATTATTGTCAGACTGTGATACCTCGGTTTATTGTTGATAAATAAAGTAAGGATGTAAATAAAGCAAGGATGTAAATAAAGCAAGAATGTAAATAAGTAAGAATATGAATATAGTAAGAATGGAGAATAAAATGACGGAAGAAGGAATGCTGCGGATCGAGGAGCTGAAGTTTGACCAAAACGGCCTGATTCCTGCCGTGGTGGTGGATTCCATTACCAAGAAGGTGCTGACTGTGGCTTATATGAACAAGGAAAGCCTGGAGATTTCCATGGAGAAGGGCCTGACCTGCTTTTTCAGCCGTTCCAGACAAGAGCTGTGGCTCAAGGGGGAGACCAGCGGAAATTACCAGCATATTGTCAATATTACTGCCGACTGCGACAATGACGCATTGGTGGTTACAGTAGAAAAGGACGGCCCGGCCTGCCATACGGGGAGCGATTCCTGCTTTATAAAGCCGGTGTGGCAGAGCGAAAAGCTGCAGGAATTCAGTCTGGAAGGGCTTTATGAGCTGCTTGAGGGGAGAATGCGCGATATGCCAGAGGGTTCCTACACCACTTACCTTTTTGAGAAGGGCATAGACAAGATCCTGAAAAAGGTGGGGGAGGAATGCACGGAGGTAATCATCGCCGGCAAGGGAGAGGACAAGAAGGAGACAGTGTATGAGCTGGCTGATCTTGCCTACCATGCCATGGTGCTGATGGTACAGATGGGCATATCTCTGGAGGATGTACACCGCGAGCTGGCATCAAGGCATATTATCGACCATAAAATAAAGCAGGAGAAGATGACAAAGTAATGATTAATTATCGTGCGAAAGCAAACTACCACACTCATACTACGTTCTGTGACGGGGAGAATACGCCGGAGGAGATGGTGCAGGAGGCACTGCGGCTGGGCTGCGGGGGGATCGGATTCTCCGGGCATTCTTATACCCCATTTGATGAAAGCTACTGTATGTCAAGGGAGGGCACGAAGGAATACAAGGCCTGTATCCGGGCGCTGCAGAAGAAATATGCAGGGAAGATCGACATTGCGCTGGGGGTGGAGCAGGACTATTATTCAGAGGAGCCCGAGATAGATTATGAGTACATAATCGGGGCTGTTCATTACGTGAAAAAGGGCAGGGAGTATCTTCCTGTGGACGAAAGCGCCGAAAAGCAGATTGAGATTGTGAATAAGTACTATAACGGGGATTTTTACGGCTTCGTGGAAGATTATTATAGAAATGTCGCGGATCTATATAATCAGACCGGCTGTGACATTGTCGGACACTTTGACCTGATCACCAAGTTTAACGAGGGATGCGTCCTGTTTGACACCGATCATCCCAGATACCGGGCTGCGGCGGAATGGGCGCTGGAGGAGCTTACGATGTCGCCGGTGATCTTTGAGATCAATACCGGTGCCATGGCCAGAGGCTATCGGACGGAACCCTACCCGGAGAAAAGGATCATAGGGATGCTCCTGCGCTTTGGCATAATGGTGATGAAGAGTTCCGACGCACATTGCAAGGAAAACCTGATGTTTGGGCTATGAACTGCAGAGCTGCTGTCAAAAAGGGTGAGTTCACTGTTTCCGGGGATGTGGACTCCGCCGCATGGTTCAGGCCTGAGGAAGCGCTGACAAGGCTCAGGGAGGGCAGCATTGCATGGCAGCTGGTGAGGGAGGTCATGTATAGGCAGGACAGTCTGTTATAACGGATTATCCTGCTGATCATATTCGGGAGAAAGGATAGGCGGGAAAGCCATTTTGGGCTTTCCCGCCTAGTCTGCGTTTGTGGATATTGTGTCTGTTTGAAGCCTCTTTTCGGGCACAGAGCACGTCTTGGGCGCTGTCCGCCATTCCCTTACATACATCCCCGTCAGGAATTCCCCGTCATTCTTATCCGCAGACCGGTACAGCAGGCCGTCCGGCATTGCTTCGGCTTCTGACCTGCCGAAATTGTTTCTGATGGATTTCTACGGAAGGGTTAGTATTTTCTTAACAATATCATAATCCTGAATTTAATAAAAGTTAAAAGGGAAAATCCTGCAGGCAATATAATTAAAGGTATGGGGCGGCCGTTCTGTGGAACCTATGGGGATTCCGGCGACGGAGGGATTGTTTCAGCGTTGTTTCAAATGTATTAAGATTTGTCAGCTGCTCTTGACATATGGGTTTACAAATAGTAGACTAAATGCATGGGTTTACATATAGTAAACCAAAAGCGAGACGGGAACACGCCCCTATATTTTTATAGCTGTAGATAATCCTGCTCCATGGGCAGCGGGACGCAGAGGGAAGGATGAAATATCATGAAGACCGATGACAAGACAGAAGATATGAAAGGGTGGAGAAGAAGCGGAGGTGTACGCGGCAGGCTGGCTGTATGCGGTGCAAGGCTTACATACAAGATGATTCGGAAGCTGCACAGAGGAAACGGCGGGACGCTGCCCGGATATGTGGCGCGGCAGGTGGATCCGGAGATCCTGAGCCGTCTGTCAGGGATGGTAAGGGAGAAGATTATCGTGGTCATGGGAACCAACGGAAAGACTACTACGGCTAATATGCTGTGTCATGTGCTGGAAAGTGCTGGAAAGAGAGTAGTGATCAATCGGACGGGGGCAAATATGATAAACGGAATTACGTCCGCATTTGTGCTTGCGGTGGGGGAAAGGGGCTGTCTGGACGCAGATTATGCCTGCATTGAGGTGGACGAGCTTGCGTCCGTGGAGGTGCTTTCCCGGCTGAAGCCCCACTGCGTGATCATCACGAATATTTTCAGAGACCAGCTTGACCGCTTTGGGGAGACGGATCTGGTGATTGACAAGATCAGGGAGGCGCTCTCTGCAGTGCCGGACGCACTGCTTATGATTAACGGAGACGATGCTCTTTCTTGTTCACTGGCCTATGGATGCAGGAATCCGGTGGCGTTCTATGGTATCAGGGAAGCCTTTGTGGAAGAGGGCGCTTATGGGGGGATCAGGGAAACCGCCTGCTGTTACCTATGCGGAGAGCCGCTGGTATATGATTTCTTCCATTATGGACAGCTTGGGAGCTGGCGCTGTCCGAAGTGCGGAACGAAGCGTCCTGAACCGGATTACTTTGCTGAGGGTATTGCTGAGCGGAGGGGAGGGCTCTGGTTCAGGCTGAAAGCGGCTGGACTAGGTTCAAGAGAACGGGAAAAGGCGGAGCAAGAGGATGCAGAACGGGAAACGGTAGGTCCGAAAGCAGCAGATGTGAAGGCGGCAGAACAGGAAACAGTAGGTTCGGAAGCAGCAGATGCGAAGGATGCAGAACGGGAAACGGTAGATCCGGAAGCAGCAGATGTGAAGGCGGCAGGACAGAAATCAATAGATGCGGAAACAAGAGGAGCCGCAACGCCGGAGAAGAGCAGGCGGTCGGAGGAGCGCGGAAGCGGCGAATTGGTAAGGGCGAATGTTTCTTACAATATATATAATATACTCTCTGCCTACGCCGCACTATGTGCCATGGACGCGCCGGTGGTCTTTGCGGCTGCGCTGGAGGACTTTGATTATAGCAACCATAGGGAAAGAGTGTTTGCTATAGGGGAGGGGCGTGTCCGGCTACATCTGGCAAAGAATCCCATGGGCTTCCAGCAGAAGCTTAAGCTCCTTCTGGAGGATCCGGCGCCCAAGGATGTGATCATCCAGATCAATGACACGGAGCTCGACGGGCAGGATGTTTCGTGGCTCTGGGATGTAGACTTTCAGGCTCTTAGGGATGCGGGTGCACGGGAAATCGTGGTAGACGGAACCAGACGGTACGACATGGGACTGCGGCTGAAGTATGAGGGGATTGCATGGAATTTCACGGCGGATTTCCGGAAGACGGTTCAGAAGCTGGCGGCGGAGGGAACGGGGAATCTGTACATGATCGTGAATTATTCGGGACTGTACAAGACAGATCAAATTTTGGATCGACTGCAGAAGGGAGCGTATGACCATGAGGCTGACCATAGGACATTTATATCCGGAGCTGCTCAACTTGTACGGTGACCGGGGCAATGTGAAGTGTATGCAGAAGCGTCTCCAGTGGCGGGGCATAGAGGGGGAGACGGTTCTGTATGCCGGAGGCAGCAGGATAGACCTTGATAGAGCGGACATACTGCTTCTGGGGGGAGGCTCCGACAGGGAGCAGGAGCTGGTCTGCAGGTATCTTAAGAGTATAGGAGGTGCGCTCCGGGACTGGGTGGAGGACGGGGGGGTAATGCTTGCGGTCTGCGGGGGCTACCAGCTTCTGGGACATTATTACCGTACCTCAAAGACAGTGATAGAAGGGCTGGGGATTCTTGATATCTACACAGAGTGGAAACCCTGCAGGCTGGTAGGCGATGTGGTTCTGGAGAGTCCGGTGTTTCGCAGTCCTGTCGTGGGATTTGAAAACCACGGAGGACGTACATATATCGGAAAACATACACCTTTCGGGAAGGTGTGCCGGGGATATGGGAATACGGACGAGCGGAAATGGGAAGGAGTGGTTTATAAAAACGTCATAGCCACCTACCTGCATGGCCCCCTTCTTCCCAAGAACCCGGAGGTCTGCGACTATCTGTTAGAGCGGGCCTTAAGGCGGAGGTATGGGGACGGGGCAAAGCTGCAGCCACTGTCCGACGAGCTGGAGAATAGGGCTAATGAATATATGGCGAAGCGTACTATGGCTAAATTATCCGGGCATGGGCTTGGGAAATAATGTAAAAGCGAGGAGCAATTTTGGCATTCAGGGTCACGAATTTGGCTCACGAGTTCAGCCCGCAGTCCGCAGATTATGAAAACAATGATTGCATAAGAAACCAAAATATGCTATACTCTTTTCGGTATCAAATTAATTCGCTAAGCAGGCTGTTCTATTCATTGACGATCTTTGTCGGCGGGAGCCGATATCTGTCATTCTTCTGTTCAGGGATGCCCTGCTTAAAATCACACAAACTGAGAGCAGGGAGCGCCGTGCTGCGGGGCATAGGAGGAATATTTTCAAAATGCTTTCCAAAGAGCGCCTTAGAGTCCGGTTCCGCTCATCTCTGCAGAAAGGAGAATATGGGAGAACCGAACAATGTATTGAGGGAATACATGAAGAAGCCGGACAGAGTCAGATCTGTGCTGGAATATTACTTTAGGGAGAAAACGCCTGAAAACTGGGAGATTGAAGCGGTGGATGGGTTTTATTCGGTGAGGAATTCAACGGGAAAAGCCTCATTTCGGGAGAGGGACGGAATCAGGAGGATTCATGCGGGAGGGTCTGTTTTTCTGCTGGGACTGGAGAATCAGGCGACCGGAGAGGAGGAAACGAATACGTGCAAGGCGGTGCGGGATATTGAGAGATATGCGGAACAGAAAGGCAAAAAGGAAGGAATAAAGCAGGGCAGAAGGGAAGGAAAAAAGGAAGGGATAGAACAAGGCAGAAAAGAAGGCATGGAACTGGGTGCATTTGAGATGCTATGCTCATTGGTACGAGACGGTCTGCTTCAACTGTCAGAGGCAGCCGGGAAAATAAACCTGTCCGAAGTAGATTTTAAGGAGAAAATGCGAATGTCAAAGTAGGAAATACATTGACGGAAATACGTATTTCCGCAGAATATTCCTGTCAATACTTGTACAAATCTCAAAACGTGATATAATTTCCACACAGAGGTTCGCTGTGTCGGCTTCTGATTCCATGTGCGCTGAAGCGTACAGAACTGTGGAATAATTTGAAAATATTACAGGCGCTGGCATCAGACGGGGTATATGCGTCGGCGTCGGGAGAAAAGGCAGGACGGGAGGACGAATGGGCGATAAAATTTTTAGCGTCAGAACCATGACAATCGAGGATTATGAGGGGCTTCGGGCCTTGTGGATGAGCATTCGGGGATTTGCGATCCGCAGCATCGACGATTCAAAAGCGGGAGTAGAACGTTTTCTCAGAAGAAACCCTTCCACCAGTGTAGTGGCGGTGGGAGAGGACGGTTCTATCATCGGCGGAATTCTGTGCGGCCATGACGGCAGGCGGGGATGCCTTTACCATGTGTGCGTGAGGGAGGACTGCCGCAGGAACGGAATCGGCAAGGCCATGGTGGTTCACTGCATGAATGCCCTGAAGGCCGAGGAAATCAATAAGGTGAGTCTGATTGCGTTCACGGTAAATGATGTGGGCAACGCTTTCTGGAACTGCATCGGATGGACAAGACGGGAGGATCTGAACTACTATGACTTCACGCTGAATGAGGCGAACATCACGGCGTTTAATCGATGAAGGGCAGGACCGGCGGGAAGACAAGAATAAAAACTGTCCGGAGCAGCAGGGACAGGATCAGACAGCACTTTCAGCGCTGAAGTGCAGGAGCGGAACAAGTGCAGGAACGAAATAGGAGGAATGATCATGAGACAGATCGAAGGCGGCGTGACCGCGGCGAAGGGATTTATGGCAGCAGGAGTGGAGGCGGGCGTAAAGTATCAGAACCGCAAGGATATGGCGATGGTATATAGCACAGTTCCCTGTGTGGCAGCAGGGACATTTACAACCAATGTGGTGAAAGCGGCACCCGTGCTCTGGGATAAAAGGATCGTGGAGACATCCCCGTTCGTTCAGGCGGCGGTAGTGAACACGGGAATGGCCAATGCCGCTACCGGAAAGCAGGGGATGGAGTGCTGTGAGAGGGAAGCTGAATGCGCCGGGGAGCTTCTGGGGCTTCCTGCGGAGGCGGTGCTGGTGGCAAGCACCGGCGTCATCGGTATGCAGCTTCCTCAGGACAGGATCATGGAAGGCATCAGGAAGCTGGCGGAGGCAAAGTCCGAGAGCCGGGAGGCTGCGCAGGATGCGGCGGAAGCAATCATGACCACTGATACGCATCCTAAACAGATCGCGGTGGAGACCAGCATCGGCGGTAAAACCGTGACATTGGGCGGTATGTGCAAGGGCTCCGGCATGATTCATCCGAATATGTGCACTATGCTGGGATTTCTCGCCACGGATGCAAGGATTTCAAAGAAGATGCTCCAGAAGGCGCTCAGCCGGGATATCATAGACACCTTCAATATGATTTCCGTGGACGGTGATACCAGCACCAATGACACACTGGTGATCATGGCTAACGGCCTTGCGGACAATGAGGAGATCACAGCGGAAGGGAAGGATTATGATGCTTTCTGTGAAGCGCTGCATTATGTGAATACCTATCTTGCCAGACAGATGGCGGGAGACGGGGAAGGAGCCACGGCGCTGATCGAGGCAAAGGTAGTGGGGGCCGTATCCAAGGAGGACGCAAGGATACTGGCGAAATCCGTGATCTGCTCCTCTTTGACCAAGGCTGCCGTCTTTGGCCATGACGCCAATTTCGGCAGGATTCTATGTGCGCTGGGCTATTCCGGAGTGCAGTTCGACCCGGAGAAGGTGGAGCTTTACTTTCAGGCAGGGGGGGAGAGCATACAGATATTCGGCAGCGGCTCAGCCTATGACTACAGCGAAGAAGAGGCCACCCGGATCCTCTCTCAGCCGGAGGTCACGATTGTTGCGGATATGCACATGGGAGCGGCAGAGGCGGTGGCATGGGGCTGCGACCTGAGCTACGATTATGTAAAGATCAATGCGGATTATAGGAGCTGAGCGGAGCAGCAGATCAGGAAAAGCTCATCAAAGGTCGATCTTTGATGAGGTAGATTGAAAAGGAGGCGGCAGATGGCGGCACATAAAAGACAGATCGTATTATTCATGACAGATTCCACAAGGCAGGACATGGTGGGATGCTACGGAAACCCGGATATGCATACCCCTAATCTGGACGCTTTGGCAGAGAGGGGCATACGCTATGACAACGCATACAGCTGCCAGCCGGTCTGCGGCCCTGCCCGGTCAGCGCTGTTCACCGGACTTTACCCTCATTCCAACGGCGGCTTTACAAATTGCGTCCCTCTGGGAGCCAATGTAAAGACAATCGGGCAGCGTCTGTCCGACAATGGGATCCATGCGGCTTATATCGGCAAATGGCATCTGGATGGGGGAGATTATTTCGGTCTGGGAGTCTGCCCGCAGGGATGGGACAAGGAATACTGGTATGATATGAGATGCTATCTGGAGGAGCTGACGGAGGAGGAAAGGATAGCATCCCGGAAGAAGGAGACCAGCCGTCATAACATTGATGCAGGATTCACGTTCGGGCACCGCTGCGCAGACCGTGCCATAGACTTCCTGCGCAGGTATGGGGAAGAGGATTTCTTTCTGACCGTGTCGCTGGATGAGCCTCATGATCCGGGGCTTTGTCCGGAGCCTTATGCCTCTATGTTTGATGAATATGAGTTTCCGAAATCGCCCAATGTATGGGATACGTTGGAGGGCAAGCCTGAGTATCAGAAAATCTGGGCGGGGAAGAACCGGGAGTCGGATCGTGACAGACTGAAAATCAAGGTCCCCGGATTTCTCGGCTGCAATTCCTTTGCCGATGCGGAAATCGGAAGGGTGCTGGAAAGCGTCAGAAGCTATGCGCCGGACGCTCTTGTGATTTATACCTCAGACCATGGGGACGCTCTGGAAAGTCATTGTCTCTACGCAAAGGGGCCGGCGATGTACAACGAGATTGCCCGCATCCCTCTGCTGATCGCAGGCCCTGGAGTGCCTGAGAACAGAGTAGACGGACATCCGGTGAGCCATATCAATCTGCCGCCTATGATTCTGGAATATATGGGTATTCCAGTTCCCGGATGCTTTGAGGGAAAGAGCCTTCTGGCAGAGGTGTATCATCCGGAAATCAGGATCAATGACTATGTGGTGACAGAATTTACCCGTTATGAGATCGACCACGACGGCTTCGGAGGGCTTCAGATGATGAGGGCTGTTTTCGACGGGCGGTATAAGCTGGCAGTGCATCTGCTGGACCCTGTGGATGAATTTTATGATCAGGAGCAGGATCCTTATGAGATGAGGAATCTGATCCGGGATGATGCCTACGATGAAGAGAAGGTCAGGCTGCACCGGCTTCTTCTGGACTGGATGAACGCCACAAGGGACCCGTTCCGGGGATATCAGTGGGAGTACAGACCGTGGAGGAAGGGGCTGGAGGCGCCCACATGGGGCTATACCGGTTATACAAGGCAGCGTGAGGCCGAAGAATATGAACCCAGACAGCTGGACTATGATACGGGGCTGCCCATGGAGAATGCCATCCGGCGGAAGGGATGAAAAGGGCATAAACTGGCATAAAATAACATAGGCAAAAGAAATACTGCCACAAAAAGGTTGATTCCTGCGCAAAAAGTGGTATGATTAGGTAAGTCCGCAGATGACTGCTGACGAAGGGCCTGCCTGCAGGAGGATAGGCAGAGCCCAGCTGCGGGAAAACAGGGAAAGGAATCAACGGTCATGGAAAAAGACATGGAAAAGGTACTCCAGAAGGCGGAGGTGCTCATCGAGGCACTGCCTTATATCCAGCGTTTCAACCGAAAGATCATCGTGGTGAAGTACGGCGGAAGCGCCATGAGCAATGAGGAGCTTCAGAAGAATGTCATAAAGGATGTAACGCTTTTAAAGCTTGTGGGCTTCAAGCCTATCATCGTCCACGGCGGCGGCAAGGAGATCAGCCGGTGGGTGGGCAAAGTAGGAAAGGAGTCCACATTCGTAAACGGTCTGCGGGTTACTGACGAGGAGACCATGGAGATCGCAGAGATGGTTCTGGGAAAGGTAAACAAGAATCTGGTGACCATGGTTCAGGAGCTGGGCGTCAAGGCTGTAGGGGTCTGCGGCAAGGACGGCGGGCTGCTTCAGGTTGAGAAAAAGTATGCGGACGGGCAGGATATCGGATATGTGGGGGAGATCACAGGAGTGAACCCTAAGGTGCTCTATGACCTTCTGGAGAAGGATTTCCTTCCCATCGTGGCTCCCATAGGGCTGGACGAGCATTTCCGAACCTACAATATCAATGCGGACGATGCGGCCTGCGCTATCGCAAAGGCAGTGAAGGCGGAGAAGCTGGCGTTCCTGACGGACATCGAGGGGCTGTACCGGGATATCAGCGACAAGTCCAGCTTTATCTCCAGACTTTCCGCAAGTCAGGCAGAGGAACTGGTGCACGGCGGCTTCATCGGGGGCGGTATGCTGCCCAAGCTTGCAAACTGTACCTCTGCCGTGCGTAACGGAGTGCAGAGGGTTCATATTCTGGACGGCAGGATTCCTCATTGCCTTCTGCTGGAGATATTTACCAGACAGGGTGTGGGAACCGCCATCGTGAGCGACGATGAGATGGAATAAGGGCTGATTATGGCAGCAAAGGCAAAATATATGTAATGTATCAGGGGAAGCATAGGATGAGCGGTTACGGAACCGGAATGGAGGAGACACTATGAACATGCAGGAATATATCGCAGAGGCGGAGAGCGCCCTGCTTCATACCTATAATCGTTATCAGGTTGTGCTGGACCGGGGAAAGGGCGTATATCTCTATGACATCGAGGGAACGAAATATCTTGATTTTGTGTCAGGCATCGCTGTATTTGCTCTCGGATATCATAATGAAGAATATAATAATGCCTTGAAGGCCCAGATCGATAAGCTGCTTCATACTTCAAATTATTATTACAATGTACCTGCCATCAATGCGGCAAAGAAGCTGAAGAAGGTCTCAGGCATGGACAGGGTGTTTTTTACCAATTCCGGGGCGGAAGCCGTTGAAGGAGCCATTAAGACAGCAAGAAAATATGCTTACCTGAAGGACGGCTCCACTGACCATGAGATCATAGCCATGAATCGTTCCTTCCACGGCAGGACCATGGGGGCTCTTTCCGTGACCGGGAATCCCAAGTACCGGGAAGCCTTTGAACCCATGATCGGGAATATCAGATTTGCGGATCTGAATGATCTGGAAAGCGTAAGGAGCATGGTTACGGACAAGACCTGCGCCATTATACTGGAGACGGTACAAGGGGAGGGCGGTATGCTGCCTGCCACGGAGGATTTCCTGAAAGGGGTCAGGGCTCTCTGTGACGAGAGAGAGATCCTGCTGATCCTGGATGAAATACAGTGCGGTATGGGCAGGACGGGATATATGTACGCATGGCAGCGCTACGGCGTGAAGCCTGACATCATGACCACGGCGAAGGCACTGGGCTGCGGTGTGCCGGTGGGAGCGTTCCTGATGACGGAAAAGGTGGGGGCGGCATCCCTTGCGGCAGGCGACCACGGAACCACCTATGGGGGGAACCCTCTGGTCTGTTCGGCGGTAGAAAAAGTGCTTGATTTATATGAGGAGAACCATATAATAGATAACGTGCGGGAGGTTGCCCCGTATATGGAGCAGCGTCTGGATGAAATGAAGGAAAAGCACGGCTGTATCACGGAGCGCCGGGGAGCAGGGCTTATGCAGGGACTGGTGTTTGACCGTCCTGTGGGGGAGATTATAAGCAAGGCGCTGGAGGAGGGGCTGATTCTGATCAATGCCGGAACGAATATCATTCGTTTTGTGCCGCCTCTTGTGATTTCCCGGAAACATGTTGACGAGATGATAGATATTCTGGATGATTGTATTGACTAGTAGGAGCAGAGGATGCATCTGACAAAAAGATTTGGCGCAGTGGCGGCGATAGCGGCTGCGGCTGCGGCCGTTTTATACGGAGGTATTTTGTTTACGTCTGAACCGGCGGATGCCGAGAGTCCTATGCCATGGTTTGACCGCACGGAGACGATTTATTTTTGGTATACGGATGAAACCATGACGAACTTTATCAACAGCGCGGCCGTGGCATTCGGTGAAAGGGAGGATGTCCATGTCATTCCGTGGCTTATTTCCGAGAGCGAATATCTGGAAGCGATCAATAAGGCTACCCTTTCGGAGGATCATGCGCCGGATGCCTATATCATAAGCCACGACTCTCTGGAAAAGGCTTATCTGGCAGGGCTGGCCTCGCAGATTCAGGATATGGCAGGAGTCTGTGACGAGGAGCACTTTCCGGCAGCTGCGCTGTCAGCAGTATCCTATCAGGGCATGGAGGTAGCCTATCCTCTTTTCTTTGAGACAAGTGCCCTGCTCTATAATAGGAGCTATCTGGCGGAATGGGCGTCACAGAGCGCCCTGCAGGAGCTTCTGGGAAACGGGGATATGGACGGGATACCGCCGGAGGACTCTGACGGGATACCGGTTGACGAAGAGGAGCTTGCGGCGAAGGCACAGGTGTATCTGGAAAATGCGGTGCCTGCCACGGTGAATGATATCCTTGACATAGCGGATACCTTCAATCTGCCGGTGGGAGTGGAGGGTGTCCTGAAATGGGATGTGTCGGATATCTTCTATAATTACTGGATTACGGGCAATTATATCATAGTGGGAGGGGACGCAGGGGACGATGTCGGAAACATCGACATCGACAACCCGGAAGCCATGCAGTGTCTGGAGGTCTACAAGGCCTTGAACCAGTACTTCTATATAGAATCCGACACAGTAGATTACGATTCTGTGGTAGAAGATTTTGTTGACGGAAAGATTGTTTTTACCATTGCAACGACGGATGTGGTGAAGAAGCTGGAAGATGCAAGAGCGGAGGGCAGACTGGTATTTGAATACGGCATCACAAAAATGCCATGGGTCAGCGAAGAGCTGCAGAGTCGTTCCATGTCCGTCACGAATGTGGTGGCGGTCAACGGCTATTCCCGTCATAAGGAGCTGGCGAATAGGTTTGCCGCCTATCTGGTGGACGAGTGCGCAGACAATCTGTATGGGCGGACAGGCAAGGTATCGGCCAATCTCCGTACGGATCAGGAGAATCCTATGCTGCAGGCCTTCAAGGCGGAGTACGCAGGGAGCGTGCCTCTGCCCAAAATGATGGAGACCGGTAATTTCTGGATGCAGCTGGAGGGGCTGTTTTCAAAGGTGTGGAACGGTGCGGACGTAACGGCGCTGATACAGGAGCTGGCAGCCCAGATTGCCATGCAGATAAACGGTGTGTCCTGAGGGGGACGCATATTTTTCCAATCATGGGATACACTTTAGGATAAAACGCAAGGGCTTTGTTCCCTGCAAACGTATTCGAAAAGGAAGGTGTATCCTATGATTGGATTTTTTGTTGCATTGATTTCCGGAGCATTGATGAGCATTCAGGGCGTGTTCAATACGCAAGTGACCAAGGTCTCCAGCAACTGGGCTGCCAGCGCTTTCGTGCAGCTGACGGCGCTGGTCGTCTGTCTCGGGGCATGGGCAACCACGGACAGGAGCAATCTCCTGCAGGTATTTAAGGTAGAGCCCAAGTATATGCTGCTGGGAGGAGCCATAGGGGCTTTTATCACCTATACGGTCATCAAGAGCATGGATATGCTGGGGCCTGCAAAGGCTGTAATGCTGATCGTGGTGGCCCAGCTGGCCGTGGCTTATGCCATCGAGCTTCTGGGATGGTTCGGGGTAGAGAAGCAGCCATGGGAGTGGAGGAAGGCATTGGGAATGGCAGTGGCCATAGCCGGAATCATTATCTTTAAGTGGAAGTGATCTGAAAGTGCCTTGTAAAAAATTTTTACAGAAGTGCCTTGTAAAAATTTTTACAGAAGTGCCTTGTAAAAATGGCATGATTCCGATACAATGAAATGGTCAGCATAGAGAGGCAATCCCTTTCATTCAATATGGGCAGGCAGAGGGCTGCGGCTGCAGCTTTTCTGTGGTCTGAGATAATGGGAAAGGGACTATGATGAAAAAGAAGAATATTCTTAATACGGTTTGCTTGTTGGCTTTATACTGCATATTCCTCTGGAGCTGCGGATATGGGCAGGAGAATGATACGATCATCATCGGCGCTGAAAGCGGAAGGCAGGAAAGCTCCCCGGAAAAAGAAGATGTCACTATACCGCAAAATCTGGCAGAGGCGCAGGAGGATGGTTCCATCCGCGTGTATGTATGCGGGGCGGTGGTGAATCCCGGGGTAGTGGAGGTCCCTCGGGGAAGCCGGGCGGAGGATGCGCTGCTTGCGGCCGGGGGCTTTCGGGAGGACGCAGGACGGGAATCCGTGAATCTGGCGGATTGGATCACCGACGGCCAGATGCTGTACTTTCCGACAAAAGAGGAAGCTTTGCGGCAGGAGGCGTCGGAGGCGGACAAGGGGCTGGTGAACATCAATACCGCCGATGCAGCGCTGCTGTGCACCCTGCCCGGCATCGGAGAGAGCAGGGCGGCGGACATTATAGCCTACCGGGAGAAAAACGGAGGCTTCAAGAGCCTTGAGGACATCATGCAGGTGCCCGGTATCAAGACAAGCGTATTTGAGAAAATCTGTGATAAAATAAGGGTTGAATAGGTTGGAGGTTGGCATGGCTGGTAAGAGGGCTTTGGTGGTAGACGACGAAAAGTTGATTGTGAAGGGGATCCGCTTCAGTCTGGAGCAGGAGGGGATTCAGGTGGACTGCGCTTATGACGGCGAGGAGGCTTTGGAATATGCCCGGAACGGTCAGTATGATATTATACTCTTGGACGTGATGCTGCCGAAGCTTACCGGCTTTGAGGTGTGCCAGCAGATCAGGGAGTTTTCTTCTGTCCCTATTATCATGCTCACGGCCAAGGGTGAGGATATGGACAAGATTCTGGGGCTGGAATACGGTGCGGACGATTATATCACAAAGCCCTTTAATATTCTGGAGGTAAAGGCCAGGATCAAGGCCATCATGCGCCGGGTGGAGCCTAAGCGCATCATGGGGGAGGCTCCTGCGGCAAAAACTCTGGAGAGCGGCGGCGTGCGTCTGGACTGTGAGGGCAGGAGGGCCTTTATTTCCGGCAGGGAGATCGGGCTTACCGCCAAGGAGTTCGAAGTGCTGGAGCTGCTGATGCTGAACCCTGACAAGGTGTACAGCAGGGAGAACCTGCTGCAGCTGGTCTGGGGCTCTGATTATCCGGGGGACGTGCGCACGGTGGACGTGCATATCAGGAGACTTCGGGAAAAAATCGAGAGGAATCCCAGCGAGCCGGAGTATGTACATACGAAGTGGGGCGTGGGCTACTACTTTCAGGTGAAGGGGTAACATGATTGCAAAAGTGTTTTGGGAATTAAAAGAGATTCTTCTGCTGCGGAGCCTGCAGGCACGTATCTTTATCATTATTCTTGTAATGGGCATTGTACCCTGCGTGATCATGCGGTACGGGATTCTGCAGAATTATGAGGAGCGGGCTGTGCAGAACAGGGTTTCCACTGTCCAGAACCAGCTGATGGTTGTGGGAAACCACCTGATCAGCAACAATTATTTTAATCTGAAGCCCGAGGGGTTCACAAGCAGCGTGTCAAAGGAAGTCATCAACGCGGAGCTGGAGATGATATCCAACCTATATGAAGGACGGGTCATGATCATTGATTTCAGCCTGAGGGTGGTAAGAGATACCTACGGCATCAGCGAGGGCAAAACCATTGTTTCCGAAGAGGTGATAAGGTGCCTTCAGGGGGAGAATGTATCCAATCTGACCAATTATGACAGAGAGCACGGCTACATAGAGATGGTCACGCCTATCGTGGATTCCAGCATCGACTCCGGCACTATCGTGGGAGTCATGCTCACCAGTATCTCTAACGATGCCATTGTAGCCACCATGGAGGCGGTGAACCGCAGGGGGATCATTCTGCAGAACCTGATCATTGTGGTGGTGGTGGCGCTGGCTATGATACTGTCGGTGCTGCTGACGAGGCCTTTCAGCAGGGTGACGGAGGCTATCCGGGAGGTGGAGGAGGGCTACAGCGACGAGAGTATTTCCGTGACAGATTATGCGGAGACAGTACATATCGTGGATGCGTTCAATCAGCTGCTGAAGCGGATGCGGTCTCTGGATGTGTCCAGACAGGAGTTTGTTGAGAACGTATCCCATGAGCTGAAGACTCCTATGGCAGCGATCAAGGTGCTGGCGGATTCCCTGCTGGCCCAGCAGGATGCCCCGGTGGAGCTGTATCAGGAATTCCTCGGCGACATCGTATCAGAGATAGACAGGGAAAACAGAATCATCACGGATCTGCTGGCGCTGGTCAAGCTGGACAAGAAGGCTCAGGAGCTGAACATTGTCTCCCTGAATGTGAATGATCTGGCGGAGCTGATTTTAAAGCGTCTCCGTCCTATAGCCCGCAAGAAGGATGTGGAAGTGGTCTTTGAGAGTATGCGTCCCGTCACCGCAGAGGTGGACGAGGTCAAGATGACGCTGATTATGACGAATCTGGTGGAGAATGCCATCAAGTATAATAAGGATCACGGCTGGGTGAAGGTAGAGCTGGATGCGGATCATCAGTATTTTACCTTTAAGGTAAGCGATTCGGGAGTAGGGATCCCGGAGGATGCACTGTCCCATATCTATGAGAGATTTTACCGTGTGGACAAGTCCCATTCCAGAGAGATCGGCGGTACAGGCCTGGGACTTGCCATTACCAAGAGCGCAGTGCTGATGCACCGGGGAACCATCACGGTGACGAGCGCGGAGGGAGAGGGCTCCTGCTTTGTGGTGAAGATTCCGCTGTTTTGTACGGTGGGCTAGTACTTTTTGTATCAATAACCCTTGTGCAGATATCCCGGGCTTTTTTGGGTCGGGCAGGGTGCCTGGGAGATGTAAAATGCAGGATGCCGGCAGATGGAAAACGGGAGGCTGTCAGGCGGCGTGGAGGAATGGATGTGAGAAAAATAGCTTTGGTACTGTTTGGCTGCGTTTGCGCTATGTGTCTTGCAGCCTGCGGGAAGTCGGAAAACTATGGCGAAAATACGTATCAGGTGTATTATGTGAGTAATTCTGCCACCAAGGTGGAGATGCACAGCCATGAGATGGAGGCAGATATGCCGGAGGGCCAGCTGGAGGAGCTGCTGACTTGTCTGGCCACCAATCCTGAAAAGCTGGAATATCAGGCACCGCTGTCCATGGGCTTTGAGATGCTGGATAAAAAGCTGGAGGACGGAAGGGTGCAGATTGATGTAAGTGCTGCCTACAAGGATCTGCCCATGACAACACAGGTTCTTGTCCGGGCCGCCATTGTTCGCACGCTTACCCAGCTTGACGGTATCAGCATGGTGCTGATGACGGTGGAGGGCAATCCGCTCTACGATAATAACGGCAGAATGGTGAGCTGGATGAATGCCAGCCAGTTCATTGATAATGACGGCAATGAGATCAACACCTATGAGCTGGCGAGGGTAAGGCTGTATTTTGCCGGGGAGAGCGGCACGGAGCTGATAAGCTCTTATAGGGAGAAAAGGTATTCCACGAATCTGTCTCTGGAGCGCTTCGTTGTGGAGGAGCTGATCGCAGGACCCAGCGGACAGGTGGAGGGCCTATATCCTTCCATCAACCCCAACACAAAGATTCTCAGCGTCATGACCCGGGACGGGGTCTGCTATGTGAATCTGGACGAAAATTTCCTGACGGTGGTGAACAATGTGTCCACAGATGTATCGGTGTATTCCATCGTCAATTCCCTGATAGAGCTGAACAATGTGAACAAGGTGCAGATTCTGGTGAACGGAGAGGTACCGTCCTCATTTTCGGCCACTACCTTTGAGAGGAATCTGGATATTGTGGTAACTATGGAAAAGTGAAGGGTTCTGTAATGGGCATCCATCCGTTTCGGCATCTGTCCGGCCGAGCAGGTGGATGTTATTTCATTGATCTGTTTCTTATTTTTCTCTCGGATCGTCTATCTTCATATTAAATTCACACCGATATGCTATACTATATATGCTTTATATCATCGGACGGCGGGGATGGCCGGAAAGGAAGAATATGGGAGAAAGAGTATATCAGATATTGTTTCTGGAGGATGAGCCTACCATTCGGGATGTCCTGACGGAATATATGGTCTTATCCGGTTATTCGGTCACTGGGGCGGAACGGGGGGATCAGGCTCTTGAGCTTTTGCGGGAGCATAGATTCGATCTTGCGGTGCTGGATATCTGTGTGCCCGGAGCAGATGGATTCGAAGTGCTTAAGGCCATTCATGAAAGCCGGAAAAATACGGCGGTGATCATGCTTACGGCGCTGGAGGATGAGCAGACGCAGGTGAAGGCATTCAATCTGTATGCGGATGATTATGTGATCAAGCCGGTTTCCCCCATTATCCTGCTGAAGCGGATGGAGACAATCCTGCGCCGTACTTCGGGGAGCACGGTCATGGAAGAGGAGGACGGCGGGCTGGTGCTGAGGGAGGAGGCCTACAGCGCGTTTTTCGGAGGGAAGAAGCTCCCCCTGACGCTCAGTGAATATCTGCTGCTGCAGACACTTTATAAGAATCCCGGCCGGGTATATACCAGAGAGCAGCTTATTTTAAGTATTTTCAATGAGGACTATATCGGCAATGATAGGATTATCGATGCCCATGTAAAGAATCTGCGGAAGAAGCTTCCTGTTCCCTGCATCAAGACAGTGATCGGGGTGGGATACCAGATTGATCCTGAATATATACAAGGACATTGACGGATTGGCCGGAAGGGCACAGAGGGGGAGGGAGACATTGAAATGAAGCTCGGACGGAAAAATCTGGCGTACAGCATGGCGCTGGCAGGTGTTTTGCTGCTGTTTCTTGTAGGGTACTTTATTTATATGCTGCCGTCCTTATATGTGGATCATATGATGGAGGAAAATCTCAGGTCCATATGGGAGCAGCATACTTCTTATGTAAAAAATCGTTCCTATGAGAATGTGCAGGTAAGGAATTCCACAGCTTGCTTTTCCTTGGAGATACCGAAGAAGGGGAACCGTATCCTGATCGCGGGAAAGGCTTTTTCGGCAGAGCTGGTCATCAAGGACGATAGGATATACGAGATTCTGGAGCAGTTCAGGGAGAAGCTGGATTTCCATAGGATTGCGGAAGGCGGAAAAAAGTCGGGGAATGAGGAGGCAGGGAATCCGGAGGAGAGGGACACCCGCAATAATCCGGAAGTGGGAGCTGCCGACGAAAATTCCGAGGACAGAGACACCCGCATTGATATGGAAATGGATGCTGTTATCGGAAATCCTGATGAAGAAAGCAGCGGGGGAGGGCTGAAGGAGGATTTCGGCATAGAGCTGGAGGAGGCGGCGGAGGCCATTGCAGAGATTTTTCAGGATACAGTGGGGGATGTGGATCTGCCGGTGGAGTTTACGCTGCTGTACCGGCAGGGGGTGGAGGAAGCCTTTTTCGGTGAGTCCGTCAGGTGGCATTACTATTCAGACAACCTCATAATCATGGAAGCCGGTATATCAGATGTGGATAATCATTATACGAATTATGTTGCAGTGGAGCAGACGGAAGAGAGCGTGATCATGTCTTACCTTCCTGTGATTACGCCGGGAATGGACGAGATCCGTCCCGTTGTACTCCAGAGCCTTCCTATGCTGGGGGCGGTGGTTATGCTGCTGGTGCTGTTTTTTTCGCAGGTCTACTCTAAAGGGATCGTGACCCCTGTCGAGACGCTGGTAAGGCATACAGAAGAGATGAAGGCTTCCGGGGATTTCTCGGTGGAGAGGCTTTCCGGAGAATGGCCGGACAGAAAGGATGAAATCGGGGAGCTGGCGGAGACCTTGGATAATTTTTATCTGCAGATCAGGGACAGCTATCGGGAGCTTGAGGAAGAGAACAGGCGTCAGGAGGTATTCTTAAGGGCATCCTCCCATCAGCTGAAGACCCCGGTTGCGGCGGCGCTTCTGCTGGTGGACGGAATGATCAATGAGGTCGGCAGATATAAGGATACCAGATGTTACCTGCCGAAGGTGAAGGAGCAGCTTTTATCCATGCGGAAGATGGTGGAGGATATTCTGTACCTGAATCACTGTGCTGAGAATATACAGCTTAAGCAGGTGGACGTGGGGAAGCTGCTGGAGGAAAGAGTCTTGGCCTGCAGGATCGTCCTTACAGATAAGAGACTTCAGGTGGATTATGAGAAGGACTGCGGGCTGACGGCATATACGGATGAGGCGCTGCTGCAGCAGATCGTGGACAACCTGTTGTCCAACAGCGTAAGGTATACGCCGGAGGGCGGGCATATGCGGATCTCTTTTCACGAGGGCAAAAGGGTCAGGATAGAAAATTACGGGGTGAGGATTCCTGAGGAGCTGCTGCCCCATGTTCTGGAGCCCTTTGTCAGCGGCAGCCATGAGAGGGACAGCAGCGGAACACGCAGCCATGGGCTGGGATTGTATATTGCGTCCTATTATGCTAAGAAGCTGGGTATCCTTCTCTCTGTTTCCAACGGTAAGGACAGCGTGGCAGCGGAGCTGATGTTTCCTGCGCCTCCGGATCAATTCCACTAGCTTTCATGTTATCTTCATCAGATATTCATACAGATCTGCTAGGATGGAGACAGTAAGTGCCGTATGGACAGATATGGTACTGGAATAGGAGGACTTGATTCATGCTGCTATCGATTCAAAATCTAAATGTGCGGTACGGCTCCAACACGGTTCTGTCCATAACGGAACCTCTGGAGATTCAGGAGGGAGACCGGGTGGGGGTGATCGGTTCCAACGGCGCAGGAAAAACCACGCTGATCAAAAGCATTCTGGGGCTGGTTCCTTATCAGGGGACCATCAGGACGGGGCTTTTGCCGGAGCAGATGGCTGTTCATATGCAGTTTAACGAGTATACGGATAATATGCCCGTCAGATATGTGATGGAGGCCATTCTGGGCACGGAGATATCCAGAAACAGGAAACTGCAGGAGCTGATTGATTTCTTTGAGTTTCAGGACTGCCTGAAAAAGAAATATTCCAAGCTTTCCGGCGGCCAGAAACAGAGGTTCACCATAATCATGGTGATGATGCAGGAGGCACCGTTGACATTCTATGATGAGGTCACTTCGGGGCTGGATTTTGAGACCAGACAGAAGCTGGTGGAAAAGCTTGTGGAATGGTACAAGGAGAAGGATGCCGGCTTTCTGATGGTATCCCATTATTATGAGGAGCTGGATCAGCTGGCGGATAAGCTGCTGATCCTTGATAAGGGACGGGTGGTGGACTACGGGCTGCGGGAGGAGCTGTTTAAAAGGTACTGCGGCCGGGCAGTGATCACGGTGGACAATACCGGTGAGAACCGTACGCTTCTGAAGGGATTTGAAAAGATGATCTCGCCCAAGCATCTGATTGCCGTATCCTGCGGGAGCGAGGAGACGGAAAGGGAAATCACAAGACTGCTGCTGGAAAACGATGTGAACTACAAGAGAAGCAATAATGACATTGAAATGCTCTATATCAATGCCAAGGGAGCAGACGGGGACCCGGCGGCAACAGACATAAAGACAGGCAGACTGAAAAAGTCTGTCGAGAAGAGGAGGTAGGAGAGATGCGGGGCAGGAGAAAGATTTTTACGAAACAGATGCTTTTTTTTGAATTCCGCAATGTCATAGGGAATCCTTATGTGCATATTTTCGGGGTGGGCATGCCCATTCTCATGATGATTATCATTACCCGGACGGTTCTGGGAGAGGTGATGGATAAGCAGATTTTGTCCTCGGCGGTTACCTCGGTCTTTCTGGGCATCGGGGCATTGATTCCGATGGCTACCATATTCATGGGATATGGGGTAGCGCATGCTCAGGAGCTGGAGAAAGGGATTCCCCAGAGGATGGAGCTGTTCGGCATCGGGGCAAAGGTCTCTTTATGGAACAGAGTGCTTTCAGAGCTGATTTTCATGGCGCTGGCATTCTGTGTCTATTTTATAGTAGGTTATATATTTGTGGATGTGAAAGCGCCCAAGGTATCGGGGGCGGCGATATATGCGGCCTGCATACTGGCGCTCAGCGTCATCCTGTTCTGTCTGGCCCATGCCATCGCTTCCCTGCTCAGAAAGTTTTCGCTTGTCTATTGTGTGACGATGCTGATATACTTTGGGATGATGATTCTGGGGGGCATGATGGGGATAAGCTTTGACAATATGCCGGCGGCCATGCAGGCGGCGGCCAAGCTGCTGCCGGTGACGTATATCAACAGAGACTTCAGTATCATATGGGCGGGAGAGAGCTATAACTTCATGCCTATGCTGCAGTCCTACCTGCTGCTGGGGGCGGTGGCGGGGATCCTGCTTTTTGTCACCTTGAAGCGGGAGTCCAGGAAGCTGCATTAAGTGGTACATTGCCGTCCGGCAACCGGCAGTTGCCAAAGTTTCAAAGTTGTAGGTATTGCTTTCCTGACGGAAAATTCAGCAGGGATGAAACCGTGGAGGAGATGATCGGAGCAACCTGCGGTTTTTGAATAAGTTCAATGAAGAGGGCGGGACGAATTTTACAGTGGGAGAAGCGAGAGAGGAAATGAGGAAGGTTTTTCCTGCACTGAAACGTTGGAGAATGTGACTGCAGTCTATTATGGGGACAGAGCCGCCCGGAGATCATAAGACTCCGGGCGTTCCGGCCCCATAAAGACACAAGGTCTTTTCCCTCTTAAAAGCAGGATTAATCTGTGATCAGGAGCATTTCTGCTCTTGTGCAGGCCTTTATGTCTTTTTCGGACTTTTGGTACAGATCGCGAAACTTGTACGGACATGGGATAATAAGCTCCGGTACGGCATCCTTCATCGACATCTGGTTTTCTGCTTTGTATTTGCGTACGTCAGCAATAATTCTTTTCAGATGCTCGCCGAATTCAAGGTATAGGCTGTCTTCGCTTCTGGTTTCCCAGATCGTCCGGTGCAAGGATATTTCTTTTTCTTGTTTTCTGTAAAAATCCTGATAAATATATTCCGTTACATAAGGCGTATAGATGGCATACAGCTTCAGGATCCCCAGCAGACTATGGTACATGGCGATCTGTCCGGAATATCTTTGCGAAACACCGTGTTTTTCCGGCTGATACAATCTTTCTTTTACAATTTCAATGTAGTAATCGCAAAAATCCTTCCAGAACAGATCATCGATTTCGTGCCTTGCCTGACCGATTTCATAAGCATTCAATAGATCTGCTGCCTTGTTTGTCGTTTCATTTACTCTCTGCAGGATCCATCTGTCTATCGGTAATAATTCCTCATCGTCATAGGCGGCAGGCCTTTGAAAGTCTTCCAGCTGCATAACCGTGAATTTTGCCGCGTTATATAGTTTGTTTATGAATCGCTTGGAAATCTTGAGTTCCTCGTCACTGAAAAATGTATCTGTCCCGAGCTTGCTGCTTGCTGCCCAATAGCGGATGGCATCGGCGGAATGCGTTTCTATCAGTGCCAGAGGCGAGTCTGATGCGTTATTCTTTGATTTGCTTATTTTTTCACCGGGTTTTGCAAACACAAACCCGCTGATCATAATATCCCGCCATGGTATCCTGCCGGTATGATATAAGCTTTTTACAATGGAATAGAACGCCCATGTACGAATAATGTCATGTGCCTGACATCTCAAGCTCATAGGGAAAATCTGGTCTGTAATATCATTTTTTTCTCCATATTTTGCATTAATCAGTGTAGTCAAAGAGGATGTGGCCCATGTGTCAAGGACGGCTTCTTCCGGTATAAACTGACTGCATCCGCAGGCACAGGGAGATAACGGCTGACTTTCCAAAGGGTTTACAGGCAGCTGCTCTTCCTCTGCAAAGATTGGTTTCCCGCATACTTTGCAGTACCAGACCGGAAACGGAACACCAAAATATCTCTGCCTTGAAATACACCAGTCCCATTTTAAATTCTCTACCCATGATGTATAACGGTTCTTGAAATGCTCCGGATGCCATCTGATCTCATTGGCTGCTTTTAAGAACCTGTCTTTTTCGGATAACACATCTATATACCATTGTCTGGAAGGAATGAATTCAACGTCATTTCCGCAGCGCTCATGAACAGCAACCATATGGTTGATCTCCTCTTGCTTTACCAAAAGGCCCTTTTCACGCAAAAGCGTTATTATGTGTTCCCTTGCCTTTTTTACTTTCATCCCTCCGATAAACGAAACCTCTTCATTGATGGTACCGTCAGGCATAATGATCTTTTTATATGGAAGCTTATGCTTCTGAAACCATTCCAGATCGGTGGAATCACCAAAGGTTGCGCACATTACGGCGCCGGTTCCTTTTTCTCTCGATACGGTTTCATCCGTCAGTATCGGAATTTCAATATGATACAGCGGAACAACAGCATTCCTGCCTACAAATGATTTATACCTATCGTCGTCTGGATGGACAAAAATACATACACATCCTGCAAGCAATTCCGGTCTGGTAGTCCCTATCAGCAGATTGCCCGCTTCTGTTCCAAAGTCCAGATAATTAAAGGTAGTAGGACATTCTTTTGTCTCTAATTCTGCCTGCGCAATGGATGTCCGGCATTCTGTGCACCATAACACCGGGGATTCCTTGCTATATGCTTTATTCAGCTTCGCCAGTTCAATAAAGGATTTCTGTGATATCTTTTGCGATAGATCGGATATTGTCTGATATTCTAAATCCCAGTCTACACTGAAGCCCAATCGCTTCCAGAGGTTTTTAAATTCTTCTTCATAGCTTCTGATCGTATGCGTACATTTGGAGCGAAATTCGTTCCTTGGCAATGTGCTTGCGCGTATATGCTCATCCCTCTCAACCAGACGTTCTGTAGGCAGCCCGTTATCATCAAAACCAAAAGGATAAAAAACATCATATCCCTGCATTCGTTTGAATCTGGCGATCATTTCTGCCTGTGTGTAGGAAAATACATGTCCTATATGGAGTTTTCCGCTTACAGTGGGCGGCGGTGTATCGATAGAAAATATCTTTTTGTATTTTCCGTCTTGATACTTATAAATTTTTTCCTGTTCCCAGAAGTTTTTCAGTTCTTCTTCTGTTTTTTGAAAATCGTACTTCTTGTCCATGTGGATACCTCCATAAAAATATATTATTTTACAAAACAGACAAAAAAAGACGCCCTAAGCAAATGCTTAGGGCGAACTCGCATGTCCGTGGTACCACCTAAATTCAGAAATGATTCTGCACTCATTACTATACGGGAATGATCCAGACCATTCCGATATAGCTTCCCCTGATAACGGTGGGAATCTCCGTTGAAGTCTACTGAGATCATAGTCTGTTCGATTCAAAGCTTTAAGGCCACTTCCATACTCCCATCACGAAAGTTTTCACCTGCCACTTTCTCTCTGTTCATCCGGAATAGTATGTACTCCTCCTCGTCAATGCTTTTTGTCTGTAAATGTATTTGTACAATTTAAGCACATATATTTTCATTTGTCAATATTTTGGATAGAAATTTCGGCTTAAATTTCTAGGCATATGGAACCGGAAAAATCTTGACAGCCTTTATTGACCTATGCTATTGTGGATATAGGCAATGGTTTATATTCTTTTATCTTAATTCTGGGGGCAGATGCCCGTCAAAAGTCTGAATCCTTGCTTATTACCCAAAAAAGCGGGGAGCCGGAAAAACTTCCTGCACAGTTTACAATGGAAAACAGAAATATCGGGAGGTATGTGTATGGGAGAAAAGGATCTTTCACAGAAGAATCTGGAATTTTTTCCGGATGTATTTGCGGACTGCGTGAATGCGCTGCTTTACAAGGGAGAACAGGTGCTGGACGGGAGCAGGATTCTGCCGGCGCCTACTGAAACATTTTATCCGGATACAGAGGGTGTCCTGCATGATCAGTTTCAGGATATCAGCAAATACGAAATGGACGGGAGCGCCATCAAGGTGCAGTATACGATCGAGAATCAGACAGCTTCCGATAGCAGGATGGTGCTGCGGAAAATAGGGTATGAGGGAGCTGTCTACCGCAGGCAGTATCAGGAGAAGGAGATGTATCCGGTGGTCAGTATTCTGTTATACTGGGGGACATCCAAATGGGGATCCCCGTGTTCGCTCCATGAGCTCCTGAAAGACAAACTTACGGATAAGAACAAGGCATGTGTGGATAATGTCCGGATCTTGATTTATGAGATGGCATATCTGACAAAAAGGGAAAGGGAGCGGTTTCGGAGTGACATGAGAATTGTAGTGGATTGCCTTGCCGAGGGCGGGAGCTATGTCCCTACAGAACAGAAAATACTGCATATGGATGCGTTCCTGCGGATGATGAGGATATTGACTGGGGATGATCGGTATGAGGAGATGCTGCTTGGAATAGCTGAGGAAGAAAAGGAGGGAAAGATCGGGATGTGTGAATTGCTGGATAGATATTGGAATCAGGGAGTAGAAAAGGGGCTTACGGAAGGAAGGGTTCTGGGTAAGGCAGAAGGTAAGGCAGAAGGTAAGGCAGAAGGTAAGGCAGAGAGCATCGGGAACATACGAAGTTTGCACGAGCATAAGCTGTCTGCGGAGGCCATCGCAGAATTGATAAATCAGAAAGCAGAATACATTAATCAGATCCTTTCTCTGTGCAGTCGGTATCCTGAAGAGGATGATATCAGTATTGCAAAAAGGCTTCTGAAAAACTGTTGAATTGCAGCCCGCCGGAGGCGGGCAGGAAGGTGGCGGCATGAAGCGGCCTTTGTTTGCAGCTGCCCTTTGCGTCGTATTCCTTGCGGCGGCATGGCTGGAGTCGGGGGCGGCGGATCAGGTCAGGCCAGGATACATCAGGGCGGAGGAGCTTAACGTATCCGGGACGCTGCTTGTGACGGGGCAGGTATATCAGAAGGATGAGACATCCGTCTATTTAAGATCTGTGGCTTTGTCTGAATCAGCCATATCAGAATCAGTTATATCAGAATCAGTTATATCAGAGTCAATTCTGTCGGGGTCAGATGCCTTAGGGCAGTCAGTCGGCAAATCGGGAAAGAAGATTCCATGTCAGGACAGCTTCATATGCGAGACGCAGCAGGCAGCGGGGATCCCTTTGGGAAGTATTGTGACGATTGAAGGGATTTATTCCCCTTTTCTCCATGCCGCTAATCCGGGGGAGTTTGACTCAGCAGAATACTATATGACTCTGGGCATAGGCGGTAAAGTAAAAAAAGCTGTGATTCTGGAAAGGGGAGAAGCCTATTGGCCGGTGCGGGAAGGGCTGTATCAGCTAAAGTGTCTCCTGCGGAACCGGCTGTATGACATTTTTCCGCAGAAGGATGCTGCAATCATGAGCGCATTGCTGCTGGGGGACAAAAAGGGGCTGGACGATGACAGCAAGGATCTGTACAGGCGCAACGGCATCCTGCATATATTGAGCATATCTTCTCTCCATATCACGATCATCGGCATGAGCCTTTATAAGCTCCTGCGCAGGATGAGAGCGCCGGTCTGGCTGGCGGCTCTGGGGGGCAGTACGCTCTTGCTCCTATACGGCGGCATGACGGGATTTAGCGTGTCTGCATGCAGGGCCATCGGGATGTACCTGATCAAGATGATGGGAGAGATGGCAGGGAGAACCTATGATATGCTAACGGCGCTTGGGGTGATGGGGGCAGTGATGGCGGCGGCCAATCCTTATTATCTGCATAGCAGCGGATTCCTGCTTTCATTTGCGTCGGTGCTGGGAATCGGGATGCTGTATCCGGCGTTTTCTCCGAATATGCCAAGGCAGAAGACAGTCCTTCGCCGGATGGGGGCTTCTGCCGGCCAGTCTTTTTTTGCCAGCCTGTCCATTACATTGGCCACACTCCCGATTCAGCTTTGGTTTTATTATGAGGTTCCGGTTTATTCGGTGATCTTAAATCTTTTTGTGATCCCGTTTATGAAACCAATGATGATAATAGGGCTTTTGGCGATGGGGGTACCGGGACTGGGAGGACTGGGAGTCGTGAACCATGCGATTCTTGAAGTCTATGATTTTTTGTGCAGATGTTTTGACCTGCTGCCCTTTCATACATGGAATCCGGGATGTCCGAAGCTATGGCAGATCGGGGTATATTATCTGCTGCTTGGGACAGCGGCAATGGTAAGGATCCATAGTAAAAAGGTGCCGGAAGGAGAAAACGCGCCGGAGAGGGAGGTCAGACCAGAGAAGCAGGGATTGCTGAGGGAGGTCAGTGAGAGGTTTCATGCAGACAAGAGATTGAGAAAACACATAGGAAATGCCGTAGTGGTAGGATTTGTGGTTTTTGCCGTTCTGCTGTTTACCTTTAAGCCCCCCGCGAAGAACAGCGTTACCTTTCTGGACGTAGGGCAGGGGGACTGTATTCTGGTGAGGGTATCTACCGGCCAGACCTACCTTTTCGACTGCGGCAGCACCAGCCGCAGTAGCGTGGGGGAATATGTTCTGCTGCCTTGTCTGAAATATTATGGAATACGGAGCATAGATGCCTTGTTTGTGTCCCACCCGGATGCGGATCATGTGAACGGTGCCATGGAGCTGCTTGCCATGGGAGATAAAAGCGGAATTGTCGTAAGGCAGCTGGTGCTGCCTGCCATTCGGGAAGCAGACAGAGAGGAGCAGATGGGTGAGCTTGTGGAAGCGGCGGAGAACTCCTCTCAAAGCACCCCTGTTTTGGTGGGGTATCTGTCCGCCGGGGAGAGCTGGGACTGCGGCGGGGCGGTTTTTACTTGTCTGCATCCGGCCCGGAACTATAGTGCGGAGGATGCCAATCAGTACTCGGAATGCCTATTGGTGGAATTCAAGGAAAAGGATCGGAAGCAGGCAGGACAAAAATGGACGCTGCTCTTGACGGGGGATGTGGAGGGCAGTGGGGAAGAGGCTTTGCTGAAGGAGCTTCAGAGAAGGAATATAGGGGCACTGACAGTGCTGAAAGCCGCCCATCACGGTTCACGGAATTCCACCTCCGAGGAGCTGCTGGCTTGGCTTACTCCCAAAGTCACCGTGATTTCCTGTGGCAGGGACAACCGCTATGGGCATCCCCATAAGGAACTGCTGGAGCGTCTGGAGGCATCCGGCACATATGTCCTGCAGACAGCGCAGCGAGGAGCGATCACGATCATCTATAAGGATGGAAAAGTCAGGATCAGCACGGGTTCTGAGCCGGATTGCTGACCGGATGAATATAGCATACCTTGCGATGGTAAATTCTGCCCGACGAATTGTAAAAGTTTTTGATTTTTGCTATACTGGAGCATAGGATAGACATTGGTGCAGGAAGGCCTTGACGGTCATGGCTATCAGAGCTTCAGTGACTGATCGCGTAAACTTTAGTGGAGCGGCAGGTGGCAGGAAAGCAGGTGTGGGAGCATGGAATCGCATGCGTTTTATGAACAGAAAAATCTGAATGATCCGGAATTTCCGGTACAGATGAACATCGATGAATACAGTGAGAAGCGCCAATATTTTCGGAGGCACTGGCATGAGCATATTGAGCTGCATTATGTGCTGGAGGGTCATCCGCTGCTGTGCCTGAACCAGAGGGAGATAAAGGCGGAGAAAGGAAATCTGGTGATAGTCAACAGCAACGAGCTCCATACAGGCTACTGTGACGGAAGCCTTGTGCGGGTAATGGTGATTATTTTTGAGATGGAGGCTTTTTCCAAGGAGCTTGCGGGTAAGAATATCATCTTTCAGTCGCTGATAGAAAAGGATGAGGCCATAGATGAAATCATGGCGGCTCTTCATAGGGAGTATCTGGAGCGGAGGATAGGATACCGGCTGGTCTGCAGGGGGAAGATACTGGAGCTGATCGCCCATCTGGTCCGTGAGTATGCGGAAGAGATCCTTACCGAGTCCGAGAATGACAAGAGAAAGAAGAGGCTGGAGCGTCTGAATACAGTGCTTGAGTATATCCAGATAAATTATCAGAGACAGATCAGCAATCAGGAGCTGGCAGAGGTCATTCATCTGAGCGAGGACAGGTTCAACCATCTGTTCAAGGAGAGTATGGGGATGTCCCCGCTGCAGTATATGAATGAGCTGCGTCTCAAGAAGGCCATGGGCCTCCTGAAAAAAAGAGAATACACCATGGCGGAGATTGCGGATCAGGTGGGCTTTACAGACTATAACCATTTCGGGAGACAGTTCAGGAAATATTATGGGGGCTCCCCCTCGGAAATACTGCGGAGATGAGCAGGCTTGCCCCGCTTAATATTTATTCTTTATAATACTGCGCCTGAGCCTGCCACAGTTCACGGTATTTTCCGTTCTGGGCACACAGTACGTCGTGTTTTCCCCGCTGCACCAGCTCGCCTTTGTGGAATACAATAATATCGTCACAGAAGCGGCAGCTGGAAAGCCGGTGGCTGATGAACACAGCCGTCTTGTGCTTTGTCGGTACCTGAAAGCCCTCATATACGGCAGCTTCCACTATCGGATCCAGCGCTGCCGTGGGCTCGTCAAGGATAACAAAGGGCGCGTCCTTGTATAAAGCTCTGGCCAGTGCCACCTTCTGCTGTTCTCCCCGGGATAAGTCGATACCGACGTTTTCGTAGTTGCGTCCGATCATGGTTTCGATGCCCCGGTCCAGACTACGGAGTCTGTCTCCGAACTCCGCATCTTCCAGTTTTTCTGCCACCTTGTCCTTGTCATAATCGAAGGATGCCGTGACATTTGCCGCAAGAGAGAACTCGAACAGAGAATAATCCTGAAATACTACAGAGAACAGCGCCAGATATTCCTCATAGCTGTGACATTCTCCACATTCTTTCGGTATTTTTTTCCCTGCCGCCATCAGTTCTTCATGGGTGCCTGCCTCCGCAAATCTAGCGCCGTCCAGCAGGAAAATCCTGTCGCAGAAGCGTGTGGAAGCAAGGCAATGGGATATGAAGACGGATGTGGAACCGTCAATGATCTCATTATAGCTGCGGTATATATGGTCTTCGGCTATCGGATCCAGCGCCGCCGTTGGCTCATCCAGTATGACACACTGGGGCCTGCGGTAAAGGAGCCTTGCCGGAAGCAGTTTCTGGGACTCTCCGCCCGACAAGGTGATGCCGCCGGGATTGATCTGACGGTTCAGGGGAGTATGTATCCACGTTGGAAAGATCATCATTGAGCTGGCGCAGGTATTCATTTACTTCATCATAATGTCCCAGAGCCATGCTTGCCTGCATGGCCTGAATGTGATTGTGGTAGTCATGCCGCCAGTCCCCGGCTGATGGGAATCTCTTCCCCGTTTTTCAGGACGACACAGCTGCTCCTCACCCGGGTCACATGATCCGGATTTACCAGATAAGACCGCTGACATTTAAAAAAGCGCTGATCCAGCTCCTTTTCCAGCTCTGTCAGAGCGCTTTTCATACGGTAAACGCGTTCTGTGGCATGAACCGCCACATACTGTTTCTGGGCCTCTATATACAATATCTCGTCCAGCGGCAGAAAGTCGATCTGCCTGTCGAAGGAGACCTTCAGGCGCTTTTTGGACTTCGTCAGATTGGCGGCGACTCTGTCCAGCACGGAATACAGCTTGTCCGCGGCCACGGGCTTCATAAGATAATGCAGCGCTGCGACCTCATAGCCCTCGGACATGAAATCCGGGAAGCCCGTGATAAAGACAATCTGCACGGTTTCATTGTCCTGACGTACCCTTTTGCCAGTTCTATGCCGTTTTGTCCGGTCATCTCAATATCCAGCAGGAGGATATCGAAATCAGGGCTGTCATCATAGTGCGACAGAAAAGCCTCCGCCGAGGGAAATTCCCTGATTGCAGCAGGCGTTTCCTTGCGCTGCGCCCATTCCTCTGCCAGAGTCGCAAGATATCTGACGTCGGCAGTACAGTCGTCACAGATTGCTATTTTATACATTGTATATCCAATAGGTTATTTTTTGTACTCCCATATCATTTTATACCATGTGGAGGATTTTGTAAAATGGATTTGGCTGTTCTGAAGTCTGTGTATAAAATAGCAGAATCGTATGTATAAACAGCAAAATGAAACTATCTTATTTCACTGTCATTTTTTATAATAAAGATAGTGGAACACAGAAAAAACACCACAAAATCACTATAAAGAATGGAGGGAACGCTATGAAATTAGGAACATTGACGGTAGCATTGGGGGATCTGTCCTTTGAAGAGGCCTGCAGGTTTCTGGCCCAGCGGGGGGTGCAGATGGTGGAGATCGGATGCGGCGGATTTCCCGGCAAGGCTCATTGCGACGCTGCCGAGCTTCTGGAGGATGAGGCGAAGAGACAGGCGTTCACGGATACATTAAAGAAGTACAATCTGGAGATCAGCGCCCTGAGCAGCCATGGGAACATGGTGCATCCGGACAAAGCAGTGGCCGAGAGCTTTGAACGAGATTTTAACAACGCAATCCTGCTGGCGGAGAAGCTGAATGTCAGTGTGGTGAATACTTTTTCCGGCTGTCCCGGGGGGAGCAGGGAGGATAAGACTCCTAACTGGGTCACATGCCCATGGCCGGAGGACTTTGGCAATATTCTGGAGTATCAGTGGAATGAGGTACTGATTCCCTATTGGAAAAAGAAGGCGGCTTTCGCCAGAGAGCATGGGGTGAACAAGATTGCTCTGGAGCTTCATCCCGGCTTCTGTGTCTACAATACCAAGACGCTCCTTAAGCTCCGCAGGGAGGTGGGGCCTGAAATCGGAGCAAACTTTGATCCCAGTCATCTGATCTGGCAGGGGATGGATCCTTGTGTGGCTATACGGGAGCTGGGAAAGGAAGGGGCTATATTCCATTTCCATGCCAAGGATACAAAGATCGATGCCGTCAACACGAAGGTGAACGGAGTGCTGGATACCACCCATTACGGAGAGGAACTGGAGAGATCATGGATCTTCCGCACTGTGGGCTACGGCCATGGGGAGGATTACTGGAGAGATATTGTCTCCCAGCTGCGCATGGTGGGATATGACTATGCCATCAGCATTGAACATGAGGACGGCCTGATGTCCGGCAGAGAGGGGCTGGAGAAGGCGATCAGCTTCCTGAAGAATGTGCTGATCTACGAGGACAGAGGCGCAATGTATTGGGCTTGATGGATTTTGGGTAAAAATTTTGCGACTGCGCTTGAGGGAGAGCCCTCAAAGAGGAGGACTGCGCGGAAAAGAGGAGACCATGGGACATAAAATAGCAATCGTCGGCTTTGGAGGAATGGCTGAGTGGCATTATGACGAGATTCAGACCATTGACGGACTGGAGATAGCCGGCATCTGGGACATCAAGGAGACAAGAAGGGAATTGGCCGCTGAAAAGGGGCTGCATGTGTATAGCGGTCTAGAGGAGCTGCTGGCGGATCAGGAGACAGACCTGGTGCTGATCGCCACCCCTAATGATGTACACAAGCCGGTGGCTGTTGCGGCTATGGAGGCTGGCAAGAATGTGATCTCGGAGAAACCCATTACGTTGAGCTCTCGGGATCTGCAGGAGATGATGGAGGCCTCCGGCAGGACGGGACGGTTTCTGACTGTCCACCAGAACAGACGCTGGGACGAGGATTATCTGACGGTGAAAAAAATCCTGCAGGAGGGCAAGCTGGGAGAACTGTTTAGGCTGGAATCCAGAGTACATGGCTCCAGAGGGATCCCCGGGGACTGGCGGCAGGAGAAGGAGCATGGAGGCGGAATGGTCTTGGACTGGGGCGTACACCTGCTGGATCAGATGGTGATGATGTTCCCGGAGGTGGCTATCTGCAGTGTTTCCGCATCCCTGACCCATGTGACCAATCAGCTGGTGGATGACGGCTTCTATGCGGAGCTGACGTTCGAGAACGGCGTGAAGGCTCTGGTGGAGGTGGGTACCAGCAACTTCATTTCCCTGCCCAGATGGTATGTGCTGGGATCGGACGGAACCGCGGTTATCGAGGACTGGAGCCTGAAGGGAAGGATCGTGAGGGCTTCCGGGGTGGACGAAAAGGATGTCACGCCCGTCATTACCGCAGCGGGGCTGACAAAGACCATGGCGCCCAGAAGAGAGGACAGCATTTATACGGAGGAGCTTCCCAAGGTAGAGAGCGATGTGAGGGAATTTTACCTGAATGTGATGGCTGTGCTGGAGGGCAGGGAGGAGAGCCGGATCCGCCTGCCGGAAGTGATGCGGGTCATGAAGCTGATGGAGGCCATCGAGGAATCCGCAGCCACGGGAGATGCGGTAAAAAGGCGAATCTAGTACACCCAGTGCTTGATGCCTGCGCCAGGACAAGGCACAGGAAGGAGGCGGTGCGGCGGCATCGTTGACTGACGACAATACAGTATTGGTGTGGACAGCGAGTGCAGATCGTTCTAGTATAACTCAATTTTAATATCCTTATGTTCAGTGCAACTGGTTACTTTGATTATAATTGCTTTAGACACGAAACCAAACATATGGTTAATTAAAGTGGATTATACTAGATTAATGAAATGGGGTGTCGTGACGCAGTAAAGACCGTAATATAATAATGAGAGGGGCTGACGAAATGACAGAATTACAGATTGCCGCACAGGTATATTCTGTGCGGGACATGGCGCAGGCAGATTTTGCGGGAACGATGAAAGCGCTGAAGGAATGCGGATATCAGGGCGTGGAGCTGGCAGGGCTGTACGGGCATACACCGGAGGAGATCCGGGACTGTCTGAAGGAATATGGGCTGGAGGCCGTCAGCGCTCATGTGCAGCTAGGTGACCTGATGCAGGACATGGAGGGGACGGTGAAGGCTTACCGCACGATCGGCTGCAGCTATATCGGGATTCCTTATATGCCCATGGAGCGGCATTACGGCGGGGAGAAATTCGAGGAGACCTGCTTATTTTTAAGAGAGCTGTCCGCATGCTGCGCCGGACAGGGAATGACATTGCTGTACCATAACCATAGCTTTGAATTTGAAAAGACAGAGAAAGAAACCTATGTGCTGGACGAGCTTTTCGGCGCTGTGGACGGGCAGACGCTTCAGACGGAGCTGGACGTGTGCTGGGTGGAGGTGGCAGGGGAAAGTGCCGCTGATTATCTGCGCAAGTACAAGAACCGCTGTCCGGTGGTGCATATGAAGGATTTCCGCAGAGAGGGAGAAACGGTGATGCTGGTGGCGCTGGGACAGGGAGAGCTGGATGTGGCTGCGGTTGCCGGAACGGCTTATGAATGCGGGGCCCGGTGGCTGGTGGTGGAGCAGGACGACCATCCTTACGGCGAGCCTATGGAAAATATGCGGGAAAGCTATCTGCACCTGAGCAGGCAGGGCGCGTCGGAAGTCAGCATAAACACTGGCTTTCAAGGGAAATCCGGCACATGAGCACCATGGATTCAGGCATATAAGAAAGGCACAGAACAAAAACACAGAACAAAAACACAGAACAAAAACACAGAACAAAAACACAAGGAGGTTCACGTGAAATGAGAAAGCTGAGAGTAGGAGTCGTAGGCTGCGGGGGGATCGCAAATGCGAAGCATCTCCCTGCAATGAAGAAGAACGGGAATTTTGAGATAGTCGCCTTCTGCGACCTGATCGAGGAGAAGGCCCGCAAGGCAAAGGAAGAATATGGAACCGAGGATGCACTGGTATGCACCGACTATACAGAGCTATTGAAGCAGGATGTGGAGGCAGTATACGTGCTGACCCCCAACAGTGCTCATGCGCCCATCAGCATCGCCGCTCTGGAGGCAGGAAAGAATGTGATGTGCGAGAAGCCGATGGCTAAGACCTATGCGGAGGCAAAGGCCATGGTGGAGGCTGCGGAGCGTACCGGGAAGATCCTGACCATAGGCTATCAGAGCCGTTATCGTGCGGATTCCGCCTACCTTAAAAGGGCATGTGCCAACGGGGATCTGGGAGAGATCTATTATGCGAAGGCCCATGCAGTCAGGAGGAGAGCCGTTCCCACATGGGGCGTATTTCTGGATGCCGAAAAGCAGGGGGGCGGTCCGTTGATCGACATCGGAACCCATGCGCTGGATCTGACCTTATGGATGATGGACAATTATGAGCCTGAGATGGTGGTGGGTTCCGTGTACCGTAAGCTGGCAGAGCAGAAGGAGACCGGCAACGCATGGGGTGACTGGGATCCCAATGTATTTACGGTGGAGGATTCCGCCTTCGGCTTCATCAAGATGAAGAATGGCGCAACGATCAATCTGGAATCCTCATGGGCCCTGAACACTCTGGATACCAAAGAGGCCAAGACCACACTCTGCGGAACCAAGGCAGGCGCGGACATGGATAATGGACTTCGGATCAACCGTGTCAGCTACGGCAGACAGTGCGTGGAGGAGCCGAATCTGGCGGCAGGCGGAGTGGCATTCTTTGACGGGGCGGCAGAATCCTGCGAGGATGTGGAGCAGAGGGTCTTTTATAATGCCGTGGTGAACGGCGAGCCTTTGGTGGTGGAGCCCAGACAAGCCATGGTGGTGACCCAGATCCTGGAAGCTATCTATGAGTCAGGAAAGACCGGGAAGGCAGTATTTTTTGATTGATCATGACTTAAAGATCCGCATATGTCCCCTGCGTGGATACTGGGGGGCATATGCGGCACCAGAATAAAAGGAGAAGCATATGAAGCTTGGAAGGATTGCCTGGTTCGAGGAGGAGGATTTCAGGAGCGCCAAAGAGCGGGGCTTGGAATTCATCGAACTGGACGTGAACGACAGGGCGCAGCTTTTTCTGGATAATGTGGACATTGTCCGGAAGAGAAGCGCAGAGTATGGGATGCCCATAGGCGCCGTGGGCAGATGGGGCAGCGACAGAATCAGCAAAGAAGGCATCCGTCAGGAGGAGCTTGAGCTGGAATACAGGCTTATAGACGCTGCAGCCACGCTGGAATGCGGCATCTATATCACCGGCTGCAATTATGTGGAGGAGCTGTCCTATTACGAGAACTGCGGTCTGGCAATCTCTTATTTTGAGAAGCTGATCGCCTACGGTGCCGGGAAGGGTGTGAAGATCGCGGTTTACAACTGCAGATGGAATAATTTCGTCTGTACGCCCATGGCATATACGCTGATCCATGGCTATCTGAAGGATCTCTGCATCAAGTACGATCCCTCCCATTGCATATACGACGGGGGAGATTATCTGCAGGAGGCCAGAGACTGGGGAGGCCGTTTCATCCATGTGCACCTGAAGGGATCTCTGGTGGTCGGCGGACAGAGGTACGACGATCCCCCGGCAGGAATGGACCAGACCGACTGGGGCGCGTTTCTGGCGATCCTTTACGCAAAGGGGTATGAGGGAGGCTTGAGCATCGAGCCTCATTCCGCCAACTGGCACGGGGATCTGGGAGAGAAGGGGATCGATTATACGATCAGGTATTTCAGACAGCTGATGCTGTAAAGATTAAGAAAACCAGATATGGATATCTGAAAACGCGATAAGGGGGCGCCTTTCATCTGTCAGACCGACAAGAAAGGATGCCCCCTTTATATGATGCATAACATCGGCATGAGCCTTTACGGGCGGCAAAGCCTGAATCATGCAGGCTACAGCACCGACAGCATCAGGATCTCCACGCTCATCACATCGTTCATGCGGCCGGTCTTTACGGCAGCTTCCGTCTCCACGCATTTTTCCACGGCAGCCCGCAGGGTGCTGCTCCTGAACTTGGATGCCTGTCCCAGACATTTGTTGACAATGAAAGGGGCGATGCCCATTTTGGAGGCTATGGTACGGTTGTCAAAGCCCTTGGATTTCAGCTCCTTCACCTGCAGCAGCATATTGCACTGTCTGGCGATCAGAAAGAGAATGCGCATGGGAGGCTCCTTGAGAGCCAGCAGATCGTAATAAAGCTCCAGCGCCTGCTTCTGCCGCTTGGCGGCAATGGCATCTATCATGTCGAAAATATGGCTGCTGACGCGGGTGGTGCAGATGTCCTCCACATCCTTGTCTGTGACGATATCCCTGTCAATGCAGTAGCATATCAGCTTTTCCAGCTCCATCCGGATGTTTTCCATATCCGTGCCTGTCTTGGACAGAAACAGCTGGACCGTGTTCTCAGTGATCTTTTTCCCCTCCTTTGCCAGAGTCGCCGCAACCCAGCGCTTCAGGATGTTCTCGTCCTGCGCGGCGAATTCCGCCGCATAGCCCTTGGACTGTACGGCCTTGTAGAGCTTGCTGCGCTTGTCCACATCGGTTTCCGTAAAGACAAAGAAGGTAGTCTCGCTGGGATTCGACAAATATTCCGCCATTTTTTCTCCGCCGGATCTGAAAAGCCCGCTGTCCGTGATGAAGATGACCCGGCGCTGGGCCAGAAACGGCAGAGTCTCGGCCAGATCGATGATCTCCTCCACAGCGATGTTCTTTCCTTCATAGAAATGGGTGTTCATGGAATCCCCCTCCTCACAGAGCGCCCGCTGGAGCTTGTCTCTGTATTGTCTGCGCAGATAGCGCTCTTCCCCGTAAAGGAGGTAAATCTGCTTATATTTTCCCTGCTTGATATGCTCATTGATCTGTTTCATTGGGCAGTCCGTCCTTTTTGCGGTGTGCCGTGCCGGCTGTTCTGCCGTAGATGATGTCTTATCGTAACGGTATGCTGCCATGGCCGGCGTAAAATCCGTTTATTGGTTCCAAGATTATTTTGCCCTTTTGCCTATCAGGTTGTCAAGCCGTTTTTGAAATACCATAACACAAAAAAACATAAATTATAGGTTATTATGCAATTTATTGACAAAGCATAAAGAATTGTCACGTATTGCGTAATATTTTGATGCAACAACTCGGATATTGCGATGGAATATAGTTGATGTATCAAACATTTCTCTTTTATAATGAGAAAGTACGAAATTAGACATTTGTTGTGGATTTTCGGTATGGAGGTAAAGGTTGATGGAACAGCTGAACATTGCAGCTACGAAGGATAATGACAGGATTTATAAGATACTGGGTGATTTGATGAACGGGGACAAGGAATTCCAGATTATGATCACGGTGCCCTCGGGAAAGAACACAAGCCAGAGAAAAGCTGCGCAGGAGCCGCCCAAGCCCATGGTGGCCAGAGATCTGGAGCAGGATGTGACGGATATGATACATGAGATCGGTGTTCCAGCACATATCAAGGGATACCAGTATCTGAGGGAGGCCATTATGATGTCCGTGGATGACCCCGGGATGATCAGCTCGATCACCAAGATCCTCTATCCCACCATCGCCAAGAGATTTCAGACCACTCCAAGCCGGGTAGAGCGGGCCATACGCCATGCCATAGAGGTGGCGTGGAGCAGAGGAAGGATGGAGACTCTGGACGCGCTGTTCGGCTATACCATCGATACGGGAAAGGGCAAGCCTACCAATTCGGAGTTCATTGCCCTGATCGCTGACAAGATCAGACTCTCCTACCGGATGTAGGGAAAGGAGGATTTCTGCAGAAAAACGAGGATTTTTATACGAAAAAAGATTTTAAAGAAATACTTTCCACTGATATGATAATGTTGTATAATGAAAACAAGTATATTTGTCAGTGGAGGTTACAATGAAGAAAATTCTTTTTGCAGCATCAGAAGGGGTTCCTTTTATCAAGACTGGAGGTCTGGCCGATGTAGTAGGCTCTCTGCCGAAGTGTGTTGATAAGGAGTATTTTGACGTGAGGGTGGTTCTTCCCAAGTATTCCTGCATGAGACAGGACATGAAGGACAAGATGAGGTATATCACCCATTTCTATATGGATTTTAACTGGCAGAATGTGTACGTGGGGATACTGGAAGCGGAGCAGGACGGAGTATATTATTATTTTGTGGACAATGAGTATTATTTCAGCGGTCCCAAGCCCTACTGTGACGATCCGAAGTGGGAGATCGAGAGATATTCCTTCTTCTCCAAGGCAGTGCTCTCCATCCTGCCGGTGATAGGCTTCAGACCGGATGTGATCCACTGCCATGACTGGCAGACGGGTCTGATCCCCGTTTACCTGAAGGAGAGGTTTCAGGGAGGAGAGTTCTACCGGGGCATAAAGTCCGTCATAACCATACACAATCTGAAGTTTCAGGGGAAGTGGGACACCAAGACCGTGAAGAGCATCACGGGACTGCCGGATTATTTCTTTACTGCGGATAAGCTGGAGGCCTACAAGGATGCCAATCTGCTGAAGGGAGGTATCGTGTATGCGGATGCGGTGACCACGGTGAGCAGCACCTATGCGGAGGAAATCAAGACACCGTTTTACGGGGAGGGTCTGGACGGCCTGCTGCGGGCCAGAAGCGGGGATCTGCGGGGCATCGTGAACGGCATTGATTACAATGAGTTCAACCCGGAGACAGACAAGCAGATCGCAAATCCTTACGATGCTGTGAATTTCCGCAAGGAGAAGATCAAGAACAAGAGGGCTCTGCAGCAGGAGCTGGGCCTGACGCAGGACGATAGGAAGATGATGATAGGCATCGTGTCCCGGCTCACGGATCAGAAGGGCTTTGACCTGATCGCGTATGTGATGGATGAACTGTGTCAGGATGATATCCAGCTGGTGATCCTGGGAACCGGCGAAGAGCGCTACGAGAATATGTTCCGCCATTTTGACTGGAAGTACAACGGAAAGGTATCCGCCAATATCTATTATTCCGATGCCTTGTCCCACAAGATCTACGCATCCTGTGACGTGTTCCTGATGCCGTCACTGTTTGAGCCCTGCGGGCTGAGCCAGCTGATGGCTCTGCGGTACGGCACGCTTCCCATTGTGCGGGAGACCGGCGGACTGAAGGATACGGTAGAACCCTATAATGAATACGAAAACACCGGCACTGGTTTTAGCTTTACCAACTACAATGCCCACGAGATGCTGAATACGATCCGTTACGCTGAGCATATTTATTATGATAAGAAGCGGGAATGGAACAAGATGATCGACAGGGCTATGGCAGCGGATTTCTCCTGGCATGTGTCTGCGGCTAAATATCAGGAAATGTACGATTGGCTGATAGGTTAAAAATATGTCGGATATGGGAAAAAAGAAAAGCGGATTTATAGTGCAGGCAGGCATTCTCGCCGTTGCAGGGATCGTCAGCAGGATCATAGGGCTCCTCTATAGGGGCCCTTTGCACAGTGTCATCGGAGATCTGGGGCTGGGATACTATCAGTCCGCCCATGCCTATTATACTATTATTCTGATGATCTCTTCTTACAGCATTCCCTCCGCAATCTCCAAGGTGATCGCCCAGAAGCTGGGTCTGCGGGAATACAGAAACGCTCACAAGGTGTTCAAGGGAGCTCTTGCCTATGTCCTTGTAGTGGGCGGAATTGCCAGTTTGGTGCTGCTTCTGATGGCAGGATTTTTCCTGAAGCCGGAGTCGGCACCGGTGCTGCGGACATTCGCCCCTACCATTTTCTTATACGGTATTCTGGGGGTGCTCCGGGGATATTTTCAGGGCCACGGCAGCATGGTACAGACCTCAGTGTCCCAGATACTGGAGCAGCTGGCCAATGCCTTTGTCAGCGTGGGGGCGGCATATATCCTGATACAAAACGCCATGGGCTCCATGGAGGTTCCTGCCGACGAGGCGGGCCAGATCCTCAGGGCTACCAACGGCGCGGTGGGAAGCGCGCTGGGGGCGGGTGCCGGCGTGCTGGTGGCGCTGCTGTTCATGGCGGGGATCTACGCCTTCAACAGAAGGACGATTGAAAAGAGGATCCGTAGCGACAGGCATGTGGGGACGGACTCCTACCAGTCCATTCTTCGGATGATCGTGATGGTGGTGACACCGTTTATCTTAAGCACGGCGGTCTACAATCTGAGCGGCACGCTGAATAATCTGGTGTATACAGAGCTGTTCCCCGGGATAAAAGAGCTGGATACAGTGGAGATATTCTCCAACTGGGGTGTGTATTCCGGTCAGGCGCTGACAATTGCCGGAATTCCTGCGGCCTTTGCCGCCGCGCTGGCGGCGGCCATTCTGCCTTCTCTGGCGCAGCTGGGGGCGGCAGGGGATATGGACGGAGTCAGGGAAAAGATCGGTCAGGCGGTGAAGGTCATAATGCTGATCATGATTCCCTGCGCAGTGGGGCTGTTCGCACTGGCCCGTCCGGTGACAGGATTATTGTTTAACAATGTGCAGGAGACGGAGGATCTGGTGACGAAGCTTCTGATGGCCTTGTCCCTTTCGGTAGTTTTTTATGCGCTGGCAACCCTGAACAGTTCTATTCTGCAGGGGCTTGGGAAGGTCAATGCGCCCATCATCAATGCGGGCATTGCGCTGGCGGTACAGACGGTGGTGGCTTTGGCGCTGCTCCTTGCGACGAATCTGGATCTGTACAGCATTGCAACAGCAGAGACTCTGTACGCAGGGCTTATGTGTGTGCTGAACCAGCGGGCGGTCAGCAGGGCGGCAGGTTACAGACAGGAGATTATGGGAACCTTTGTGATACCGTCCATAGCGGCAGCCTGCATGGGAGGGGTGGCATGGGCAAGCTATGAGAGCCTGCTGATGCTCACGTCCTCTCCGAAGATTTCGGTTGTCATAGCCATTCTTGTGGCGGCCTGCGTGTATTTTGTGCTGCTGCTGCTTCTTCGGGGAATTACGGAAGAGGAGCTGAGGGTGATTCCCAAAGGATATCTGCTGGTGAGACTGGCAAAGAAATGCGGGATGATGAAATGACGGCTCCCGGCTTAAATCTGCGGGGAGCCGTTTTTATGGGAGAAACCTGAAAATGCCGACGCTGCAGCCTATGCCTGCTGTATGCCCGAAATGTCGCTGTCAATGGTCATGGAGAAATTGGTGTAATAAACAACGAATCCGGGTTTTGCGCCGCCGGGCTTTTTAATATGCTTTTTCTGAATATAATCTATCTCTACCTTGTCGCTTCCTCTGCCCTTGGAATAGTAGGCCGCCAGCCGGGCCGCCTCCTCAAAGGTTCTGTCAGGCAGCTCTTGGGCATTGTCCAGCTTTACGATGACATGGGAGCCGGGCATCTGCTTCGCATGAAACCACCAGTCATTTCCTGTGGCGAATTTGAAGGTCAGTTCATCGTTCTGGTAATTATTTTTCCCCACATAGATATGGAAGCCGTCGCTGCTGACATAGTGGAAGGGCCTGCTGGTGATCTTCTGCTTTCTAGAGCTGCCGCGCCTGCGGATGTAGCCGCTTTCTGTCAGCTCATCCTTGATCTGCGCCAGATCCTCCTCGTAGAGGGCAATGTCCAGTGCGGTGGCGATGGATTCCAGATGGAGGATCTCGGAATGAACCTCCTCGGTAAGTTCCGACAGCGCTTCGAAGGTGCGCTTCAGTTTTCCGTATTTTTCAAAGTACTTCTTTGCGTTTTCCGTGGCGGTCAGGGTGGGGTCCAGAGGTATGGTTATGGTTTCGCCCGTATAGTAATTGGGTGCCTCAAGGGACTTTGCGCCGGAGGGCACACTGTAGCCGTAGGTGTTGAGCAGCTCGCCGTAGATACGGTAGGTGTCCCGCTTTTCCGTGTCCTTCAGCTGGCGTTTCTGCAGGTCGTATTTTTTGACATTCCGCTCCAGCGCGGTCTGGACGATGTGGCGCAGATCCGCGGATTTCTGGCGGATGCGGGTCAGGGCGCTCCTTTCTGCATAATAGCATTCCAACAGGTCGGACATGGAGTCGTAGGAAACGGTGTGGTCATCGGGCCGTCCGTATCCGTACATGGTCAGAGGCAGGGCACAGAATTCCACGGGACTGCCGCTTTCATAGGCGATATTGGGGGTGAAGCGTTCCTGACGGATCGCCTCGGTCATGCCTCGGAATGCTTCGTAAAGCCTTGCGTAGTCGGAATCCGTCAGCGCTGCGGTGGGGCGGTCTCCGTCCACCCCGGCTTCATGGCAGAGCTCCTGAGCCAGAATGGGGGAAATGCCGCTGAAGCTTCCGTAGAGTGCCTTGAAGGCGGGCTGGGGCTTGGAAGCCAGAGCGTCCCGGAAAACTTCCCCGTCCGTGTTCAGGGCGTCCAGCTTGTTCTGGGTCTGGGCCACAAAATAAGTCTTGCCCGGCAGCACCTCCCGCAGGGAGCTGACAGCGGCGGATATATGCTTGATGCTGTCAATGATCATGCCGCCCTCATCACAGAAGATGATATTGCTGTGTTTTCCCATGATTTCCACGACGAGGATTTTTCTGCGCAGATCGCCCATCTCGTCCAGATGCTCTATGCCGATATGCACGATACGTTCCAGCCCCGGCTGGGAAATGTCTGTGATACGGCCGTTCTGCAGATGCTTGCGCAGGAGCATACAGAAATTCGGCGCGGTTATGGGACTGGGCTTGTTGGTCTCCGTCAGATAGAGAAGGGGGAGGGAAGCATCCGCCGAGATCAGCAGGCGTTTCTGCCCTCCGGGCTGCTTGACGGTCAAAAGCAGCTCGTCGCTCTCAGGCTGGGCTATCTTGTAGAGCCGCCCGCCTGTCAGTTCCTTTTTCAGTTCAGATACCAGATTTGCTATGGTTACTCCGTCAAATGCCATATATGTTCCTTTCTGATTCCGGTTTTGTATCTGTGCTGCAGCGTCCTTGTCCTGCTTTCGCTGCGAGACCGATTCCGGCTTTTTCCTTTCAGATCTCCGCCCTTACACCTTTTGCCTTCAGGAAGGCCACGATGGAGCTGGCGTTCTCCGTGCGGAAATATATTTTCCTATTTAATAAGACTGTGGCAGCTTTGACCGGGAGTCCGGCGGCCTGCCGACAGCATCTCTATTATATAAAAAACACAGAATGCCGTCAAGAAAGGCTGGGGGACAATTTTGCGGGTTTTGGCAGTTTTAACAATTACGTCAACATTTATTTGCAAGATGTGGATACTTGTACTTGACATTATGTTAATTTGAGGGTAGAATTTAAAATGTTGTAAATTGCTTGTTAGAATGTTTTTCAATTTCCCGGAGCGTATGCCGGGGCTCCGGCGCAGGACGGCGGGGCATGGGGCCGGGTTCGGGGATTTTGTACATACATTCTATATGCCATATGGATCGCGGGGCAGCGCCTGCGGTCAATGTACAATGACAATAAAATAAGGAGGTGAACCTGTAAGTGCTCGAATTGAACGTTTTCGTTGCTATTATTGTAGTAGTCGTGCTGATTGCAGCAACTGCGGCAGTGTCTATAGTCATAACCACTAATTATCAGAAGAAATCAGCGGCATCGACCATCGGCAATGCTGAGGAAAAAGCGAGGGAGATTATCGATGAAGCCCTTAAGACTGCGGAGACCAAGAAACGCGAATCGCTCCTTGAGGTAAAGGAAGAGTCCATTCGTACAAAGAATGAACTGGACAAGGAAATCAAGGAACGCAGGGCGGAGGTACAGCGCTCTGAGCGCAGGATTCAGCAGAAGGAAGAGAACATCGACAAAAAGACCGAATCTCTTGAAAGGCGGGAGGCAAGCCTGACAGCAAAGGAAGAGTCCCTGAACAAGATCAAGGTGGAGGTCTCCAAGCTGAATGAGCAGCGTGTGCAGGAATTGGAGCGAATTTCCGGATTAACCTCTGAACAAGCAAAAGACTACTTATTGAAAATTGTTGAAGACGAAGTAAAGCATGAAACGGCCGTGATAATCAAGGAAATGGAGAGTCGGGCCAAAGAGGAAGCAGACAAGAAGGCGAAGGAATATGTGGTGTCAGCCATCCAGAGATGTGCGGCGGACCATGTGTCGGAGACCACGATATCCGTGGTACAGCTGCCCAGCGATGAGATGAAGGGAAGGATCATAGGGCGAGAGGGACGTAATATCCGTACCCTTGAGACCATGACGGGAATCGATCTGATCATCGATGATACACCGGAGGCAGTCATCTTGTCGGGCTTCGATCCCATCCGCCGGGAAGTGGCGAGGATCGCATTGGAGAAGCTTATCGTGGACGGGCGCATCCATCCTGCGAGAATTGAAGAGACGGTGGAGAAGGCACAGAAGGAAGTAGAACTCATGATAAAGGAAGAGGGAGAAGCCGCAACGCTGGAGGTAGGCGTGCACGGCATTCATCCCGAACTTGTCAGACTGCTGGGCAAGATGAAATTCAGGACCAGCTATGGTCAGAATGCGCTGAAGCATTCCATAGAGGTGGCACAGCTGTCAGGACTGCTGGCGGCGGAGCTGGGGCTGGATGTGAGGATTGCAAAGCGCGCGGGTCTGCTTCATGACATCGGAAAAGCAGTGGATCATGAGATGGAAGGATCCCATATCCAGCTGGGCGTGGAGCTGTGCAGAAAGTATAGGGAGAACGCCACGGTCATCAATGCCGTGGAATCCCATCACGGCGATGTGGAGCCTGCGAGCCTGATCGCGTGTATCGTGCAGGCTGCCGATACCATATCTGCAGCAAGGCCGGGAGCCAGAAGAGAGACACTGGAGACCTATACCAGCAGGTTAAAGAAGTTAGAGGAAATAACAAACAATTTCAAGGGTGTAGATAAATCTTTTGCTATTCAGGCAGGTCGGGAAGTTCGTGTCATGGTGGTGCCGGAGCAGATCACAGATGCAGACATGGTTCTGCTTGCCCGGGATATTTCCAAGCAGATAGAAGCTGAGCTGGAATATCCGGGACAGATCAAGGTAAATGTCATCCGGGAAAGCCGCGTAATTGATTATGCCAAATAAGAAATAATTGATAAGAAATGATTAATAAGAAATTGGAAGCGCCGCACAAAAAAGTGCGGCGTTTTTTTAATTTCCTCTTGCCATATGGCAGATCTTGTAGTATGATATTGCAGGCGCATAATTGTATACAATTATGCAATTATGCCAATAGAAAAAATGAGAAGAAAACATGGGGCAGTCTGGGTATGTTCAGGAGCTTTTCTTCCGGCGTGATGCCAGAAGGCGCATTGGGCTTAAGAGCAGGCGTCAAAAGGACAGGGCTGTCAAGTGTGGATAGGAGACGAGATGAAACCATATCAGGAACTGAGCAAAGAGGAGCTGCTTGCGCTGAGGGAGAAGCTGCAGAAAAGCTACGAGGAGGAGAAGGCCAAAGGGCTGAAGCTGGATATGTCCAGAGGCAAGCCCTCCGTGGCCCAGCTGGACATGGGAATGGATATCTTTGATGTTCTGGATTCTCAGAGCGACATGAAAAGCATGGACGGCGTTGACGTGCGTAATTACGGCGTGCTGGACGGACTGACCGAGGCAAAGAATATGATGGCGGATATCATGGGTGTCTCTGCGGATCAGGTGATCGTATACGGCAATGCAAGCCTGAACGTCATGTATGATGCCGTCTCCAGCGCCATGACCCACGGAGTCATGGGCCATACCCCATGGTGCAGGCTGGATAAGGTGAAATTCCTGTGCCCTGCCCCCGGTTATGACAGACATTTTTCTATCACCCAGCATTTCGGCATAGAGATGATCACGGTGCCTATGACGCCGCAGGGGCCTGATATGGACATGGTGGAAAGACTGGCAGCCGAGGATGACAGTATCAAGGGCATCTGGTGTGTGCCCAAGTATTCCAACCCTCAGGGGTATTCCTATTCCGATGAGACCGTAAGGCGGTTTGCGAATTTAAAGCCTGCGGCGGGGGACTTCCGTATTTTCTGGGACAATGCCTATGCGGTGCACCATCTCTATGATGAGGAGGAGAGGCAGGATAAGATTCTGGAGATTCTTGGCGAGTGCGAGAAGGCGGGGAATCCCGATATGGTATATGAATTCGCCTCCACCTCCAAGATCAGCTTTTCCGGCGCAGGTGTGGCGGCGATCGCCTCCTCCAAAGCGAATCTGGAGTGTATCAAGAAGACACTGATGATCCAGACCATCGGCCATGACAAGATCAACCAGCTCCGCCATGTGCGCTATTTCAAAAATTTTGACGGCATAAAGGAGCATATGAGAAAGCATGCGGCATTGATGCGCCCTAAGTTCGAGGCGGTGGAGAATGTTCTGGAGAGGGAGCTTTCCGGGCTCGGGATCGGCACATGGACAAAGCCCAACGGCGGGTATTTCATTTCCTTCGACGCCATGGAGGGCTGCGCCAAGGCAATCGTGGCCAGATGCAGGGAGGCGGGCGTGGTGCTCACCGGCGCGGGGGCAACGTTTCCCTACGGCAAGGATCCGAAAGACAGCAATATCCGCATCGCCCCTTCCTTCCCTACGCCTGAGGAAATGCAGATGGCCACGGATCTGTTCGTGCTCTGCGTGAAGCTTGTAAGCGTCGAGAAGCTGCTTGGGGAGTGAAGGGCCCAGGGAGGCGCTTGAGAAGGAAAGCGGGGAAATTGATATGGAAGAATATAAGAGATTGAAGCGTGAGCTTATGGCAAAGGGTGTCCTTTTGGACTATTATCAGGACACAATGCTGATACCTAACGGAAATGTGGCAAAGTGGGATCTGATTGACACAAAGGGAGCCGCTGCAGTGGTGGCAGTCCGTGAAGACGGAAAACTGATCATGGTGCGCCAGTACAGGAACACTTTAGAGCGAGAGACGCTGGAGATACCTGCGGGAGGGCTGAACGGCAGGGAGGAGCCTACAGACTCGGCTGCAAGGCGGGAGCTGAAGGAGGAGACGGGATACACCTGCCGGAGTCTGGAGCTCCTGAACTCCATATATACCACGATCGCCTTCTGCAACGAAAAGATAGACATCTATCTTGCCAGAGGCTTAGAGCCCGGCAGGCAGCATCTGGACGAAGACGAGAATATCAATGTGGAGGCCTATTCTGTGGAGGAGCTGAAGCAGATGATATTCGACTGCAGGATCCAGGACTCCAAGACGATATGCGGCATACTGACTTATGCTGCAAAGTATGGAATATGAGACACCATAGGATGTTATGAAAGGACCCTGAAGGAAATTCCTCCGGGGTTTTTCCTTTACAGAAACCTTCGGACATATGATATCCGCATAGCGGGAGGGTTGGCCGCATACAATGAAATGTCTAAGGGAATCTTGGGATTTGGAGGGGCGGCGATGCGGATGATGTTTGCAGGAAGGGAATGGAAGGTGAGCCAGCGTACATTTATGCCGATTTTCTGTGTGGGGCTGCTGGCGGGAATCATCTTGTTGAATATGGGAAAGAGCATTCTGCTGGAGGGTACGGGACTGTTCGACGAAGATACCCTATACCGCATGAAATACATGACGGTGGACGGCAATGCTCTTTTTTGTTATGTTTTCCGAAAACGGATCAGCAGACTGGTGATTCTGGCAGTGCTGTCCACCACCTATCTGGGACTGGCAGTATGTGTGGGAGTGACCTTCTGGTACGGTATGTCTGCAGGGGCTTTCCTCGCCGCTCTCGCCCTGCGCTACGGTGTCAAGGGCGTCCTGCTGGCAGTCATAAGCGTATTTCCCCAGTATCTTGTTTACATCCCTGCCGTCTTGTTCCTGCTTTCATGGTGCGAGACGCTTTTTAAGGGAATCTATGGCAGGGGCGGAGGGGGACCTGACATGGATGACAAGAGCTTCCTGATAAAAAAAGCAGGTCAGCTTGCCGTGATCCTGCTGGCTGTGACGGCTGGCTGCCTGCTTGAAGGGTATCTGAATCCCTATTTGCTGCTGGGGTTTTTGAAGATATTCTGACGGGGACATCAGGATCCGGAAATGATGCGCCTCCGGCATCTGATGATTCGATGCCTTTCCGTCAGGAGATATTGACTCTGCTGACTAACAATTAATCATACTCCGCAATCTCATAGATGAGCCTTTCGGTATCCTCCCAGCCCAGACAAGGGTCGGTGATGGATTTGCCGTAGATGCCGCCGCCCACCTTCTGGCAGCCCTCCTCTAGGTAGCTCTCGATCATGATGCCCTTCACGAGACGGTGGATGTCCCCGCTGAGCTTGCGGCTGTGCATGACCTCCTTGGTGATGCGGACCTGCTGCCCGAACTGCTTGCCGGAATTGGAATGGTTGGCATCGATGACGCAGGCAGGGTTTAAAAGATCCATTTTGCTGTACATTTCCAGCAGGAGGTTCAGATCCTCGTAGTGGTAGTTGGGCACATTATTGCCGTGCTTGTTGACGGCGCCCCGAAGGACCGTGTGGGTCAGGCTGTTGCCGCTGGTAGTGACCTCCCACCCTCTGTAGATGAAGGAATGGGGATGCTGTGCGGCGTAGACAGAGTTCAGCATCACGGACAAGTCGCCGCTCATGGGATTCTTCATGCCCGCAGGCACGTCGAAGCCGCTGGCGGTGAGGCGGTGCTGCTGATCCTCCACGGAGCGGGCTCCTATGGCCACATAGGACAAGATATCGGAGATATATCTCCAGTTCTCAGGGTAGAGCATCTCATCCGCTGCCGTGAGGCCGGACTCTTCCACAACCCGGATGTGCATTTTGCGCATGGCAATCAGTCCTGCGAGGAAATCGGGCTTCTTTTCAGGATCAGGCTGGTGTACCAGACCCTTGTAGCCTTCCCCGGTGGTCCGGGGTTTGTTGGTGTAGACTCTGGGAATCAGGATCAGCTTGTCCTGAACCTTTTCGTTGATCCTTGCCAGACGACTCACGTAGTCACAGACTGCAGTCTCGTTGTCTGCGGAGCAGGGACCTGTGATCACCAGAAATTTATTGCTTTTTCCGGTGATAACGTCTTTGATCTCTTCATCTCGTGCCTGCTTCAGCGCCTTGAGCTCCTGAGGCACGGGGTATTCCTCCCTGATCTCTGCGGGAGTGGGCAGTTTCTTTATAAATTCAAAACTCATAATCTTTCTTTGCCGCAGCATTCCTTTCTATAACGTTATAATAAAATCATATGAAAAATCCAGATTCAGACCAAAAACATTATAATACATGAAAAACAATCCCGCAAGTGATTTAAACCAAGAGTATGAGAATTAAGCTTCTCTATACGCCATTGCCGGCGGTTTGGCATGGAAGTGAAGAACAGCGGATTGTTTATTTGCTATAAATTTTCAAAAGAAATATTTACGAATCATAAAACTGTGTCGCCGGCGGGAAAATTCGTGATAGAGTAAACCTTGGACTTATAAGCCAAATAAGTAATAAAAAGAAAGGGGTACAAAAGATGAGGAATGAAGAGGATAGGGCAGGAGGGGACGAATTTACAATGCTTTACCGGAAATACTATGATGATATTTTTAAATATGTGCATCGCAGAGTAGGCGATATACAGACGGCGGAGGATATTGTTCAGGAGACCTTCTGCGCTGCATATGAGAAGAAACAGGTTTTTCTGGCATATGCCCAGCCGCAGCTTTGGCTGTTTCGCACGGCAAAAAATAAAGTGCTGGAGTTTGGCAGGCGCATGAGGTATCGGCAGACAGTGCCTTTTGAGGAGGCACCGGAGCTGGGGCGGGAGGAGCTGTGGTACGAGGTAAAGGAACTGGAGCTGACGGCGATGGCAACCCTTGGCGAACAGGAGTGGAGACGGGTCAAGGATCATTATCTGTACGGCGTCACAATCCCGGAGCTGGCAAGTGCAGAGGGAATAACGGAAAATAATATGAGGGTACGTCTGTCGAGAATGAAGAAGAAATTGCTGGAAAATTAAAGTTTTTTTGTAATAAAATGTCGTTTCATGTCATATATATAGTAGAAGGATAATTTACAACATGGCTTAGGAGAAAGGAGAAAGGACATCCTTCAGAAGCAGACGTCTGCGGTTGCAGTATTGTAAATTGGACGGCCTGCTGCTTACGGCGGAGAGCTGGCGGTATGCAGGAGGCGTTTCAATGCTTGTATACGGAGTTCTATGGAGGGTTAGGAAATTTTTTACGTCAGTTTTTTGAGTGCGCTTATCGAATCGATAGGCTATGATCCCCAGTGCGCCCTTTTGGAGGTCAGATTATTGCGCGGCGGAAGGGTTAGGCAATATGAAAACGTACCAGAGGATGTCTGGTACTGCTTTCGGGAAAACTATCATCCTGAGGCGTTTTACCGCAGCCATATCTGCGGCCGTTATAAGGAATCGGCAATCGGGGAATCGACGGTTCAGGAAGCATGGATTGCTGAAATATAGAAGGGCAGAGCGGGAACCGGGCATGAAGTGCAGAAGGCAGGGTGTCTGACCTTCTGACACTTTAGCCTTCTTGCTCTGGGAGCGGTGCATGATATATTTCAGATGAAACATTTCCGCACGATATACTTGACAAGCCGAATGGGACAAGCTATGCTCAAATGAGGATGATCATCAAAATTGCAGGAACAGATCATTCTGCGCAGCAGGCTCCATAGTTCCGGCAAGGGGCAATGTCAGGGAGGCTGTTTATGGTGTGCCGGCTGCTGCTGCGCAGAGGCACCTGCAGAGAAGACAGAAGGATAAAATCGGCGGAAAAGGAAAGAGGGCATTTCGGATGTCCTTTTTCAATTTTATTTTTAATTTTAGCTTTTCCCGAAAAGAGTAATATGCTATACTATAGCATGAGAGTTTCGAAAGGATGCTGAAAAGGAATTATGTCACAGAAAAACAAAAAAGAGGAAGAAAATGTAAGCTGCACCGCAGGCGTGCAGAAGGGTACGGCACGGCTGAAAAAATGCAATGTGGCAATGCTGATGATATCTGTCGTCATACTGATGGTATTATGCGGATTGCTGCTGAACAAGATATACAGCTTGAATGAAATGGTAGATAATCTGACGATGCAGACAGAGAATATGAGCCAGATCATAGAGGGACAGAGGGAACAGCTGGCACAGACGGAGGAACTGGAGAAAAGGATCGAGGAGCTTCTGGCAGATAATGAGGAGGAACGGTCCGGAAAAAATGACTCTGTATCGGGGACCCAGAAGACCGAAGAACCGGAAATTACAGCAGCACATAAGGTATACCTGACGTTTGATGACGGACCGAGTATTTACACGCAGGAGATTCTGGATATTTTGGACAAGTATGATGTAAAGGCGACTTTCTTCATTCTGGGAAAGGAGAATGATTCGGCCAGAGAGGCAATGAAAAGGATCGTGGAAGACGGACATACTCTGGCAATGCATTCCTATACTCATAAATATGCGGATATCTATGCCTCGGTGGAAGATTTCGCAGAGGATTTTGCAAAGATCCAGAATTATATTTATGATGTGACGGGAGTCAAAAGCACGGTGTACCGTTTCCCCGGGGGCAGCTCCAACTCCGTGAGCCCTTTGGAGATAGAGGTGTTCGCAAAGTTTCTGGACGAGCAGGATGTACGCTATTTCGACTGGAATATCTCGTCCGGCGATGGAGGCAGCGCTGTGCTTCCTGTGGAGACACTGCTGGAGAACTGTACGTCCAAAATCAGCTCGTATGAAACATCTGTGATACTGATGCACGACTCCGCAGGGAAAAAGACTACGGTGGAGGCATTGCCCTCTATCATCGAGACAATTCTGGATATGGAGGATACGGTGATCCTGCCGATCACGGACAGCACGGATCTGGTGCAGCACAGGAAGCTGGAGGATATGAAAGAAGATCAGACAGAAGAGTAGTTATAGCAAATCATATGTTAAAGAAAGGGGTGTGGTTTCGATGCGCAGGATTATGCTGAAGCTGAGCGGTGAAGCTCTGGCAGGCCCGAAGAAGACAGGCTTTGACGAGGAGACCGTCAGAGGGGTGGCCCTGCAGGTAAGGCAGCTGGTTTCGGACAATGTTCAGGTGGGAATCGTCATTGGCGGAGGAAATTTCTGGAGGGGGCGGACAAGCGAGAATATTGACCGTACAAAGGCGGACCAGATCGGTATGCTGGCCACGATCATGAACTGCATCTATGTATCGGAGATTTTCCGCTCTGTAGGGATGAAGACTGCTGTGCTTACGCCCTTTGCCTGCGGCTCTTTCACGGAGCTTTTCTCCAAGGATAGAGCGGCGGAGTATTTTTCGGAAGGATATGTGGTGTTTTTTGCGGGAGGCACGGGCCATCCTTATTTCTCTACGGATACAGGAGTGGTGCTCAGAGCCGTGGAGGTGGAGGCGGAGGTGATCCTGCTGGCGAAATCCATCGACGGCGTGTACGATTCCGATCCGGCTAAGAATCCGGATGCCCAAAAGTATGACGAGGTCACGATTGACGAAATCATCGAAAAGAACCTGCAGGTGGTGGACATGACGGCGTCCATTCTGGCCAGAGACAATAAGATGCCTATGTGGGTGTTCGGACTGAATGAAGAGAACAGCATCGTGAATACCGTGAAGGGGGACTTCAGCGGCACTAAGGTGCTGGTATAGAGTAAGAAGATGTACCGCCGTCAAAAGAAGCAGGGCGGAGCGGCAGACATAAAACAATCAAAAAATAAAGATAAAAAGGAGACTGGAAACAATGGATGCCAGATTACAGCAGTACGAGGATAAGATGAAGAAATCAATGGAGTTTCTGGAGGCTGATTACAGCTCCATCCGTGCAGGACGTGCCAACCCTCATGTCCTTGACAAGCTCAGGGTAGATTATTACGGAACGCCTACGCCGATCCAGCAGGTAGGCAATGTGACGGTGCCTGAGGCCCGTATCATCCAGATCGCGCCTTGGGACAAATCCATGATCAAGGCCATCGAAAAGGCCATACTCACATCGGATCTGGGACTGAACCCCTCCAATGACGGCAGTGTGATCCGACTGGTGTTCCCTGAGCTCACGGAGGAGCGCAGGAAGGATCTGGTGAAGGAAGTCAGGAAGAAGGCGGAGGAGAGCAAGGTCGCCATCCGGAATATCCGCAGGGACGGCAATGATTTCCTGAAGAAGCTGGGCAAGACGGATGTTTCCGAGGATGAGGTCAAGCAGCTGGAGGATCAGCTGCAGAAGGCCACTGACAAGTATATCAAGGAAGTGGACGTACTGATGGAAAAGAAATCGAAGGAAATCATGACGGTATGAGTGAGGAGCTGAAAATGCCCCGCCATGTGGCGATCATTCTGGACGGGAACGGCAGATGGGCGAGGGCAAAAGGTATGCCCCGCAATTATGGCCATGTACAGGGGGCAAAGACGGTGGAGACCATCTGTGAGGAAGCCTATAGGATGGGGATCCAGTACCTGACGGTGTATGCTTTTTCCACGGAGAACTGGAACCGCCCTCAGGATGAGGTGGACGCGCTGATGAAGCTGCTGCGGAATTATATGAAGACCTGCCTGAAGACTGCGGAAAAAAACCGTATGTGCGTCAGGGTCCTAGGGGAGAAATCCCGTCTGGACGAGGATATCCGCAGCAGGATTCAGGAACTGGAGGAGGCCACAAAGGATAATGACGGCCTTCATTTCCAGATCGCCATCAATTACGGGGGCAGGGACGAGATCGTCAGGGCAGCAAGGCGGATGTCGGCGGAAGCCGCAGCCGGACACCTGCAGCCGGATGAGATCACGGAGCAGGTGGTGGACGGATTCCTTGACACCGCAGGAGTGCCGGAGCCGGATCTGCTGATCAGGACCTGTAACGAACAGAGGATTTCTAATTTCCTGCTGTGGCAGCTTGCCTATACGGAGCTGTATTTCACACCGGTGGCATGGCCGGATTTCACCAAGGATGAATTGATAAAAGCTGTCGAGGCATATAATCATAGAGACAGAAAGTACGGAGGCATAAAATCCGAGTAAAACCGTAACCGCCTTGCTGCTTGAAAATATGCCTTTGCAGCCGGAAATAAGTCCCTGATGTGGGCGCAGAACGAGCGGATGCGGGGCTGGAAAACAGCATACGCTCGTACCGTGGCCGGATGCGGGACAGGAATAGGAGGCATGGCCATATGTTTTGGATCAGATTGGCAAGCGGGGTAGTCCTGCTGATTCTTGCCGTGGGCACAATGGCGCTGGGGGGGATTCCGCTGGCGCTTATCCTTTGGGGGATTTCCATGGTGGCATTCCGGGAAATGACAAAGGCGCTGCAATGTGCCGGAGAGGGACAGAAAGTAAACTGTCTGGAGTGGGTAGGGCTGGGAGGAATCACAGCCTATTATCTGGTGATGTATTTTATGGGGGACACCACATTTCTTTTGATGTGCATCGTGGGCGTCTTTATAGGAGTGATGTTTGCATATGTGATCAGGTTCCCCAAGCATAACGCGGCGCAGGCTGTGTCCGTGCTCTTTTCCTTTGTCTATGCGCCGGTGCTGCTGTCTTTCGTATACATGACCAGAATGTGTCCTCAGGGCATCTATATGGTTTGGATGATTCTCATCAGCTCATGGGGGTGCGATACCTTCGCTTATGTGGTAGGGAAGCTGATCGGCAAGAAAAAGATTTTTCCCGTGCTGAGCCCGAAAAAGTCTCTGGAGGGCTGTATCGGCGGTGTGCTAGGGGCGGCGGCACTGGGGTATCTGTACGGTGTGTTTTTCGTGGAAAAGGCGTTCCCGGAGCAGACTTTGGGCTGGATGATTGCCGTTATCTGCGGCGCAGGGGCCGTAGTGAGCATGGTAGGAGACCTGGCGGCCTCCGCCATCAAGCGCAATATGGGCATAAAGGATTACGGAAAGCTGATTCCCGGCCACGGAGGGATCATGGATCGGTTTGACAGTACCATCTTCACGGCTCCTATGACATATTTCCTTACTATCATGATGCTGATGCTGCTATAGGCGCAGGGAGGCGGAAAGGGGAAAGAGCATCCTAAAGGAGGAAGTACATCCTAAAGGAGGAAGTACATCCTAAAGGAGGAAGTAAATCCTTATGAAGAAAATCGCAATATTGGGTTCTACCGGTTCCATCGGAACCCAGACGCTGGAGATCGTGCGCACGAATCCTGACCTGCAGGTAACGGCGCTGGCAGCCTGCAGCAGCGTGGAGAAGATGGAAGAGCAGATCCGGGAGTTTTGTCCTGCGGTAGCGGGCATGTGGACAGAGGAAGCAGCGGCGGATCTGCGCGCAAGGGTTGCGGATCTGGATGTGAGGATCGTGTCCGGTATGGAGGGGCTGCTGGAAATTGCAGCTTTGCCGGAAAGTCAGGTATTGGTGACGGCAATTGTGGGCATGATTGGTATCAGGCCTACGATCGCGGCAATCCGGGCGGGAAAGGACATTGCCCTTGCAAACAAGGAGACGCTGGTGACGGCGGGGCATATCATTATGCCGTTAGCCAGAGAATACGGTGTGGCCATACTGCCGGTGGACAGTGAACACAGCGCTATCTTCCAGTCCCTGCAGGGGGAGCCGGAGGAGGACGGATTCCGCAAGATAGAAAAGATACTGCTGACGGCTTCGGGAGGACCCTTTCGGGGCAGGACCAGAGAAGAGCTTAAGAACATTCAGGTGGAGGATGCCCTGAGACATCCCAACTGGCTCATGGGCAGGAAGATCACCATAGACAGCTCCACCCTTGTGAACAAAGGGCTGGAGGTCATGGAGGTCAAATGGCTCTTTGGGGTGGAACTGGACAGGATTCAGGTGGTGGTGCATCCCCAGAGCATCATACATTCTGCGGTGCAGTATGTGGATGGCGCCATCATTGCCCAGATGGGGGCGCCGGACATGAGGCTCCCTATCCAGTATGCGCTTTTCTATCCCCATAGGAGATATGGGGCCACGGAGAGGATGGATCTGTTCCGGATCGGACAGCTTACCTTTGAGAGGCCGGACATGGATACCTTTACCGGGCTGGGGCTGGCTTACAAGGCAGCCGGAATCGGCGGAAGCATGCCCACCGTATACAATGCCGCCAATGAAAAGGCGGTGGAACTGTTCCTGAATCATAAGATCTCCTATCTGCAGATCACGGACCTGATCGGAGAGGCTATGGAGCGGCACAAGGCAATTGAGGATCCTACGGTGGAGGAGATCCTGAACACGGAAACGGAAACACATGAATATATTGCAGGAAGGATCAAGCTGTAATCATGACTATTATTTTATTTATTGTCATATTCGGGGTGGTGGTGATAGCCCATGAATTCGGACATTTTCTTCTGGCGAAGGCCAACGGCATACATGTGGTGGAATTTGCAGTGGGGATGGGGCCTACGCTCTGTTCCTTCCATAAAAAGGGGACGAAGTATTCCCTGAAGCTGCTTCCCATCGGCGGAGCCTGTATGTTCGAGGGAGAGGACGGTCTGGCGGAGAAGGAAGAGGAGCCAGGTGAGGGCTCATTTCTCAAGGCCAGTGTGTGGGGCAGGATTTCCACAGTGTTTGCAGGACCGCTCTTCAACCTGATCCTGGCGTTTATCATTGCATTTATCATGGTGAATATGACGGGTATCGTGGCAATCCGGGATCCGGTGGTGTCTCAGGTGGCGGAGGGCGGCGGCGCGGAGGCCGCAGGACTTCAGTCAGGTGACAGGATTGTTTCTCTGAATGGCGAAAAAATCAAGCTGTATCAGGAGATTTCGCTTTATATGATGGCTTCCTACCGGGGAGGCGATATCGATGTGGTTTATGAGCGCGACGGTGTCAGGCATACCGCCGTGGTGACGCCCCAGCAGGATTCTTCCTCGGGAACCTATCTGCTGGGAGTGATGAACAGCGACTTTGTGGAGCCAAAGGGCTTTGAGACATTCAAGTATGCATGGTACGAAATGCGATTCTCCCTGAAGCAGACCTACAAGAGTCTGGGCATGCTGTTCAGCGGCAGGGTCAGCCGTCAGGATGTGGCCGGTCCCGTGGGCATCGCAGTGAATGTGGTGGGCAAGACCTATGACACAGCCAAGGAGTACGGCTGGGAGGCGGTTCTGCTGAGTATGCTTAATATCACCCTGATGCTTTCCGTGAATCTGGGAATATTGAATCTGCTGCCTATTCCGGCGCTGGACGGGGGCAGGCTGGTGTTCCTGCTTCTGGAGCTCATCCGGGGCAAGCCGATACCTCCGCAGAAGGAAGGTATGGTTCATTTTGTAGGCCTGATGTTCTTTATGGTTCTGATGGTATTCATATTCTTTAACGATCTTTCAAATATCTTTATGAAATAGACAAGTCAGAGATCGCGGCTTCCCGGAACGGGAAGCCGGGAATCTAAAATCAAAATTTGTAATCTCTTGCAGGTTTAATCCAAAAGAGGGTTTAATTCCCCGCAGCTTGCTGCGCAGCAAACTAACGACGAACAAAGCGAGTCTGGGGTTGATACCTCGCAGCTTTGCCGCAGGGAGTTTCATTTTCAATATTTCAAAATTCCAAGGATTCAAAATTCCGAGGATTCAAAATTTCCAAATTTTAAATTCCGAAATTGTCAATTTAATCTGCCATGCGTCATAACTGCTTTATCCCTTCAGCAATGTGGTTGGAAAGGGGGTGAATCGGTAAAAATGACTTTCAAGAAGTCTCATGAAAAGCGGTTTTGAGATTTCGAGAGACGATTAAAAGAATAGGAGAAATTTTTGAGTGTAATAAAGGAGAAAACAGATACTATGGATTTTTTTACGGCATGTTATCGGCAGCAGGGGGAGAATACTGCCTCTTTGCTGCTGCAGCAGTATCAATACAAAAATATGCAGATTGTTTTTGCCTGCATATGCACGGAGAGAGGAAACGGAGGCCGGGCCGGAGAATATATGACGGAAAGGCTTCTGGCGTGGTTCAGGGGAATAAATCTGAAAAGGCTGTTCAGAAAACGGGAAAAGAAAATGGATCTGTTGCTGGAGGAGCTGGCCGCAGTGGTCGGGGAGATCGACAAGGAGCTGGAGGACGGGGGGATGGCAGGAGAGGGGAAGACAGGATTCGCAGGTTTTCTTTGTATAGAAGATTCATACATAATGCTTTGCAGGGGGGAGACGGGAATCTGCCTGATCAACACTGCGTTCGGCAGGGTATGCCTGCGCAGGCTGGGAGGGAAAGGCGGCGGGGACGTCTTGCGTCCGGGGCAGGGGAGCCTGCAGCCTGATATAGGCCTGCTGCTGGCTACAGGGAGCTTTTATGAATATGTCACGGAGCCGATGATCAAGGAAGGCTTGTTTGTCAGGGAAATTTCCACGGAAAAGCAGATGGAGAAGCACCTGACGGAGCTGGGGAGAGAAGGGGAACGGCAGGGAGGCTTAAATTTGGGAGCGATTCTGTTTCGCTCGGTGCAGTGAAAGGATCAAGAAAGAGGGTTAAAAATGTTTGAGGGAAAGGATAGGATGCTGAAGGACGGGGGCTATATCTGCCGTGAAATGCTGGGAAAGGGGGCTTTTTCGGAGGTGTACCGGGTGGAGGATGAGGAGGGAAGGGCGTATGCCGGCAAGATCAGCGGCAATATCCGGCTGCTGGAAAGGGAGGCCGAGGCCATGAAGAGCATCCGGCATCCCTTATTTCCCGCGTTCTTTGAATTTCGGGAATATGGAGATCTGGGTTATATAGTCATGGAGCATGTGCCGGGGGAATGTCTGGAAACAATGCTTAAGAGGAGGGGAGGCTTTTCTGCCGGGCAGGTCATCCGGACAGGTATGGAGCTGGCAGAGGGGCTTCTGTATCTTCATGAAAGAGGGCAGGGTATGCTGTTTCGGGATGTGAAGCCGGCCAATATCATTGTTCGTCAGGACGGAAGGGTGAAGCTTCTGGATCTGGGCTGCATATGTCCAAAGGGAATACGGACGGATTCCCGGGCAGGCACCCCGGGCTTCTGCGCCCCCGAGCAGCTGGAAGAGAGGAGCGTTTTGAAGGAGAGCTGCGATGTGTACGGACTGGGAAGGACATTGGAGACGATGCTGGGCGGGGGATACAAGAAGGGCAGAGGGCTATGGGGCAGGCAGGAGGACGGAGCAGGAGGCCTTTGGGACTGGCGCGGCACGGAAGGTAGACAAGGGGGATTTTGCGTCCGCCGAAATGCGGGAAGCTCTGGAAGGAGCTTTGGAAACCGGCCGGGCACCAGGGCAGGGCGGAGCCGGGAGCAAGACAGGCGGAAATATCGCCGGGAGCTGGAGAAGCTTCTGGAAAGCTGTACAAGACAAGATGCCGCCGGGCGCATGGGCGATATGAGGGCTGTCATGGCATGGCTTCTGGAGCTTGAGGGGCATTCCGGAGGCGGATGGCGCAGGGAGATTCGGTGCCGGAAAAATATCAGGGAATGTACCTATAAAAACACTTGATGTTTATGGTCATGTTGATTATACTTAAAAGAGTAACAGAATAATAGAGTACCGAAGAATAGGAGATATAGGTATGAGATTTTTTATTGATACTGCAAAGGTAGAGGATATCAGAAAAGCGAATGATATGGGTGTCATCTGCGGTGTCACTACAAACCCTTCTTTGATCGCCAAGGAGGGCAGAGTGTTCGAGGAGGTTATCGCGGAGATCGCCTCCATCGTGGACGGCCCCATCAGCGGCGAGGTGAAGGCAACCACCGTGGACGCGGAGGGCATGATACGGGAGGGAAGGGAGATCGCCAAGATCCATCCCAATATGGTGGTCAAGATCCCTATGACCGTGGAGGGCCTGAAGGCCTGCAAGGTTCTTTCCTCCGAGGGGATCAAGACGAATGTGACGCTGATCTTTACCGCAAATCAGGCGCTTCTGGCGGCGAGGGCGGGAGCCACCTATGTCTCCCCTTTTCTGGGACGTCTGGATGACATCAGCCAGAGAGGGGTGGATCTGATCCGGGAGATCGCCGATATCTTTGCTGTGACGGATCTGGAGACCCAGATCATCGCGGCCAGTGTCAGGAATCCCGTCCATGTGACCGACTGTGCGCTGGCGGGAGCGGACATCGCCACGGTTCCCTATGGGGTCATCGAGCAGATGGTGAAGCATCCTCTCACAGATGCAGGCATCGCAAAGTTTCAGGCTGACTACCGGGCAGTATTTGGCGAATAAAGACGTAAAACCTGCCGGAAGCGTCCGGCGGAGCGGCAGGAAAAACAAGGACCAGAGCGTATGCTCTGGCCCCTTTTTTGCAGATTCTTTATAAGGCAGATATCTTACTTCATCTGCTCTTCCTGCTTCTTGATCATACGGCGAACCATTTCGCCGCCGATGGAACCGGCCTCACGGGAAGTTAAGTCACCGTTGTAGCCTTCCTTCAGATTAACACCCAGCTCGGATGCAACCTCGGTCTTAAAACGATCCATGGCTGCCTTAGCTTCGGGTACCTCTACTCTATTGCTCTTGTTTCCAGACATTCTTTTTCACCTCCTGAACTTTTCAGATTTCATCTATCTTCAAGATAAGTGCCGCCCGCACTTATCCTGAGGATGGAAATCAGTTTAAGTGTTTGCTGCGACTTATCTTGACCTTAGTATGACCATGGAAAAATAAATTATGTTGGAAACTTTTGGAGGAAAGCATGGTTTACAGAAAGATAAAAATATGGTATGGTAAGTGGGCGGATTTATACGGGTTGTTTTTATCTTTAGATTGTTTTTCGGAGGCAATGCATATGATAGAATTCAGATACGACACACAGCTACTGATCGAAGGAGAAGGCCTTGATGAGGATGTGATCAGCGATTATTTCACCGAGCACTTCAAGGGAGACTGCCTGCTGGCAGTTGGAGATGATGAACTGATCAAGATACATTTCCATACCAATGAGCCATGGAAAGTGCTGGAGTACTGTGCGTCATTGGGAGAGATTCATGACATCGTGATCGAGGACATGGATAGGCAGGCCAGAGGGCTTCAGGGCTGAGGCGGCGCGGTACAAAAACTGTGGTATACGGGAAGCGGGTGCGGCGCAGAACGGCATGATGCGGAAGGCCTATGACAGCAGGTGATAGAAGCACGGAATACAGAAGGCCTATAGCGGTGCAGCGTGCCTGCAGGGATGTATGCACCCGGCGGAAGAGAAAATCATCGGCGGCGTACCGATAAGGCTTTGTATCAGGGAGGAGTGTTATGGCAAGAGAAGATTATTTAAAAGCAGCAAAATTAGGAAAGAAGGATTATCAGGCGAGGATGCTCCGGGGGGAGAATCCGACTCTGCAGGTTCTGGACGACATCATGCCAGAGCTCGGCAGCTATCATGAGGTGCCGCTGGGGCTTGTGCAGATTCCGGTGGATAGGATCGTAGGCACAAAGACCGTAGGCAGGAGCAGGTCGTTTGCAGGGAATTTCATGCCCATCCTCAGCGACGACTCGGAGTTTGCGTCCAAATGGTCAAAGCTGAGCACAAGCCAGACAGAGGAGGGCATACGGGATCCCATCAAGGCCTACGAATATATGAATTACTTCTATGTAGAAGAGGGCAATAAGAGGGTCAGCGTCATGAAATTCTTCGGAGCGGTCTCCATTCCGGGGAATGTGATACGTATCGTTCCGAACCGCACTGAGGAGAAGGAAAACAAGATTTACTATGAATTCATGGATTTTTATGAAGCGGCGCCCATAAACTATGTCTGGTTTTCTCAGGTGGGAAGCTTTCCCAGACTGCAGGAGGCAGCAGGAAAGAAGCCCGGTGAGCGCTGGACGGAGGAGGAGCTGCTGAGGTTCAGCGCCCTCTATACCAGATTTACGGCGGAATACGAGGATGAAGGGGGAAATAAGCTAAGTATCACGCCGGGGGATGCTTTTCTTGCGTTCATCACCCTCCACGGATATGACGCAGTAGAGGAAAAAACTACAAATGAGTTGAATGCATTGATCAAAAAGAGCTGGGAGGAGTTCGAGCTGCTTCAGGAGGACGATGAGATCGAACTGAAGATGAAGCCCAGTCAGGAAAAGAAGCCTATGCTCAGTATGCTGTTCCCGGTAAGCTCGTCGAAGCAGAAGGTAGCGTTCTTGTATGAGAAGACACCGGGCACGTCTGCATGGACCTATGCCCATGAGCTGGGACGTCTGTATCTGGAACAGACTTTCCCCGATGAGGTCAGCACAGTGTGTTATGAGAACGGTACGGCGGAGAACGCAGATTCCCTGATGGAGGAGGCCATCAAGGAGGGGTGCAATCTGATTTTTACCACCACGCCCTCCTTTGTGCAGGCCAGCGTCAAGGCAGCCATCGCTCATCCTAAGGTAAAGATACTGAACTGTTCCCTGAATACTTCTCATAGGTATATCAGGACTTATTATGCCAGAATGCATGAAGCCAAGTTCCTGATGGGGGCTATCGCAGGAGCCATGGCGGAGAATGACCGCCTGCTCTATGTGGCGGATTATCCTATTTATGGAACCATAGCAAATATCAATGCCTTTGCGCTGGGGGCAAAGATGATCAATCCCCGGGTGAAGGTCTGTCTGGAATGGTATTCCAAGAAGGATGTGGATCTGGAGAAAAGAATCAGGGAAATAGAGCCTGCCTGCATATCCGGCAGGGACATGGTGATACCGGAGGATGACTTCAGACTTTTCGGCATATACCATATGAGGAACGGACATCCCAGAAATCTTGCCATGCCCCTGTGCCACTGGGGAAAGCTGTATGAGCAGCTGATCCATACTATCATGGACGGGACATGGAAGTATGACGATAGCTCTTCTGCCACGAAGGCCATCAATTATTGGTGGGGTATGTCGGCCGGAGTCATCGACGTGGTCTGCTCCAGATACCTGCCGATAGGAACCAAGCGGCTGATTGAGCTTTTGAAGTCCACCATCAGCTCCGACGTATTTAATCCTTTTTCCGGGATACTATATTCCCAGACGGGTGTGGTTCAGGATAATCCTAATCAGAGTATGCTTCCGGAGGAGATCATGACCATGGACTGGCTGGCGGAGAATGTGGTGGGCGCGATCCCCAAAAAGGAGGAGCTGACGGAGCAGGCGGGACCGGTGATCAGGCAGCAGGGTGTGGTGCGGGAAGAGACAGGCACAGGCGCCAATCCTTGATAAGGAGCCTGCCGGGAGGCGGCGAAATGTGGAGAAGAATGCCCTCAGCGGGCGGATACATGGCCGGAGCGCGGTGAGAGCCGTATCACGGCAAGTGACGGAAGGTTGGGGGCTGCTTAGGATATGAAGATACTTGCGATTGCGGATGAAGAGTCAAAGTTTCTGTGGGATTTTTTTGATAAGAGCTATTTTGAAGGAATTGACCTGATCATCTCCTGCGGAGATCTGGATCCCCGTTACCTTTCTTTTCTGGTGACGCTGGTCTCGGTTCCGGTGCTGTATGTGCACGGGAACCATGACGGGAAATACGAACAGATTCCTCCGGAGGGCTGCGTCTGCATAGAAGATAAAATATATGTTCAGGACGGGGTTCGGATTCTGGGGCTGGGCGGATCCATGCGCTATAGGCCCGGTCCTCACCAGTACACGGAAAAGCAGATGCGCAAGAGGGTGAAGAAGCTCAGGTTCCAGCTGTTCCGGAAAAGAGGCTTTGATATCCTTGTGACTCATGCGCCCGCCTATCAGATGAATGACGGCCGGGACCTGCCCCATCAGGGCTTTCAGGTGTTCCGGGAGCTGATCGAGAAGTACAGGCCGAAATATTTTCTCCATGGGCATGTGCATATGTCCTATGGGAGAGACCATAAAAGATATGACAAATATCTTGACACCAATGTGATCAATGCTTACGAGAGGTATGTATTTGAGTATCGTGAGGATGATCCGTACAGTCTGATAATAGATAGCTCAAATATTCGATAGCCGTATCCGTGCGGGGAGAGTTGGCGATGATGCCCACATAGACGGCATCCTCGAAGCCGGCTTCTCCGATTGTGCCTCTGCGGGACAGCTCCAGAGCCATGGGATATTCCTCGGTCTTTGCCTGATAGGGAACGGAATCATTGAATATCAGGTCTGCGGAATTGTCCTCCAGGATCACTATGCCGTCCACGAGGCTGTCCCTGACGCTTTCGTACAAGGCGGGATCATTCTGTGAGAGCAGCTCCGCCAGATTGCATAGGTATCCGTTCTGGGAAAAGGCCTCAAAGGCCTCCCTGTTCAGGAGAACCACGTCCAGCATCCTGCCCTCGATGGAGGCAAGGATCTTCATGCGGGACGCATAGGTGTATTCGTGGTAAGCATTGAGCTCGTCATCGGTGAGATACAGGTTGATATAGAGGGTGAGCTCGTTTCTGGCGGGATCCAGCCCCTGACATTCCAGAAAACCTGCAGTCAGGCGCTCTGTCAGATCCTCGCCGGCGATTACGTTCACCAAGCCGGTATATAGGACGGTGTCCTTTTGGGTGACATGCCTATATAGGGCATAAGCGGCGAAATAAAGGAAGATACAGAGAATGATAATGGGGAATTTGTAATAGTCCCAGATATATTGTATTTTTTTAAAGCCGCGGAGAGAACCGAGGTTCTCGTCTCTAGGGATTTTCATAATATGACCTCCATGAAGCCTGCGTCAGCAGGCTTCTTCTGATTCTGCTCCGCCAGCAGTATCTTCCGGCGAGCCTTCGGCTTTCTCTGCGCACAGCAGGAGGATGTTGGAGAGAGGATAGGAGCAAAGAAGTGCGCAGAGCCCTTCTCCGAAGATGATCGCAGGCGTGAAAAGAAAAATCACGACATATGCCATGGCAGCGTAGACGGCGGCCATCAGCGCGGTGCAGAGGAGAAAGCGCATGCCCAGCATGACAGAGTTCATGAACATCGCTTTCACGGTGTTCTCGAAGCGTGCCAGAAGCGGAAAGATGTACATCAGGATGATGGCATAGGCCGCCACAGCTACCAGAAAGACTGCCGTGCCTATGGTCCAGATTACACTTTCGGAGTGCATATGATAAAAGATATACCCGTCCACCCCGAGGACGATGCCCAGGGCCAGCAGGATCAGCCAGATGACGGTTCCCTTTTTAAAGTTTTCTCTGAAGGAGCGGAAAAACGCTTTCGTGATATTTCCCTCCTCATTCTTTGCAATCTTCAGGCTCACATAGAACAGCGCCGTGGTGGATGCGCCCACGGTGACGATAGGCAGACAGCAGATGAACCACAGTAGGTTCAGGTAGGCGCTGTAGGCAATCTTGGTGATGAACTGCATCACCGGGCTGTCGGGATTGAATAGACTGTTCATGATTTTTTCCATCCTTTCCGGTTTTTGTTCCTGCGGGGCGTATGTCAGTCCCCTGTGGATTCTCTGTAAATCAGGTTCGTCTCCGTGTGTATCGTGCGGAAGTTCAGGGAGGGCTCCTTGATTCTGGACATCAGAAGATGCACTGCGGAAAAGCCCATGATCTGGCTGTGTATATGAATCGTGGTGAGGGTCGGGGTCACGATTCTTGACTCTGGAGAATCGTCAAATCCGCAGAGCCATACGTCATCCGGAACCGAGATTCCCAGCCGTTTGAATGCCTGCAGGGTATCCAGCGCCACGAAGTCGTTGGCGCAGATGAACACTTCAGGCAGGGACTCCATGTTTCGGAAGCAGTCTGTCAGGTATTCCTGATAGTCCCCGCTCTGGGGATTTTTTACCCCGGCCTTGTTGCCCGTGACGCAATACTCTTCCGGGCAGGGCAGCCCTGACAGGTACATGGCGTCTCGGTATCCCATGTAGCGCTCAAAGAAGGAGCGGCAGTGGAGATATTCCCCGATGAAGCCGATTCTTTTTTTCCCCCGCCGTACCATTTCCCTGACGAAGCTGTGGATGCAGGACTGGTTTTCCATATACAGAGAATCCGCCTTCAGCGGCCCGTCAAGTCCCGTCACCGGCGCATCCACAAAAAGGATCGGGGTTCCCAGCCCGCAGAGCATGGAGCTGTACTTTCCGTCAAACATCTCCACACAGATGATGCCGGCAGTTCTTTCTTTATTATAAGAAGCCGGCAGCTGCATGCTCTGTGTCTCCGCCTCGCGGATCCGGTGCATGGTGAAGCTGTAACCGAGCTGGGAAAGCTCTCTCTGGAGCTTATCCAGCATGGTGGCGGAGAAGTGTGAATTTCCCAGAAAGCCGGTGTTGAACAAAGCGATTTCTCGCTTTGCGATTTCTCGCTTT
>CAXHOW010000005.1:15648-25846 GCA_964018205.1 uncultured Acetatifactor sp. | reverse complement strand
GCGATTTCTCGCTTTGCGATTTCTCGCTTTTCGGTTTCCTGCCTTTCGGTATCTCCCTTTGCCGGCTCTCCATTTTCAGCCGCCTGTGCCGTGTTTTGGCTTTTGCTGTCCCCCGTCCCTGCGGAAAGCTCTGTGGGTGTCTGGGATTCCTGTTTTCCGAGCATATTTTCCAGATTGGCTATGGTCATGTAAGAAAACTGCTTGTAGCCCATGTCTACTGCTTTCGCCAGCACCTTTTCCCGGGTGGCCTCGGCCAGAACGCCGGTATTGTTGATGGCCTTGGAGACCGTGTTGCGGGAGACTCCCAGTGCGTCTGCAATGTCTTGTAACGTAACTCGTTCTGCCATGAATTTACTCCTTGTCATTTCCGTTCAAAAAATCCTAACTATTCTTGTATAAAACTCCTATTGTGATGTACAACTCCTATTGTGATGTACAACTCCTATTATAATGCACAAATCAAAATGTGTCAAATGTAAAAATGCAAAATGTAAAGAAATGTGACAATAAACGGATCGCATGGAGGCAAATAGACCAGTGAATTAAGAGCGGTAGTATAAAAAATGCCCAAATATAAAAACAATATAAAAATTTTTTGTAAAAAATGTAAAATATATGTTGACCAATTGCAAGATACGTGGTAATGTATAGTTACAAAAAACAAACAGCAATTTTACAAACGCACAAAAAGAGACGGAAATGAAGACACTGGCATATATAAGCGAGGATATCGTCGAGGTCGGTTGTCCCATGTATGACGGGAGCTTGGGATGACAAAGTGTGCAAATGTAAAAATGCGAAACAGACGAAGATGTCAAAAAAGAAGAAAGGAGAAAGTAAATGAAAACAAGCAGTAAAGCTGTTCCCGCAGGGAAAAGCTCTCCGGGGGGGCGGGACAAGGAAAAAAGAGGCCTGCACAATACACTTGTATACATAGTGCAGCACTGGCAGCTGTATATCATCTTTATGCTGCCTGCTTTTGCCCTTACGATCATCTTCAGGTACATTCCCATGGGCGGTATCCTGATCGCCTTTGAGAACTACAATCCTATTCGGGGCCTGCTGAAAAGTCCATGGGTGGGATTCGACCACTTCGCGCGGTTTTTGTCGTCACCCGACTTCCTGAACTATCTGGCCAATACTCTGAAGCTGAGCGTATACGGCCTGCTGTGGGGCTTTCCGATTCCGATCATTCTGGCTTTTTTGCTGAACAGGGTGCAGAGCTCCAAGATCAAGCAGAAGATCCAGCTGGTGCTCTATATGCCGAACTTCATTTCGGTCATCGTCCTCTGCGGTATCGTGAAGATCCTCTTGTCCGTCACGGGGCCTCTGAACATGATGCTGGGAACGTCCACGGATTTCATGACCATGCCGGAGGCCTTCAGGACGATCTACATCGCCAGCGGCATATGGCAGGGCGCAGGATGGGGCTCCATCATGTATACAGCATCCCTCTCCAATGCCAGCGCGGAGCTGAAGGAGGCAGCCATCATCGACGGAGCCAATATCTTCCAGCAGATCAAGGCGGTAGAGTGGCCGGCCATCAAGGACGTGGTCATCATCCAGTTTATCATGAGCGCAGGAAACATCATGAGCGTAGGTTTTGAGAAGGCTTATGCGCTGCAGACGGATCTGAACATGAAGTCGTCCGAGATCATCGCCACCTATGTGTACAAGAAAGGTCTTCTGGACGGCGATTACGGCTTTTCGACAGCGGTAGGATTGTTCAACACGGTCATCAATGTCATTCTGCTGGTCACGGTGAATAAGATAGTGGCCAGGATGAATGAAGGAAAGGGACTGTAAAGGAGGCGCGGTATGAAGAAAAAATTTAAAAGATATTCCTTGCAGGACAAGGCGCTGCTTCTGGTCGGCTACATATTGCTGGGGCTGTTCGTGGTCGCGATCATCATCCCCATGATCTACATCGTGGTCGGCTCCTTCATGGATCCCGTCACGCTGCAGAACAAGGGCATCACCTTTGACTTCAGTAAATGGACGCTGACAGCTTACCAGAGGGTCTTTGGCAATGCGCAGATATGGATCGGCTTTAAGAATGCAGTCGTCTACTCTGTGGTATTTACAGTCATCTCTGTCTTCATCACCTTGCTGGCGGCGTATCCCATGTCCAGAACGGATTTCAGGGGCAGAGGCTTCTTCAACGTGATTTTCATCATCACCATGTTCTTCGGAGGCGGCCTGATACCTACCTACCTGCTGATCAACGATCTGGGAATGAAGAATACCATATGGGCAATCGTTATTCCCGGCGCGTTCAGCGTATGGAACATGATCATCGCCCGGACCTATTATCAGGGCATTCCTTCGGAGCTGCGGGAGGCTGCGGACGTGGACGGAGCAAATGAGATGCGTTATTTCTTCATGATCCTGCTTCCTGTATGTACACCGGTGATTGCAGTGCTGGCTCTCTGGCAGTTTGTGGGTATGTGGAACAGCTATTTCGATGCGTTGATTTATCTGGATGATACTGCGAAGCAGCCCCTGCAGGTGGTGCTCAGATCCATACTGATCCAGAACAAGCCGGAATCCGGTATGATTTCGGATATGCAGAGCACAGCGGAGCGCGCGCAGCTGGCAGAGCTTCTGAAATATGCCACCATCATCGTGTCGAGTCTTCCGCTTCTGGTGATGTATCCTTTCTTCCAGAAGTATTTCGACAGCGGAATCATGGTGGGATCCGTGAAGGGCTGAGAACGGCGCGGCGCGTTGAACGGAACGCTGACAGGAAAGCGTTGATTAATGGAGATTGATAAAGAGAGACAATAAATGTAAAGGAGAGAGATTATGAAAAGCAAATTAGTAAAACGTATGGCAGCTGCTGCGCTGACGGCAGGCATGGCGTTCGCCATGGCGGGCTGCGGCAGCGATGTGGAACTCAACGACGGGACGTTCAAGCCCATGGATGCATCCGAGCTGCAGTTTCCCCAGCCTGACGGCACGACTCTGACAGGCCTGATCAACTATCCGGCCAACACAGAATCCAACCCCAACAACCGCACCATTTTCAAGCGTCTGGAAGAACAGACCAACCTGCACATTGAATGGAACGCAATTCCGAACAACCAGTGGGGCGAGAAGGTCCAGACCATCATGGCGGATCCCGGCTCTCTGACGGATTTCATTTTTACCGCAGGCTTTGGCGAGAATGATCTGCTGAGGTTTGCCGAGCAGGGAGTCATCATCGCTCTGGAGGAGTATATTGATGCTTATATGCCGAACCTGAAGGCGGTGTTTGACAAGTATCCTGAATACAGAACCATGAGCACGGCCACTGACGGGCATATCTATTCCCTGCCGTGGATCGAACAGCTTGGTTCCGAAAAGACAGCGATTCAGACCATAGGAAATATGAGCTTTATTAATAAGAAGTGGCTGGACTTTCTGGAGCTGGAGGTTCCTGAGACAGTGGAGGAGTTTGAGGCGGTGCTGATTGCGTTCCGGGATCATGCTGCCGAGCTGCAGGCGGAATTCGGCATCGAGGGAAGCATTATCCCCATGTCCTGCATCGTGAACGACGGCGACCAGGATCCTTGTGTCCTCATCAACAGCTTCGGAGAGGGATACGGAGATCCGGACAGAGGGCGGCACATCGCCGTTACAGATGACAAAGAGGTTGTTTTTACAGCAACCATGGACGGCTTTAAGGAAGGGATGCAGTGGCTGCATAAGCTGTACGAGGAAGGGCTGATCGATCCCGAGGCCTTTACCCACGAGTGGTCGACTTACGTGGCAAAGGGCAAGGCCCACCGTTATGGCGTGTTCTTCAGCTGGGATCCCGCAAATATTGACAATCTGGAGGATTTCGTGCCTTTTTCGCCCCTTGCGGTGAATGGCCAGAGGATATTCACTCCCCAGAACGGTTCCTTTACCAGCGGCTATGACCGCGGACGCTGTGTGGTGACTGCGGTTGCCCAGAAGCCTGCGCTTGTCTGCGCATGGCTGGATCAGATGTATGCTCCTATCCAGTCCCCTCAGAACAATTGGGGCACCTATGGAGAGGATGATGATTTTGACATCTTTGTGATGGGCAAGAATGCCGCCGGCGAAGATATGCTGCAGCATGCGCCTTTAGGAAACGCATCCCCTGTAGAAGTAAGGGAGGCGGAAGCGGTAGGCGGCCCTCTCGCCATTCTGGACGAATATTATGGCGTATACGTGACCTGCCCGGATGATGCACAGTATCGTCTGGACTGGATCGAGGAGTACTATACCCCGTTCATGACCAGAAATTATGTCTATCCCAATGTATTTATGAGTCAGGAAGATCTTAAGGAGCTCTCCAATCTGCAGGCTGATATCGAGAAGACTGTCAGAGCCGCAAAATCCGCATGGATCAGGGACGGCTTCACCGACGGGGATTGGGATGCGTATGTGGAGAGCCTGAATGCGTACGGGCTTGATAAGTATCTGGCCATCTTCCAGAAATATCTTGACGCATACTTTGCGGAGTAAATATAATAGCAGAAAAATCAGAGACAAGCCCGAAAGCTATGGGCGGATAGGAGATTGTATGATAAGCCAGACATTGAGGGAGGCACGCAAATATGAGGAGGCTTCCGCCAAAATGATTCCGGAGGAGGAACGTCCGGGGTTTCACCTGTCCGTCCGTATCGGATGGATGAATGATCCCAACGGGTTTTCCTATTATATGGGCAAATATCATCTGTTCTACCAATATTATCCGTATGATTCTCACTGGGGACCGATGCACTGGGGACATGCGGTGAGCGGAGATCTGCTGCACTGGGAGTACCTCCCGGCTGTATTGGCGCCTGACGAACCTTATGACAGGGACGGCTGCTTTTCGGGGAGCGCGGTGACGCTTCCCGACGGCAGGCAGCTTCTGATGTATACAGGGGTGCTTCGGGAGCCGCAGGCGGACGGAAGCATCAGCGAAGTGCAGACCCAGTGCCTTGCGGTGGGGGACGGCATGGATTATGAAAAATATGCCGGAAACCCTGTGCTTGATGCAAAGGATCTGCCGGAGGGGGCCAGCAGGTTTGATTTCCGGGATCCGAAGATGTGGCAGAAGGAGGACGGAACCTACCGCTGTGTGGTGGGGAACCGATCGAAGGACGGAGACGGCCAGATCCTGCTCTTTGCCAGTCAGGACGGTTATGCGTGGCGGTATGAAAAGGTATTGGCGGCCAATAAGGGCCGCTTTGGAAAGATGTGGGAGTGTCCGGACTTCTTTCGGCTGGACGGAAAGTGGATCTTGCTTACCAGCCCTCAGGATATGCTTCCTCAGGGATTCGAGTACCATAATGGAAACGGGACGCTCTGCCTCATCGGCGACTTTGACGAGGAAACGGATACCTTCACGGAGCAGCGCGATCAGGCAATTGATTACGGGATTGATTTTTATGCCCCCCAGACACTGCTGGCCCCGGACGGACGCAGGATCATGATCGGGTGGATGCAGAACTGGGATACCTGCAACCATATGAGGCGCAGTGAGGCTCCGTGGTTCGGGCAGATGAGTCTGCCCCGGGAGCTGTCCCTTAAAAACGGCAGACTGTACCAGAAGCCTATGAAGGAACTGGAGGCCATGCGGAGGAACAAGGTGGTTCATGAAAATATAACCTTCTGCGGCGTGACCGCTCTGGAAGGGGTCAGGGGGCGCAGGGTGGACATGGAGATCGTGCTGCGTCCCGGAGACGGGCAGGAGATCTATCAGAAGTTTGCGGTCCGCTTTGCCCAGAACGACCAGTACCAGACAGCCTTCAGCTTCAGGCCCAGAGAGTCCGTGCTGAAGGTGGACAGAAAGTTTTCGGGCTCCAGAAGAGCCATTATCCACCAGCGGCGCTGCAGGGTGAACAGTACGGATGGGGAGCTGAAGCTGAGGATCATTCTGGATCGGTTCAGCGTGGAGGCTTTTGTGAATGATGGAGAGCAGGTCATGACGGCCGTGCTGTATACGGATCAGGAGGCGGACGGAATATCTTTCTTTGCTGACGGAACCGTGAACATGGATGTGGTAAAATATGATTTAGCATAATGGACCGGACGGCGGATGCGGCTCGTCCGGGGTAACAGGCGGTCGGAAACGGCGGCCTGTTTCTTTGGTCTAATATCCGCAGGCGGTTCTCGACAGGCTGCCTCTGTGCATCGCATCATGCCCGAAACGACAAAATTTGTGTTTTTTCTCAAAAATAACAAAAATGTGCGATAAAAAAACGACTAAATTTAAAAAAATTGACAAGAAACCCTATGATTTATTTTCCAGATGTTGTATAATATATTCAAGACATAAAATCAGGAGGGTAGTGTTTATGGCAAAAGAAATGATAGCGATGCTTCTTGCCGGCGGACAGGGATCACGTCTTTATGCGCTGACCGAGAAGCTTGCAAAACCGGCGGTTCCTTTCGGCGGGAAGTACCGCATAATTGATTTCCCGCTGTCCAACTGTGTCAATTCCGGAATTGATACGGTGGGCATCCTGACCCAGTATCAGCCGCTGGTGCTGAATGAATATATCGGGAACGGACAGCCGTGGGATCTGGATCGTCTTTATGGCGGCGTACATGTTCTGCCGCCCTACCAGAAGGCCAGCGGGTCGGACTGGTACAAGGGGACAGCCAATGCGATTTACCAGAATATTTCCTTTATCGAGAGATATGATCCTCAGTACGTAATCATCCTTTCCGGCGACCAGATCTGCAAGCAGGACTACAGCGACTTTTTGAAGTTCCATAAGGAGAAGAACGCAGAGTTCAGCGTGGCGGTGATGGAGGTTCCGTGGGAGGAGGCATCCCGCTTCGGCCTGATGGTGACGGATAAGGACGATAGGATTGTAGAGTTTCAGGAGAAGCCCAAGAATCCCAAGTCCAATCTGGCTTCCATGGGTATCTATATTTTTAACTGGGATATTCTTAAGAAGTATCTGGAGGAGGATGAGGCGGATCCGAAATCCCAGAATGATTTCGGCAACAATATCATCCCCAATCTGCTGAAGGATAACCGCAGGATGTATGCCTACCATTTCAACGGATACTGGAAGGATGTAGGGACCATCTCCTCTCTCTGGGAGGCCAACATGGAAATCCTGGATCCGGAGCACAGCGGAATCAATCTTTTCGATGAGGACTGGAAAATATACAGCAGGAACAGCGGTATGACCGGCCACAAGATCAGCGCGGGCGCAGAGGTGGAGAATTCCATGATCACCGACGGCTGCAGGATAAAGGGCAATGTGAAGCATTCCATCCTGTTCTCCGGTGTCAGAGTGGAAAAAGGCGCGGTGATCGAGGACGCAGTGGTGATGGGCGGCGCTGTGGTCAAGTCCGGCGCTGTGGTGAAGCACTGTATCGTGGCTGAGAACGTGACTATCGGCGAAAACGCGGTAGTGGGCGCCATGCCCAGCGGCGAGGAGAACGGAGTCGCAACCGTGGGCGCGGGAGTGGTGATCGGCGACAATGCGAAGATTGGCCCCAAGGCCATGGTAGATAAAAATGTAGAAGGCGGTGAAGAAGTATGGTAAATCTGAATACAAGCGCACTCGGTATTATATTCCCCAACAGCTATGACGCACTGGTTCCGGATCTGGTGAATGTGCGTCTTATGGCATCCATCCCTTTTGCCAGCCGTTACCGCCTGATTGATTTCATCCTGTCCAGCATGACCCAGTGCGGCATCGACAATATCTCCGTCATGGTGAACAATAATTACCATTCCCTGATGGATCATCTTGATTCCGGCCGTGAATGGGATCTGGTGCGCAAGAACGGCGGCCTGCATATCTTCCCGCCCTTTGCGGAGAAGTCTGCCAAGCCCTATATCGGCAGGGTGGGAGCGCTTGCAAACATTCTGGATTTCCTGCGGGACGAGAGGGAAAAATATGTGGTCATCACAGATACGAACATCGTGGTGAACTTTGATTTCAACGCTATGATCCGCCGCCATATCGAGAGCGGGGCGGACGTGACCGTCGCCTACAATGAGCAGGAGCTTCCTGAGAGCTTCCTGAAATCTCAGTCCAACGATCAAGGATATTACTATACCTTCGGCATCGAGGACGGAAGAGTGACAAAGATCTATGTGAATGCCAAGGATTCCGGTGTGCAGAATTTCTCCATGAATATCTTTGTGGTGGAGAGGGAGTTTCTGATAGACCTGATCAATACGGCGTTTGTCAGGGGGCAGGAATATTTTGAGCGTGACGTGCTGCTGCCCAGGCTGAACAAGCTGAATGTGCAGGCCTATAAGCATGAGGGCTACATAGCGCGCATCTGTGACATGAAGAGCTATTTCTATGAGAATATGAAGCTTCTGGATGAGTACAATCTGGATGCTCTGTTCTCCGGGCACCAGATTTACACAAAGATCCGTGACGACAATCCTACCAGATATATCGAAGGCGCAAAGGCGCAGAACGTGATGGTTGCAGACGGCTGTGTCATTGAGGGAGAGGTGGAGAACAGCATCTTGTTCCGTGGCGTGAAGATAGCGAAGGGGGCAAAGGTCAAAAACTGTATCCTGATGCAGGACACCGTGGTGGAGGCAGGCGCAAATGTGGAGTATCTCATCATGGACAAGAATGTTACCATCACAGCCGGCAAGGAGATGAAGGGAACAGGCAGTTTCCCGGTATATATCGGAAAATTCCAGACGGTGTAAAGGCCGGGCGGCGGAATCCGGCAGTGAAAGGGCTTAAAGAGCAGACTGAGAGGTTTTTTCGGGTTTTGGTAGGCTCTGCAAAATTTGGCCGAAAAACAAAAAATCAGTATTGACAACAAGGTGAGAGTATGGTAATCTGTGAAGGTGTGCAAGTGAGCATGATAGCAAGCAGAGTATCCACTCTCACCTTACGGCAAGCGGGCTGGTAAGTGTTAACATTTTCGGCAGCGGCACAAGGAAGGGCCTTGTGTTTTTGTTGGGTGTATTCAAGTGGATAGTTATGCTATCCACTTTTCTTATGGAGGTACAAGACCATTAGCGATTTAATGATTAACGAACAGATTAGGGACAAAGAAATACGTCTGATCGGTGAGGACGGTGCACAGCTTGGCATCATGCCTACCCGGGATGCCATGAGGATGGCGGAGGAGGCCGGACTGGATCTGGTGAAGATCGCGCCTACCGCAAAGCCGCCCGTATGCAAGATTGTCGATTACGGCAAGTACAAGTATGAGATGCTCCGGAAGGAGAAGGAAGCGAGGAAGAAGCAGAGAACCATTGAGATCAAGGAGATCCGCTTATCCCCCAATATCGATACCAATGATCTGAATACCAAGATCAATGCGGCGAGAAAATTCCTTACCAAGGGCGACAGGGTAAAGGTGACGCTTCGTTTCCGCGGTCGCGAGATGGCACATATGAACAGCAGCAAGCATATTCTGGACGATTTTGCCCAGAGCCTGTCCGATATTTCCGTGGTGGAGAAGGCGCCTAAGGTGGAGGGCAGGAGCATGACAATGTTTTTAACTGAAAAGCGTTAGGAAGTAATTCCACAGTCGCTAGGTTAAAATAGATTATTAAAATATAGGAGGAATGTGTTATGCCTAAAATGAAAACGAATAGGTCTGCAGCAAAGCGTTTTAAAGTAACAGGAACGGGTAAGTTGAAGAGAAATAAGGCTTATAAGAGCCATATGCTGTCCAAGAAGAGCGCAAAGGTAAAGCGCAATCTGAGAAAGCCCACCATGACCGATGCGTCTAATGTAAAGAATATGAAGAAGATTTTGCCCTATTTATAAGGCAGGAAAGGAGAAATTTGAGATATGGCAAGAATCAAAGGCGGCTTGAATGCCAAAAAGAGACATAAAAGAGTTTTAAAGCTTGCAAAGGGCTATAGGGGGGCAAGGAGTAAGCAGTACAGAATAGCGAAGCAGTCCGTCATGAGGGCTCTCACCAGCGCTTATATCGGCAGGAAGCAGAGAAAGCGTGAGTTCAGAAAGCTCTGGATCACCCGTATCAATGCGGCTGCCAGGCTGAACGGCCTTTCCTACAGCAGGTTCATGTACGGCCTGAAGCTGGCCGGCATTGAGATGAACAGAAAGATGCTGGCGGAGATGGCAGTAAACGATGCAGAAGGCTTCAAGACTCTGGCAGAGCTCGCAAAGAGCAAAATTGCATAATAGATGAGAACATGGCATGTGTCCGCTTCAGGCAGCAAGAGCCGGAGGGGCGTCCTTGTCATGATAGAGGACAAGCCCGGCGGAGCAATCTGCCGGGCTTT
>CAXHOW010000005.1:0-15548 GCA_964018205.1 uncultured Acetatifactor sp. | reverse complement strand
GCTTCAGGCAGCAAGAGCCGGAGGGGCGTCCTTGTCATGATAGAGGACAAGCCCGGCGGAGCAATCTGCCGGGCTTTTGTGAAGTCAAAAAAATGAATTGATCCAGATAGGCAGGGATATCGGCGAGGGAATGATACGGCCGCCGGGCTGTCGATGAACGGCATCGGCATATGGGGGCAAAAGAGGCTGCAGAGGCCGGGATTTCAGGAAAGGAGAGTTTAGGGAGGCATGGAGAAAATATTGGTCATAGTGGATATGCAGAATGATTTCGTGGACGGTGCGCTGGGGACGAAGGAGGCTGTGGAGATCGTGGAAAGGGTAGTGTCGAAGATAGAGGACTTTGACGGCAGGATCTTTGCCACTCTGGATACCCATGAGCAGAATTATCTGGAGACGGCGGAAGGCAGGAAGCTTCCGGTGCTTCACTGCATCCGGGGGACGGAAGGGTGGAATATCAACGGAAAGGTGCTTGCGGCATTGCAGGACAGAGGCTATACCGCGGTGGAAAAGAGAACCTTTGGATCCGTGGAGCTGGCAGATATCATCGGCGGGATCGTGGGCGAAGGAAACCATGAGGTTACGGTGGAGCTGGCAGGGCTGTGTACGGACATATGTGTCGTGTCCAATGCGCTTCTGCTGAAGGCTTATTTTCCGGAGCTGCCTATTGCGGTGGACGGGAAATGCTGCGCGGGAGTCACACCCAAGACCCATGAGGCTGCGCTGGAGACCATGAGGATGTGCCAGATTGATGTGCATTGACAGGATTTCATGCCGGAAAGGCGCTGGCGTTTTGGCGCTGGCATATAGGTATAGGAGGCGAAGGGCATGAAGGCAGTAGTGGCAATTGATTCTTTTAAAGGGAGCCTTACATCCATGGAAGCGGGATACGCCGCCGCGGAGGGGATCCGCAGAGCGGATCCGGAGGCGCAGGTGACGGTCCGTCCGCTGGCGGACGGCGGGGAAGGCACTGTCCGGGCGCTGGTTGGTGGCATGGACGGCGTGACGCAGAGGGTGTCTGTCACCGGGCCTCTGGGGGAAAAGGTGAGCTGTGAGTACGGTATTATTGAGGAAAGCAGAACGGCGGTGATCGAGATGTCAGGCGCGGCAGGTATAACATTGGTGCCGGAGGAGGAGCGCAATCCCATGAACACCACCACGTACGGGGTGGGCGAGGTCATCAGGGATGCGATTTCCAAGGGGTGCCGCCGTTTCATTGTAGGCATTGGCGGAAGCGCCACCAATGACGGCGGAATAGGTATGCTTCAGGCGCTGGGCTTCGGATGTCTTGACACGGAGGGCAATTCCGTGGCTTTCGGAGCCAAGGGACTGGAAAAGCTGGCCTCCATAAATGCCGACAAGGTGATCCCTGAACTTTCGGAGTGCAGGTTCCGCGTTGCCTGTGACGTGACGAACCCTCTTTGCGGAGCATCGGGAGCCAGTGCCGTCTATGGCCCCCAGAAGGGGGCGACTCCGTCCATGGTTCAGAGGATGGACGAGTGGCTGGGACAGTACGCCGGGCTGGCGGCCGGATCCTTTCCGAAGGCAGATGCAGCGTATCCCGGTACCGGTGCCGCCGGGGGGCTGGGTTTTGCGTTTCTGGCCTTCACCGATGCGGTGCTGGAGTCCGGCGTCCGGATCGTTCTGGAGGAGACGGCGCTGGAGAGCTTTGTGAGGGAGGCGGACATTGTGGTGACAGGGGAGGGACGTCTGGACGGACAGACAGCCATGGGGAAAGCGCCCGTGGGCGTGGCGAAGCTTGCAAAAAAGTACGGGAAACCCGTTATAGCGCTTTCGGGCTGTGTCACCGCGGACGCGGCAGAGTGCAACAAGCAGGGAATTGACGCGTTCTTTCCCATCCTGCGAAGCGTGGTGACGCTGGAGGAGGCCATGGATCCGGAGAACGCGAAGGCCAACATGGCCGCTGCCGCGGAGCAGGTGTTCCGGCTGTGGAGGCTGTGATTTTCTTTTTCAAAAGAGACTATACAGACATATGTTCGCATGGTATAATGTCCTTGTTCAAGGCAGAAAGCGGCCGGATGGCCATAAGTACCATGAGTATGGCTTTGTTTATGGTTAATAAAGCCATGTGGGAAGCATAGGGCCGTGCGGCGAGCCGAGCTGCACGGTCATGTTTTTGTCGACAAAGAAATGGCGGGGAAACGGAAGATGGCGGATTTGCTGGAGAATCTCAATGAGAGACAAAGAGAGGCGGTACTGGAGACGGAAGGGTACGTCAGGGTGATCGCCGGGGCGGGCAGCGGCAAGACCAAGCTGCTGGTAAGCCGTTATGCCTATCTGGTGCAGGAGTACGGAATCGATTCAGGGAATATACTGTGCGTGACCTTTACCAACAAGGCTGCCGGGGAGATGAAACGGAGGATCCGCAGTCTCATAGGGGACGGGAACGATATGGGGCTGATATGCACCTATCACGGATTCTGCAATCGGCTGCTGCGGGAGAACCCGGAGAAGCTGTTTCTCAACAAGCAGTTCCAGATCATCGATTCCCATCAGCAAAAAAATATTCTGGACGAGATTTACCAGAAGTATGAGCTGAAGCTGGATTACGCCACCTTTGAGGCCATGCTTCGGAAGATCGGACGGGCCAAAAAGCAGGACATGGGGTATGTGCGGAGGATGTGTGACCCCGGGCCCTGTAGCATCTTAGGCGAGATCAAGGATCAGGACGACCGGATCATAGAGGATTTCCTCCAGAGGCAGAAGGCAACCTATTCGCTGGACTTTAACGATCTTATCGCCTTCGCCATTTACCTGCTGGAGACAGATCCGGAGATTCGTGAAAAGTGGCAGGACAGATTGAACTATATCATGGTGGATGAGTTTCAGGACAGCTCCGCCGTAGAGATGCGTCTGGTGGAGATTCTGTCCGGAATGTATCAGAATCTGATGATTGTGGGGGACCCGGACCAGAATATTTATGAGTGGAGAGGCTCCGATGTAAAGCTTTTGGTGGATTTTGACAAGGCCCATGAGCCTACAAAAACCATCATTCTGAATCAGAACTACAGGTCGACGCCCCAGATCCTCCAGTGCGCCAATACCCTGATAGAAAAGAACGAGCTGAGGCTGAAGAAGGATCTGTTTACGAGGAATCCGGCGGGAGCCCCGGTGGTGCATTATCATTCCAAGGATGAATTTCAGGAAATGGACCAGGTGATCGAGAATATCAAGCGCCTGCGGGAGAAGGAGGGCTTTCGCTATTCGGATTTTGCCATTATCTACAGGGCTTCTTTTCTGTCCCGGGTGACGGAGAAGAAGCTGGTGGAGAAGAATATTCCCTATGAGATCTTCGGCGGGGTACGGTTTTACCAGAGGATGGAGATTCTGGATATTCTGGCCTATCTGAGACTGGTCGCCTACGGGGACGATGCCTCTTTTCTGAGGGTAGTGAATACGCCCCGCAGGAGGTTCGGGCGGGGGAAGCTGAACTATCTTGAGGAGCTGAGGGAGCGTGAGGCAGCGGAGGGCCTGCCTTACCGGTCGCTCTATGCCACGCTGGCAGAGCATCTGGACGAGAAGGAGTTTGTGAACAGTGATGTAGGCAGCTTCGTCCGTTTCATGGAGGAGATGCGGGGGAGTTACAAAACAAGGCGCATATCGGATATTGTGAACAAGGTGACGGAAATGTCCGGGTATGAGAGCTATATCCGCGGGCTGGGGGACGAGGAGCGTCTGGACAATCTGGCGGAATTTAAACGTATCGCCAATGAATTTGAGCATGACTTCGGAGAGGCTTTAAGTCTGGAGGAATTTCTGCAGCAGATAGCCCTGCAGTCGGGGGAGGGACGAGAGGAGTCCAAGGACGCGGTAAAGCTAATGACAATACATTCGTCAAAGGGGCTGGAGTTTCCGGCGGTGTTTATTCTGGGCTTTACGGAGGGTGTGTTTCCTTCGGCAAAAACCGTCGGCGACAGGAAGAAGCTGGGACTGGAGGAGGAGCGCAGACTGTGCTATGTGGCCATCACCCGGGCAGAGAAATACTTGTTTCTGATGGAGTCGGAGGGAACCTCGGAGAGCGGCGCAAAGAAGCTGGTCTCCCGGTTTCTGGAGGAGATCGGGGAGAAGAATTATGTCAGGGTGGGCCGGATATCGGAGGCTTTATGGCAGGAGAGCAGAAGGTATGCCGCCAAGCTGAACTGCGAGATGCAGCTGGAGGCGGCGGGCAGCAGGAAGGTAGGGGATGCGGTGGAGCATCATGTCTTCGGCCCCGGCATCATAGAATCCATAGACGAAAAGAGGGGGAGCTATTCCGTCAGGTTCGAGAAGCTGCAGCAGCCTAGAAATATCTCCAGCAGCTACTTTACAAAGGAGCATCGGGAGGTCAGGCCGAAAGCGGAGGAAAAGGAGACGCAGCCGAAGGAGCTGCCGCGGAATGCGCTGCCGCCCATAGTCAGGAAAGCTGCGTGTGACGGAGAGAAAAAGGGCATTGAGGCGGATGAGATATCCCCTCTCGAAATTGAGATCATAGATAAGGACGAACTGGATAAGTATCAGGAAGAATATGGGGATCCGGAGGATGCTGTTTCGGACAGCCGTCTGCTTTCGACGGACAGCCTGCTTTCAGGTGTTCCGCATTTGAAAGTCCTGCAGCAGGGCGGCTCCGGCCGGAAAAAGGCCGGAGAGGGCGGGGCGATGAAGGAAGCCGGGCTGGAGGCTGTGGATGAAGCGGATACTATGGCGGGAATGTACACGGAGACTGGATTCAGAACGGAAGCTATGACCGAATCGGAATGTGAGGCTGAAGCAAATGCTATGACCGAAACGGAAGCAGAAGAGAATGCCATGACTGAAACAGATGCCGAGGCCGGAACAGAAGCCGCCCGTCTGCAGGCGCTGAAGGATAACAGCCCGAATCTATGGAAACAGTCCTCTGTCCCCCATTCCGGCTGGACCTGCGTCGGGGTGGAGGATCTGGGTTCGCCTTCAGGAATCTGCGAGATGTGCGGATACCAGATCATCCGCTATGCCCACCAGATGGAGCATCCCGGTTACCGCAGCCTGTCTGTAGGATGTGTGTGCGCAGGCAGGATGGAAGGAGATGTGGCGCAGGCAAAGCGCCGGGAGGCCGACTTTAAGAACAGACAGACCAGACGGGTGAATTTTTTCAAGCGCACATGGAAAAAATCCAAAAAGGGAAATGAATATCTGAAGGTCGGAGATCATGTTGCAGTGCTGTATCATGATACCAGAGGAAAAGGAAGCTGGAAATACTCCATAGACAATGAATTCTGCAGGACAGCTTATGCCGCCAGAGAGCGGGCTGTGGCAGGGGTTTTTGAGGCGCTGGAGAAACTGACGAGAGGCACATTATAAGGCATATCATGAACAGGGCTTCCGCCGCCGGTGGAGTATGTCTGTGTAAAATAGGTCTTCCCTTGGAGGTTTTTTTACGTTATACTAAGGGGGAAAGAATCTGGGGCGTCAGGCATGGCAGAAACTGTACAAATGTCGAAGCAGCCGAAGAAATAAGAGTGCCGCAGTGGGGAAGGCGGGGTGACGGACAAGGCAATGACAGAAAAGGAACAGCGCATATTCTCTCCTGTGCTGGAGGCGGCAGGCAGATTGGCGGAAAAGAGTGAGCCGGCCATGATAGCCATAGACGGGCGGTGCGGAAGCGGCAAGACAAGGCTGGCGGAGCTGATCAGGAAACGCATCTCCTGCAATGTGCTGCACATGGATGATTTTTATCTGCCCCTTGACGAAAGGCAGGAAAACTGGGAGTCGGTTCCGGGCGGAAACATGGACTTTGGGCGGCTTAAAAGGGAGCTGCTGGTTCCGCTTAAGGAAGGGAGGCCTGCCTTGTACCGTCCTTATAGCTGTGCGGGAGGCACCATAAGGGAGGCAGTGCTGCTGCAGCCTTGCGTGCTGACGGTGGTGGAGGGCAGCTACTCCATGCATCCGTCCATGGCAGCGGAGTATGACCTGACGGTATTTCTCACCTGCCCGAAGGAGGAGCAGAGGAAACGGCTGCAGAGGCGTGAAGGAAAACGCTTTGCCGCATTCAAGGAACGCTGGATTCCTATGGAGGAAAGATATTTCCGCAGCTTCGGCATTGAGGGCCGCTGTTCTCTGGTGTTGGACACGGGCGGTTTTGAAAGCGTTATTTTATTACAAGATAATAGAAAAGGAGACGGAGAATCGTGAAACAGACAGCAGCCAAAAAACATATTCAGAATCTAGTGACGGCGGCAATGCTTATGGCAGTGGGAATTGTCCTGCCTTTCTTTACCGGTCAGGTTCCCCGGATCGGCAATATGCTGCTGCCTATGCACCTGCCGGTGCTGGTGTGCGGCCTGATCTGCGGATGGCAGTACGGCGGAATAGTAGGGTTTATCCTGCCCCTGCTGCGGTATGCGCTTTTCGGCACGCCGCCCATGCCTAACGGCATTGCCATGGCCTTTGAGCTGGCAGCCTACGGCGCCATCGGGGGTTTTTTATATAACCGTTCAAAATGGCAGTGTATCGTGGCGCTGTACCGTTCCCTGCTGATTGCTATGATAGGGGGCCGGGTAATCTGGGGCATCGTGCGCCTGCTGATGCTGGGCGTGGCAGGAAATGCGTTTACATGGCAGATGTTCATGGCAGGAGCATTCTTGAATGCCATACCGGGGATCATCCTTCAGCTGGTATTCATCCCCGCCCTGATGGTGGCGCTGAACAAGACAGGCCTTGTGCCCTTCCGCCGGCATCAGAAATCGGCGGGACAGCCTGCGGAGGACTAAGAGCAGGGATGCTTTAGTGCAGGCAGCGTCTGGAGACACATTGCGGAACCGGAAGACAGTCTCAGAAGAAAAACTTGGAACAAAAGCGGCATCCGCCCGGGAGTAAAGACAGGGCAGGGGCGGATGCGGAGCTGGAACGGGAGAATCGGAATATGTGGACAATGATTTTTGGTGCACTTTTTGTCGGAATTATCATCGGGGCAATCTATTTGGCGAGCAGGTTCGCCAAATTTTCCTTCCTCCGCAAGGCGTTGGGGGAAAGGAAGCTTCTGCGCTTTCTGGCAGGGCTTCTTCTGATGGTGCTGATCATCGTCGCTTTGGGAGTTCTTCTGGGGACGATCAACGCTGCGATCGCAGTCATCCATCTGATGGTGATATGGCTGATATGCGACGGAGTCAGCAGGATCGTGGAAAAAAAGCAGGGCAGGAAATTTACCAGATATTACGCAGGCATTTTTGCGCTGGGGATCACGGCAGTGTATCTTGGATACGGCTGGTTTCTTGCGAACCATGTGTGGGCCACCCATTATGGGCTGGAGACAGACAAGCAGGTGGGAAGCCTGCGCATTGTGCAGTTTGCGGATTCCCATGTGGGCAATACCTTTGACGGGGAAGGATTTCTTGAGCTGGTGCAGGCCATGCAGGCGGAGAATCCGGATATCGTGGTGGTGACGGGCGATTATGTGGATGACGATACTTCAAAGGAAGATATGATCGCCGCCTGTCAGGCTCTGGGCACGCTGAAGACTACATATGGCGTCTATTATGTTTTCGGAAATCATGACAAGGGATATTACGGGCCGGAATACAGAGGATATGATGGGGATGACCTGATAGCGGAGCTGGAAAAGAATAACGTGATCGTGCTGCAGGATGAAACAGTACTGCTGGACAACCGCTTCTATCTCATCGGCAGACAGGATCGTTCGGAAAACCAGAGGGGAAGCTCCAGAGCATCCATGCAGCAACTGACGGCAGAGCTTGACCCGGACAAATACAGCATTGTCCTTGACCATCAGCCCAGTGACTTTGACGCACAGGCAGCGGCAGGGGTGGATCTGGTGCTGTGCGGGCATACCCATGGGGGCCAGCTGTTTCCCTTCCACCGTATGGGGCAGTGGACGGGAGTGGACGACAAGAGCTACGGACTGGAAAAACGGGGCGGGACAAGCTTTATCGTAAGCTCCGGCATCTCCGACTGGGCAATTCAGTTCAAGACGGGCTGCAAGTCAGAATATGTGGTGATCGACATAACCTCTGTTTCCGGGGAATGACAGGGGCAGAGTGACAAGGGACAGCCGGAAAGGAAACGGGAATGTTCTGGAGAAAGCAAAAAAAGCAGACGGTACAGCCGGAATACGACAAAGAGAACTGGAGGCCCGTGCTGAAATGCAGCATCTGCAACGGCGAGCAGGTGGCGGGCTTTAAGAATATCCATACCGGAGAATTCAGGGAGGAAAGCTTCATCCGCAATGACGGGGAGCTGGAGGCCTTCAAGCGCAGGTACGGAATCACGGAAATGCCAAAGGAATATTAGATACTTGTGGATGTGCATGAACCGGTTTTTGAGGAAACAGGGTTTATGCACATTTTAGAAAATGGTGGAAGCCATGCCCGCCGAAACGGGCGGAAAGGTACAGTCATGAAATTTCTGCATATCTCGGACCTGCACATCGGAAAGCGCGTCAATGAATATTCCATGCTGGAAGATCAGAAATACATTTTAAACAAGATAGTAGCCATAGCGGAAAGGGAGCAGGCGGACGGGGTCATCATAGCCGGCGACATCTATGACAAGCCGGTGCCCTCCGCAGAGGCGGTGCAGCTTTTCGATTCTTTTTTGACACAACTAGCAGAGCGGGGACGGAAGGTGTTTGCGGTCAGCGGGAACCATGATTCTCCTGAGAGGATAGCCTTCGGCGCGGAGCTGATGAAGGGGAGGGGAGTCTATATGTCCCCGGTGTATGACGGAACTGTCTCAAGGGTCACGCTAGCGGATGAATACGGAGAGCTGTGCGTCTATCTGCTTCCCTTCGTGAAGCCTGCCACGGTGCGCCATGCACTGGGGGAAGAGGCGGCAGAGATGCCGGAAAGCTACCATGACGCAGTGAGGATAGCGGTGGAGCGTATGGACGTGGATCCGCATAAGAGGAATATTCTTGTGGCGCACCAGTTTGTCACCGGGGCATCCCGCTGCGAATCGGAGGAAATAGCAGTGGGGGGCTTGGACAATGTAGATGCGGAGGTCTTTGGCGCGTTCGATTATGTGGCGCTGGGCCATATCCACAGCCCCCAGCACGTGGGACGTGACACTGTGCGCTACTGCGGCACGCCTCTGAAATATTCCTTTTCGGAGGCGGAGCAGGAGAAGAGCGTGACGGTTCTGGAGCTGAGGGAAAAGGGGGAGGTGGCCCTTGACACGGTTCCCTTGATCCCTCTGCGTGATATGCGCAGGATACGGGGCACATATATGGAATTAATGGACAGGTCCTCTTATGAGGGGACAAACAGGGAGGACTATATACAGGCCACGCTGACGGATGAGGAAGATATCCCGGACGGGATGAGGAGGCTGCAAAAAGTCTACCGGAATCTGATGCAGCTTAATTATGACAATACCCGGACAAGGCAGAACCGGAATATTGAGGCATCGGAGGAAATAGAGCGGAAATCGGAGGTGGAGCTGTTTCTGGAGTTTTATGAGCGCCAGAACAACCAGCCCATGAGCGAGGAACAGAGGGAGCTGGTGCAGCAGATGATCGAGGATAACCGGGGCGGAGGAGAACAGCCATGAAACCATTGAAGCTTACTGTCAGTGCCTTCGGGCCTTATGCGGACAAGACGGAGATCGACTTTGAACAGTTCGGCGGGAAGGGCCTTTATCTGATCACCGGGGACACCGGGGCAGGGAAGACCACCATTTTTGATGCCATTACATATGCGCTGTACGGGGAAGCCAGCGGGGACGTACGGAAATCGGATATGTTCCGCAGCAAATATGCAAAGGAAGAGACGCCCACCTATGTGGAGTACGTTTTTGAGTATGGCGGGAAACCATATACCGTCAAACGGAATCCGGAATACCAGCGTCCCAAGGGCAGGGGGACGGGATATACGCTCCAGAAGGCGGACGCGCTGCTTGTGTATCCGGACGGCAGGAGCCCGGTGACCAAGGTAAAGGAGGTCACCAGAGCAGTGACGGAGCTGATCGGTCTGGACCGCAGACAGTTCACCCAGATTGCCATGATAGCGCAGGGGGATTTCCAGAAGCTCCTGCTGGCCGGGACAGAGGAGCGCAGCGATATCTTCCGGCAGATATTCAACACAGGACTGTACCAGAGACTTCAGGAGCAGCTGAAGGAGAAGGTGCGGCAGCAGAAGAATGCCTACGACGATCTGAAAAAAAGCATCAGCCAGTATATGGACAATATTGTCTGTGAGGAGGGAAAGGAAGGACTCTCAGAGGCACAGTTCAAGCTGACGGAATTAAAGAAAGATAGGTTTGAAGGCAGGGTGGGCGAGGGGCTTGCCCTGCTGGAGGAGCTGTGCCGGGAGGATCAGGAGACGCTGAAGAGGGCGGATGAAGAAGTCGACAGGCTGGATCGGCAGATAGAAAGGGAGAACCAGCTGATCGGAAATATCCGTCTGGCCAGAGAGCAGCAGAGGGCGCTGGAGGAGAATCAAAAATCTAAGGAAGCGCTGCAGCAGGAATTACGTCAGGCAGAACAGCTCCTTGCGGAGGCAAAGGAGAGAGGCGGTCAGTGCCAGATACTGAATCAGGAGCTCCAGAAGGGGATTAAGGGGCTGGAACAGTTTGATAGGCTGGAGGAACAGCGCAGGATATGGAGGCAGACGGAGGAGGAGATCGGAGATGCCGGAGAGCGTAAGGTCAAGCTGGCAGAGCGCAGGCAGGAGCAGGAGGCGGCTCTGGAAAGGGAGAGGGAGGAGCTGAAAGCCCTTGCCGCCGTGGGAGAAGAGCGGGAGCGCATAGAGGGCATCAGACGGAATATTCAGGAGCAGAAGGAGTCTCTTTGCAGACAGGACAAGGAGCTTGGCCAAGATATCTCAAGGCAGCAGGACATGGAGCGTCAGGTGGAAAAACAGGGGCTGGAGGCGGAGACAGCCTCGCAGGAGATCGCCGGAATGCTGGAACGGCTGGAGACCATGGGCGGCGCCGAAAATATGCTCTCCGCCGTGGAGGACGTAAGGAACAGACTTGCAGGACAGAAGGAGCTGCTGGAAAGAGAGAGGGCGGAGCAGCAGGAAACAGATAAAAAAGCAGAGGAGATCGCGCAAACCCTGACGGAGCTGAATGCCCGCAGGGAGACGCTGCATGCTCAGATCCTGAAAGACAGGCAGGAGCAGGAGAAGCATAAGGGAGCAGGAGAAGAGGAGGTTTCCTGCCGCCATAGACTGGAGGAGGAAGAAAGGAGGAGGAGCTTGTTCCGGGAGCACGGAGAGGGCCTTAAGGCATCCCTTGCAGCGGTGGAGCTTCTGGAGAAGAGCTGTGCCGGCACGGAAAGACAGGCGCAGGAGCATTTAACCGGGCTTAAAGCCGCAAAGGAACAGTGGGAAGAGGCGAAGGATGCGGACATCCGCTTTGTCACCGCTCGGCAGCAGAAAGAAAAGCTGGAGGATAGGAAGGAGCTGTCTGGACGGCTGTCCGGGGAGATGGCAGGTTTAACGGAGATACAGGAAAAACTGGTTTCTGCCCAGCGGGATTATCAGGCTGCGCAGGAGAAGAGACAGCTGCTCCGCAGTGCGTATGAGGTTATGGAGAAGGCTTTTTTGAACGCTCAGGCAGGGCTTCTGGCAAAGGATCTGACAGAAGGGGCGGAGTGCCCTGTCTGCGGTTCCAGGCATCATCCGGCTCTGGCAAGAGTGCCCGAGACCGTGCCGGACAAGGAGGAGCTGGAGCGGCAGAAAAAAGCGCTGTCCAAAGCGGAGGCAAAGGCGGAACGGCTCAGTGCGGACGCAGGACATCTGGCCACGCTGCTGTCGGGGCAGAAGCAGACGGTGGCAGAGACGGCTGCCCGGCTGTTCGGAGGTTCTTTTGAGGATCCGGAGGCAATCCGGCAGGAGGCTGTCAGGGAGGAAAAACGTCTGGAGGAGGAACTCGGCAGGTCGGAGGATGCCCTGAAAAAATCGACAGAGGAGTGCGAACGAAAGAAGGAGCTGGACGGGCTGATCAGGGCCGGAGAGGAGCAGCAGAGGAAGCTGGATCTGCGGCTGCAGGAGGCAAGACAGGAATGGAATGCCGCCAAGGGGCAGTTTGAGGAAAAAAAGCGGCAGTTCAATAGATTTATTTCGGAGGAGAAGCTTTCTGTTGAAATAAATGCTGACTGGCAGGTACAGCTGGAGAGAATTTCGGGGCTGCTGGAGGAAAAATGGCAGCAGGCTGTTCGGCAGCTGGAGCAGGCAAAAAAGTTCAGAAAGCAGCTGGAGACTCTGGAGCGCAGAGCGGCACAGGAGGAAGAGGAAAGACGGCAGCTGGAGAAGGAGATCGCAGATAACAGTGAAAACGCGGCCAATCTGAAGGGAAAGCAGGAGACCGGAAGGAGACAGCTGGCGAGAGAAAGCGAAAAGACGGAGGATATATTAAGAGAAGCGGCTGCGCTGCCGGAAATGGATAGGGTTTACGGGCAGAATGGCCCATCCGGTTCAGGTGAAGTGACCGGCCGGACAGAGCAGGGAAAACCTGCGAGAGCAGAAGCAGGCGCCGGCGTTTCGGCTAGGGCGCACGAGAATTTGCCGGAAAACTCGGCAATGGAGGATGGAGCGGCGCTGGCTCGTAGGGTGGATCAATGTCTGGAAGGGCTTGTCCGGAGAGAGGCGGAAATCAGGGAAAGAATCGCGGAGCAGAAACGGCTGGAGGCCTGCCGAAAGCAGAAGGAGGAGGAACTGGCAGACATCCGCTCCCGGCACATGGAATCAGAGAAGCTTTTGGAGGGAATCAGGAGCAGAAGGCAGGAGAAGGAGAGGCAGCTTTCAGAAGTTTTGACCGGGCTTTCGGGCTTTCTATGGGACAAGCTTGCTTTTGCGTCCGCTGTGGAAGAGAAGGCGCTGCGTGGGACAAATGCCCCTGAGGAGGAAGCATGGCTTTGGATGGCAGGGGATGCAGCTGGGGAGATGCTTCAGGGAGAGACAGCAGCCGGAGAGGCGTCTTGGAGAGAGACTGTCCTTGCGGCAAGGGATCTGTCTTGGAATGAGGCGGCTCCGGCGGACGAGGCGGCAGCTGGAAATGGAGCCTTATTCCTGAAGGAGAATCCGTTACGGAGGGCGGCCGCTTTTGCGCAGGATGTGCTTGGCAGAGAGCTGGCCCGTCTGAAGGAAGCGCTGGAACGAAACGGCAGGAGGCTGCAGGAAAAGCAGAAGCTGGAAAAGCAGATACCAGAGCGGGAGGGCGCTGTCAGGGAGCTGGATGGGAATATCCATAGGCTTGAGATGGAGCTGGCTGCAAGGACGGCGGAGAATACGGCCAGAAAAGAAAGGATCGATACGCTTGCGGAGGAGCTGGGCTTTGACCGCAGGCAAGAGATGGAGGAAAGAGTGGCGCTGCTTGGGCGGCAGATATCAGAGCTGGAGGAGGCCTTGAGGAGGGCCGAGCAAAGATATCAGGATTGCCGGACTTTAGACGAGAGGCTGTCCGCCGCCATCCATACATTGGAAGAGCAGCTGTCCGCCGCCGGAGAGGCGGGACTTGTCAGCGAAGAGGAAGTCCTTGACAGAAAGGAGAAATGGCAGCAGGAGAAGAGAGAGCTGGGCGGGAAGAGGGACAGGCGCAATGCGGCGCTTTCCAATAACCGGGACATCCTTGACAGAGTCAGAGCCAGACAGGATGAGATCGCCGGGGTGGAAAAAAAATATATCTGGATGCTGGCGCTCTCGGACACGGCCAACGGCAAGCTGACAGGAAAGCAGAAGATCGAGCTGGAAACCTATATCCAGATGAACTATTTTAACAGAATCATCAGGCGGGCAAACCTGCGCTATCTGGAGATGAGCAGCGGACAGTATGAGCTGGCAAGGGAAGAGGAGAGTGACAACAAAAGGGAGAAGGCAGGGCTGGAGCTGAGCGTCATCGACCATTATAACGGGACCAGACGCAGTGTAAAAACCCTGTCCGGGGGAGAGTCCTTTCAGGCATCCTTGTCGCTGGCGCTGGGGCTGGCGGATGAGATCCAGTCCTATGCCGGAGGCATAAGGATGGACTCTATGTTTGTAGATGAGGGCTTCGGCTCTCTGGACGAGGAAGCGCTGACGCAGGCTATGAAGACTCTGCTCATGCTGACGGAAGGCAACAGGCTGGTAGGAATCATTTCCCATGTCTCTGAGCTGAAGGATAAGATCGATAAAAAGATCATCGTGACAAAGCAGAGAGGGTCGGACGGCGTGGGCAGCCGGGTCAGGATAGTGTAATAGCCGGCGTGAAAGCAACGAAAGACGGCCGGAGAGGCCGGGGAGGTGTTTATGAGAAGATTTCTGTATCTGATGGTGGAGCTGATAGCAAGGATCCATAATAAGCTGCTGAAGCTGAACGATGCGTATGAATATAATTTTACGGACAAGGAGCTGCATTTCCTGATCATCGGGGCGCTGGGTATGGCTATGGTGTTCGTGGTGCACCCTCTCTTTAAATGGCTGGCGAAGAATAATCATATCATGGTCATCAGCTGGATCTACGTGTTCACGCTGATCATCGTCATAACCTTTGCCATTGAGATCGGGCAGCGTGTGACCAACACGGGACAGATGGAGTTTGCGGATATTATGTTCGGCGTGCTGGGCTTTATCAGTATGTTTCTGGTCTTTTCTGTGATCAGGGGGATTTATCATCTGGTTCTGAGGCTGATCAGAAACCGCAGGGAGGAGCAGGAATAGTTCCACCTTGACAAATATATCGGCAGGTGATATATTGTGAATATATCGGGAGACGATATATCATGTGACGATATGTTATAGGCAGAGAATGCGCAGGAGGTGCAGCGGCAGGCGGACGGGAGAGGCAAAGGTTTATGGAAAAAAACATTCCGCTGACGGAGACTTTGTTTTACATTCTGCTGTCGGTGAGGAAGCCGAATCACGGATATGGGATCATACAGGAGGTGGAGAGGCTGACGGAGGGCAGGGTCGCAATGGGGCCCGGAACGCTTTACGGGGCCATACAGACCATGACCGCAAAAGGCTGGATCCGCATCTACAGTGAAGAGACTGATTCTCGCAGAAAGAAGGAATATATCATCACAGATCTGGGAAGAGAGATCTTTGCGCAGGAAAAGGAGCGCCTGAAGGAGCTGCTGCGTAATGCGGAGATGATGGAGGGCGAGAAGCATGATTAAGTTCCGGCCATACTATGATAAAGACAAGGAGACAGAATTCCTCAATGAAATGTCCCGGAGAGGATATGCCTTGACGGGTTTTTTTGCAGGCTTCTGCAGTTTTGACAGCTGCAAGCCCGGCGAGTATATCTATCAGGTAGATATCACGGAAGGGCTGTTCCGGGTGAGCAATGATTATAGGGAATTCATGAGGGACATGAATGTGGAGATCATAAGCTTATGGGGACCGTGGGTGACGCTTCGCAAAAAGGCAGAGGAGGGGCCTTTCCTTCTCTATACGGACGTGGAATCCAACATTGAGCATTATACAAAAATCAGAAATAAATTCAAGATTGCCGCAACGGTTGAGGCTATCTGTCTGTTTATAGAGGTGCTGGCGGCGCTGCGGGGCAGTCATGTGGCAAAGGGGTTTTCGTGTATCCTGGCTGCCATTCTGGCGGGTATGCTCAGGGAGGTGGCAAGGGTC
>CAXHOW010000004.1:0-151980 GCA_964018205.1 uncultured Acetatifactor sp. | reverse complement strand
GAACTGCCGCTTAGATACCAGACAAGCTGTCCGTAAGTGGATCCTCCGGGCATACTTACACTGTGAAGTCAAACGTCAAGGTTTCTCCGCTTTCTAATAAAATAGTCAGGGTATGGCTGCCCTCGGGTATGGAAACTGTATGATCCATCACCGTAAGCGTCACCACATTGTCCTCCAGTCCCCCTTCAGAGCCATACTCCGCAATAAATGCTATCCTACCTGTGATTCCGCTGATCTGAGTCCCGCTATTGTCATAAAGCCCATATATGGTTTGGTTGAACACCACCTTGAGCTTTGCGCCGCCTGAAGTCTTGATAACCGTTACTCCTGTAATCTCCGGCCGTGACGGATCATCCGGCACCGGAGCGGTATATTCAGGAATCTGCTTATAGCTGTAGAAATCCTCCCTGTTGCCTTGTGCGTCCTCCGATGCAAAGCAGAACCATTGCCCCTCTTTTACACCCTGAACCGTTATATAATTCAGGCCGTAGCCTATGGAAACCTGTGTACCGTTGGCATAAATCTGCGCAGGATCCTTGGCGGCGATCGTACCTTCGCCCTCTACCTCGTTCTGGATCATATAGTAAAGGGTGCCTGCTTCGTCTGAGTTGACAACCACTTGTATTGTATCCTCATCCTTCCATTCAATGCTTCTTGCATCAACTCTGGGTGCCTGCAGGTCAAGGTAGCACGTACCCTTTAACTGTGTGCCATCTTTCAGGTTGATCAGAATCGTATAAGTATTATTACCCTTAGGAATGCTGCCTCTTTGCATATACACGCGGTAAACCTTGTTATCCAAAGTACTGACCGCTCCAAGCGCTGTCTCGTTCAGCGGACAGCTTATGTCAAACTGATCCAGAGTCAGGCTTTCTGAGGTGGCGGTCTCCAGCTCTATCTCAAAACCATACAAGTATTCGCCGTTTGACTGCTTTTCAGCGAATGCCTTAGCCCCTTTAATCGCAGCCGCCTTTTCCTCATAAACTTCTCCGTCAATGGAAAGACTGCTTACTGATGTCGCCTTTCCTTCCGTATTGACAGCCACATAATACATGGTGTATGGCATACCCTCCGTCAGACCGTTAACGGTAAAGGTATTGTCATGCTGCGCCATCTCCGTCTTAATACCATTGCTGATAATCTCAGCTTCCGTGATGTCAGCTGATCTCCCTGCAGAAGCAGCGCGCGCCAGCCCGTTTTCCCTTAATACATAGTAAAAATAACCAGGTTCGTTTGAATTATAGGTGATCCGGGCTTCGCCGGCACTGGTACGGACAGCGTTAATGCCTGCGATCTGTGCGCAGTCTGTCCTATAATCAAAAACCTTCGAAGCCGAAGTGCCGTCGGCAAAGGTAATCCATATATCGTATTCCTGATCCCTATAATAGGAAGTTGTCAGATCATAAACCTTATTATCATTTGTGGACACAGACAGTATCGTCATATCAGATCCGCCGCTGTTACATATGATACTGAACGCTTCCAGCGCCAGAGCTTGTTCCGTCTTTCGGTTTAAAGTGACCCTGATGCGGCCGCTGCCCAAAACCTCTACACTCTGAATCTCAAAGCTTTCTTTTTCCGGCTCTGAGGGCTCTGTAGGTTCTGTGGAGACGTTATCGTACGCTGCTTCTTCGGCCTGTAGCGCACCCTCGCTTCTGCCCTCCCTGCCTTCCTGCTTCCCGAATACCTCATAATGCTTGTAAGCCGCCAATATATCCGTGCCAAAGGCACCCTGCAGATCGCCGTACCTGTTCAGATAATCCACAGGGTCAAAATCAGTGCCATTGTCTCTGTGTTCAAAGGCTCCATAGGTAAGATAATGTGTTACATAAGCATCCCAGTCGTCCCCAAACGCAGCCTGAAGATCCGGATATTTTTCTTTGTATTTGACTATATCCAGCATCTCATTCATTGCCCTGCCCTCTAAGAGCCCATACTTCAGGAAATGCTCCAGCAGGGCCTCCTTGTCATAACCATATGCCTCCTTAAGATCCGGATATTTATCCGCATAATAATGTTCGTCAAAAACATCTTCTATGCTTGCCGCCCGTGTATAACTGATGCTTCCCAGCGCTATCGCTCCTGCGGCCGCCGCAATGGCGATCCTCCTGCCTTTTTTTGCCGTCCTTGTCAATCCTTTCCTGAACTCTTCCATCATTATCTTTTTTCCTTTCTTAAAAAAAGTTACTTTCTGAGCTGGTGTTACCAGCTTAATCCTTCCAAAAATTCCCCTTCCTGATGTTAACACAATTTATGAGAATAATCCAGTTATATTCGAATTATGTTTGCTGATGATCAGGCTTTCACTCCCTGATCATCTTTTGTACCATCATAGCTTTGCTTATGCGGACTCTCACCACAGAACATATTCCCGTAATACAAGGCAAACAAGACAAACAGAAAAGTAAACCGCAGAAAAAACATCTGTACTTAAAAAGCCTCTAGTGATAAACTGTAATAGGAACTTTGCCGTGGAAAAATAATATAGAAATGATACTGAAAACAATACTTGAAAAAAGAGGTAAGAATCATGACAGATGACCAGAGGAAATTATTGGAACGCATCAACGGATATGCGGAAAGCGTACTGGGAGAGATTGACCCCCAGAAGGTGCAGGTATCCGTCCAGCTGGAGAGGCTGAGGCCGGTGATGGAGGAAATCGCCGCCGAAAAAGGCATGAGCATCGAGGATGTATTTATTTTATACATGGATCTCCAGAGCGAGGCTTCCTGCGCTACCAACCAGAAGCTGAAGGAGAGCCTGCAGGATATCAATGACGGATTTGACGGCGGTTCTCCTCTGCTGTTCAGGTAGCTCAAAAATAACCTGTGCCAAAAGCTCCCACCAAAAGCAATGCCGTTTCTGCACTGCTTTGGGCGGGAGCTTTTGACCATTGATTCCTTCACGGGTCTCGTACCCCGCTGCTTGCAGCGGAGTGGTTAATTTATCCTATCAGCACCTCTTTCCCCTCAAATGCGAAGCCGTATTTCCGTATCCTCTCCGGCCGGATCCCTCTGGCAAGCAGCGCGGCCTCATACTGTTTTTCCTCGATCTGCTCCAGCGCCGCTTTCACCGCATCCTTCAGTGTCTCCCCCCGCTTCGTGCGGACCGACTTGAACTCTATGATGATAGCGGGCAGCCGTTCTTCCTTCGGCTCCAGCATCACGTCATACCTGCCAAACCCGCTCTCCCTGTTGGAGGATATCGCATACCGGTCCCGCAGCTCCACCATCAGCCCCAGTACGAAGCCGTGGTAGAACCTCTCAGGCTGCGCTCTGCCGGAAGGGTCCCCTCCCGTGTCGAAGCTGCTGAAGAGCTCGTATGAAATATCGTTCATGTATTCGTTCATGCCCTCTATGTCCCCGGACAGCATCGCCTGAAGGAAGGCGCTGTTCACCGGGCGGCATTCGCTGAACCAGTCCCCTACCAGCCCCTCGAACATGGCCTGCACCTCCATGTTTGTCAGCTTCAGCTCGTACTCCGCCTTTCTGGCTGACGTGTTGAACTCATAGCGTACCGCCTTCAGGTAGCCGCTGGTCAGCAGCAGGCTCCACACGGCATCGTCCCCCTGGCCGAGCCGCTTGAACGCGACCTGCTCGTCAAGGGAGGTTCGGAACGTGTCCCCGCAGAGCAGCCTCTCCATGTCCATCTTAAGCTCCGGGGTCCCCTCCCGCACCAGCTTCCCGGCAAGGCTGTTGGAACTGGTGTTGACCCAGTACAGGCCGATCTTTCCCGTGTCCAGATAGTTGATGATGGACCATGGGTTGTAGATGTCCGAACGGCTTCCAAAGACAAATCCGTCATACCATTCCCTCACCTCTTCCCTGCGGTCGGAAAGGCCGTACTCATCCAGTGCCGCGATCACCTCTTCCTCCGTGAAGCCGAAGCAGTCCGCATAGTCTTCCGAGGTGGCGGTCACAACCTTCAGGTTGTTCAGATCCGAAAACATGGACTCCCTGCTGATCCTTGTGATCCCCGTCATGAGGGCCCTTTCCAGACAAGGGTTCGTCTTGAACGTGGCATTGAACAGGCTTCTGGTGAACATGACCAGCTCCTCCCAGTATCCGTTCATATACGCCTCCTGCATGGGGGTGTCATATTCGTCCAAAAGAATAATCACCTTTTTCCCATAATATCTGGAAAGATAAAGACAAAGCTGGTTCAGGGCAAGCGTTGCCTCCACGTCGTCCATATCGATACTTTTTCTGCGAAATTTTTCTTTTTCTTGATCGGTCAGACAGTCCTCATTTAAGAGAAAATGATACTTGTCAAATTCATCCGCAAGGAACTGGCATATTTTCCTTCTGGCGGCAGTATAATTGCTCTCTTTAATGCTGGCAAAGCTGAGCATGATCACCGGATACGTTCCCTGCAGCTTACGGTACTCCTCTTCCCTCCAGATATCCAGCCCTTCAAACAGCCCGCCCTTTCCTGCGTATTCCACGGAAAAAAAATTTTCCGCCATGCTCATGGTCAGTGTTTTTCCGAAGCGTCTGGGACGGGTGATCAGCGTTACCGAGTCTCCCGCCTCCCACCATTCCCGGATGAAATCGGTCTTGTCTACATAAAAATATCCCTCCTGCCTGATCGACCCGAAATCCTGATTCCCGATGCTCACCGTTCTTGCCATACAAGTACTCCTTTTCCAGCTTGTTGCCTTACCTTGCTTCAGTCATAAAACATCGGCGTTTTCTAATCACAAGTCTATTATATCTGAAAAAAGCAGAAAAACAAGTGCGTATTGACATTCTTTGATATAACCGATAGTATAGGAAGGAAAAAGAAACTATAAAAGGAAACAAAGAAATCCATGTACAGCATTCTTATCATAGATGACGAAACAATGATGACTGAGCTGCTGTCCGACCATCTGCAGGACTGCGGCTACCGGACCCTCATAGCCAACAGTGCATCTTGCGCCATGATGCAGCTGGCCCGGCATCCGGACCTGATCCTATTGGACATCAATATGCCCGACATGGACGGCCTGACCTTCTGCAGACACATCCGGGAGTATGTCTCCTGCCCCATCCTGTTCCTGACTGCAAGAATAACGGAACAGGACAAGATCATCGGACTGGGCTACGGCGGGGACGACTATATCACCAAACCCTTCAGCCTGAAGGAGCTTTCCGCCCGGGTGGCGGCCCATCTGCGGCGCGACCAGAGACGCGTCAAGAGCGCGTCAATCCTTACATCCGGGGAGCTGCTGGTAAACCTGTCCGAAAGAAGGGTGTTTTTCCGTGACACAGAAATCGTGTTCTCCAAACGGGAATTTGATCTTGTGGAATTCCTCCTCACCAATGCAGGACAGGTTTTTGACAAGGAGCGGATCTATACGCAGGTATGGGGCTATGACGCAGAAGGGAATGCAGATGTCATCAAGGAACATATCCGCAAAATACGCACCAAGCTCATGGATGCCTGCGGAAAAGAATTCATCAAAACGGTTTGGGGGGTGGGATACAAATGGATGACCTGAAAAGAAAATGGCATAATCTTCCCCTGCGAACCTTCTTCATGCTCACGATCCTGATTGCATTCTCCATGGTTTTCCTGCTTTCCGGCCTCATCCTATGGGGCTGCGCAGCCTTCCGCAGTTATCTTCTGCCTGATTCGGATTCCGTGTATCTGTCCATACAGAAAACGTATGCAAACGGTTCCACATCCACCGAGAGCCATCTGCTAAAATTCGACCACACCCCCGTGCAATTGCCCCAGATGGCATCGGAAGACATTCTTGAGGAAGCGCCGGAAGAAGTCCCCAGATATTCCATAGAAAAAATAGAGCCCAGCTATCGATATCTTACGCCTAAGCGCAGGCTGGCCTACACGGTCTGCGGCATAACCATGGTTGCCGCGCCTGCCGCCTTGTCCCTTGCCGGAATCATCCTATGCAGCTTCTACTTCTATCGGCGCAAGCTGAAGGTTCCTCTGCAGCTGCTTTCTGACGCAACGGTTCAGACTGCGGCTCAAAATCTAGATGTCCGGCCGGAGTACGATTGTGCGGACGAGATGGGCAGCCTGTGCCGTTCCTTTATACAGATGCAGGACGCCCTCTATGCCAACAACAAGAAAATGTGGGCCATGCTGGAGGAACGCAAAAATCTGCAGGCATCGGTGGCCCATGACCTGCGAAACCCCATCGCCATCATTCAGGGATATGCGGAGCATATGGAAAACAAGGCAAACAAAGGAAATCTGTCGCCTGAAAACACCTTGCACATGGCCCGCAATATAGGCCTTGCCGCAAAACGCATGGAAAACTACGCCCAGTCCCTGCACACCTTGAATCAGCTGGAGGATATTACGGCCAAAAAGATGGAAATGTCCGCTCTGGCTCTGGCCGTGGATCTGACGGAGGCCTTTTCCCTCGTGGCACAGCAAAATCACAGAATCCTGCATGTCTCCTCAAAGTTTCCAGCCCGTGCAGATAACGCCCCCTCAGGGGATTCGCCATGCGCAGAGAACGAAGCCTCCCTCCTGCCGGATGTGCCGGTCCGGGCGGATCAGACCCTTCTGTACCGCATCCTTGAAAACATCGTGGGGAACGCCCTGCGCTTCTCGCGAAAAGACATCTTTCTGGACTTGTGGCTGGAATCCGGCACACTCTCCATAACCGTCCGTGACGACGGGGACGGTTATCCGGAAAATGTGCTGCAGAAGGATGGAAAGACTTTTTTCCCTTCTTCATCTCCCTCCGGGCAGGGAAACCACATGGGCATCGGGATCGCCGTGAGCCGAATCCTATGTCATAAGCACGGGGGGACGCTGCGCCTGTCCAATGCCCCTCAAGGCGGAGCCATGACGGAAATAACCTTTGACGTGTCCTGATAGACGGATCATTATACAGAAACGAGGAACCTGCCTCAAAGAATAAAATAAAATTAATAATGCGGCTTCTGATCTTTGACCGTTTTTTGACATTTATCCCTTATGATCTCCTTGTAAGAACAAAAGGAGGTCTTTTTATATGAAACAAAAAAGAGAAACACAAGTATGCAAAAAACACGTTGCCAAGAAAGCTGCCGCTTTCACCATTGCTCTGTCCATTCTCCTCTCCGGCACGGCCTGCGGAAACAATGAAGACGGGAACAATACGGCTGCTGACGGAGACATAGCCATGGCGGGAGATAAGGCTATGGCTGGAGACAATACGGCAGCGGCGGAAAATTCGGCCGAAAGGGAAAGCAGTCAGGATAAGCCGGATCCATATGCGGCATCGCAAGCTTCAGACGATCTGAAGTTTCTCTGTTCCGAGGACGGAAACGCCAGCTGCGCCACTCAGGAGGGATATTATTACATCAGCACCGAGAGCCAAAAGCTGCAGGACGGAAGCCTCGGATACCGCCTGATGTACATTGACTATGCCTCCTGTCAGGAAATCTGTCTCTGCTCCGCCCCGGGCTGCAGCCATGACACGAAAGACTGCACCGCCGTCCTTCCCTATGACGAATTTCACGCCCATGATTCAAAGCTATTCCTACATCAGGGATCGCTCTATATCCTCAACCGTCAGTATGACGCAGAGGGAAGCTATTCCGCCACATTGGGGGCTGAAGGAGAAGTCATCCTTGGAAACGTCAGCTCCGCCAATCCCATGCCGGCTGCCCTATATCGGATGAATCCTGACGGAACCGGCAGGCAGAAGGTCTTTTCTTTCGACCCTGACCTGACTCTGGCAGGAACTCTTGCTCTGGACGGGCAGGGTCTCTACGCCGTCTCCAAGAAGCTCTCCTCCGAACAGACGGGAACCGGGGAATATACATCCTCATCTGAGAAGACGCTGGTCTTTTTGGATCTGTCTTCCTATTCCCTCAGCCAGATCGCTCCTCTGGAATTCGGAGACTCTATCAACTGGCAGCTGATAGGCTGCGTAAACGGATCCTTCCTGCTGGAAGGCATCGACTATGGACGCAGGCTCACTGTGGAAGAACAGTTCGGTGACGATGACGACATCTATCATGAACTCTATAAAAATTCCCACACGGTCTTCGCTCTTCTGGATCCCTCTTCCGGCAGCTCAAGGGAAGTCTACCGCATGAAAAATCAGGAAACCCATTCCTCTGCCCTGCTGAATGACACCCTTTATATCTCCTTTACGGACAGCAAGAAAATTCTTGGCGTCAATGTTTCCACCGGCGAAGAGACACTGCTTTCCACCCATCCCCAGAACTATATCGTGGGCACTCTGGGAAATATGCTCTGCTGCCAGAACCTGAACACCTTTACGGATCCCACCTATTATTTTGTGGACACAGACACAGGGGAAATACGGCATTCCGATCTGGTGAACAAGAGTCTTGGATGGAGCCTTGAATTGGTTGCGGAGACGGACTCAGACGTTCTCGTGATCTATGATTATGACGCAGTCTCTGCGGACGGTGAAAGCTATGAAATACGCCTTTATCAGCATGGTCTGATCTCCAAGGAGGATCTGTTTTCCGGCAAAGACAATTACCGCAAAATCCAGATGGCCGGAAGGGGGTATTGACCTATGCTGGAATTGTGCGGCGTCACGAAAAAGTACAGGGATGTCACGGCGCTGAAACAGATCTCCCTGACCCTGCAAAACGGCATATACGGGCTGCTGGGGCCTAACGGAGCGGGCAAATCCACCATGATGAACCTGATCACAGGAAACCTGCGCCCCGACGGCGGCAGCGTGCGCTGGAACGGTGCGGACATCCGGACGCTGGGCGCCGATTATCGCAGTATTCTGGGTTATGCGCCCCAGCAGCAGGGACTCTACGATACCTTCTCTGGAAGACGCTTCCTCTCCTACATGGCGGCACTGAAGGGCATCTCCAAAAAGGAGATGCCTGAGGAGCTTGCCAGAGTGCTGGCTTATGTCAACCTGGAGGAGGCTGCAGACCGTCCTATAGGAACCTACTCCGGAGGCATGAAGCAGCGGATCCTGATAGCGCAGGCTATCATGGGAGCCCCCCGGCTCATTGTGCTGGATGAGCCCACCGCAGGGCTCGATCCAAAGGAAAGAGTACGTATCCGGGAACGGATCAGGGATCTGGCCGGAGACAAAATCATTCTGGTATCCACCCACGTGGTATCGGATATCGAACCCATCGCCAGTGAGATCCTGCTGCTGAAATCAGGCTGTCTGGTGGACCGTGGCACGGTAAGCGCCCTGGCGGAAAAACATATGGGCACAAAAAATCTGGAAGACGTATATATGCGGATTTACGGAGACTGCTGAAAACGGCAGCCCCAAAAAAACGCAATAGGAGCAGCTATGCATTTACTGACAAAATATGAATTAGATAAAACATGGGGGCGGCGAAGCTTTGCGCTGTCGATCTGCGCGCTGGCCCTTATCAATCTCTTCCTGCTCTGGTTCGGCTCCCGGCCGGACGAGTCTGCCCCTCCTCTTTCGGCTCACAGAATGTTCCTGACGGAAATCCGCGGCATGACAGAGCAGGAGAAAGGGACTTATCTGGAATCTCTCAAGGAGACCATTGACGGAATCGATCTTGTACACAATGTCCTCATGGCCCGCAGTATTTCCGGAGAAATGGGCGATGTTCTTGCCGGACAGATACTGGAAAGCAGTCCCGGCACCTTCGAGAAATACTATTCCTCCTACCAAAGCGGCAGCTATCTGCATTATACGGATTCCTTTTATCAGGAAAAGGACTTGGTGGACGGATGGTATGCCGAATGGCTGAAGGTGGACGGATATGGCTCATACCTGCACTCCGTTCAGGAAAACAAAGAAATCCTCGGAGGCATCGGAATCTTTGGGAATCAGGAAAGAGAAAGCTTTTCCGCCCGAAATATCGCCAAAAGCGCCCGAGCCTATGCCAGGCTTACCGATGCAGGTATTCGATGGATGCCTGCAAAATCTCTGACCTCGGCCATGGAATGCCTTTGGACGGATATGCTTCTCCTGCTGTCCGTATTCCTCTTTATAGGGATCATGGTCTTTGAAGAAAAGAAAAAGCAGCTGTTCTATGTCACACGCAGCACCAGACGGGGGATCCTCCACAGCATGACAGGGAAGCTGACGGCGCTGCTGATCCACTGCATTATGATCACATTTCTCCTCTATGGCCTGAATCTTGTGTTTTATGGTCTGGCGGCAGGATTTCCTGATCTGAATGTACCCATCCAGTCTGTTGCCAGCTATATGGAGAGCCCTTTTCCGATCACTATAGGGCAGTTCCTGCTTTTGTGCCTTTTTACCAAAGGGCTGGCATTGTTTGCGGCAGGTTCCATCCTTACGGCGCTGTGTATCCCGGCAGACAGCGTCCTGCTTCCCTACGGGCTGGGCGGCGCTCTATGCGTGGTAAGCTGGCTTCTGTACCTGCTCTTCCCGGCCGGGACAAGGTTCTCCGCACTGAAATACTGTAATCCGGCAGGCATCATGAGAACCGAAGGCCTCTATGGAAATTACCTGAATTTCGATCTGGGAGGTTATCCTGTCTCCCGCACAGCCGCAGCATGGGGGCTGATAGTCTTTCTGTCCGGCATAGGAATCATGCTCAGCCTGCTGTTGTTTGATAAGGGGCAGTGCCTCGCCCTAAAGAAAAGGAGGACAGTTCCATGCTTCAGGTTCAGGCCTCATGGGAGGCTGCTTGGACACGAGCTATACAAGATCATGGTGACAAACAAGGCTTTGGTCGTCCTGCTGGTCTTCCTGCTCCTAATGGGATACAGTCGACTCACGGAAGAATACAAGGTTTCCGTTCGGGAGCAATACTATCAGGAGCTTATGCTGCAGCTGGAGGGATCCCTGGGGCCGGAAAAGGAGGCCATGATTCTCGCCGAGCAAGACCGTTTTCAGAGGGCCTTTGAAGAAATCGCCAGAATAGACCGGATGGTCTCGGAAAGCCTGCTGACGGAGTCTGCAGGTGAAGAGCTGAAGGCCAAATGGTATGCTGTTACCGCTTTTTACCCGTCCTTCCAGCGCATATGGGCACAATACCAGCGGATTCTGGAGGAGCAGGGCGGATACTTTATCTACGACACAGGCTATCTCTACCTCATGGGATCAGGCACGGATAACAATTCCTTTGCGGCAGACCTTCTGCTGCTCTCCGTCTGTGTCAGCTTTGCTTTTGGTAACTGTCTGGCCATGGAGTACCGAAACGGCGCATGGCGGCTTCTTAACTCCACACCCCGGGGACATACGGAGGTCTTTCTGCGCAAGACATTCCTCTGCGGAACGGCAGCCGCCCTATTGTCCCTGATCCTATTTCTGTGCAGGCTGAAAACGATCGCTTCCGTATTCCCTATGGGAGGAACGGGCTTCCCTATACAGAGTATTCCTTGTTGTGCAGGCTTTCCCCTGAGGATACCGGCAGCAGTCTTTATCCTGCTGGCAGCCCTCTCTCAGGCCGCTAGCCTTGTTCTTGTGACATGGGGTGTACTCTTAGTATCCCGCTGGCGCAAGGATTATGTACAGACCTTGTTCGTCTCGGCAGTGCTTTTTGCTCTGCCGCTGGCATTGAAGCTTCTGGGCATTGCCCCTGCCGGATGGTTTTCCGTGTACCCTCTCTATGCATGGACGCGTGTTTTCTCTGCAGGCGGCCTTTGAGCCTCCTGCAGGTCAGGCGGCTCTCACCGCTCTGCCAAATAGGTTCCCAATTCCTGAAAAAGCAAATGCGGCCGGTCATGCTTTACATCTGACCGGCTATAAACATTCCATATTCTTTCGGTATATGCAGGCAGCCGTTTACTTTTTTTGCATTGAAGCAGTTCAGCAGAATATCATAATATTTTCGGTCAAGTCCCTGCATGGAGGCCATGGAATAAATATACTCCAGATAATCCTCGATTTTATCAATAGCCAGTGCATCCTCATAATCACGTCGTTCCACTCTGTCAAACTGTTTTCTGAGCAGCTGCGCCCCGTTCTGCAGCGTAAAGGATATATTGGATTCATAATCGCAGGAAATGCCGATTTCTTCTAATGCATGATAAAGATACTGCGTCATTCCGTTCATCCCGAATGTGGAGCAATAAAACAGACCATCTTTTTTCAGAACACGTTTCACTTCGGCAAGTGCTGCATCAATATCCCTCACATGGTATAGCATAGAATTTGCAATAATAAGGTCAAAAGTGTCTTTTTCATATGGAATGTCCAATATATCGATTTTTTTGACTGACACTCCCCTGCCATGATACCTATGCTGTAAGCAATCTACCATTCCGTCCGAAAAATCCGATAATGTAATCTCCATTTCATAGCTCAGGAGCATATCATTTTCAAAATAGTAATCCCATAGTTCTCCTCTCCCGCTTCCTAACTCCAAGACTTTCATGTCTGAGCGAAAGGGATATTGCTCAAACATCCATTTTTGAAACCCGATTTTATTGACACTGTATTTTGTATGCAGGTTTTTCCGCAGTTCAAGATTGCTTGTATTTTTGTATTGTTTGTGTATTGTTGATTTGCAGGACATATTACCAATATCGATCATCTGAGATTTCCTTCCTGATCTGTGTGATGTTTATGATTTCAATGCTTCAAACAACTTTCATACGTCATACCCGGCACCGGAACATCCCCGTAGACTTATGGATAAAGATTGCTCCTTCCCTCTCCATCCTTTCCTGCAGCAGCCTGCGGAATTCCTGCCCTCTCTGTTCCAGGATCAGGGATGCGTTGCCCGGATAAGAACAGACATAATCATAAATTGCTTCCACATCATCCACGATCAGGTCATTCTCCTGCTCCATCCGCTCTATCCGGGAGAAAAACCGCGTCAGCTGTGCCTGCCCGTTCTCCAGCCTGAAGCCCTTGGTGATCCCCTTGAAGGGCATATCGATCCTATCATCAAACTCTGCCACTATATCATGCAGCTCCTGCATATGCGTATCGCCTATTGTAGAGCACAAGAAACGCCCTTCGGCTTTCAGGCTGCCCGCGATCTCCCTTATGCAGGCCTCCCTCTCCTTTACGTGATAGAGCATATGGTTCGCTATGACGCAGCTGTATTGAGCATTCTCCAGCGCCAGACAGTCTCCGTCCGCTATGCGGTACTCTATATTGATCGCCTTTTCTTCCAGCAGTCTCTGAAACCTGACAAGGTTCTCCTTCGTCTTCTGAAGCATTCCCTGAGAGCGGTCGGTCAGGGTCAGGTTTAAATTCCGGGGTAGCCTATGGATATTGGTCTGCCACAGCAGTCCCGTGCCGCAGCCCAGCTCCAGAATCTGCTCGTTTTCCTGCAGCTCCAGTCTGTCATATACCCATTCCATCCAGCTCTGAGAGCTTGTGCTGTAATCGTGCAGGCGGATCCTTTTCTCCAGATTGGATGCCGTCTCATACTGCTCTTTTACCTTTTCATCCTCTGTCAGAAGATTCAGCAGCCGGATCAGATAATCCCATCTGTCGCCGTCCGCATTGTCCTCCGCCATCTCTATAGCCGAGATCAGATCCTCCAGATGCTTCTTCCTCTGCAGCAGAAGGGCCTTCTGTTCAGAGAGCATCATCATGTCGCCGCTCTTCAGGATATCCTCTATTCTCTGGAGTGAAAACCCCAGATATTTCAGCATCAGGATACGTTGCAGCACCGCCAGCGATTCCTGATCATAGTAGCGGTACCCTGCCTCCGAATAGGATACGGGCTTCAGCAGTCCCTTTGCGTCGTAAAAACGGATGGTTCGCAGGGAGACACCTGCGATTCTGGCGATTTCCCCGACCGTGTATAATGTCCCTTCCATAAACATTCCCTACCTTTCTCTTCTTGACATATTTTTGATATATCCTGCCAAAGATTTTGTCCCACGAAGCATATTCCAAGATAAAATTACGCTTCACAAATATCGGTCATGTTTCATGATAAAGGATGACGTTAGGGAACTGTCAAGGATTTTTTTCAAGCACCACTTCCGATCATCCAACCAGATGTGGGCGATGCTTATCCTTAAGTTTTTCTTTCTGTGCGGCTCCCTGTCAAACTGGATTTTCCAGCGCTTCAAACCGCTGAAACAGTGCATTCTCCTTTGTTTCAAAAACCTTATCCCATACCATATCCCTGACAGCTATTTTTTCATCAGCGCTCTGCTTCCATTCTGTGACAAAGCCTGCCGCCTCTAATTCCCTCACGATCATTTTTCCTATTTCCACTGCCGTCGGTTTATCAAAATAATTTCCAAAGGATATGCAAAGTTTTGTAGTGTCTTCCTTCAACACATGTTCCAAATCCTGCAGGGTATAAAAACAACACCCAATTACAGTCTCCCCGCCTTCATCCATGTCCGCAGCAATCTCATTACAGTCATCAAAACCATCAGACTGAACATATCCCGCACAGTGCAATGCTACAATTCCCTGTTCATTTAACTTCTGAAAAGCAGAAGCCAATTACATTTTTAAAATATACTTCGCTTCAAACTCCTTGAATTTTTTCTGGTAATCCTGACTTCCGTTGCGGAATTCCCGCAGAGACTCATGGAGGTTCATGTTCTGCTGGGCGATATCCAGCATGCAGCCTGCGATATTTGAGCAATGGTCAGCGGTCCGCTCCAGATTTGTCAAAAGGTCCGACCATACAAATCCGGCCTCTATGGAGCAGTTTCCCTGCTGCATACGAAGGATATGGCGGGTGCGCATCTGCTCCTTCAGCCTATCGATCACCTGCTCCAGCGGCTCCACCGTGGAAGCGGCCTCCAGATCAGTCTCTAAAAATGCTTTCAGGGACAGCTCCAGTATCTCTGCCACTGCAGCAAAAATCACATCCAGCTCCTCTGTGGCCTGACTGGTAAACTCGAGATCCTTTTCTCTTATTTCCTCCGCCGTTTCCACCAGATTGGCTGCATGATCCGAAATGCGCTCGAAATCACCGATGATCTTCAGCAGTTTTGCGGCCTCCATGCTGTCCCTGCCGCTGATCTGCCTTGCGCTGAGCTTCACCAGATATGTTCCCAGAATATCCTCATAATGATCCGTTTTCTCTTCCTTTTCCCTCACATCGGCGGCAAGCTCGGAGGTATATCCCCCAAGGACTTTCATTCCCTCCTTCAGGGAGCTCACAGCGATTTCCGCCATGTGGGCCGCCACCTCGTTGCAGCGCTCCAGTGCAATAGAGGGAGCCGCAAAAAAACGCTCGTCCAGCTCCATATAGATCTCCGGCTGCCTCACGTCAGGCACCAGCCGGTTCACAAGCCTTTCCAGAAAGCCGGATAGAGGGAGCATCAGTACCACGCACAGCAGATTGAAGACAGAATGCGCTGCTGCGATACCGAAGAGAGTGGCCGGCTCCCCCAGAAAGTCCATAGGAACGGCAAGCTTTACCAGCCAGAACACCATCATCCACACCACGGTTCCGATACAGTTAAAGGACAAATGTACCATGGCAGCCCTCTTTGCGTTCTTGTTGGCTCCCACAGAAGAAAGCATAGCTGTAAGACAAGTGCCGATATTCTGCCCCATGATAATGGGAATCGCCGCGCCATAGGAGACCTGCCCCGTCACTGCCAGCGCCTGCAGGATTCCAACCGATGCGGAGCTTGACTGTATCACTGCCGTTAAAATCGCTCCTGCCAGCACTCCCAGAATCGGATTCTGGAACATGATAAACATCCTCTGGAAGGCAGGAAGATCCCCAAGCCCTGAGACTGCTCCTGACATTGTCTCCATACCGAACATCAGTGTGGCAAAGCCCAGCAGGATCATGCCTGTGTCTTTTTTCTTCCCTCCCTTGCAGAACATATACAGAATGATTCCCGTCAGGGCAAGCACGGGGGTAAAGGAGGACGGCTTCAGGAGCCGGATGTACCAGCTGCCGCTGTCGATTCCCGCAAGGCTCAGGATCCATGCCGTGACCGTGGTTCCCACGTTGGCACCCATGATCACATTGATCGCCTGCCTTAATGTCATCAGGCCGGAATTAACGAAACCCACCACCATCACGGTGGCTGCAGAGGAGCTCTGAATCACTGCCGTCACCGCCAGCCCCGTCAAAAAGCCAGCCGCTCTTCCTGTAGTGAATTTACCCAGCAGCGTCCGCAGCCTGTCCCCTGCCCTGCGCTCCAGAGCTTGTCCCATGATGCTCATGCCAAAAAGGAATAAACTCAGGCCTCCTACCATTGTGAGTATGTCAAAAATGTCCATACAGCTTTTCTCCTTCTAATGACTCATCTCTATACTCTATTTATCCCCATTTTCTCTGTAAAAACCCCTAAAAAAGCGAGAACCCTGCTGCGTTTATTTGCAACAAAGTCTCGCTTCTTACTTATGATGCCGGATTTTCAAAAGAAAAAATCGGACTGACGGCAAAGTCAGATGCCCCGCTGCAGAAACTGCAGGAAATCTGATTTTCATAAACATGGAATCTCTCCATGCAAGCTACTCCCTTTATCGGAAAATATTGTATCATAGGCAAAATCACCTTGTCAACTATGTTTCCTAAAACCGAGGCAGTCTCTTCATCCCTTCACTATCCTCACCCGGAACACACCCTTGACCTTTTCCAGCGCGGAAATAATCTCCTTCGTAGGCCTCTCCTCCACGTCCAGCATGGTATAGGCCACCTCTCCCCGGGATTTGTTGGTCATATCACTGATGTTGATGCCCTTTTCACCGAACTCCGCCGTAAATTTCGTGATCATATTTGCGATGTTCTTGTGGAATATGGCGACCCGGCCCGCCTTGGTGCAGACTCCCATATCACAGGCAGGATAATTTACGCTGTTGCGGATATTGCCGTTCTCCAGATAGTCCATCAGTTCTTCCACAGCCATCACTGCACAGTTGTCCTCGGACTCCTCCGTGCTGGCTCCCAGATGGGGAATCACGATACAGCCCTTCTGTCCTGCCGTCACTGGGTTGGGAAAATCGGACACATAGCGGACAATCTTGCCGCTCTGAATCCCCTCCAGCACATCCTTCTCATTGGCCAGCAGATCTCTGGCAAAATTCAGCAGAATCACGCCATCCTTCATCTTGGCGATGGACACTGCGTTGATCATGCCCTTGGTGGCATCCATGAGGGGCACATGAATCGTGATATAATCGCACTGGGCATAGATATCATCTACATTCAGCACATGTATGACGGAACGGCTCAGATTCCATGCCGCATTCACGGACAGATAAGGGTCATATCCGTAAACTTCCATGCCAAGGCCGATGGCTGCATTGGCGACCTTGACGCCGATGGCGCCCAGACCGATGACCCCCAGCTTTTTCCCCATGATCTCCGATCCGGCAAAGTTCTTTTTCTCCTTCTCTGCGGCTTTTGCGATATCCACGTTATCCTTGGACGCCTTCACCCACTCGATGCCGCCCACCACGTCCCGGGCCGCAAGAAGCATACCTGCAATCACCAGCTCCTTCACGCCGTTGGCATTTGCCCCGGGTGTATTGAACACCACTACGCCGTGCTCCGCACATTTGTCCAGAGGGATATTGTTGACCCCGGCTCCGGCTCTGGCCACTGCCAGCAGGCGCTCCGGCAGCTCCATGTCATGCATGGAGGCGCTCCTCACCAGAATGCCGTCCGCTTCCTTGACATCGGCAGTTACCTCATATTTATCGCTGAAATTCTTCAATCCCACATCTGCGATAGGATTCAGACAATTTATTTTATACATGCTCATACCTCCCTGCCCGCCTTATGGGGCATCCCATACATCTGCCTCAGGCGTTCTCCGCCTCAAACTTCCTCATAAACTCCACAAGCTTCTCCACCCCTTCTATGGGCATGGCATTATAGATGCTGGCCCGCATGCCGCCAACGCTCCTGTGGCCTTTCAGGTTCTCAAAGCCCGCCTCCTTGGCCTCCTTGACGAACTTCGCATCCAGCTCCTCGCTGCCGGTAACAAAGGGCACATTCATCAGAGAACGGTCTTCCTTCCTGACGGTTCCGCGGAACAGCTTGCTTTCGTCCAGAAAGTCATAGAGCACCTTGGCCTTTTTCTCATTATATTCCTTCATGGCCTCCAGACCGCCCCTCTTCTTCAGCCATTTGAACACCTTTCCGCAGATATAGATGCCATAGGCAGGGGGTGTGTTGTAGAGGGATCCGTTGTCCGCATGAATCTTGTATTTCAGCATGGTAGGAGTCCCGGGCAGCACATCATCTGTGATCAGATCCTCACGGATGATCACGATGACCACGCCTGCAGGCCCGATGTTTTTCTGCACACCGCCATAGATCAGGCCGTATTTCGTCACATCCACCGGCTCGGATAGAAAACAGCTGGATACGTCCGCTACCAGCGTTTTGCCCTTGGTATCGGGCAGCGTCTTGAACTTTGTGCCGTAGATCGTATTGTTCTCGCAGATATATACATAGTCAGCGTCCTCGCTGATAGGCAGATCGGAACAGTCCGGTATATAAGAGAATGTCTTATCCTCAGAGGATGCTATCTTGTTGGCCTTTCCGTAAATGCAGGCTTCCTGATATGCCTTCTTTGCCCACTGGCCGGTGACGATATAATCCGCCACTTTATTCTTCATCAGATTCATGGGAATCATGGCAAACTGCTGGCTTGCGCCTCCCTGCAGGAACAGCACCTTATAGCTGTCAGGAATATTCATCAGCTCACGGAGGTCAGCCTCGGCTTCCTTAATGATGGTCTCATAAGCTTTGGAGCGATGGCTCATCTCCATGACGGACATCCCTGTCCCCTTATAATCAAGCATTTCGTCTGCAGCCTCCTGCAGCACCTCCTCCGGCAGAACCGCAGGCCCCGCAGAAAAATTATACACTCTGGACATCTCTCTTCCTCCTCTAAATTATTATACGCCGATTTCTTTTACAGGTTACCGCAGCCTGTTCCAAAAGCTGGGCACGGTACGCCGAAATGTCCCTTTGCAGTGACCCAACACATTCCGACTACTACTAGAATACTCCATCTTCGACACTTTAGTCAATTGCATTGTTAAACTATTTTAGTATAAAAATGTCAGATTTCCTATACTAATTGCACATTTTTAATAAAAGGTGATCACCGGAGTCCCTACTTCCGCCATCTCATACAGCTCTCCCATGATATCCGTAGGTGTATTGATGCAGCCGTGGGAACCGTCGGTCTTGTAGATCTCGCCGCCGAAGGTGCGCCGCCAGCTGGCATCATGGATACCTACGCCACCCTTGATGGGCATCCAGTATTTCACGAAGGATGTATATCCCGTCCCCCGCAGAGTCCTGTTACGCTGCATGTTATAGACATAATTGACTCCTGTGGGGGTGCCCATCCTCTTTCCCGTATCACCGGTCACAACCTCCGTCTCCAGCGCAAGCTCTCCCTCCGCATAATAATACATCTTCTGCTCCGTCATATCTATCTCGATGTAGGTACCGCCGATATCGTCAAGTCCTCTCACAAACCCCTGATGGCTGTAAGCGGGAATATGTACCTGCACCTCAGAAAAATCCTTTCCCAGCGCCTCCATGAGATATGCCCTTTCCGAGTCCTGATCCAGCTCTGTTCCATAGGTGTCATATCCCACCGTTACAACAGGCCCTCTGGTGGTCTGGAATTGCCTCTCTCCCTTCCATGTATCATAATCCGCTGCCAGCTCCTCCACCCATTTTCGGACACTGACTTCATCTATCATGATGCTGCCGCTTTCGTCCAGCGAGGGATATTCACTCCCTTCCTCCCGCTTCAGGAACCCGCAGGCTACGGCAGGTGTAAATTCTATTTTCTCTGCTCCCATGTCATACACAATCCTGCTGCTTCTGTCCACAAAGCCGCATATCTGCTCCCAGATGTCTCTTTGGCTGATGTCTTCCTCCCTGTCCGGAAGATCCTCATAGCATCCGCCTTCCGAAAGCATCACCGTCGTGTGTCCGTTCTGCAGATTTTCCTTCAGGCAGGAATATGCCTTTTCAATATTCAGTCTGGCCCTATTGTCATCCTGCAGATAATATCCCTCCTCCGAATAACGGACAGACACACCCCTTTCTCTGGCACGTTCCCCGGCAATGAGTCCAAGCCTCTCAAAGGCAGTCCTCAGCATCTTATCATCCACCGTATAGCTTTCGGGGAAGAATTCCTTGGATACAGTCTTTCCCAGATTTTTGACCCAGTTGAGTGTTGCGTTCTGGTCAAGATAATCACGCAGCTGGCCGCGGTAGTCAGGGCTGATCCCTGCCGCCTCTATGTCCAGCTCCCAGCATACGCCGTCGGCATCCACAATGGATATCATGGATACCTCCTCCTTGTCAGCCAGCTCTTCGTTCACTTCCTCCACCGTCTTTCCGGTGCAGTAGACCCCGTTGATCCATGTATTTACGGGAAAATTGCTTCGATAGTACATGGCAAGGGCCAAAAAAGCCGCCCCTGCCATGACCAGACCGATTAAAAGAAAAATAATCAAAAAATGAAATGCTTTTTTCATACGCTCTTCTGTAAATCGTCTCCGTCAAAGACCTCTGCGATAGGCGCTCCCGCAGGAACCATGGGGAATACCTTGTCATCCTCGGGAATCATGCATTCGATGAGCACGGGAGCCTTCATGGCGACGGCCTTCTCCAGAGCAGGTGCCATCTCCTCCTTCTGTGTCACACGGATGGCGGCACACCCCAGCGCTTCCGCAACCTTGCAGAAATCCACCTTGTCATTCAGCACCGTCTGGGAATACCGTTTTCCGTAAAAAAGTGTCTGCCACTGGCGCACCATTCCCAGCACATGGTTATTGATGACAACTTGTATGATGGGGATATTGTAACGGCTCGCTGTGGCCAGCTCGTTCATATTCATGCGGAAGCATCCGTCTCCGGCAATATTGATACATATTCTGTCAGGCTGCCCTATCTGTGCGCCGATACATGCGCCAAGGCCGTATCCCATGGTGCCCAGTCCCCCTGAAGAAAGAAAAGTTCGGGGCTTGGTGTAATGGTAGTACTGTGCTGCCCACATCTGATGCTGCCCTACATCCGTGGTGATAATCGCCTCTCCCTTTGTGACCTTGTCGATTGTTTCCATGACATAGGGGCAGGACAAGCGGGAATCATCATATTTCAGGGGATACTTTTCCTTCAGGTTCTGGATGGTCTCCATCCATTCGCCATGCTCCTGTCCGGGCAGCCTCTTGTTCAGCTCCCTCAGCACAAGCTTCAGATCCCCTACCAGACTGGCGTCCACTCTGATATTTTTGTTGATCTCGGCGGCATCCACATCGATATGGATAACCTTTGCGTTCTCGGCAAATTTCTTGGGATTACCGATCACACGGTCGGAGAATCTGGCACCCAGAGCGATCAGCAGGTCGCACTGGCTGACTCCCAGATTGGATGTCTTTGTGCCGTGCATACCGATCATGCCGGTATACCGGCGGCTCCTGCCGTCAAAGGCGCCCTTCCCCATCAAGGTGTCGCACACCGGCGCGTCTATGGTTTCCGCAAACGCCGCCACTTCCTCGAATGCATCGGAAATGATCGCGCCGCCCCCCACATAAATATAGGGCTTCTTTGCCTCCTTGATATATTCGATGACTTTTTCCATCTGCTTCTCTGTATAGGAGACCGGACAGACCTTTTCCTTTGCCGCCATAGGAGTATATTCGCATACCGCCGCCGTCACGTCCTTCGTAATGTCCACCAGCACGGGGCCCGGCCTGCCGTTTCTTGCGATTTCAAAGGCCCTCCTCAGCGTGTCTGCCAGCTCCTCCACGTTCTTGACAATGTAGCCATGCTTGGTAATAGGCATTGTCACCCCTGCAATATCCACCTCCTGAAAGCTGTCCTTGCCAAGCATGGGAAGGGTCACGTTGGCCGTGATCGCCACCATGGGCACGGAGTCCATATAGGCCGTGGCAATGCCCGTCACCAGATTGGTTGCGCCGGGGCCGCTGGTGGCCATGCATACCCCCACTTTGCCGGTAGCTCTGGCATAGCCGTCCGCCGCATGGGCGGCCCCCTGCTCATGGGATGTCAGAATATGGTTGATCTCGCTGCTGTGTTTATACAATGCATCATAAATATTCAGGATGGAACCTCCCGGATAGCCGAACACAGTGTCGACCCCCTGTTCCTTCAGACATTCCACCACAATTTCCGAACCGTTCAACTGCATATGTCAATCCTCCGTTTATCCTGCTTCTGATACCCCGGCCAGTCCGGGGAGGTTACCGTTTTTTCTTCCGGCCTCAGCGGGGAAGCTCCAGCACTGCGCCCTTGTTTCCGCTGGTGACAAGCTCCCTGTATCTGGACAGATATCCTCCTGTCACCTTAGGGTCTCTTGGCTGCCAGCCTGCGCGTCTCTGGGCCAGAACCTCCTCCGGCACCAGTACATCCAGTTTGTTCTCCGGGATATTGATACTGATGATGTCACCTTCCTCCACCAGAGCGATAGGGCCGCCCACTGCCGCCTCAGGAGACACATGGCCGATGGATGCGCCGCGGGAAGCCCCGGAAAAGCGCCCGTCCGTGATCAACGCTACGCTTGAACCCAGCCCCATGCCTGCGATGGCGGAAGTGGGATTCAGCATCTCACGCATGCCGGGGCCGCCCTTGGGGCCCTCATACCGGATCACCACCACATCTCCGGCCACGATCCTGCCGCCCTTGATGGCATCGATGGCATCCTCCTCACAGTCAAACACTCGTGCAGGTCCCTGATGCACCAGCATTTCGGGAACCACCGCGGAGCGCTTCACCACGCCGCTGTCCGGTGCCAGATTGCCCTTTAAGATAGCGATGCCGCCGGTCTCGGAATAGGGATTCTCCATAGGCCGGATGACCTCCGGGTTTAAGTTCCGGCAGTTTTTGATATTCTCACCGATAGTAGTTCCGTTCACGGTCATACAGTCAAGATTCAGAAGATCCTTCTTTGTCAGCTCATTCATCACCGCATACACACCGCCTGCCTCGTTCAGATCCTCCATGTAGGTGGGGCCTGCGGGGGCTAGATGACACAGATTCGGCGTCCTTGCGGACAATTCGTTTGCTACGTCCAGATCCAGCTCCACACCAGCCTCCTTTGCGATAGCGGGAATGTGCAGCATGGTATTGGTGGAACAGCCCAGAGCCATGTCCACAGTAAGGGCGTTCATGAACGCCTCCTGCGTCATAATATCACGGGGCCGGATGTCCTTCTCCACCAGCTCCATGATCTTCATGCCTGCATGCTTCGCCAGCCGGATACGCTCGGAGTACACCGCAGGAACGGTGCCGTTGCCCCTGAGCCCCATACCGATGGCTTCCGTCAGGCAGTTCATGGAATTGGCAGTATACATGCCTGAACAAGAACCGCAGGTGGGACAGACCTTCTCCTCATATTCACAGAGTTCTTCCATGGACATGGTTCCCGCAGCTACGCTTCCCACCGCCTCAAACATGGAAGAAAGGCTCTTCTTCTGTCCGTGGATGCGTCCTGCCAGCATTGGGCCCCCTGAAACAAAAATCGTAGGGATATTTACCCGCGCCGCAGCCATCAGCAGGCCCGGCACGTTTTTGTCACAGTTGGGAATGCACACAAGACCGTCAAAGCCGTGAGCCAGCGCCATGCATTCCGTGCTGTCTGCGATCAGGTCTCTGGTCACCAGTGAATATTTCATGCCTACATGCCCCATGGCGATGCCGTCGCAGACTGCGATGGCCGGAAACATGATGGGGGTTCCCCCTGCCATGGCCACGCCCATCTTTACCGCTTCCGCGATCTTATCAAGATTCATATGGCCGGGCACGATCTCATTATAGGAGCATACGATGCCGATCAGAGGCCGCTGTCTCTCTTCCTCCGTGTATCCCAACGCATTGAACAGACTCCTGTGGGGTGCCTGCGCAGTACCGGTTTTTACAGAATCACTTCTCATTTTATACCTCCCTGCCCGCTGAAAGCGGGTCGCATATCGGATTCTCTTGATATGCCCACAATTCCTCCGGGTCCTATTCTCTTCGGAACCACACCCGGCAGGTTTCTATGATTTCTATGGCTTCTCTCCGCTGACGCTCCCTTATCCCGGGACTGCGTCCGGCAGGTTTTTATCGGATCCTCTCCGCCGGCGCTTCCTCGTCCCGGGACTGCGTCCGGCAGGTTTTATCGGATTCTCTCCGCCAGCAGCTCTCCCATCCTGCTGCAGCCCACCCTGACACAGCCCTCGGACATGATGTCCCCTGTGCGGTAGCCTTCCGTCAGGACCTGCTTCACGGCATGCTCAATGGCATCCGCCTCCTTGTCCAGATCGAAGCTGTAGCGCAGCATCATTGCGGCGCTTAAGACGGTGGCAATGGGGTTCGCCACGTCCTTTCCCGCAATGTCCGGCGCCGAGCCGTGGCTTGGCTCGTAGAGGCCGAACTTGCTGTCATTTAAGCTTGCGCTTGCCAGCATGCCGATGGAGCCTGTAACCATGCTGGCTTCGTCGGAAAGAATATCTCCGAACATATTCTCAGTGAGGATCACGTCAAACTGCGCCGGATCCTTCACCAGCTGCATGGCACAGTTGTCCACCAGCATATGCTCCAGAGTGACCTCCGGATAGTCCTTTGCCACCTCTTCCACTACCTTCCTCCAGAGTCTGGAGGAATCCAGCACATTGGCTTTGTCCACACTGGTCACTTTCCTGCGCCGCTTCATGGCTATGTCAAATCCCTTTATGGCGATGCGGCGAATTTCATTTTCGTCATAGGTCAGGGTATCGATGGCTTTCCTCACACCGTTCTCTTCCACCGTTCTGCGCTCCCCGAAATATAGGCCCCCCGTAAGCTCCCGCATGATCATCATGTCGAATCCGGCCCTGCTGATCTCCTGCTTCAGAGGGCAGGCATCAGCCAGTTCATCATACAGTACCGCCGGACGCAGATTTGCAAACAGATTCAGAGCCTTCCGAATTCCCAGAAGCCCTGCCTCGGGACGCAGATCAGGCGGCAGCTTGTACCAGGGAGATGTAGTTGTGTCGCCGCCGATGGAACCCATCAGCACCGCATCAGCAGCCTTGGCTTTTGCGATTGCCTCATCCGTCAGAGGAACTCCGTGCACGTCTATGGATGCCCCGCCCATAAGAATATCCTCAAAAATCATCTTGTGGCCGTAGATCTCTGCCACCTTGTCCAGCACCCTTTTGGCTTCCCTTATGATCTCCGGCCCGATACCGTCACCGGGAATGCATGTGATATGTAGTTCCATCTTTACCTCCCTGAAAAAATCATGCTTCTTTAAAAATCATGCTTCTTTATGCCTTCTAAAAATCTTTGTCATACTTAGTTTTTTATAATAACCGATACCAAGGGAAATAGCAACAGAAAATTATAATGAATCAATAACATGATAATAAAGAACAGTATAAAACAGACCGGTGCCCACGGCACCGGCCCTTTTTCCGCTTTCTTAATGCACTAATAAATGCTATGCATCCCTTAATTCTCACCCGGCTTCTCCACACGGCTGATCGCGGACTTGTCCATGGGAATACGGCAGTTCTTGTTGCTGCCGAACTCAACGATCACCATATCGTCCGTAATATCAATCACGACTCCGTAAAAGCCGGATGTTGTCAGGACACAGTCCCCGATTTCCAGCGCAGCGATCATGGACGCTACCCTTTTCTTCTCCTTGCTCTGGGGACGCATCAGGAAAAACCACATAGCGCCGATCAGCACCGCATAAAACAAAAGCATACCTATCAGGCTCATCCCGCCTGCCGCCGCAGCATTTGCATCCGCCCCTGCACCTGCTTCCAACAAAATACCCATGTCTCCTCCATTCCGGCGTAAAACGCCCGCCACTTATCCGTAATCTGAATCACATGGTAAATATCATACACAAAAAAAGACTGTTGGTCAAGACAATTCATGCGAATTCGCAAGAAATGCTTTATCTGATCACTTGTTTCCTGCTCCACCTTCCCGTGAAATACCACAAAAGGGAAAGGATATAATTCGTCGTCCATCCCATGGGAACCGCGTACCAGACCGCCTCCACGCCCCATGTGCCCGCAAACCGGAAGGAGACAAATACCCGGATGCCCAGATTGATCAGGTTTGCCAGCGTGAATACCACCACATCCCCCGCTCCCTTAAGCACCCCGTCCGTTATCGCCTTTACTCCGATGAACACAAAAAAGAAGCGGATGAAGCGCAGGTACTCGTCTCCCGTGGCAAAAGCTTTTATACTGCTGCCATCCTCGATGAAGGCAGAGACAATCTGGGTATGGAATATGCTCAGCACGGCCAGGATCAGCACCGCGAAGCCAATGACGATACCATAGGCTGTGCGGTATCCCTTCCGCACCCGGTCCGGATTTCCAGCCCCCAGATTCTGTGCCGTGAATGTGGACATAGCGTTGCCCGTGGCTATCATGGGCACGATGCAGATGGATTCCACCCTCATGCCGGAGGTATAGCCTGCCAGCACCGAGGACCCGAATCCGTTCACTACCGACTGTACCAGAAGCATCCCTATGGAGACAATGGACTGCTGCAGCATGGATGGAATGGCGATCTTTATCATGCGCCCAAGCATCCTCCCACTGTAGATACCGCTCCCTGCCGGATGCTCACCGACAATATTCTTTTCTTCTGTATACTTATCGACAGTGCCATTTCCTTCTGTATACTCTCCGACAATGCCATTTCCTTCTGCATACTTTCCGACAATGCCATTTCCTTCTGTATACTCTCCGACAATGCTCTTTCCTTCCGTATGCTCTCTAGGCAGCTCCCCTCCCAGAGCCTCTCTTTCCGGTACATCCGCAAAGCGCCGCAGAGTCCTCATCAGCAGCAGGAAAGAGATTACCGCCGACAGCCCTTGGGCCAGCACGGTGGCCACCGCCACTCCTGCCACCCCCATATGCAGCGCCAGCACCATGAACAGATCCAGAAGGATGTTCAATAGGGAAGAAAAGATAAGCAGATACAGTGGTGTCTTAGAGTTTCCCAGGGCATTGAACACTGAGGATAATACATTGTACATAAACAGGAACGGCAGTCCCACGAAATAGATCCTGAGATACAGCACCGCATCCTCCAATATGTTATCGGGCGTATGCAGCGCCACGAGTATCCGACCGCCCATGATAAAACCGAACACGCCAAGCGCTACGCTCACCGCCGCGAAGCTGATAAGCGCCGTATACACCGAAACCCTCATCCTGCCGTACTCTCTTGCGCCGAGATACTGGGAAGTGATCACTGACGCGCCGATTCCGCCGCCTATGGCTATCATTATGAATACCGTGGTAAGGGAATAGGATGCCCCCACCGCAGCAAGCGCATCTTCCCCCACACATTGCCCTACGATCATGGAATCCGCCATATTGTAGAACTGCTGGAAAAGATTCCCCAGTATCATGGGAAGGGCAAAGAAAAACAGCGATTTCCCCGGAGAGTCCTTCAGCATATCATATTTTTTCATTTCCTTCATCTCCTTGCCTCATTTCTGCAGACAATGATGTCCAAGCCATACCTCTCTATTTTAACAGATATGGGCACAACTGCAAGAAATATTTCCCATAAATATTTCTGCAGAGTCGTGGAAACCGGCAGACGCAAGAGCTATAAATAGAGAACCGGGATAAACTCTTCGCTGCATGATAGACGCAGGACCGGCAAACTGCACAAATCTACCGCACAAAACACAAATATATTGCTGTACGCCAAGATTTACAAACCACCATGAATAAGGTATAATACTTCTATTATCCTTTACGGATACTGACAGACTGCCGGATAGAAGGAAATTTCCGGCCAAAAGGAGGAAATCCATCAATGTATCGTATATTAAAGCAGGAGGGACGCGCGAAGCGGGCGGAGCTTGAAACCGTCCACGGAACCATCCAGACTCCCGTATTCATGAACGTGGGAACCGCCGCTGCCATCAAGGGTGCCGTCGCCACCTCCGATCTGGATCAGATCAAGACGCAGGTAGAGCTTTCCAACACCTATCATCTCCATGTGCGGCCCGGGGACAAAATAGTAAAGCAGCTGGGAGGCCTCCACAGATTCATGTCGTGGGACAAGCCGATTCTCACTGATTCCGGCGGCTTTCAGGTGTTTTCTCTTGCAGGGCTTCGTAAGATCAAGGAAGAAGGAGTCTATTTCAACTCCCATGTAGACGGGCGTAAGATTTTTATGGGGCCAGAGGAAAGCATGCAGATCCAGTCCAATCTGGCATCCACTATCGCTATGGCCTTCGACGAGTGCGCCCCCAGCAAGGCAGACCGGGGCTATGTGCAGGCCTCTGTCGACCGTACCGCCAGATGGCTTGAACGCTGCAAAAAGGAAATGGACAGATTAAACGGGCTGGAGGATACCATCAATCCCCGTCAGCTTCTTTTCGGCATCAATCAGGGAGCAGTCTATCCTGACATAAGGATCCAGCACGCCAAACGGATTTCCGAGATGGAGCTGGACGGCTATGCCGTTGGCGGGCTGGCTGTGGGGGAGACCCATGAGGAAATGTATCACATACTGGATGAGGTGGTGCCCTTCCTGCCAAAGGACAAGCCCACCTACCTGATGGGCGTAGGCACTCCTGCCAATATTCTGGAGGGTGTGGAACGTGGCATAGATTTCTTTGACTGCGTATATCCCACCAGAAACGGCCGTCACGGGCATCTATATACCAATCACGGAAAAATAAACCTGTTTAACGCAAAGTATGAGCTGGACTCCCGCCCCATAGAAGAAGGCTGTGGCTGTCCTGCCTGTGCCAGATATTCCAGAGCCTATATCCGCCATCTGCTGAAGGCGAAGGAAATGCTCGGCATGCGGCTCTGTGTTCTCCACAACCTGTATTTCTACAATACCATGATGGAGGAAATCAGGGCAGCGCTGGAGGAGGGACGGTTCGCGGAATATAAAAGGCAGAAGCTGGAAGGAATGTCTGCGGCTGAGTAGTTACTTCTCTCCTACAAAAAGCAGGTGGTTTGTCATGCCTAAGAATTCCGGCTTTTCACAGATATAAAAGTGGTAGCGCAGATATTGGGCGTAGCTTTCTTCATCCATGGCATTGATTTTATCCTCCAGCAGCTCACTGGCCCCGTCGGCGGCTACTTCATGGAGGACTTTTATGCCGCCTGCTTTTAAGATATTTCTACAGTCATCAACTGTTTGGAATACAAAAGGAAAATCCTCCAGCCGGAAGCTTTCTTTATCATACTCCCCCTTCAGGAAAAAATCGGGGCGATAGGAAAACTCCGTCAGAATCACCATATCATGGGATATGAATGCAAAAAACAGCTTGCCGCCCCGGCGCCCAGATCCAGTATCCTTGCGCCGGGCCTGAGATATCGTTCAATATACCGCGTGACGGTGAGGAACTCCACTCTGGCCGACTTGGACCGGTTCAGGCGGGTATCCTCATTACTTTGCTTCTCTCACCAAAAGCGCTTTCTATAATCCCGTCTGTTACCTGTGTGCTTTATAAAGCAGCTGTGGTTCGTCGCCTTTCTGGTTTTTCCGGTACGTCCATGCTCTTCTTGTAGAAGCTACTATATCAACAGCCAAGGCAATTCCAAATATCACAGTTATCTCAGCCCTTACGTTCATCGGAATCCAGGTAATTGCTTTCTCCACCATAGGTTCCACAAAGCTGAATACAATAATAGCGCCAAATCCGAACAAAATCGCATTTCTCAAGCATACTCTTCCCTTGATATTATAACGCATATGTGAATAGTCCCACCATTTGGAGTGAAACAGCTTTTCAAGAATTCCGCCTACAATATATTCAACCACAGAACAGAAAACCACACCAAAGACAAATAATATCAGATAAGCGTTTTTTACATTGCTTAAAGCCACGGATCCGAACGCCATCCCCACACCGTATATAGGGCAGAGCGGCATATGTAAAAAACCTCTGTTCTGAAATTCTCCCGCTTCAATCCGCATATCAATCCATTCTACTATCCATCCGGCAATTCCCCAGAATAGGAATATCAAAAATAATTCATAAAACCCATATTCAAACTTAAAAGGCATTTCTGTCACTGCTCCTTTTTGTACTTTATTAACTCTGTTTTCCGCTTTACTTGTGATAGGGCTGATGATGGATGATGCGAAACGCCCTATATATCTGCTCCAGAAGGATGACTCGCATAAGCTGATGGGGGAAGGTCATATCAGAAAAGCTCAGCGCCATGTCAGCCCGTTTCCGCACATCAGCATGCAGCCCGAGAGACCCGCCTATGACAAATACGATATGGCTGTCCCCTTTTATGCCTGACTTTTCCACCCATCCCGCAAATTCTTCAGAGGAAAGGCGCTTCCCCTGAATTTCAAGCGTACAGACAAAGGCGTCCTCCCGGATTTTTTCCAGAAGCCGCCTTCCCTCTTTTTCCTTTATCTGTTCCTGCATAAGCGCGCCTGCATCTTCCGGTGTCTTTTCATCCGCCACCTCCAGAATCTCAAGCCGGCAGTATCTGCCCAGCCGCTTTTCGTATTCCGCGATTGCATCCCGGTAAAATGCTTCCTTTATCTTTCCTACACAAGCAATGGTAATCTTCACCTTCGCTCCAATCTTCCCGCTATAATATCGGGATACCGCTGACCTGGTCCCCTGCTATGGCTCCTGCTCCCTCTTGTCTTCTGCGCCATAAACGGTCTCGAAAACGCAGTCATCTATGAATCTGTCCAAAAAGTTCTGATCCAGATTCACGAACTGATAGTTCAGCTTGACCTTAATACATTCAAACCGCCTGAAATACCAGATTTCTTCCGCCTCCGGCAGATTGCCCTCCGTGCGGATCTCCTTGTCCAGCTCCTCGGCATGAAGGTTTTCCCTGCACCATTCCAGCATAGTATTGCGGAGAGAATTCTCCGACTCCGCCTTCTTGGTAAACAGTCTGGCATTCTTCAGGGATATGATTCCCGCCACCCAGAAAAGTATGAATACAGCAGCCATTACCCCATAGGTAAGATATACGTTGCTGAACTTCAGCGGGATCACGTCCAGAATGCTCAGTATGATGAATATTATACCAAGGCTCCCGACAATCAGAAGCATCCATGCGGACGACTTATTTTCGCTTGCCCTCTCTGCGCTGTCCCGGTACACATATCCGCCGGAATAGACCCCGTCAGCAATATCGGAATCCAGCTCCTTAAGCTGCTCCCTGCTCACAAGCTTGCTTCCGCAGTCGGCGCAAACCGTAAAACCATCCTTATACTCGCTTCTGCACTTCGGGCACCAAGGCATAATTTCCATCCTCTTTTCTCTTTGGAATTATCTAACCGTATGCTTGAAATCCATTTTCGCGCTTTGACAAAAGCCGATCCGGCAGTCCGTCCTATGGCCTTATGAATGATAATCCATGCAGGCCCTGTTGCAGGTGACGCTCCATACATATTTCCCTGCCTCCACATGGGCGGGATGATTCTGATAGACCGCCAGCGCCTCCTCCGTCTCAAAAGAAGAAATCAAAGCAATGTCACGATTGCTGGATGCAAGATCATTCTTCACCACCTGAATCTCTAAAGCCCCGGGTACAAGCTCTTTTATGGGTTCAAGCAGGGCTTTCATCTTTTCTCCTGCCTTTGCCCTCTCAGCATCAGAAAGACCTTCCACAAAATTCCATAAAACTATATGCCTTACCATAATCATGCCTCCTCTCTTACAGATATGTCCTATCCCCCAGCTGTCCTTTCTCCGTTGTCCTTTTTTACTGCCGCCTTCCCTGCTCCCATGGCAGGCCAAGGTCGCAGGAGTTACTTTCTGCTCAGGTATTCGTCTATTCCTTTCGCTGCCGCCTTCCCTGCTCCCATGGCCAGAATAACGGTGGCAGCGCCGGTAACAGCATCGCCTCCGGCATAGACGCCTTCCTTGCTGGTCTGGCCGTTCTCTTCCTCGGCCACGATGCATTTCCACTTGTTGGTCTCCAGCCCTTCCGTGGTGGAAGAGATCAGAGGATTAGGAGATGTGCCCAGAGACATGATCACGGTATCCAGCTCCATAGTGAACTCCGAGCCGGGAACCTCCACCGGACGCCTGCGCCCGGAAGCATCCGGCTCTCCCAGCTCCATCCGGATACATTTCATGCCGGTCACCCAGCCCTTCTCGTCCGCAAGTATCTCCGTGGGATTGGTCAGAAGGTCAAAGATAATGCCCTCCTCCTTAGCATGGTGCACCTCCTCCACTCTGGCGGGGAGCTCCTCCTCGCTGCGGCGGTAGACGATATGCACCTCCGCACCCAGACGAAGCGCCGTCCTTGCGGCATCCATGGCTACGTTTCCGCCGCCTACCACAGCAACCTTCCTGCTGTGCATGATAGGAGTGTTGGAATTTTCGTCAAAAGCCTTCATCAGGTTGCTTCTGGTCAGATACTCATTAGCGGAAAAGACACCGTTGGAATTTTCTCCCGGGATACCCATGAACTTAGGCAGACCCGCACCGGAACCGATGAATACGGCTTCGAATCCTTCCTCCTGAATCAGCTCGTCAATGGTGACGGACTTGCCCACCACCACATTTGTCTCTATCTTCACGCCCAGACCCTTCACATTCTCGATTTCCTCTGCCACAACGTCCTTCTTGGGCAGACGGAACTCCGGGATCCCGTATACCAGCACTCCTCCGGGTTCATGGAGCGCCTCAAAGATAGTCACGTCATATCCCATTTTTGCCAGATCCCCGGCACAAGTCAGGCCTGCGGGACCGGAACCGATCACCGCAACCTTCTTTCCCTTTTTTTCCACAGCCCCCATAGGCTTGATGCCCTTTTCCCTTGCCCAGTCTGCCACGAAACGCTCCAGCTTGCCGATGGAGATCGGGTCACCCTTGATGCCTCTGATACACTTTCCCTCACACTGGCTTTCCTGAGGGCATACACGGCCGCAGACGGCAGGAAGCGCGCTGGCCTCACTGATGATCTGGTATGCCGCCTCTAAATCCCCCTCCTTTACCTTCTCTATAAAACCGGGAATATTGATCGCCACAGGACAGCCCTTGACGCACTGGGCATTCTTACAGCCGATGCATCTGACAGCCTCAGCCTGAGCCTCCTCCTGATCATAACCCAGACATACTTCATCGAAATTGGCAGCACGCTCTTTTGCATCCTGCTCTCTAACCGGAATCTTCTTCAACACGTCCATTTTCTATCCTCCATACTCTTCTTGGCGTAAATCCTTATACGTATTTCCGATTGCTGTATTTTATGGCCGGACTCAGCTTCCACAGTTTCCGCATCCGCCATGGTGGGTGTCTCCCTCCTGCAGACGCAGCATAGCCCTGCCCTCTTCGGTCTTATAGATCAGCTGCCGCCTCATGGCCTCATCGAAATTCACCTTATGCCCGTCAAATTCCGGCCCGTCCACGCAGGCAAACTTTACCTTGCCGTCCACGGTCACCCGGCATGCGCCGCACATACCGGTGCCGTCCACCATAATAGGATTCAGGCTCACTACAGTGGGAATCCCCAGCTCCTTGGTCAGCAGGCAGACAAACTTCATCATGATCATAGGCCCTATGGCAATACACACATCATACTGCTTTCCCTCCGCCACCAGATCCTTGATGGTCTGGGTCACCATACCGCTCCTGCCATAAGAGCCGTCATCGGTAGTGATATAGAGATTTCCTGCCACTGCCTCCATTTCTTTTTCCAGGATCAGCAGATTCTTCGTCTTGCTTCCCACGATCACATCCGCTCCCACGCCTCTCTCATGGAGCCATTTTACCTGAGGATACACGGGCGCGGTGCCTACGCCTCCTGCCACGAACAGGATCCTCTTCTTTTTAAGCTCTTCCGGTGATTCGTTAACCAGCTCGGAGGGACATCCCAGAGGACCCACGAAATCATGGAAGGAGTCCCCTTCCTCAAGCCCTGCCATCATCTGGGTGGCGGCACCGACACACTGAAACACGATAGTGACCAGCCCCTTCTCCCTGTCATAGTCACAGATGGTCAGAGGTATCCTCTCCCCCTCTTCATCCATACGCACAATGACGAACTGGCCGGGCCGGCATGCTTTCGCAACCCTTGCCGCCTCCACATCCATAAGATAAATATTCGTGGTAAGCTCACTTTTCTTTACGATTCTGTACATAATCCACCTCTCCGCTTCTCCCGCTCAGGGAATCTGATTAAATCCTTATATATTATTCTTGATCATTTATATGCCGACCGTTTTGTGACAGCTGTCTTGGAAGGAAAGCCTACTCCTCCCCTTCCTCCTGCGGCGTATCCGGCAGCTCTTTTTTCTCTATCTCCACCAGAAAGGCATTGCCGTACCTATCCTCCTGAAGCTTGAACAGCTCTTTTGTGTAGGCATTCACTGCATAATTGCTCCCGGTTCTGACTGTGCTCCCATCAGTTGACCATAAAACCTCTGCCACCACATAAAAATATCCTGACTCATTGAAGCTGGTCACATACTGGTACATATATTGATATTTATTTTCCGATTCGTCATAATGCCCCGCCAGATCGATGATCTTGCCGGTGGACAGGACATATTCCACCACCGAGTCCACCGCCAGAGCCGGCGTAAGATCAGTCTCCATCACAAGTTCATAATTTCTCTCCGTGATTTTTCCGGTCACGCCGTCCACCACTCTGGCAAATTTAAATGTAGATTTGCCCAGCGGCATGGGAATCGGTCCTGAATAAACAGCAGAAGTATATGTAGGGTCGCTGCCGTCCATGGTATAATATACATCACCCTCATCATCCAAGACCTCGATGGCAAGAGGAAATGAATATAATCCGCTGATAGCATTGATTTCCGGCGGAGCCAGCTCATCGTTCTCGATATGGTACTCCTTTGTAACAACACCGCTGGAGACACCTCTGTCATTCACGAAATACGCGCTGATGACATAATCTCCGTTATCCATGATAATCGGTGCCGTATACTCGGTGCTGGCTTCCGTAGGCTGGCTTCCGTCCAGAGTATAATATATTTTTCCGGTGCCGATCACAGTAAGCCGCAAGGGCTGGATGCTGGTGTAGTACCCCTCATTGACGCTGAACTCCGGTTCCCTTGCGATGTAGCTCTGATAATCGGACAGCAGGGTCTCATTCTCACAGGAAAGCAGCAGATCGTTGATGGTCTGATAATCTCCCCTTGAGCGGTATATGGCGATCAGCTTGCTGTACGCGCTGTCCAGCTGTTCGATGGTAGCTTTCTTGTTCTTGATGATATCCCGCAGAAGGTACTCATACTCTACTTTATTATTTTTAATCAGATAGACTTCAGCCAGATCAAAGGTCAGCTGAATATTATCGCTGTCCAGCTCAAGGGCACGGCTGTAACACGCTACCGCTTTATCGTATTTCCCCGCCTCCACATATTGCACCGCCCTTTTGACCAGCTGCTCTTCTGAATTATAATTATACGCAGCCCATGCCCCCATTCCTGCCGCCAGAAGTGTCAGAACGGCAAACACAAGCAGAAGCATCAGCAGATAATACCTTTTTTTCCTGCGGGGTCTGTGATTGTTGTCTATATGTTCCTGCTCGCAGCAGGATTCGCCGCATGGCTTATCATTAAAATCCTCATGTGCTTCTTCTCTGCGGGGCTCTTCCCCGGATTCCTGATGCAGCTCCTCAAGAATCCCGTTCATGGTCAGCTCTATGCTGCGCTCCAGCTCAGGCTCAAAATCAGGCACGATATGGATGTCTTCACCGCAATGCTCGCAATAAAGCTTTCCCTCGGCCATTTCCTCTCCACAATTGGGACATTTCATACCCGTTTCACCTCGATCTAGAACAAACCGGTAATCGCTCCGCTTTCATCCACGTCAATACTGTAAGCCGCCGGTTTTTTAGACAGTCCCGGCATCGTTACTACATCTCCGGTCAGCGCTACCACAAACCCTGCGCCTGCGGATACATACAGCTCCCTGACAGTCAGCTCAAAGCCCTCCGGCCGTCCCAGACGTTTCGGATCATCGGAAAGGGAATACTGATTCTTTGCCATGCAGACAGGCATATGCCCAAATCCCAGCTCTGCCAGCTTCTGCAGCTGTCTTCTGGCCGCAGGCGAAAAGCTGACGCTGCCCGCACCGTAAATCTCCTTGGCCACTGTCACTATCTTATCCTCCAGTGAAGCAGAATCCTCATACAGCAGGCGGAATCCGCTCTCCCCTGTCTCCAGAGTCTCCAGAACCTTCTCGGCCAGAGCAATACCTCCTGCACCGCCTTCTGCCCATACCTGCGACAGCGCAAACTCACAGTCTCTCTTCTCACAAAATTCCTTTACAAACGCAATCTCTGCCTCTGTGTCCGTAACAAAGGAATTCAGCGTCACAACCACAGGAACCCCGTATTTCTGTATATTCTCAATATGCTTCTCCAGATTTACGATGCCCTTCGCCAGCGCATCCAGATTTTCGGTTCCCAGATCGGCCTTGGCTATACCGCCATTATATTTCAGAGCCCTGACTGTTGCAACCAGAACTACCGCATCCGGCACAAGGCCAGCCATGCGGCACTTGATGTCAAAGAATTTCTCCGCCCCCAGATCCGCGCCGAATCCTGCCTCTGTGATGCAGTAATCCGCCATCTTAAGCGCCGCTCTGGTGGCCCTCACCGAATTACAGCCATGAGCGATATTGGCAAACGGGCCTCCGTGCACAAGGGCAGGAGTATGCTCCAGCGTCTGGATCAGGTTCGGCTTTATGGCATCCTTGAGCAGCGCCGCCATTGCGCCCACTGCCTGCAGCTCCCCTGCCGTCACCGGCTCCCCTGCGTAATTATACGCAACGATGATCCTGCCCAGACGTTCCTTCAGATCCTTCATATCCTCCGCCAGACAGAGGATCGCCATGATCTCGCTTGCCACCGTGATGACGAAATGATCCTCCCTGACAAACCCGTCTGCCTTGCTCCCGAGGCCTACCACGATATTGCGCAGGGCCCTGTCGTTCATGTCCATGCAGCGTTTCCAGACTATCTGTCTGGTGTCGATCTGCAGCTCGTTCCCCTGCTGGATATGGTTGTCCAACAGCGCCGCAAGCAGGTTATTTGCGGCGGTAATGGCATGAAAATCCCCTGTGAAATGCAGATTCAGCTCCTCCATGGGCACCACCTGAGAATAACCGCCCCCAGCCGCGCCTCCCTTTATACCGAAGCAAGGCCCCAGAGAAGGCTCTCTCAACGCGATCATAGCCTTTTTGCCGAGCCTTCCCAAGGCCTGGCCCAGCCCGATGCTGGTAGTGGTCTTGCCCTCTCCGGCAGGCGTAGGGTTGATAGCTGTGACAAGAATCAGCTTTCCGTTCGGCCTGTCCTTGATACTGTCCAGAAACTCCTCGGAAAGCTTTGCCTTGTACTTCCCGTAGAGCTCCAGCGCTTCCTCGGGAATGCCGTTCTTTACCGCAATTCCTGCTATGGGCTCCATCATGGCCTCCTGTGCGATCTCAATATCTGTTTTCATGGCTTACCTCCTTATCCGCTTCCGCGGACATTGTTCATTTTTCATTGCAGCCTTAAAACCGGGTCAGCAGCTTCCTGCCTCTTATACGGATCCGCTCCGGGAGACAAAAACTCTTTAGATAACCTCCTCCAGCAGCTCCTCAAATTCCTCGGGGCTCATCAAAATCTTTCTGGGCTTGGTGCCTTCCTCTTCGCCCACCACGCCGTATCGGCACAGCTGGTCCATGATCCTCGCCGCCCTGTTGAAGCCGATCTGCAGCGCCCTCTGCAGCATACCGATGGAGGCCTTGTCCTTGTCTATGATAAGCCGGCCTGCTTTCTCGAACAATTCATCCACATCGCTTCCGCCGGAGGATTCCCCGCCTCCTCCGCCGGTGCTTCCGATATTCTTGATTTTCTCTTCTATATCCTCGGCATAAGTATTGCCCAGAGCCTGATTCTTCAAAAAGTCAACTACATCTGAGACCTCTCCGTCCGATACGAACGCCCCCTGAATCCGGGCAGGCTTCGGATACCCCTGAGGATAAAAGAGCATATCTCCCTTTCCCAGCAGCTTCTCCGCTCCCACCATGTCCAGGATCGTACGGGAATCCACGCCGCTGGATACGGCGAATGCCGCCCGGCTGGGCATATTCGCCTTGATCAGTCCTGTGATGACATCCACGCTGGGACGCTGGGTTGCAATGATCAGATGAATGCCGCAGGCTCTGGCCAGCTGGGCCAGACGGCAGATGGACTCCTCCACCTCCCCGGGGCATACCATCATCAGATCCGCAAGCTCGTCCACGATGATGACGATCTGAGGCAGCTTCTTAGGCGCGTTTTCATCGCCCTTTTCCTGCATGGCCGTTACCTTCTTATTATAACCGGCCAGATCTCTTACATTGAAATCCGCAAATTTCCTATACCTGTCCTCCATCTCCGCCACGCCCCAGTGAAGGGCAGCGGAAGCCTTCTTGGGATCCGTCACCACCGGAATCAGCAGATGAGGGATCCCGTTGTAGATACTCAGCTCCACCACCTTGGGATCCACCATGATCAGCTTTACTTCATCAGGATGTGCCTTGTATAAGATGCTCATGATCAGTGTATTGATACATACCGATTTACCGGATCCCGTGGCACCGGCGATCAGCATATGGGGCATCCTGGCAATGTCTGATACCACCACCTTGCCGGCAATGTCCTTGCCTACCGCAAATGCTATTCTGGAGGGGAAATCCCTGAATTCCTTCGCCTCCAGCAGATCCCGCAGCACCACGGGGATGCTTTCCTTATTGGGAACCTCGATGCCCACCGCTGCTTTTCCGGGAATAGGGGCCTCGATACGGATATCCGTAGCCGCAAGATTCAGTTTGATGTCATCCGACAGACCCACGATCTTTGAGACCTTCACGCCCTGCTCCGGCTGCAGCTCATAACGGGTGATGCTGGGGCCCTGACTGATATCTGTGATAGTCACTCGTACCCCGAAGGTTGCCAGTGTCTGCTGGAGCCGAACAGCCGTCTCCTTCAGCTCCCTCTCCGAATCCCCTGTGGCCCCCGTTCCCTTCTGCAGCAGCGAGATAGGCGGGAATGCGTAGGGTTTCGACTCCTTTTTCACGGTATCGGCCGAAGCGGTCTGAATCCCCGGCTCCGTCCTTGCACCCTCCGGCTTTTCCGGCAGCTTCGCCAGAGGACGCTGTCTTTCGGGAGATACTCGCCCTTCTGCCATGCCGCCTGCTGAATCTTCCCTTATGCTTTCATGCATATCTTCATGTACGTTTTTCTTGGTATCTTCCACAGAATAATTATTTCCTATGGAATAATCTTGTTTTGTAGAACGACTTTCTTCTATGGAATGGTTTTCTTCCATGGAACGATTTTCTTCAGAATAATTTTCTTCCACGGAATGGTTTTGTTCTGCGGAATGATCTTGTTCCGTATGTATCCCTATAGCTGGCTCAGTATCCTCCTCCGGCTCCGGGGCACTCAGCTCATGCATATCGCCGCCTTCCCGGCTGCTTCTATAAGAATCCCCTTTCGCCTCTTCCGGGCTTACACGATACATGCCCCTGACCCGTATTCTGTCAAAATCAATGGGCGGAAGCTCTTCGGGCAGCGTTTCCACCGGTTCATCCGTCTGCGCCGCATATATTTCCGGCTCATAGCCTTCAGCCTCATAATTCCCTGCCTCATAGCCATCGGCTCCATAAGGGCCGGTCTCATAATCTTCGGTCTGCACCGGAGGCTCCATATATGCCTCCCCGGATAATGTGATCTCATGTATATCGTCACGTCTGGAGCTCTCTTCCGGTCTGGATAGGGTCGTGTCCAGCATGACCCCCGAAACCTTTCTCTCCATCCGCAGGATCTTTTCGTTCTCCTTCTCCTCCGCCCTCAGTCGGCGCTCTTCCTCTCTCCTTGCATGCTCCTCCGCCTTCTGGGCCCGGCGCTGCTCCTGCTCCTCCTGCCGGATCCTGGAGAGCTCCCGCCGCCTCTTTGCGTCCTCTCTGGAGAGCTCCCGCATACGGCTGCCGCCCTTTTTCATGCTGCTGATCAGAGACTTCTCTGTAAGCAGTATCAGGCAGACCACGCAGCAGAGGAACACCACCAGCACCGTCCCGATAACCCCTAGATAATGCTGAAAAAAGAAGCTGAGGCTCCCTGCCAGTATCCCTCCTCCTGCCTTATTGGTCTGACAGTCTTCGTAGAGAATCACTGCGCTGTACTCGGCCATCCCCTCGCTGCCGTGGAGCAGATCGCAGACAATACCTATCATAAAAAAAAGCACGGTGCCGGCCACCAGCTTTCTCACCACGTTGGGATTGCCCTCATTGGCAAACCAAAAGGCCGCTCCAAGGAAAAGCAGTATAGGCAGCACATAGGCGGTCAGGCCGAACAAGCCGAACAGAAATCCGCTGACAGCATCCCCTCCGGGCCCGATCAATCCGAAATTGCAGAAAAACAAAAGCACCATGGCGGCAAACAGCACAATCAGCCCTATTTCATGAAATAGGGCTCCGTCCTGTGCCGCCCGGGCAGCATCCGCCTTTTTGCTCCGAGAGGGCGTTCTTGATTTCGCTGTGCCACTGCTTCTGACAGTTCCTTTCTTCCCAGCTGATGTTTTCCTTCCATCTGATGTTTTTCTTGTGTTGGAAGCCGCCATCACATATAACCTCACTTCATATAATTCTAAAACATACCGGCGATTTCACAATTATAACACCTTTACCCTCACTTGTCACCAATATTATTTTTAAATGAACAGATTGCCATTTAACGCTGCCATTTAACACATGACTTCGCCGGTTCCGGCGGTATTCTCCCTGATCATGTCATGGAGCCTGGCTATGGCCTTGTCTATGCCGCCCACCTCATCAATGATGCCCTGCTTCACAGCTTCCTCCCCCACCAATATGGTACCCACATCCTTTGTCAGCACACCGGTCTCCATCATCATCTCCTCCAGCCTGCTCTTGTCGATCTTGCAGTGGCTGCACACAAATCCGGTGATCCTATCTTGTATTAGCTTAAAATAATCAAATGTCTGCCGTACCCCGATCACCATGCCGTTCATACGGACCGGATGTATGACCATGGTTCCCGTAGGCACGATGTAGGAATAGTCCGTGCTCACTGCTATAGGCACTCCGATGGAATGGCTGCCTCCCAGTACCAGTGATACGGTGGGCTTGCTCAGGGACGCAAGCATCTCTGCTATGGCCAGACCTGCCTCTACATCCCCGCCCATGGTATTCAGGAGCACCAGTACACCCTTGATGTCCTTGCTGTCCTCGATTGCCGCCAGACTTGGCAGTATATGCTCATATTTGGTAGTCTTGGAATTGTTTGACAGATTGTCATGTCCCTCGATCTCCCCGATAATGGAGATCAGATGTATGTTTTCCAGCTTACCGTTCTCGTCCAGAGTAGCCTGCCCTGTCTCTTTGATCCTTTCGTCCTTGTGCTGTTCCTTCTCCATGTCCGATTTCTTTTCTTCATTCTGCTGTGCCATATTATTCTCCCATCTAAAGCTCGGCCGTCTTTCAGGTGCCGTTTACCCTTTTGGCACCCCTTCTATCAGGCTGCGAAATGCTTTTTATGCTTTTTTTCTGTATCAGCATCTCCATTTCGGACAAAAAAATACATTGCAGCCTGTTTCATCCGCAATGTATGAAAGCTCTAGATATCAAAATCGTCTTCATCCGAGACCTGATAGTCAAAATCGTCTTTCTCTACACTAGGTCTGGAAGGGTAATCCATGATACGCTTCTCATGCTTTTTGGGCAGCGGCAGCGGATTCTCTATGTAACGCACCGGCTCCCTGCCTATCGTCTCGGCCTGCTTTCCGGACATATCCTCCTGCTGTGCCATGCTTTCCCCTCCTGCCAGAAGTCCCCTCTCCTCCGAAACAGCTTCTGGCCTATTTTCATCTGCCGCATCCGGCACAGCTTCCTTTTCCGTCAAAGACATTCGAAACGTCTTATCCTTCACGGCCTCCTCTCTGATGCTTTGTACCGGCTCGTCCTCCATGGATACTTTCACCGGGAACGCTTCACCTGTCTCCCCATACGCTTCTCCAAAGCTTTCCTCCCCACCCTTCTGCACTGTAAAGCACTGTCCGACACCTATACCGGCAAGCACGGCAAGCAATATATACAAACATGAAAAACCCGGCATCTCCTCTGTGAATATTCCAAAGCATCCTGCTGCTGCCACACCTGTAATCCCCAGCACGCAGACAGTCATGCGCTCCTCTTTTTTATCCAGCCAGAAACTGAAAACCCCGAGCGTCATCAGCCCCGCCAGTATCAGGCTCTCCCCTCCGATATCGGCAAGATCCATGAAAGCAGGAAGCCGAAACCCCTCCGGACGGTACAAATGCCACCAGGCCTGCAGCACACCTTCAGGCGTCTTTCCGCTTATAAACGCGTCTATACAGATAATTATGAAAAAAGCAAGAACAGTACCTGCCAGACAGCAAAAGGCCACGACCGCTTTCTGTCTGAAGCCCGAAGGTTCTCTGCGGACTGCAAAAGCAGCGGTGACAGCCAAAAAAAGCACCAGTATCCCTATGATGTCAAGGTAGCAGCAGAAAGCTATGGGAATTCCTGCCAGAAAAAACAGTTCCGGTCTCAGCCGTCCTCTGTTTCTTGTCATGATAAGGGCGGAAAACGCAATGAAAATACAAGCTGTAAAAGCATCCGGAGACAGCGACAGCGCTTTTCCTGCCATATAGGAGCCGCAGGTACTAAATCCCAGCACTGTCAGGGCGGCAAACGGTCCCCCCAGCCTTCTGACCACAAAAAACAGCATCACGAAAGCTATAAGCTGCAGGACGATCTGAAGCCAGATTCCTGCCTGAAAATGATTACCGAGCAGCACAAATACGGCATGGAGCATCCATACATAATAATAGGCTGCCCCATGTGCAGACTGAGGAATCCCTTGTCCCTCTGCCACCTTGGCGGCTTCAAAATAAACCGACGGCTGTAGAGCGCCGTCAATTCCCCCTATCCTGAGAGCCAGACCCGCCCCTAAAAGCGCAACCGCCAAAGCCGCCTCCAGCACCTGAAGCAGCACTCTGTTTTTTTCGGCAAAGGAAACCCATTTCCGCATCCACCGTCTTATAAGAAATACCACATTTCCAGCCGCTAAAAAGAATATTGCCGCAAACAATATTCCCCAATATGCCGTAATCCCTGTCCTGCCGCAAAACACGCCTGCAATCACTGACAGCGTACAGCCTGTCACAACCGTATATACAAACCATATCAGATAACTATACGCACCTTTTTTCCAACTCATTTAAAGCCTTTCTGGTTTTCTTTATCTCCGGTTTCTTCGGCGGCAAGCACTTTTTCAATATTATAGCGGGGCCTATGTTTGACTTCGATATAGATCTTTCCGATATACTGTCCTACCATGCCGATGGCAAGGAGCTGTAACCCTCCCAGAAACCATATGGACAAGATCAATGATGTCCACCCGGGGACCACATGGCCGGTAAAATAAGAAATCAGGGCATAAACCAACGCAAGCAAGGATACAAAGATAATGAGCATCCCCATGCCTAAGATCAGGCTGATGGGTTTCACGCTGAAGGAAGATATTCCGTTGAACGCAAGCGCCAGCATCTTTTTCAATGGATATTTCGACTCGCCGGCGGCTCTCTCCTTGCGGTCATAATACACACAGTCCGTCTTATAGCCGATCAAGGGCATCATGCCCCGCAGGAACAGGTTTGTCTCTTTGTATTTCGAAAATTCCTCCACCGCACGCTTGGACATCAGGCGGAAATCCGCATGATTGTAGACAGTCTTCACACCCATGAGTCCCATAAGCTTATAGAACGCCTGCGCGGAAGTCCGCTTGAAGAAAGTGTCTGTCTTGCGTTCCTTCCTGACCCCGTATACGATATCGCTGCCCTCATGGAACTTGTCCACCATCTCCTCAATTACATCCACGTCATCCTGCAGATCCGCATCGATGGATACAACAATGTCGCTCATGTCTCTGGCAGTCAGAAGTCCGGCGGTCAACGCAAACTGATGCCCTACGTTTCCCGCCAGCTTCACGCCGCATACCTGTGCAGGATGGGCGGTATGCTCTTCCTCGATCAATTCCCACGTACGGTCTCTGCTTCCGTCGTTTACAAACATGATAAAGCTGTCCGCAGAGATTTTCTCTTTCCTGACCAAATCCTCCAGAACCCTGCGCAGAGCCTCGGAGGCAAGCTTCAGCACCTCTTCCTCGTTATAGCAGGGAACCACGATTGCCAACTTGTCCATGCTTTTTGTCTCCTCATTCCGGCATTCTCATGCCCTTGTCAGCAGTCCTGCCCTGGTCAGCAGCGCACCTATCCGCAGTGCTGACTTGTATCGGTTATTCTCCCCGAAAGCGCTCCGGCATATCACTCGTCCCAGTTATGGTACACTGCCTGAACATCGTCATCCTCTTCCAGCAGGTCCAGCGTTCTCTGAAGATACTTGACCGCATTCTCATCCTTCAGCTCCACATAATTCTGGGGAATCATGGTGACTTCCGCACTCATCATGGGAATACCCCCGTCCTCCAGAGCCTTGCGGACTTCTTCAAAGCTGTCAGGATCCGTCAGCACCTCATAGCTGTCCTCCTCCTCATTAAAGTCCTCCGCTCCGGCATCCAGTGCCATCATCATCAAATCGTCGGCCTCCATGTCGCATTCTTCCTTGTCAATGATGATCTGTCCCTTTTTATCGAACATAAAAGAAACACACCCGGGAGTGCCCACATTTCCCTGTCCCTTCGTAAAGGCGCTCTTTACGTTTGCGGCGGTTCGGTTCTTATTATCGGTCAGCGCGTCCACTATGATTGCGATCCCGTTAGGGCCATAGCCCTCGTAGGTGACATATTCATAATTTACGTTGCCCACGTCTCCTGCAGCCTTCTTGATGCCCCTTTCAATGGTATCATTAGGCATATTGTTGGCTTTTGCCTTTGCGATGACGGTAGCAAGCTTGAAGTTGTTGTTGGGATCCGGACCGCCCTCCTTCACTGCCACTGCGATCTCTCTTCCTATGACGGTAAAGATTTTTCCCTTCGCCGCATCGTTCTTTTCTTTCTTATGCTTTATGTTTGCAAATTTAGAATGTCCTGACATATGCTTTCTCCTTTTATGAATATTTATTCCTTGTGAATTATCCCTTGTGAATCTTTCTGCCCTTTACTTTTTTGCTATTTTCGGTTTTCTTCCTCGTCCGCGGGATCCTGAACAGGCTCATCCGGCAGCTTCGTCACCAGCACGCTCTGGATCATTTTGTTTTGCACAGAAAGGATCTTGAAATTATACCCCCCATAGTCCACGTTGAATTCCTCGTCCGGCTCCGGTATCTTGTCCAGTCTGGAAATAAGGAAGCCGTTCAACGTCTCGAACTCTTCGTCATCAAAGGATAAATTAAACCGTTCCTCCAGCTCCTCCAGAGGGGTCTTTCCTTCGATGACATATTCGTCATCTCCCTTCTCCTCGATATGCTCGCTGTCTTCGTCGTACTCATCCAGAATATTCCCGACGATTTCTTCAAGGATATCCTCCATGGCCACCAGTCCGTCCGTCTGTCCGTACTCGTCCACCACTACCACCATCTGCAGCTTCTCTGCCTGCATTTCTTGAAACAGCTCATCGATATTCTTGGTCTGGGGAACGAAGCTGGGCTCACGCATAAGCCCGTCCAGCTCCTTCAGCGGACAGTCCGCCTTGCCGTCCCCCGCGTGAAAGCGCAGGGCATCCTTCAGATGCAGGATACCGATGATATGGTCTATATTCTCCTCATAGACGGGATAACGGCTGTTCTTTCCCTCCAGCATGAAGGTGATTGCCTCCTGCAGAGTGGTCTGGGCATCGATGGCCACGATGTTTTTCCTATGGGTCATGATGTCCTGCACTTCTTTGTCACCGAACTCAAAGATATTGGAGATCATCTCTGCCTCGCTGGCCTGGATCAGCCCCTGCTCATGGCCTTCATTGACCATGCTGATGATCTCCTCCTCCGTCACATCAGCCCCGTCCGCATTCCCGTTGATGCCGAATATCCTCAGGATACCGTTGGCTGTGACGCTGACCAGCCCTATGAAAGGCGCAAAAAGCTTCATCACGCAATACACCGGCCGGACACAGACATATGCCCACCGTTCGGGATTCCTCGCCGCAAGCTTCTTCGGCAGAAGCACTCCCAGCGTAAGCGTTATGTATAACAGCAGAAAAGTAGACAGCACCGCAGCGACCACCATGATGACATTCATGGGGATGCTGATGAATCCCAGCTGACGCTCCGCCACAAACTTCAGTCCGTCCGCCACCGACCGGAGCAGCACGACAAGATGCACTGCCCCGATGATCACGTTTATCAGCGAGATGATCAGCTGTACGGTATTTTCGTATTTTGTGGGATTGCCGATGATAGCCTTCAGCCGGATTGCCTTCTTATCCTTCTCCTCATCGGCCCTCCTTCCAATCTCCTTTTCGTTCAGAGAGCTGAGAGCCGCTCCAAAGCCGTAGAAAAACATATCCGCCAAAAGCAACACTACATAAATGATTATACTGGCAGTAGGCCCACCATCGTCCATTTTAATCCTTTCCTCCAATTCATTTCATGATTCACGTCAACATTCCATACTATATCATTTTACGCACAATCCGTCAAGGACTGGGATGTCATTGGTAGATAATCGCTGCTTCATGCTCGTTACTTCATAATATAGAATCTGTTCTGCAGAAGCAGCCAGTTTGCACGGAACCATTTCATGATCTGCCAGTAGCCGCAGCCCCGGAGACTGTATTCCTCTATCAAGTTGAACTTTGCCCTCATGCTCCGCACATCCTCGAACCATACCTCATGGCCGATGCCGCCGGACGTATAAGTAAAATACGGACTCTCTGCCAAGTTGTCAAACTGAATCTCCGCCCCCTGCTCCACGGCGATCTGCACCGCCTGCACATTCCCTATGGTGACAGCCTTTGTCACGCCCTTTTCAAAGGGCAGCGGCCAGTCATATCCGTAGTTGGGTATTCCAAGATCGATTTTTGCGGCAGGGATCTCCGTCAGCGCATATTCCACCACCCGGCGCACCTGATTGACGGGTGCTACCGCCATGGGCGGGCCGTAGGTATAGCCCCATTCATACGTCATCAGCAGCACATGATCCGCCGCTTCCCCCAGTGCACGGTAGTCTTTCCCTTCATACAGAAGACCTGCCTGATCAGCGCTTGTCTTCGGTGCCAGCGCTACGGAGGTATGGTACCCTGCCCCGCGCATGGCATTCGCCGCCCTCCATACGAAGGCGGTAAAGGCATCCCTGTCCTCCGCCAGAATATATTCGAAGTCGATGTCCAGTCCCTGATAGCCCTTCTCCTCCATGAGAGTCAGCAGACTCTCTATCAGCCGCTCCGCATATTCACTGTTGTTCACCACTGAATGAATCAGCCGGTTGTTGAAATTTCCGTCGTTCCCGAAAGGGGTCAGGGTCAATATAGGCTGGGTACCGAATCGGAGCGCTTCCCGGATCATCCATTCGTCATCCCCGTAAGGCGGCGGCAGCAGCTCCCCTTCCGCCGTGAATCCGTAGGAGAAGATGGGAAGCTCCGAAAGAAACGGCAGTGTCTGCTCCAGCACCTGAGGCGTGATGAAGGGATAGGCATATCCGCTCACGGAAACAGCCCTTGTAGCATTCCTGACGAACCGGTTGATCAGGAGCGCCTGCCCTACCGCTAGCCCGTAAGGATATTCCAGCTGATTGTCATAGATCAGCTGTTCTACATTCACCCCAAGCATCTCTGCAATGCTGTCCACACTGTCCCCTGGCCTTACCACATAGATTTCCATAAAATGCCCTCACATCATTGATGCTATACAGTAGTCTATGCGTGCGGCAGCTGCCTTGATACAAATTGTCACAAAATAATCCTGCCTCCTGCACAGCTTACAAGCCAGCCTCTCCGGATTGAATCTCCCCGTGTCTGATCCCCTTACTGCGGGGATTTTTTTTAGCCGGTTTCCCGGCATCCTCCACTCCTGTTTTTTTACAGATATCCGCCAGACAGCATTTATCGCAGTAGGGTCTGGTCCGCGCGGTACAGACTTCCCTGCCATGGTTCACCAGCCTATGGCAGAAATCGCTGCCCTCCTTGGGCGGGATGATTTTCCACAGCTCCTTCTCCACCTTCCCCGGCTCCTTGATGCCGTCCACCAGCCCCATGCGGTTCACCAGCCGGATACAGTGGGTGTCCGTCACGATGGCAGGCTTTCCGAACACGTCACCCATGATCAGGTTCGCGCTCTTCCGCCCCACTCCGGGCAGTGCAAGGAGCTTATCAAAATCATCCGGCACCTTGCCGCCGTATTCGTCCCGGAGTACCTTCATGCAGGCGCTGATGTCTCTTGCCTTGCTGTTGCCCAGCCCGCATGGCTTGACGATCTCCGTGATCTCCTCCACCGGCGCTTCCGCCAGAGCGTTCACGTCAGGGAACTTTTCATACAGCTTCTCCACCACCACGTTCACTCTGGCATCCGTACACTGCGCTGCCAGACGCACACTCACCAGCAGCTTCCATGCCTGATCGTAATCAAGGGTACAGTCCGCCTCCGGATACTCTTTTTTCAGTCTTTCAATGATTTCTGACGCACGTTGTTTTTTTGTCATTTGTCCTCCTTCAGCGCCGGCCGTCCTTTCACCCCGGACAGCGTGATCCATGTGCCGTTTTTTATATATCTTGTTTCAGGTTCTGTAGATTCTGCTCATTACATAATCCTTATTCCTCCGCCAGGCGCTCCCTGAGCATAGTATTCCGCTTTGTGACGGTCACGTTCCCCACCCCGTAGGCCAGTGCTTTCCTTGTGCCCACTATCACCAATACCTTCTTGGCTCTGGTGATGCCCGTATAAATCAGATTCCTCTGCAGCATCACATAATGGTTCATCAGCACCGGCATTACTACAATAGGGTACTCGGAACCCTGAGCCTTATGGATGGTGGTGGCATAGGCATGCGCCAGCTCATCCAGCTCCATGGAATCATACTCCACGCTGCGGCCGTCAAAATCTACGCTTAAGGTGCGCTCCGTCATATCCACCGAAGCTATCCTGCCGATGTCCCCGTTAAATATCTCCTTGTCGTAATTATTCCTGATCTGCATCACCTTATCGCCCGGCCGGAACACGAACCCGCTCCTCCTGAGCCCGTCTCCGGAAGGGTTCAGGGCCTCCTGCAGCGCCAGATTCAGGTTCGTCGCCCCCACCACTCCCCGCTGCATGGGCGTCAGTACCTGAATTGCGGAGGACGGCACCTTGTAAAAACGGGGCAGGCGGTTTTTTACCAGCTCTACGATTTCTCCCAGCGCCTGCTCCGGCTCTTCCTTAGTCAAAAAGAAAAAGTCCGTATCTTTTCCGTTGGACAGATCCGGCATCCTGCCCCCATTGATCCTATGGGCATTCATGATGATCCTGCTCTCCTTGGCCTGCCGGAAGATTCTGTTCAGACGGATGACAGGAAACCTGCAGGAATCGATTATGTCACGAAGCACGTTCCCTGCCCCTACCGAGGGCAGCTGGTCGATATCCCCCACCAGGATCAGCCGCATGGCGGCGGGTATGGCCTTTAAAAGGGCGTTCATCAGCACAATGTCTATCATGGAGCATTCATCCACGATCAGCACATCCCCCTCCAGAGGATTCTCCTCGTTTTTCTGATAGCCTTCAGGAGGCTTGCATTCCAGCAGACGGTGAATGGTCTTGGTCTCCAGCCCCGTGGCCTCCGTCATTCTCTTTGCCGCCCTCCCGGTGGGAGCCGCCAGCAGTATCTTCAGTCCATAGGCCCTATATGCTGCAATGATGCCGTGGGTGGTGGTGGTCTTGCCGGTGCCCGGCCCGCCTGTCAGCACCATCACCTTGGCCAGTGCCGCCCGCCTTATGGCATCCGCCTGAATCTCGTCATATTTCATGCCCACGGACGCTTCGATTCTCCCCACGTCAATGGAAAGGCTCTCGTTCCCGGTCTCCCTCCTTGCCTGGACAAGCCGGATCCACAGCCTGTCGGCTCCGGGCTCTGCCGCCAGTTTTTTCAGTTTATTAGCCGTCCCGATCTCTGCATAATAAAAAGGAGGAAGGTAGATGGCTTCCTCCGGTTCCCCGGATATCTGTCTGCTCCAAAGCGCGCCCGGTTTTTCCCTTATCAGATCCTTGTCCTTTATCATCTGGTCCAGTGTCATAATTACAGTACTTTCTTCAGCCTCCAGCAGCACGGAGGCCCTCTGAATCAGCTGTTCCTTTCCCGCATATACATGTCCTTCATCCGCCAGCTCGCTCAGCGTATACATGATGCCGCTGCGCAGCCGGACATAGGACTCCCTGTCAAAGCCCAGCTTCCCGGCGATGACGTCCGCCGTCCGAAACCCGATGCCCCAGATATCGTCAGCCAGCCGGAAGGGATTTTCCTTCATCTTGCAGATGCTCTCATTCCCATACTGCTTATAGATCTTAGCCGCAAAGGCGGTGCTGACATCATGCTCCTGCAGGAAAAGCATGATGTTCTTTACCTCCTTCTGCCGCTCCCAGCTCTCCGCTATCATTCGGATGCGCCTGCCGCCGATCCCGGGTATCTCTATCAGCGCCTGAATATCGTTTTCTATGACCGTAAAGGTGTCCGCTCCGTATTTCTGCACGATTTTTTTGGCGAATTTAGGCCCCACGCCCTTGATCAGTCCGCTGCCCAGATACTTCTCCATGCCGTAGACCGTAGCCGGAAGCGTCTCTTCCCATTTCTCCGCCGCAAACTGCCGCCCATACTTGGAATTTACCTTCCAGTCGCCGTCCACAAGAAGCACGGATCCCACATTGGCATCCAGAAGATTTCCCACAACCGTCACCAGATCGTCATAACCCTTCACATACACCTTCAGGACGGAATATCCGTTCTCCGGATTCTGGTAAGTAATCCGCTCCACAACGCACCGTATCCTCGTCATCCGTGCCGCTCCTTTTCCGCTCCTGCTTTTTTGTGGCTATACCCTGCAGTTCTGCCGCCGCTTTCCTCGTCTTGCTTATGGTATGTCTGTTTATCATTCTATCAAATTATATCCTGCATTTCAACATCAGAATGCACACAGACCGCAGATTTGCAGAAATTCTGCCAGTAAAATCCTATTACCAAAAAATCCGAACCGCAATATTTTCATAAGAAAACAAGGCATGCCATCTGATATGGTCTGCCTTGTCTCCTCTGTCCATATGTTGTTTATGCGCTGATCTTCACCTGCGCCTCCGCATCCACTACCACAATCTCATCCATGGTCACATGAAGCACTGTCGCCAGCACCACCAGATTGTCGATAGTAGGCATCGCCGCTCCATGCTGCCACTTGTAGATCGCCTGAGGCGTGGAAAAGCCAAAGATATCCTGCAGATCCTTCACGGACAAGCCCGCCTGCTTTCTCAGCCTCATAATATTCTGTCCCGTCTTGACCATATTGATGGTCGGAAATGTAAACATAGTCTCCTCCTTCCGGCAGCCGGCCGGAAGGAAGCTCCTTAGTCGGATGCCTTAAAATTATAAATCGGTTTCATGATGTCGATCACATCCACGGACTCCCTGATGACATCAATGATATCATCAAGAGATTTGTAGGCCATAGGAGCCTCATCCAGAGTGGCCTCATTTACGGAAGTGGTATAAATCCCCTCCATGGTCTCCTGATACTCCTCCATGCTCAGCGTATTCTTCGCCTTGGTCCGGGACATGAGCCTCCCTGCCCCGTGGGGCGCCGAATAATTCCATTCCGCATTTCCCTTTCCCACGGCCAGAACGCTGCCGTCCCTCATATTGATGGGGATCAGAACCTTCTCTCCCGTATGGGCGGCGATGGCGCCCTTTCTTAATATCATTTCCTCTGTGTCGATATAGTTATGGATGGTATGGAAGCCATCCCTCTCCCATAGGATATTTGCGGAAATCCCCATGCGCTCCAGCAGGATCTCGGCAATCTTCTCCCGGTTGCGCTTCGCAAACCGTTGGCAGATCTCCACATCATGCAGGTAATCATCCAGAAAGCTGCCGTAGAGGTAGCACAGATCCTCCGGCATGGTAGCCTCCCTCTTCTTCCAGGAAATGGCCTCCAGCGCCTTCTGTATCTCTTTTCGCCTGCCCTGCTCCTTATAGGTACGGATAATCTCATCTCTCTGCTGGAAATAGGTTTCCTTCCCCTTGTTCAGGTCCACCGCCAGCTGCTGGTACAGCTCTGCCACCTGCTTCCCCAGATTACGGCTCCCTGTGTGGATCACGAGGTATTTTGTGCCGTCCTGAGCCTGATCCACCTCGATGAAATGGTTTCCCCCGCCAAGGGTCCCGAGGCTGCGCTCCAGCCATTTCGTGTTCTTCAGGCTGCGGTAGCAGCGAAGCTCCTGCAGGTCGAATTTCTCCTGCCTGCCCTCCCAGATATGCATGCCCGACGGCACATAGTGGGCTGCCTCGTCCAGCCTTTCAAAGTCTATGTCCACAGTCCCCAGCTTTACCGTGTACATACCGCAGCCGATGTCCACTCCCACGATGTTAGGCACTGCCTTGTCCGTAACGGTCATAGTTGTGCCGATGGTGCAGCCTTTTCCCGCATGGACATCCGGCATGATGCGGATCCTGCTCCCCTCCGTGAACTCGTAGTCGCACATCCTGCGGATCTGGTCTATCGCTTCCTCCTCCACTACCTTTGCATAGCAGAGCGCCGTGTTTATTTTTCCCTTGATTTCAAACATTGTCTTTCTTTCCTCTCTTCCTGTCTATCTTCTATGAAGACTTGATTCCTGCCGCCCGCAGGCTTTTAAGGCTCCGGTCACCCGGCCCTGAAGCCCTGCCGCAGCGTCAAACGGCCTTCCGCGAGCCGATGCCAGCCGCTCTGCAAAAAACCGCCTATCTTGCAATGGTTTCCCATACAAGATAAGCGGCTCCTGAGATTCACATATTTCCCTGACCGGCTGCCCCATCCGTCCTGATCATGCGCAGCTTCGCCTTTTCCTTACCTTATATGAGCATACCACAACCAGACTCTGCCTTTTGTCATATCCGGGCAAAGTCCTTTCTGTCTGTTCACTGATTCTGTTAAACAGCATATTTTCTGTACATATGGTTAAATCCGCAGTGATATGTGCCCACATCTTGGTTTCTTCCTTTCCGGCTTATTCGGCCCTTAATCTTGCAGCAGTCCCAGCCTTTTACGGCTGGTCGTTCTTGGTCGCCCCCATTCGTTCCTGACAATCCAGCTGCTCCTTATATCTTTATTTATAATTATAACACTGATCTTGATTTTTGTCATTATACTAATGGTATAATCTGCCATTTGCATTATTTCTGCCATAGCTCCCGGCCCTGAAGCCTTTATTGAACTCCCTGTTTTTCAACGCTGACAGATTAGTTATCGGTCAGTTCTGTCAATTTTTTTACATCCCTGCCAACTATTCCACTGTCACCGATTTCGCAAGGTTCCGTGGCTTATCCACGTCACAGCCTCTGCCCACCGCCACATAATACCCGAACAGCTGCAGCGGTATGATCGCCAGCGAATTGGCAAACAAGGGATTGGTGGCAGGAATATAGATCACATAGTCCGAAGCCTTCTCTATGGCCCTGTTCCCCTCGCAGGTCACTGCCATGACAAAAGCCCCTCTGGCCTTCACCTCCACCATGTTGCTGATCGTCTTCTGGTACAGCTCCGGCTGGGTGGATACCGCCACCACCAGCGTCCCGTCCTCGATCAGGGAGATAGTACCGTGCTTCAGCTCTCCCGCCGCATAGGCCTCCGAATGAATATAGGATATCTCCTTCAGCTTCAGGGAGCCTTCCAGAGAGATGGCATAGTCTATTCCGCGTCCCATGAAAAAGATGTCCCTTGCGCCGATGTAACGGTTTGCGAAATGCTGGATCTTGCCCTTGTGGCTGAGCAGCAGTTCAATCTGATCCGGCAGCCGCTCCAGGTCCGCCAGCAGCTGCCGGAAGGTATCCTCCCCGATGCTCCCCCGCACCTTTGCCAGCTTCATGGCCAGCAGGTACAGCGCGGCCAGCTGGGCGCTGTAGGCCTTGGTTGTCGCCACTGCGATCTCCGGCCCTGCCCATGTATAGAGGACGCTGTCCGCTTCTCTGGCGATAGAGCTGCCCACCACGTTCACGATGCCCAGCACCTTGAAGCCTCTGGCCTTGGATTCCCGCAGAGCCGCCAGAGAATCCGCCGTCTCCCCGGACTGGCTGATAATGATCACCATGCCGCCCTCCTCCAGAATCGGATCCCGGTAGCGGAACTCGCTGGCAACATCCACCTCCACGGGGATCCTTGCAAGCCCCTCGATCACGTACTTTCCCGTGACTCCTGCGTGATAGGCGGAGCCGCAGGCCACGATATAGATCTTCCTGACTGCCTTAAGCTCCTCGTCGCTCATCTTCAGCTCCTCCAGCACCAGCTCCTTCCCCTGAATCCGGGGCGAAATGGTATCGGCTATCGTTTTTGGCTGTTCATACATTTCCTTCAGCATGAAGTGGTCATAGCCTGCCTTTTCCGCGGCATCCGCGTCCCAGTCGATCCTCACCGGCTCCTTGGTCAGCTCCTCCTCGTCCACCGAATAAAAGCTGATGCCGTCTTTCCCCAGCTTTGCCACCTCCTGATTGTCCACATAATATACAGTTCTGGTATATTTCAGAATAGCAGGCACATCGGAGGCGATGAAACATCCATCCGTCCCCTTTCCCACGATCAGGGGACTGTCCTTCCTCACCGCATATAATTCATCCGGGAAATCCGCAAAAATAATCCCCAGCGCATAGGAGCCCTCCACCCGGTGCAGTACCTTGATGATAGCCGCCAGCGGATCCCCCTTGTAATAATAGTCCAGAAGATGGGCCAGCACCTCCGTGTCCGTCTCGGACACAAACTGATATCCCCTCTCCATCATCTTCTTGCGCAGAGGTATGTAGTTTTCGATGATTCCGTTATGAACCACGGCGATGGTTCCCGCGCTGTTCCCGTGAGGGTGGGCATTGGCCTCGCTGGGCGCCCCGTGGGTGGCCCATCTGGTATGCCCTATGCCGGAGCAGCCTTCCATGGTCTCTCCCCCATGAGTCAGATTTTCCAGCACCTTCAGGCGGCCTGCCGCCTTTTTGATCTGAATCCGGCTGCCGTCACATACCGCTATGCCGGCAGAATCGTACCCCCTGTATTCCAGCTTTGCCAGACCGTCCAAAATAATGGGGGCCGCCTGCTTCTCTCCGATATATCCTACAATACCGCACATATTCCCGTTTCCTTTCTTCAAGTATTCTGATACAGTGCCCTGTCAAACATTCTGTTACAATGCCTTGTCAAACCCGATACAATCCATAAACAGTCTATTCAGGGCATCCCAGTCCCCATTCCTGTCATCCTCCATGGAATCCGCCGTCTCTTTGAAATGGACAAGCCCGCTTACAATATACTCATTGACTGAGTCAACCCTTCTCCCTTTTTCCCGCTCCGCCATCTGCATCTTCTTACACAGCAGCTTCTCCACAGCCGGCCTTATATCGTCATCCAGCGCCTCCTCCATCAGATCCCGGAACAGCACCGGCGGCGGACCGGCCTTTTTCTCAATCCATTTACACGCCAGCAGAGGGCGTAGCACATAGAAATATTTCTTATACTGCACCATATCCTCTGTCAGGTATTCCAGATAGTTCTTGTTTGCCGTGCCATAATAATGATACATGGCCGATTTGCAGGAAAAATAGCGCCGGGACAAGCTTCTGACCTGCTCCCACTCCGGCGTGCTATGGTAAACCACGGGAGAATCTGTCCATTCATAAAGAACTGCGTTGGATTTGTGGAAATGCTGGAGAGCCTTGGACAGATCCCATCCGTTAATGTCAAGCGTTTCGTCAAGATCCCAGTCGATAAAGTCCTTCTTGGGCTGCAGCCCAAGGTAATGCTCCATGGACCTTACATATATAAACCTTACATCATAGTCGCTGTCCAGAGATGCAAACCCCCATGCCCGGCTGCCAGATTCCACAGCGTGGAGTATTCTCACCTGCTCCCTTTCCTCTATCTCACGGAGCTTCTGCCTGATCAGTTCCTCCGCCGGTCCTTCATAATCCTTATATCTCATCCCTGACCACCCTTTCATTGACGGACATGACATACTCCTGAATCTTTTCCATATCCGGCTCGTCCGGCAGCTTCGTATGCTGCGCCGCATAATCCAGCTTCTTCTCATAATCGCTGATTATCTCATAAAAGGAACTGTCGAAGGTGCCGTCTGCATTCTGATAATCCCCTCTGCGGATCCCCATAAGCAGATCATGCTCCTCCCTGCGGAAGGTATTGATCTCCCCCCGCTCCAGTATATCGATGGCCATCATAAAGAGGCGCACCAGATGCATGGCATGCTTGTTCAGATGATTGTCATCCTTCTTTTTATTCCGTTTTCCCAGCTTGTCATAATCCTTTACGATGTTATTCATCTCATTCCATAGATTCTTGTAGTCCCTGAGAGGATAGTGCCTCAGGCTCACATCAGCAAATATCTCAGTGTCGTACTCTGGATTCTGTGCCTTGTCGATATACAGCTTCAGGGAACCGTTCTCAAAGCTCTCATAGCGCCGCCTGAAATCATATAAGGCATTCTTCACAGAATTAAAGATGTGCCGTTCCCGCTCGCTCTGGGGATAGGAATCTCTGGCTAGAGCATTCTGCAGCCTTCTCAGCTGGGCATCCGCATAGCCGCCGAAGGATTGGATCGCCCGCTTGGACAGAAAAATGCTCTTTTTGTCTATCAGCTCCTGTCCGATATCATTCAGATACAAGTAATGCTCCTTGTTCAATCCCAGCAGCTCCATCGTGTTGGGATTGCAGCTGACCAGAAGGTTGATCATCTTACGGAACGTATAGATCACGGTATCTGTTCCGTCATCCACATACTGTTCATATTCCGTCATCCCGATCAGATCCGACTTTCTGTTCAGTGCCACGCCCCGGACATCGATATCACTGCCAGCCTGGTTGGTTCCATAGGAATAACTCCCTGCAAGCCCCAGCAGAATCACATATCTGCCCAGATGCTCATCTGTATTTATAAAATCGTATTCTTTTCCATTTAATATGGCCGAATAATCCATTGACATTCTGAGATCTCCCTGAGCTGTCCTTTTTTTCCGTATCCTGATACCATTTTGTTTCATATGCCGAAAGGCTCTTAAGCGGCTATGCCAGACAAGCTAATATGGTTATTCTATCAGTGGTTTCTCTGAATATAGCGTCCGTCGTCCATGTCAATCCGCAAATGTATATTGCTGCGGGGACAAGGGTATGTTCAACGCCATTATCTTACCACAAACGCACACACAATTCCACTAAAAATTCCCAGACAGATTCCTGTCTTGCCATTTCCGATAGGCTCAGGTATAATGTAGCAAGCACAGTAATGATATAAGAATAATCTTTAAGGGCCGTCTCTGCGGCGGAAGGAGCAAAAATGGCAGGTTCTGATTTCGGCACCATCTTTAAAATCACCACATGGGGAGAATCCCACGGAAAAGCGCTGGGCGTGGTCATCGACGGCTGTCCCGCCGGACTGCCTCTGGAGGAAGCGGACATCCAGCGCTATCTGGACAGGAGAAAGCCCGGCACCAGCAGCATCACCACCCCCCGCAAGGAGGATGATTCCGTGGAGATTCTCTCCGGCGTGTTCGAAGGCCGCACCACAGGCACCCCTATCTCCCTCATGGTACACAATACCGCCCAGATCTCCCGGGACTATAACGAGATCGCCTCATATTACCGCCCCGGCCATGCGGATTATACCTTCGACAAGAAATACGGCTTCCGTGACTACAGAGGCGGAGGCCGTTCCTCCGGCAGAGAGACCGTAGGACGGGTAGCCGCCGGGGCCGTCGCCTGCAAGATCCTCGACAGGCTTGGCGTCACCCTCTGCGCCTATACCCGCTCCATCGGCCCAATAGAGGCAGACATGGACAGATTTGACAGAGCCGCCATCCTCCAGACTCCCACCGCCATGCCTGACAGGGCCGCCAGTCAGGCTGCCATGGAATATCTTGAGAACGCCAGACAAGAGACAGACTCCGTAGGCGGCTGCATGGAATGCATCGTGGAGGGCCTGCCTGCGGGAATCGGCGATCCCGTATTCGAAAAGCTGGATGCGAATCTGGCCAAGGCAGTCATGTCCATCGGAGCCGTGAAAGCAGTGGAGATCGGGGACGGCCATCAGGTGTCGGCACGCCGGGGAAGCGCCAATAACGACGCTTTCCGCATGGATCAAGGCACTGTCACCAAGGTCACCAACCATGCCGGCGGTATCCTCGGCGGCATCAGCGACGGGGACACTCTCCTGATCCGGGCCTATGTAAAGCCCACCCCGTCTATCTTCCGCACCCAGCAGACCGTGAACCAATCAGGCGAGAACATTGATGTCAATATCAAAGGACGGCATGACCCTGTCATCGTGCCCAGAGCCGTGGTGGTCATGGAATGCATGACTGCCCTCACCGTGCTGGACGCCATGCTGGTGAATATGTCCGCAAGGATGGATTCCCTCGAAGCCTTTTATGCCAGACATCAGTAGATCCGATTCATTTCCCGAAAGCAAAAGATGACCAGCGGCCCGCATCCTTGCGGCTGGTCATCTTCTTATTCTGCCTTGTATTGATGCTTTCTGTCATTTCATGATATACAACAACCGCTTTCCCTGCTCTCAGGCTCTTCTTGCGGCGGCTGAAAGCTTCTATGCCCTGCTCTTATCATCCCAGATTATGGAATGCGATACAGTTAGGCACATCCACCCTGATAGGCGCCCCGTTCATGATCAAGGTGCCTTCCTCCATGTTCACATGGAAGAAAGTCATGTCATTGGACTCATGATTCAGGGACACCAGAAATTTATTATTGGGAAACAGGCTGACATCCTTGGGATAATCACCGCTTACAGGCAGACAGAAAATCTGGTCAAGCATCCCTGTCTCCTCATCTACATTGAATAGTACAACGGAATTATCCCCTGCATTGGAGCTGAGCAGGTACTTATGATCCTCGGAAAACGAAAGCGCGCTGGAGGCATTGCAGCTGCCCGGCTCCCCTTCACAGGTCTCCACTGTCTGTATCTTCTCAAACATAGGCTGATTATTTTTTTCCTCATAGGAATACACGTCTATATAGCATTTCCACTCATGCACGATGTAGATGAAGCGGCCGTCTCTGGAAATCTTGATATGTCTGGGGGCAGACTCCAGCTCGCTCCTGAGCACGTCCGCAAGCGTTACCTTCCCGCTCAGCCCGTCGAAGCGGTATACATTCACATGATCCATGCCTTGATCGGCCACCAGCAGGTACTTGTTATCATGGGTCATTCTGGCGCAGTTGATATGGGGCCTGAAATTACGCTCCGCCACACTGCCCAGACCTTTGTGGAAAATCTCATCCGTAATCTCGCCGATAGAGCCGTCCTCCCGCAGCTTCAGAACCGTCAGCTTGCCGTCATGATAGCCTGCCACAAAAAGATAGCTGTCATTATAGTCCGTGGACACATAACAGCCCCTCATGCCGTTGATGGGCGCATAGTTCAGGAACTCCAGACTGCCGTCCGGCTGGATCGTATAGGACTCTACACCGAAATCCGTGATGGAATACAAGTATTTCCCGTTGTGGGAAATCGTCACATAAGAAGAATTCGTGATCTCCACCTCGTCCTTTTCGATGAAGCGACCATGCTCCATGTCCACATCATATACCTTTATTCCATGGCTGTCTCCCTGCGTATAAGTGGAGACATATGCCACATACTTGTGCTCTTCCATAAAGATACCGCCTTTCCTGATAAAACTAACATCTATTGTATAAATTACCTATCCTTCAAACAGACCGGGATTCTTTTTTGGCATCACCGCCCATGTCTGGTAGCGCTCTTTACATCTCCAGCTTCTTAGTGCAGGTCAGCGCAAGGGCGCCGGGACCGATATGGCAGGATACGCTGAGAGAAAGGGCATCTATATTGATATCGTGCCCGGGGAAATGCTCCAGCACCTCCTGCCTGTATGCTTCTGCCGCCTCCAGATTCGCAGTATGGGCGATGGACAGCCATATCTTCCCCGCATCCCCTCCGAATCTGGTCTCGATATCATTCTTGACGGCATTTATCATGATGCTCTTGCCCTGATTTGCGGTTCTCGCCTTGGCGAACGCGTCCAGCTTCTCCCCCTGAATCTGCAGTATAGGCTTAAGCCGCAGCATGGTGCCTATGGCAGCGGCGGCAGGCGTGATCCTGCCTCCCTTCTTCAGATAGTACAAGGTGTCCAGCATGATATAGATGCTGCTGTTGAATTTATCCTTCTCCAGAAGCTCCTTGATTTCCTTTGCGCCCATTCCTTTGGATGCCAGCAGCTTCGCGTCCAGGCAGGACTGCCGCTGGGTAACAGAAATCCTCTGGTTGTTCACTACCTGAACCCTGCCGTCATATTCCTCCGCCAGCATCATGGCGCTCTGACAGGAGCCGGACAAGCCGCTGCTCATGGGAATATAGACAATCTCCTCATAATCCTTCAGCAGAGTATCCCAGAGCTTCATGACGGACTCCGGATCCGGCTGGCTGGTAGCGATATCGGATCCTGATTTCAGCTTTTCGTAAAATCCCTCCTGAGTCAGATTCAGGTCCTCGTAAAAGGTCTCACCATCGATCATAAACGGCATAGGCAGAACATGGACGCCAAGCTCCTTGGCGGACGACTGTGTAATGCCGCTGTTACTGTCCGTGACGATCACCACATTTGGCATAAAATCCCTCGTTTCCGTGCATCCCGATGATGTCCTCGGATCTGCACTAATCATTATGGTATGCTTCACTGTATTATTTTACTGTTATGGGGGGACAAAGTCAACACTTTGAGCAGAAACAATTTTCTTTCCTATGTGAAAAAGCGCCTGAAAGACTCTCACCTAAGTCCCTCAGACGCTTTGGCTTAATATTGCTTTGATCCTACGGCCTGCTTACTTCACTGCTTCAAATGCCGCGTCCAGAGCAGCGATCAGATCCTCCGCCTTCTCAATGCCGATGGAAAGACGGATGGTGTTGGGCCTGATTCCCTGATCCAGCAGCTCTTCTTCGGTGCACTGGCTATGGGTGGTAGTAGCCGGATGGATCACCAGAGACTTTACATCCGCCACATTCGCCAGCAGAGAGAATATAGCCAGATGGTCGATGAAGGCCTGTGCCTTCGCCGCATCTTCCTTGATTTCAAAAGTAAAGATAGAGCCTCCCCCATTGGGCAGATATTTTTGGTACAGCCCATGGCTGGGCTCGCTTGCCAGAGACGGATGATGCACTGCCTCCACCTGAGGATGGCGGGACAGGTACTCCACGATCTTCAGCGCATTGCTCACATGGCGCTCCACTCTGAGGGATAATGTCTCCAGACCCTGCAGGAAAATAAAGGCATGGAAGGGAGAAAGCGTTGCGCCCGTATCCCGCAGGAGCACCGCGCGGATATAGGTCACGAAGGCTGCCGGACCCACCGCATCCGCAAAGGAAACCCCATGATAGCTTGGGTTGGGCTCCGCAATCCACGGATAGCTGCCGGATGCCTTCCAGTCGAAATGACCGCCGTCCACGATCACGCCGCCGATGGCAGTGCCGTGGCCTCCGATGAATTTTGTGGCTGAATGCACCACAATGTCCGCGCCGTATTCGATGGGACGGATCAGATAAGGCGTGGCGAAGGTGGAATCCACCACCAGAGGGAGATGATGCTTATGGGCGATCGCTGCCAGCGCCTCCAGATCCACCAGATTGGAGTTAGGATTCCCCAGCGTCTCTACAAAAATCGCCTTTGTATTGTCCTGAATCGCAGCCTCAAAGGAACCTTCCGCCTCGGGATCCACAAATGTGGTCTTGATGCCGTTTATCAGAGGCAGGGTGTGTGCCAGCAGGTTATAGGTTCCGCCGTATATCGTCTTGGATGCCACGATATGCTCTCCCGATTTTGCCAGTGCCTGAAAGGTATAGGCAATCGCCGCCGCGCCGGAGGCCACCGCCAATGCCGCCGCACCCCCTTCCAGAGACGCGATGCGTTGCTCAAACACATCCTGCGTGGGATTGGTAAGCCTCCCGTAGATATTCCCTGCGTCCTTGAGACCGAAGCGGTCCGCCGCATGCTGTGAATTGTGGAAAACATATGATGTGGATGCGTAGATAGGCACCGCTCTGGCATCCGTCACCGGATCCGCCTGCTCCTGCCCGATATGAAGCTGTCTGGTCTCAAATCCCCAGTTTTTAGAATCTCTGATATCTGCCATTTCCTTTTCCTCCTTGTACCGCATCCGTCATCTCTGCCGCACTCAACAGATCCTGCGCCATCCCTGCGGACGCTGCTTTTAAGTATGGTTTCTCACTTGCTGAATCCATACTAACACACTAGGATTTTTATGTCCAATATGCAAAAGAAATATCCGGTTATAAATTGATCTTATAACTGTTCCTCATGAAGTACCGCCGGGTCCCCAATGCCCAGACACCGCTTCATGGCCTGAATATACTGCTCCCCAAGCCTGCTGGGCAGCATATTTTTTCTGGTGACATACCCGATTTCCATAATACTGTTGGGATTTTGCGCATCGTCCTGAAACGGAACAGCGATGAAATCATTTCCGTTAAGCTCCTCACAGATGATTCCGGAACAGAGCGTGTAACCGTTCAGCCCGACCATCAGATTCAGCATGGTAGCCCGGTCGTTCGCCTTGATCATACGGGAGTATTCATTGGTGGAAAGTATCTCCTCCGCAAAATAAAAAGAGCTGTTATCCCCCTGCTCAAAGGTCAGACAAGGATATCCCTCCAGCTGCCCGAAGCTGATAGAGGGATATCCTGCCAGCGGGTGCCCTTTCCAGAGGTAGACATAAGCCTGACAGTCCAGAAGGTGATGAAATTCCAGACCGGAGGAATGAAACAGCTTCATCATCGCCTTCCGGTTGAAATCGCACAGATAAAGCACCCCTATCTCGCTCTTCATGGTACAGACATCGCTGATCACCTCCGCCGTCTTTGTCTCCCTGAGGGCAAACTCATATTTCGTCAGATCCGCTCCCTTCGCCATATCCACGAAAGCCTTCACCGCAAAAGAATAGTGCTGTGTGGACACACCGAATTTCTTCTTATAGGAGCCCCCCTTCCCGTATTTTTCCAGAACGCTTTCATACTGGCCGTAGATCTGTCTGGCATACGGCAGGAATTCCGCTCCGTCATTGGTCAGCGTGACCCCTCTGCCGCTTCTGTGGAAAAGCGTGATGCCCAGCTCCTTCTCCAGCTCCTTCATTGCGCTGGTCAGGGACGGCTGGGACACATACAGCAGCTCCGCCGCCTTGTTCAGGGATTTCGTTTCCGTTATGGTAATCAGATAATTCAGCTGCGTCAAAGTCATCTGTCAATTTACTCCTGTTCCGGGCGCCTCTGTTCCGAGACTGCCTTCCCGTTCCGTCTCCCCACTCCGGCGCCCCTATGATCCGTCCTTTATGATCCGGAGGCTTATATGGATGAACCGACCGTCCTTTATGATCCGGAGGCTTATATGGACCGAAAATCCACGCCGGTCTCCGCCTTCTCCAGATGCCGCTTGAGCGCCTCGTTCTCCCTCCGTTCCAGCTTCGGATCCTCCAGCAGGAGCCTATTCACCGCCTCGGACGCCTGCTTCAGCACGGCGGCATCCGAATAGATGTCCCCGACACGAAACGAAAATTCCCCGCTCTGCCGGATTCCGAACAGCTCTCCCGGTCCCCGGAGCCGCAGATCCTCCGACGCGATAAAGAAGCCGTCATTGGATTTGTTCAGGATCTTCAGCCGCTCCATCACTTCTTCCTTCTCGTTGGCGCTGACGAAGATGCAGTAGCTCTGGTGCTCTCCCCGCCCCACCCGCCCTCTTAACTGGTGCAGCTGGGCAAGGCCGAAGCGTTCTGCGTTCTCCACCATCATCACCGTGGCATTGGGCACATTGATCCCCACCTCTACCACCGTGGTGGATACCAGCACATCGATGGCGTGGGCGGAAAATTCCTCCATGATCCGCTTCTTGTCCCCCGGACGCATCTTTCCGTGAAGATAAGCCACTTGGATGCCCTCAGGCAATACGGCCTTCAGCTTTTCTGTATAGTCCACCACATTCTCCATGGGCAGGCCGCCCTCCTCCGAAATATCCTCCTGATTCTCTACCTGTGGGCAGATGACGTAGACCTGCCTGCCCTTCTCCACCTCCCCCGCAATGAACCTATAAGCCTTGGCGCGGTAAGCTGTATTTACCACACAGTTCTTGATGGGCAGCCGGTTGGCCGGCAGTTCATCGATGACGGAGATGTGCAGATCCCCGTATAGGATAATTGCAAGCGTCCTTGGAATGGGCGTAGCGCTCATCACCAGAATATGAGGCTCCTGTCCCTTTTCCGCCAGCTGTTCCCTCTGCCTGACCCCGAACCGGTGCTGCTCGTCCGTGACCACAAGGGCAAGGGATTTATAACATACCTTTTCCTGAATCAGGGCATGGGTGCCGATCACAAGATTTGCTTCCCCCGAGGCAATCCTCCCATAGGCTTCCCTCTTTTCCTTTGCGTTCATGGATCCCACCAGCAGTACGGGCCGGAAGGTCAGGCCATACTTTTTTACATATCCTTGTATGGTCTCGAAATGCTGCAGGGCAAGCACCTCTGTAGGTGCCATCAGCGCTCCCTGATGACCGTTCGCAGCGGTCATCAGGAGAGCAAGCACAGCCACAATGGTCTTTCCCGAGCCCACGTCTCCCTGAACCAGACGGTTCATACAATAAGGGCTGCACAGATCCTTTTTGATCTCCCCCCATACCTTTTCCTGCGCCTTAGTAAGGGGAAAGGGCAGACACTCCAAAAACCTGACGGTATCGGCAGTCTCCGTAAGTCGGTAGCCGCTGGGCAGGCCCTCGCTGTGCTCCTTGTTTTTCCTCATCAGGAACAGAAAAGCAAAAAACTCATCAAACACAAGCCGCTTTCTGGCCTCTGTCACCGCCTCATAATTCAGTGGGAAATGGATCGTCTCCAGAGCCTCCCGCTCTGACATCAGACTGTTTTCCCTCAATACGGAGTCACTGTAGAATTCCGCAGGGAACTCATAAAAGGACAGCGCCTGCCTCACATACTTCTGAAGCGACTGATTCGTCAGCCCCTTGGTCAGACCGTAGCGGGGGAGAAGCTTGTCCTCCAGCTTCCGGTAGTCCTCAGCAGAATAAATCTTCGGCTGCTCCATCAGTCTGCCGGTTCCCCTGCTCTGCACCATCCCCCTGAAGATGTAGTACCCTCCCTGCCTCAGTGTCTTTTTGAGAAAAGGCATATTGAAAAAAGTCAGCTGCATGCTCCCGGTGCCGTCCGAAAGGTTCACGTTCAGGATATGGAGGCTTCTCACCCTTCTTTCATTCGGAATCCCCATAACTGCCCCATAGACGGCACATATCTCCCCCAGAGAGGCCTGACTGATTTTTACAGGCTTCTGAAATGTCTCATAGCCTCTCGGATAATATGCCAGCAGCTCTCCTGCTGTATGAATGTTCAGCTTCGCAAACAGCTTCTGGGTCTTTTCACCGATGCCCTTCAGCTCTGTTATGGGAGCTTGTCCTTCCATAAAAATCCTCACCTCCTTCCATGTAGCAAAAACCTATCGCTTGGCACAAGAGCCTGAAAACAGCAGATACCATGGATTCACGTTTCCCGTCATCCAAAAAAGGGGACAGCTTACCTGCCCCCGTTTTTATGCTCTCCCTGCTCTATTCTACCGACATGATATAATAATAGATAGGCTGGCCGCCGTACTGCAGCTCGATGTCACATTCAGGATAGCTTTCCGCAATCTGCCTCCGAAAGCTCTCCGCATCCTCCTCTTTCACGTCGCTGCCGTAATAGATGCTGATCAGCTCCGACTCCTCGCCCACCATCCCGGAAACGGTGTCCATGGCCACGCTGCCTATATCCCCGCCCACAGCAAGGATACCTTCATCACCGATGCCCATAAAGTCACCCTTCTTGATCTCCTTGTCATTGATGACGGTGTCACGCACCGCATATGTCACCTCACCTGTGCTGACATTCTTGATCTCGTTTATCATATTTTCTTCATTCTCGTCGGCAGACAGCTCCGGCACGAAATTGATCACTGCCGTGATACCCTGAGGAATCGTCTTGGTGGGAATCACAAAAAGATCCTTTTCCGTTGTCAGCTCCGCCGCCTGATTGGCCGCCAGAATGATGTTTTTGTTGTTGGGCAGCACAAACACAGTCTTTGCGTTCACCTTGTCCACCGCCTCCAGAATATCGGCAGTGCTGGGATTCATGGTCTGACCACCTTCAATGACATAGTCAACACCCAGACTCTTGAATATCTCATGGATTCCGTCTCCCACGGATACGGCAATAAAACCGAAGTCCTTGGGCGGCTCAGCCTTCTCCTGCTCCGCTTTCGGCACGGGTGCCTTCAGCTCACTCTCCTGTGCTTCTTTCTGTGACATCTTGAAAAGCTTTTCCTGATGCTCCAGACGCATATTGTCGATCTTCATGTTGGACAGCGCACCATACTTCAATGCCTTCTGGATAGCCAGACCAGGGTCATTGGTATGTACGTGTACCTTCACAACATCCTCGTCCGCCACACATACAATAGAATCGCCGATAGACTCCAGATACGCCTTGAAATCCATCTCCATCTTGATATTGAAGGTCTTGTTCAGCATGATAATGAATTCCGTGCAGTATCCGAATTTGATCTCCGTCTCAGCCTCCTGCTTCTGCCGCCCTGCCTTGGAAGGCGCGTCTTGCGCAGGTGCCGTGATGGAAAAGTCGGTCTCTTTGCCCAGATAAGCATCCAGCGCTCCTGCAAGGACCTCCACCAGCCCCTGACCGCCGGAGTCCACCACCCCTGCCTGCTTCAGCACCGGAAGCATCTCCGGTGTCTGGCTCAGCACATATCTGGCATGGTCTATGACGCTTGTCAGAAAAGCTTCCATATCGTCTCCCACACCGTCCGCCGCCAGAGCCTTGGCCTTGTCCGCCGCCCCTCTGGCCACTGTGAGGATCGTGCCCTCCTTCGGCTTCATTACTGCCTTGTACGCAGTCTCCACTGCTTTATCAAAGGCCTCCACCAGTACAGGGATGGTCAGGATTTCCTCATCCTTGATCCTCTTGGTGAAGCCCCTCAGCAGCTGGGAAAGGATAACGCCGGAGTTGCCTCTGGCCCCTCTTAAGGAGCCGCTGGAAATGGCCTTGCAGACAGTCCCCATGTCGGGACCCTCCCCCAGCGCTGCCACCTCCCTCGCTGCGGACATGATCGTCATGGTCATATTGGTACCTGTATCCCCGTCAGGGACAGGAAAAACATTCAGTTCATTAATCCACTCTTTTTTACTCTCCAAACTTTTTGCACCGGCAAAGAACATCTTAGAAAGCATTTTAGCGTCGATTTTCTGTGCGCTCACGGTAAAACCCTCCTTAATCAATCACTCTGACACCATCTACATAGATGTTGATTTTTTCGATTTCAATACCGGTAAACTCCTCCACCTTGTACTTCACGTTGCTGATAAGATTATCCGTCACCGCCAGTATGCTGACGCCATAAGCAACGATAACATGGAAATCCAGAGTCAGTTTATTATTGCGCAGCGCCACGGTGATGCCTCTGGTGATGCTGTCCATCTTTAAAAGCTTTACCAGCCCGTCCTTCACGCTGACGCCAGCCATTCCCACGATACCGAAGCATTCCACTGCGACGCTCCCCGCATACTGGGCTATCACTTCATTGTGAACCACGATCTTTCCCATATGAGTATTCATAGAAGAACCTTTCATGTCTATCCCCCATCCTTTCTTGATGAATTGTCCATGGCGGCAGCCAATGACCCCGAACAGCCAGAAACCTTCCGGCCTGACCGGACAGATGCCCCATAGACTAAATCAGACATATATTAACCATATTAACAGTTTTCCCCAAAAAAAGAAACTATAAATGTAAAATTTAAAAAAAGTTTTTTTTTGCTTGCTTTTCCCATATATATCTGGTAAAATATCACTGTTGTGAATAAAAACTAAAGCGTATGAAAAAAGTCAGGTATCCTGAAGCACAGCTGAGGGGACATCGGTTCTAGAGCGCAGCAAGGCTGCAGAGTATCCGATTTTAATAAAACGCAGGTGTCGAGGAGGTGTCAAGATGGCCAAGTGTGATATTTGTGGCAAGGGCGTTCATTTTGGTAATAATGTAAGCCATTCTCATAGAAGAACCAATGCTGTATGGAAGCCTAATGTCAAGAGAGTAAAGTGCAAGGTGAACGGCGGGTCCAAGAGAATGCATGTCTGCACCGCTTGCCTGAGGTCCGGTAAGGTCGAGAGAGCTTAACACGCTTCTGCGGTGCTTTTAAAACAAGACAAGACTTATGGCTTAAAACGGTATGGCTGAAGGGCTGTACCGTTTTTGTGTTGTGCAACTTATCTTCCGCCATGGCAGGACCCAATACCGCAGCCCGAAAAAAAGCCGGCATACCGGCCTCTTTTCGTCAGTCATTGCAAAAGCAATTATACCCCACAAACAGCAATAGAGCAATAATAACCAGTCCAACCAGCCGGTTGCGGGTAATCAGCATGATCAACATCCCTATTGCGATCAGGAAGGCTGCAAGGCCAATCGTTTTTTTCATGACATTTCCTTATGGCGCACCCTTCCGGGGGCCATGTTACCCTTGGTTTCGTATCACTCTATTATATGCGCTGTCGGCATCATATAGCAGTCCGCTTTTTATATCTGCCTGATTTTTACTCCTCCTCCGGGAAGGCGATATCCACCACCTCTGCGTCCGACATCTGGTTCTCCTCCGGCTTGTCGTTCTTTTCCTTAGGCTTGGTGAACTTGTCCACCAGATCCGGAATCATATCCAGCACCTTCGTCACCGCATCCTGATTCTTGATGTTTACCAGCTTTACCGCGCCGTCCCTGATCACCAGCACCGCGCTGGGCGTCATCTTCCCCCCCAGTCCTCCTGCGCCGGATGCGGAGTTCTTCTGACCGTTGTTCCCTGCCCCGGCACCTACTCCGAAGGACACGTCCACCAGAGGCAGGATGATGGTATCACCGATATTGGTGGCCTCCCCTACTACGGTCTTGGTGGACAGCACCGTATCCATCCCCTTTAAAAGCGATTCAACCACTCCCTGGAACTGATTTTCCTTGTCTGCCATTTTCTCCTCCATTCCGAAGCCTATGCGGAACGCTTTGCCGCCTTCAGCTTCCTGATAAGTTTATACATCTTCAATCCATTCACCAACAGAACCCATAAGGTAATGCGGCCGGATATATCGAATTCGCCTTCAAACACCTTTTCCTCAAAGTCAGGCGTCAATCCAAGCTCCTGTGTCCATGCGGAAGAAAGCATACAATACCCGCCATAGACATAGCCTGTGGTATCCGGGGATCCCGTTCCGAAGCGGATATCCCCCCTGATGCGCCTTGGACGGATGCTTTTCAGTATCTTCCTCAGCGCCAGCATGGAATCCGAAAGGAGAAGCTTAATCTCCTCTTCCTGCATCAGATTGATATAATAGGATATATTCTCCCAAATCTCTTTTATTTTATCATAGACAGTCCGAAAAGTGTGCTTTATCTTTTCTATCTTGGACTTGATTTTCGTAAACAGCCCGGTCTCCCCTTCAGATCCGGATGAAGAGTCCGGAACGGCATCGCCCTGATCTTCGGCATTTTTCTGGTAATTGTGTACAGATTTTTCCTCTGCCGCTTCCTGAGTTCTGTCTCCGGCTTTTTCTTCGGCCCTGCTTCCGGCTGTGCCCTCTGTCTTTTTCTCTTCGGCGCTGTCCCTTTTCTTTTTCGATGCCTTTTTGCCGGCCTTGTTGCTTTTTTTTCTTCCGGCCTTCTCCAGCTTTGCTCCCTTGTCATCCCCTTTATGGTCCAGCCCCTGATCCAGCAGCGTAAAGCACAGCACCTTGACCCTCACCCGGCCCGGATACCAGCAGACCGCGCGAACCAGCCCGAACAGCCACCCCGCCTTTACCGTCAGCCCGAAAGAGTCCTTATCCTTGACACCGCTGATGCGGTAGGTCAGGGGAAAAAACAGTACAAGAAGCAGGATCCCAATCCCAAGAGCAGCCAGAATCAGGAGCAATATGCCGAGTATGGCCAGAATCCTTAAACATATGCCTAACATCGCAGATACTCCTTCAACGCACAGTCTCCTCTTGCCTGCAGACATTCCCTTACGATTTTTTCGACCAGCCCTATGGCCTCCTCCCGGTTTCCCGCAATCCCCACGATATACGGCGGATTATTTTTATAATAGCTTCTGGCCAGCTCCTTGGCATCATACAGCTCCAGCTGGTCGGACGCGTTCCGAGAAAGCGTAACCAGAAAAACACTGGAAAAAAGAGGTTTTTTCTCCAGCTTTTTCTTTATTATCTCCAGATTTTTTTCTTTAATGCTCTCCCCCAGATATAACCCGGGATGATACGCAAGCCCATGAGCCATATTCGAATCCTTCACTCCGCACTGGCTGCAAAAACAGCCGCCGGTTCCTGCCAATTGCCTGCCGAAACCTCAATAATATTTCCGGCTGCCCCATAAATTACATCTCTTCAGCTCAAGATATTCATCATATGCTTTTTCCAGTATCTGCTTCTCATTGGAAAACTTCAGCAGATGGTACGCTTCATGGTATTTATAGAATCCGGAATCCATAAAATACTCTTCCCTTTGTGGCTTGCTGTAATAACTGTCGGCCATCATCAGATACCAGTGCACTTCCTTTTCTACCACGTCCTCAGGTACATTGAAGGTATACTCGCTTTTTCCGATATATTTGATAATGGTTGCCTTTGCCCCTGACTCTTCCAGCACCTCCCGCAAAGCGGTCTCCTTGAATTCCTCGCCCTGCTCCACCGTGCCCTTAGGCAGAACCCAGCCTTCGTACTTGTTTTTATAATTTTTATACAAAAGAAGGATTTTCCCCCGAAAAATTACCACACCTCCACAGCTTATCGCTTCTAACATTACAAATAACATTCCTTCCTGATTGGTGTGCTGCTCACTTTAATAAAACTAGTATAGTCCAATCTCCCGGGAAGTGCAACACTTATTTTTTGCCGTTGAAATATGTGTTGAATAATCCCTGTGCCACAGGAATGGCAAAATCCGCACTGTTTCCGGCACTTTCTACGATAACCGTGACACAGATCTCCGGATCCTCCGCCGGCGCGAATCCTGTAAACCACGCATGGCAGTCCTTTTTTGAATCATCAAACTCCGCAGATCCAGTTTTCCCTGCCACAGTGTACCCCTGGCCGGAAAGCTTTTTGCCGTTCCCGCTCTCTACCACGGCCGTCATCAGCTCCCTCAGTATGGCTGCCTCCTCCCCGCTCATCAGATGTCCGAGGATACTGGGTTCAAAACTCTTGACTTTTGAACCTGCATCGTTCTCCACACGATCTATGACATAAGGCTCCATCAATATGCCCCCCTTGGCGATAGCGCTGGTGACCATGTTCAGGTGCATGGGCGTAATCTGTGTCTTACCTTGTCCGAAAGCAGTCTGCATCTTGTCGGCCTCAGTCATGTCTCCAGATATGACCACGCTGCTCTTCGAATGGGAAAAAGATAGAGGCAGAGACTCACCGAACATCAGCTCCTCCAAGGTATCCTGAAACATCTCCCAGTCCAGTCCCAGCCCCATGCTGGCAAAGGAGCAGTTGCAGGAATTGGCAAAGGCGCTCTCAAAATCCACCCATCCATGCCTCACTCCGTTGAAGCATCCGATGCGGCTGTCTCCCGCCTCAAAATAGCCCTTGCACTGAAAGGCATAGTCCTGATAGGTATCAGGATTCTCTCTTATATATTCCAGCGCCGTGATGATCTTGAAGGTGGACCCCGGAGGATACAGCCCTTGTGTCACCCGGTTTAACAGCACGCTGCTGGTTTTGTTTTCTACAAGAGAATCCCAGATCTCTTCGATGGAATTGGGATCAAAATCAGGATGGGATACCATGGCAAGCACCTTCCCCGTGGAGACCTCCGTCACAATGACCGCTCCGTAGTTCTGGCCCAGCAGGGAATCCGCCGCCTGCTGCAGCTGCAGATCCAGCGTAGTATAGACACTGTCCCCCGGATTCTTCACGCCGGCTATATCGTTCTCCGCCCTGTTGGCCAGAGACGTATGGGTATTGATCAGATAATAATTTGCCAGCGCCTCCACGCCCATCCGTCCCTTGGTGGAATATCCCACCACGTGGGAAAACAGACTGCCGTAAGGGTATGTCCGGGACTCGTTCTGTTCTCCGTCCAGCACGGTCTGGGCCAGAACTTCCCCGTCTTTGGAATAGATCGTTCCCCTATAGTTCCGGGAAAGCAGTATCTCCTGTCTGGAATTGTAGCTGTTGTTGATCATCTCTTCCTCGCTGGTGGAGGTAAAATACGAAAGATATCCTATCAGCACTGCAAACAGGATCCCGAAAAAACCGCTTGAGACCAAAATCTCACGCTTGCTTATGGGATACCTCGCCTTTTTCCTGCCTGCAGTCTTTCCTCTATTGAAAACGGCTGCCTTCCTTATTTTTCGGAACACTTTTTCCGCTGTCTTCTCCTTCTGGCCTGAAGGAGCTTCTGTATCTGCTTTCTCCAGAGGTATTTCTTGCCCGGATGTCTCCTGATCCAGATTCTTGCCCTGCAGATCTTGCCCGGATGTCTCCTGTTCGGGATTTTTGCCCAGCAGGATTTCCGAAACCTGCTCCCTGCGCTCCGATTCTTCCTGAGACTCTGCTGCCCCCAATATGCTCATCTTCCTGTCCCGAGACTCTGGCATTACGCTTCTCTCCCTCCTGCTGCAATCTCATATAGATCGCCTCTACGATGAAAAACATTATCATGGTGACCATCACCGAACTGCCCCCATAGCTGACGAAGGGCAAAGTCACTCCTGTAAGGGGAATCAGCCGGACGCCGCCTCCCACAGTCAGGAATGTCTGAAAAACATACATGATCCCGATTCCGTACACGACGGTCTGGTAGAAACGGTCCTTTATCTGCAGCGACATCTTCATCATCGCAAAAAAATTGATCAGCATCACAAGGATGACGCCTATGCCGAAAGCTACTCCAAGCTCCTCACACACTGCGGAGAATGTGAAGTCCTGCTCCACATAGGGTATCGCTCCCGGATTTCCCTTCAGAAGCCCCATGCCGAACCAGTTGCCGCTTCCTATCGCAAAAAGAGACTGGGTGATGGCATACCCTTGAAAATCGATATAGGTCCATGGATCCCGCCACGCCAGCACACGGGTACGGACATGGGCAAAAATCCTATAGGCCACATAAGCCGCCCCGCTTCCTCCTGCCGCGCCTGCCAGCAGATAGAGATAATTCCTTGTGGCGGCAACTGCCACAAATACATAGCTCACAAAAAAAATCAGCGCCCCTCCCAGATCCTTTGATAACACCAGTATCATCACATGGGCTCCCGCCACAAGAGCGGTCAGGGCCACCCTTCCCACGGAAGCCTCGTTCCAGAGCGCTCCGGCGAGAAAAAAGACAAAGATAAGCTTTACGAATTCCGACGGCTGGAACGTCACCTTCCACAGCTCAATGGTAAGCATAGAGCCGTGGGTCACATCCCCCAGCACAAAAACAGCCCCCAGAAGCACCAGCCCCGCCAGCCCGTAAACCCATGTGAGCTTTTTCAAAAAACGGATCTGGAGCATGATCCATGGAATGAACATGGACACGATCAAAGAAATCAGCACAATGATATATTGCCGCACTGCCCTCTGAAAGGATATCCTCGATATGATACAGAGACCGATTCCCAGCAGCATCCCCATATTGTTCAGAAGGAGCTTGTCTGTATTCTCATACACCAGAGGCACTACGAGAACCACGCCCATCAGAAATATCTGTACGAACAGATATAAAAACGCATAGTTCACGTCCTTGCTCACCAGCGCCAGATCCAAAAACATAAGAAGCTGCACCAAAAATATGAGCATGTCCTGAAACACATATAGAATCCCTTTCTTCTGAGGCCTGTCCGTCAGGCAAAAGAGACCGCATAAGACGTACATCCCCATCAGCAGGGGCAGAGCATACCTAGACAATTCTGTAACATATTCCCGCATCTGATCATCCTTATTCCTTCATTCTTTATTCCACGCCCCGTTTTTCATGGCCGGAAGTATATTCCTGTTCCGGGAAAGGCGCATCCTTGATAAAAGAATCCAGCAGCCGCTTTGTCTCCTCCGGAGACTCCAAGGTGAAATCCATCCGCAGATCCACCCTCCCCTTCCATTTCGATAGCTCCTTATATAGAGAAAGCGGAACACTGTTATAGATAATATTCATACAGTGGAGACAGTTCACGACCACCGGAAAATCCTTCCGGTATCTGTCCCTGAGAACCACATTTGTCCCTTTTCCCTTGACACATCTGCCAGCCGTCCGCTGCAGGCAGTTTGCCGTGAGCATCATGGGAATCCTGCCGTAGATGATTTTTTCCCATGATCCCCCGCCTTCCAGCAGCCCCCGCTGTTCAAATGCATTCAGCTCATAAGGCAGGCAGAAGCCCTCCGGCAGAGGAGCCAGCTCCTCTCTGGCCTGCAGATTCCATGTATAGATTCCGGCATCCGCCCGGCAGGCCGTCTTCCTTTCCCCGCCGTCCTCCTTATCTTGCTGCTTTTCCATCAGAAAGCCCAGACCGTCCACGGAGCGCGCAAGAAAGCCCTCGATCAGGCCGCTCTCCCCGGCTCTCCTATAAATCTCTTCCAGATAGCTGTCATCAATGGCCCGCAGTATATAAGGCAGCGCGACATAAATACTGCTGCTTTCCCGAAGCCTCCTGCAGAGAGAGGATGTCCGCTCCCATTCCTGCGCCATCAGATCCCCGTCTATATAGACACGCCGGATCCCATACTCCTGATTCTCAGCTATCCAGTCCGCCACAGCCTCCAGCTGCCGCAAGGTGCGGACAGAGACCGCATAGCAGCTGCCACAATCCGGCTGTCCCCCTGTTTCCTTCACTTCCGCCGCCTTTCCACTGCTTTCCCGGTTCTCGGCCATCTCCGGGCATTCGTCTGCAGCAGCCTCAGCCGTCCTCTCCTTCTGTCCCTCCGGACACGCCCCGGCTTTCACTCCTTCATAGCCCCGGGCAGCAAGAAGCTTCTCCTCCAGCCCTGCAACGGCCTCCCTGCGCAGCTCATTGATCTGGCCCAGAGGATAAAAGCAGCCGTCTCCTACGGATACCTGCAGCTCCTGCGCATAAAAAGCGCTGTCTCCCAGTCTCCCCAGCCGGGATGCCACATCCTCTTCCGTAATAGGGCGTTTTCTGGCCTCCCCGGCCACATCTCCCCAAACGGTACAAGATACACTGTCTGATCCCGCCTCTCCCGCCAGTCTCAGTGTGACTTCCGCAGGCCTCCCGGCCTGAAAATCAGCCCTCACCAGAACAGGGAGCTTTAAGGGCGAGGCAATATATTTTTCACGGATCTCTGCCAGCAGCTCCTCATCGCTGCCGCTGTAGGCAGGACTGTCCATAGTGACCATGTCCCCTCCGTTACGCTTAAAATAATAGCCATCCTGAATCTCGCTTCTGATATATAAGGATCTGAGCCTTTTCCAGTCTCCTTTCTCCACATAATAGGATTCGGCAGCCTCCTTGGGTCCCTTCCGCTCCCGCAGCTCGTAATATCTGTCCATATGGCGCCGATAGCTCTCTGTAACCCCTGCAGCGTACTCCGGCTTTTTCATACGTCCTTCTATCTTGAAGGAATCGATCCCTGCCTCCACCAGCCGGGGAATGTGTTCGATAGTGCACATATCCTTCAGGCTGAGAGGATATCCTTTCAGTTTCTTTGTCCCCTCCGCATACACGCTATAGGGCAGGCGGCAGGGCTGGGCACAGCGCCCCCTGTTGCCGCTCCTCCCTCCAAGGATGCTGCTGAAAAGGCATTGCCCGGAATAGCAGTAACACATGGCACCGTGAATGAAGCACTCCACCTCCATATCCGGTATGCGCTCCTTCAGCAGTCTGATCTCCTCCAGAGAAAGCTCTCTGGCCGGCACCACCCTGACTGCCCCCATGGCCTTCAGCAGAGAGACGCCATAGCTGCCGCAGAGCGTCATCTGGGTGCTGGCATGTATCTTCAGGCCGGGAAAGCTCTCTCTGACCAGACGCAGTACCCCCGGATCCTGCACGATCACGGCATCCAGCCCTTCCTCATAAAAGGGACGCAGGTAACCATCCAGCTCTCCCATCTCATGCTCTTTCAGAAGCGTATTCACGGTCAAATATATCTTCCGTCCCAGAAGGTGCCCATAGCGGATACATTTCACCAGCTCCTCTGTGGTGAAATTCTCCGCATAAGCTCTGGCCCCGAAACGGCTGCCTGCCAGATATACCGCATCCGCGCCTGCATGGATCGCCCCGTAAAAGCTTTCCGGGCTCCCTGCCGGTGCCAGCAGCTCCACCCTGCCTAGTTTTTCCATATAGCCTCCTCTATAATAATAGAAAAGCTGCCCGCCGTCGGACAGCTGATATTACTTTTTCTTCAGTTCGGTCTCAAGCCTCACTATCTCTTTGGCATTCTCGTTCTGCTCCTTCTGCAGGGCCTTTACCTGTTCGTTGGAACCATCCAGCTTGATCTGTGCCGATATCAGCTCATGCTTCAAATCATACAGCTCCTTTTCCTTGGCCTGCAGCTCTTCCTCCAATGCGGCAATCTGGTTTTTTGCCTTGAAGTAATCATCGGCAATGTTCAGCTGCAGCAATACCCCCTGTGTATCCAAGGGCTGTCTGCGGAAGCTGTCGATTTTATTATATTCATTTACCTTATTGTTGATATAGGATGCAACCTTCTGTAGATACTCTTCGCTCTCATAGCCGCTCAAAGTAAATACCTTACCGCCGATAATCACCTCTGTATCCGTCTTGGAAGCCATATCCCCTCATCCCCTTTTGTAAAAATACTCTCTCCTGCCAATCTGGCCAGACCTGAACAGTAGACTGCCTATACAAAATCCATTATATATCAGATTACCTCATCAGGCAAGCAAAATTATTGAATCGGCCGGGAAACCATCATACATACCGAAAGCCCTTATTCCGGCCGTCTTTTGGAAAAGACCCCACAGCCTAAGTGCATATAGGCAAATTCCGTGGCCGTCCTGCCCTTGGGAGTACGGTTCAGAAAACCGTTTTTGATCAGATAGGGCTCATACACATCCTCAATGGTTCCTGCATCTTCACCGATGGCAGCGGCAAGCGTATCAAGTCCCACGGGCCCTCCGTCAAATTTCTCGATAATGGTAAGGAGGAGATTTCTGTCAATATGGTCCAGTCCCATCTTATCCACATCCATCAGATCCAGCGCCGTCCGCGCCACCTCCTCCGTGATAATGCCGTCATACTTCACCTGCGCGAAATCCCTTACCCGTTTCAGTATGCGATTGGCAAGTCTGGGCGTGCCCCTGCTGCGGCGCGCCATCTCCAGCGCCCCTTCCGGCTCGATCTCCACCCCCAGAACTCTGGCAGAATGAAGGATGATCAGCCTCAGCTCCTCCACGTCATAGAATTCCATATGATAAATCATGCCGAACCGGTCCCTTAAGGGAGCTGTCAGCAGCCCGGCTCTGGTGGTAGCGCCCACCAGCGTGAATTTGGGCAGATCCAGCCGCACGGACCGGGCGGTGGATCCCTTGCCTATCATAATATCAATGCAGTAATCCTCCATGGCCGGATAGAGCACCTCCTCCACCTGACGGTTCAGCCGGTGTATCTCATCCACGAAAAGCAGATCCCCCTCTTCCAGATTGTTGAGAATAGCGGCCATCTCCCCCGGTTTCTCTATGGCAGGACCGCTGGTCACCTTAAGATGTACTCCCATCTCGTTGGCGATGATGCCTGCCAGAGTGGTCTTGCCAAGGCCGGGCGGACCATAAAACAGCACATGATCCAGCGCGTCTCCCCTCAGCTTTGCCGCCTCTATATATATCTTTAGATTTTCCTTCACCTTTGCTTGACCAATATAGTCATCCAGCTTCTGGGGACGGAGAGAACCCTCTATCTTCATGTCCTCTTCCGTAATATTTGTCTCTATCATTCTCCCTGCCATACCGCCGCTTTCTCCTATTCCAGCTCCGCACTTGACGGTGCTGTTTCCAGCTCCGCATCTGGACATTCTGTGCCCGCTTCCTCTGTCTTTCCCTTATCAGAACATTTTTTTCAGCGCCGCCTTCAGCACGGCGCCGGAATCCATCTCCTCGATTCCCTCGATGGCATTCACAGCCTTCAGAGCCTCGGCCTGACCATATCCGAGGGACACCAGCGCCTCAACAGCCTCCCGCTTCTGGGCCGTGTCTGCGGTTCCTGCAGCATCTGCCCCACGGCCTGCCACTTCCTTCCCGATCAGCGTATCCTCCACCTGAATCTTTCCCTTCAGCTCCAGGATCAGGCGCTCTGCGGTCTTGGTTCCGATGCCGGGAGCCTTTGATATCGCCTTGGCATCTCCTGACATGATGGCAAAGCACAGAGAATCCGCATCCAGCACGGAAAGGATGGCAAGGGCTCCCTTGGGGCCGATGCCGCTGACCGTGATGCATTTTTTGAAAATCTCCAGATCGTTCCGTGAGAGAAAGCCGAAAAGCTGAACAGCATCCTCCCGCACGTTCATGTAGGTATAGAGCTTTGCCTGCTCTCCGATGCCGGGAAGCTTTGCCGCAGTATCTGCCGATACCCTCACATTATAGCCCATGCCACCTACGTCTATAACCACGTTATCCTCTGCTATGTCCTCTACTGTTCCCTTCACATATGCTATCATATATTGCTCCTTGTCCGGTCTGCTTCAATATTTTTATGCCTGCGCAGCCTGTCCCGCCGCTCCGGTCCTCACCAGCAGCCTATGGTACACTATCCCGAAGCACACCAGATGCACCAGAAAGGTCAGCGCCCAGCTGATGGGATAGGAAATATAGAGACACGGCAGTGTATGTACACTCTGAAATACGGTGTAAATCCATACTACCCTGAACAAGCAGGCCCCCGTCAGGGATACCAGCATGGGCATGATGGCATAGCCCATCCCCCGCAGCGCCCCCACCATCACATCCATCATGCCGCAGAGGAAGTAGGGGACAGAGATATATTTCATGCGAAGCAGACCGTATTGTATGGTCTCCGGGTCAGGCGTATAGATCTTCAGGAGCACACCGCCGCACAGATACGCGGCGCTTCCCATGATCGCTCCCACTACTACCACCAGTCCCTCACAGATCAAAAGGACCTTGCCCACTCTCTTATATTTCATGGCTCCATAATTCTGTCCGCTGAAGCTGATGGCAGCCTGATGGAAAGCGTTCATGGATGTATAGACGAATCCCTCTATGTTGCTGCCCGCCGTATTTCCCGCCATGACAGTGGAGCCGAAGCTGTTTACTGAAGACTGTATCAGGACATTGGATATGGAGAACAGCGCCCCCTGCATCCCTGCAGGAATCCCAATCTGGATCATCCGCTTTAGCTTGTCCGGGGCGATCCTCATGCCCTCCAGCACCAGACGGTACTCACTGTCCGACTTCACCAGACACCGCACCACCAAAGCAGCGGATATAGCCTGAGAGACCACTGTGGCGATGGCTACCCCTGCTACCCCCATGGAGAACAAGATCACAAAAATCAAGTTCAGTACCACATTTACCACGCCGGCTATGGACAGATAATAAAGAGGACGTTTGGTGTCCCCTACTGCCCGGAGCACTGCGCTACCGAAATTATATACCATCATGAACGGCATACCGACAAAATAGATCCTCATATAAAGGACGGAATGAGAGATCACATCATCCGGCGTATCCATCCATGTAAGGGCGGGCCTTGCGATAAAGAACCCTATAAAAATCAGAATGATCCCGCTGGCAAGCGCAGTGGCTATCGCTGTCTGTACCGTCTCCTTCAGTTCATTCATCTGCCCTGACCCGTAAAATCTGGCCACAAGGACATTCACTCCTACCGAAAGTCCGATGAACAGATTCACGATCAGATTTGTCAAAGAGCCGGTAGAGCCCACCGCCGCAAGGGATTCGTTTCCTGCGAAATTCCCCACCACGGCCACATCCGCCGCATTAAAAAGAAGCTGCAGGATTCCCGACAGCATCAGCGGAATATAAAAAACCAGAATCTTCCCCAACAAGGGACCGTTGCACATATCTATCTCATATTTTTTCGAAGATTTACTTCCCATGATGTCACCATTCCCTCCAGCAAAATATTACCGGATTTTAAATGCCGAAACAACTCTTTACCAGATCTAATGAGTTTTTCTTCACAGCGTTACAGCGGAGTACGAAACTCCGCTGTGTATTGAATCATGCCTGCTGACTATTGATATAATTGACCAGTCCCTCCGAAGCGATGATCTTCTGCATGAACTCCGGAAATGCCTGCCCCTTGAAAGCAGTTCCCTTCGTCACGTCGGTGATGGTGCCGGTGTCAAAATCCACCTCCACCTCATCTCCCTCCCCGATGCCCTTCGCCGCCTCGGGACATTCTATGATAGGCAGCCCGATGTTGATCGCGTTCCTATAGAATATCCTTGCGAAGGTCTCGGCTATGACGCAGCTTACACCTGCCGCTTTGATGGCGATCGGCGCATGCTCTCTGGAGGAACCGCAGCCGAAATTCTTTTCGGCGACGATGATGTCCCCCTTCTTCACCTTCTTCATAAAGTCCGCATCGATATCCTCCATACAGTGAACCGCCAGCTCGGCAGGATCAGAGGTATTCAGATATCTGGCAGGAATAATTACGTCTGTATCTACATTGTCCCCAAATTTAAAAGCTCTTCCTTTTGCGTTCATATCCGTTGACCTGACTTTCTTGTTTTTTGTCGCGGCCACTGTGCCGGCACTGCTGCGCCCCAGCGGCCTTATCATTTTTCCATACAGTCCCGGCGGCTCTCACGCAGAAAGCTTTCTGCTTTCCGGCGGCTCTCCTGCCTCAAGATCCTCATCCAAGCTCCTCGGGACCGGAAATAACGCCAGTGACTGCGCTTGCCGCCGCAACTGCGGGGCTGGCAAGATAGATTTCGGAAGAGACATGCCCCATACGTCCCACAAAATTGCGGTTGGTGGTGGACACACACCGCTCTCCCTCCGCCAGGATCCCCATATAGCCGCCCAGACAAGGGCCGCAGGTAGGCGTGCTGACGATCGCCCCAGCCTGAATGAAGGTCTTAAGGAGCCCTTCCTCCATGGCCTGCAGATAGATAGCCTGCGTAGCAGGGATCACTATACAGCGCATCCCCTGTGCCACATGCCTGCCTTTAAGGATCTCGGCCGCCGTGCGCAGATCGTCCAGACGCCCGTTGGTGCAGGAGCCTATGACCACCTGATCAATGGCGATATCCTCCATCTGTTTGATTTCATCTATAGTATGGGTATTCTCCGGAAGATGGGGAAATGCCACTGTGGACTTAAGCTCTCCCAGATCAATGGTATATTCCGCATCGTACACCGCATCCTCGTCCGCCTCATAAATCCGATAAGGCCTTGAGGAATGCTCCTTCATATATTCCTCCGCCAGAGCGTCCACAGGAAAGATACCGTTCTTGCCTCCTGCCTCGATGGCCATGTTCGCTATGGTGAAACGGTCGTCCATGGAAAGGTTCGCTATGCCGTCCCCCACAAATTCCATGGATTTATACAATGCCCCGTCCACGCCGATCATGCCGATGATATGTAAAATCACGTCCTTTCCGCTGACCCATCTGGCAGGCTTTCCCGTAAGGTTGAACCTGATGGCTGCCGGCACCTTGAACCATGCTTTGCCAGTCGCCATTCCCGCAGCCATGTCGGTGCTGCCGACTCCCGTGGAAAATGCCCCGAGAGCGCCGTAGGTGCAGGTATGGGAATCCGCCCCGATGATCACGTCCCCGGCTACCGTAAGGCCTTTTTCCGGAAGAAGCGCATGCTCGATGCCCATCTCTCCTACCTCGAAGTAATTGGTTATCTCGTTCCTGCGGGCAAACTCCCTGACACATTTGCAGTGCTCCGCCGATTTGATATCCTTGTTCGGCACGAAATGATCCGGCACCAGCGCGATCTTGTCCTTGTCAAACACCCCTTTATCCTGAAACTTCTCCATCTCCTTGATGGCCACAGGGCTGGTGATGTCGTTGCCGAGCACCAGATCAAGCTTTGCCTCGATGAGCTGCCCCGCTTCCACTTTCTCAAGTCCGGCCGCCGCGGCCAGGATCTTCTGCGTCATCGTCATTCCCATATCTGCACACCTCTCCTTTCCCAGACCGGAGCCTGCCCTCCTCCGAGAGCCTGTTTTCACGGAATCTCTTCTGAACTTCCGGCCCTTCCCTTTTATCTGCGCAATCTATATAAACTAGATAATAGCACAATCGGAGATTTTGTTCAAATACAAGTTATTGATTTATCTTATCCACTTATGGCTCGGAGGTTACGATCACTGCCTGCTCCACGTCCTGATAATAATTTTCCTGCAGCACATAAGCGCTGAACTGATACCTATCCTTCACCTCCTGCTTCATTTCCTGCAGGTAGGCATCCTTCTGCTCATCCGGCACAAGATCGTTTCCCTCCTGATCCTGAAGCCAGATCACGTCGCTGCCCCTCTTGTATACGCATGAGTCCGTCACGAAGCTGCGGTCATTGAAAATCACCATTCCCTCCGCGTCGGAAAAGATATCCCTGCCCGCATACATTCTGGAATCATAGTCGAAGCCGAAAAGATTCAGCAGTGTAGGCAGCAGATCCATGGCCCCGCAGACCTTCTCGATATGGATAGGCTCCTCTTGTTCCATGCCCGCATTCCATAGGATCAGGCTGTTGCGGTACAGATCCATTCCCCATGAAAGGGACTTTCCCGCCAGCTCCTCATACTCTTCCTCGCTCATGCCGTAGGGATAATGGTCAGCACTCAGGCAGATCACTGTATTCTCCAGCTTTCCCGCCGCATCCAGCTGCTCCAGCATATACTCCAGCGCCTTGTCCAGCTCGATATGGCAGGCTATGTATGCCTGTGCGTTCTCTGACATCTCCAGCGCCGCCACGGCATCCTTGTTTTTGAAGGACATGGCATTTCCCCGGAAATTATAGTTCATATGCCCTGAAACCGTCATGTAATAGACATGAAACCTGTCCTGCCCGATATACTCCGGCATTGTTCCCTCCATCATATTCAGGTCCGATGCAGGCCAGCTGTCAGGATTCTCCATGACAAAGATCATGTCCCCCCATTCCTCTTCGGAAAGATTTCCCAGCTTGCATGCCTTGAAATTGTATCCCAGATTGGGATGAGTCTCGTTTCGCTCGTAATAGTCCAGCTTGCCGTCATGATAGCCGAAGGAAGCCACGCCTTCATTTGCAAAAAACTTCGGCAGCGTATAGGCCATATTGTTCTGGGCGCTCTTCCTCATGCTGAATTGTCCGTCGGGGATCAGCGCCGTGCAGTTCACATACTCCCCGTCACTGGTACTGGTCTGCCAAAGGGGCACATAATAATTGTCAAAGATGAACCCCGTATGGGTCAGGCGGTAGAGGGTAGGCGTAAGCTCCTCATTGATCGCATAGGTAGAAAAGCCCTCCGCCGTGAGAAAAATCAGGTTATACCCTTCAAACTTCCCTGTATATTCGTTAGAGTCAACGGGAGCAAGCCCCTCTATGTACTCAGCAAGCCATGCCTGTTTGTCATTGTCCGCAAGCCCCCGCAGCTGCTCATAGTCCAGTACAAACTGCTGGGGATGAGGGCCTTCGGGCTCCTCCACGGTCTCCGGCGCCTCCTCTGCCGGGTCGCTTATCATTATGTCTGACGCATTCTCCAGCGGCTCATTCCCATTCATCCCCGTGGGTCTGCCGGAAAGATTATATTCCAGAGAGCCGGAATCCTGTTCTGTCCTGTCTTCCCCTGAATCTCCCTCCGCCAGATGTACACCGCCGCTTCCTGCGGGGCGGCTGCTCCCGCCCAGATCCGTCATCCAGCTGACCGCTCTCCCCAGCGTATCCCTCTGGAGCATGGGCAGGACCCCCATGGTCCTTGCCACCGTAAGAGGATCATAAAATTCATCATAATCCTCGTAATACTCCGCTTCCGTAATCCTTCCTATTTCCATCACTGCGATGCTTCCGGCTGCTCCCACCAGAATGACTGCCGCCGTCTTTACCACATCAGGCAGGGCAAAGTTCGGCAGCCTCCACCGAAATCTTCGGAATACTACCAGCATCAGCACCACCGGCAGGGCAAAAATCACAATAAAAGGCAAGGCTCCCAGTATACCGTCCAGCGCCTCCCGCCAGTAATTCGACAGCGCATTGCCGCCTCCCCGGAACATAGCCTCCATCAGAAGAGGCTGCTTGAAAATCCTGAGATAGACAAGCTGGGCGCTGGTCCAGACCACCGGAAGCCAAAGGGCTGCCTGATACAGCACCTTTTTGATCCGTCCCCGAATCACCCCTATCAACATGGTCTCCACACTAGCCCATGCCACCACCACTGCCGCCGCATACACAAGGTTGAATCCGCTCGCCCCGAAACCGGCAAAATGATACACAATTTCCAGATACAACAATAGTCCCGCAAGACTGCTCCATAATACAGCCATGTAAATCACTTCCTCATCTTTGGTTATTACTGTTTCTTCAGCACCCTATATTATACCACTTTATGAAGTCTTTGCACCATGAAATCTGTATTTTTTCTTTAAGTTTTGTTTATATGTGCATCGAAATTGTGTAATATCTGCATCAGATCTACATCCCCTCTCCCTCCGTCAGCCCTATGCCTCCCGCCGCGCAGTAGACTCCTTACCGTAAAAAAATCCCCTGCTTCAGGCCGATGACTGACCGCCTGAAGCAGAAGGATTCCTCTTGGGCGCTTTTATTTCTATTTTTCAACCGTAGACAGTATCAGGCTCATGTTTCCGCTCATTTTCACCTCTCCGTATCCGGAAGGAATGATGAAATGATTCCCCTTGCAAAGGGCAGTGCCGTCTATCTCTCCCTCTCCTTCCAGCACGGACGCCGCAAGAAAAGGATACTCCTGCACAAAGCCGGCCTCACCCTCCACCGTCAGCTTGAATATGCTGTATTTATCGCAGGTATAAATCTGATTCAGGGCATTCTCCGGCAGTCCGCAGGTGGATCTGATGTTTGCCTGCCCCTGTTCGCCGGATACAGTGATCACATCCAGACTCTTCTGAATATGGAGCTCTCTCTTGCTGCCGTCTGCCTGCACCCGGTCATAATCGTACAGCCTATAGGTGATATCGCTGTTCTGCTGGGTCTCCAGAATCAGGGTATGGGCCTTTATGGCATGTACCGTGCCCGGCTCGATCTGGATGAAATCTCCCTTCCTGATGGGAACCTCGCGGATCAGCTCTTTCCATTTTCCCTCTGTGACCATCCGGGAGAGCTCCTCTCTGGTACAGGCATTGTGCCCTGCCACAAGCGTGGCATTCTCCCCACAGTCCATGATATACCAGCATTCCGTCTTTCCCATGCTGCCGTTCTCGTTTTTCTGAGCATAGGCGTCATCGGGATGAACCTGAATGCTCAGGTCGTCCTGAGCATCGATGATCTTGGTCAGCAGCGGATAACGGTCATATTTCAGATTGCCGAAAAGCTCCGGATGCCCGCTCCAGACCTCCGACAGCTTCATCCCGTCATAAGCGCCGCCCCGCACCGTCCCGTCCCCGTTGGGATGGGCGGAGATCCCCCAGCACTCACCGATGCCGTCCCCTTCTGCTTTATAACCGAACTCCTCCCGCAGTCTGGTGCCGCCCCAGATATTACGGGAGCATACGGGATCCAACAGAATCAACTCTCTCTCATTATCTACCTTCATGGAAACCTTCCCTTTCTGCCCGAATTTTATTTCTCTTCCTTTACAGTCTTCCTGTTCCGCCTGCCAACATACACTGATGCTTCTGCTTTTTCTGTTCTGCCTGACGGCATATGCTCACGTCTCCGTTCCAGCTATGCTGTCTTTCCTATAAAAGCCCTTCGCCAGCCATCAGCAGTCTTTCATGTCATGCCAATACATCCAGCCCAAGCTTGATCGCGCCCATGATGCCAGGATCCTCCCCCAGCGCAGGCGGCACGATATAATCATCCATGCTGCCCTGCAGCGCCTCATGAGGGATATAGCCGTTCAGCATGGACTTTACCTTTTCCCTCACCATGGGGAACAGCTTCTCCTGATGCATGATGCCGCCCCAGAGGATAATTTTCTGGGGAGAATACGCAAAAATATAGTTGGCTATGGCCTGTCCTATATAAAAAGCTTCCATCTCCCATACCTCGTCCCGATCCGCCAGCTCGATTCCCTTCTTGCCCCAGCGGCCCGTAACGGAAGTACCGGAGGCAAGGCCCTCCATGCAGTTTTTATGGTAGGGGCAGCATCCCTCGTAGGTGTCTTTCGGATGACGCATCAGCAGGATATGCCCTCCCTCAGGATGCACCAGCCCGTGCAGCAGCCCGCCGTTCACATAGACGCCTACGCCCACGCCGGTGCCCACCGTGATGTAGATGGCGCTCTCCGCTCCCTTGGCGGCTCCCCATGTCACCTCACCTAAAACTGCGCCGTTTACGTCCGTGTCGAATCCCACCGGAACATTCAGAGCTTTTTTCAGCGTCCCCACCACGTCACAGTACTCCCATCCTTTTTTGGGCGTCTTTGTGATATACCCGTAGGTCTTGGATTCCTTGTTCAGATCCAGAGGGCCGAAGCACCCTACCCCCAGCGCCTGAATGTCCCATTTTTTAAAATAACCGATCAGATCCTCAAACGTCTCATCGGGCTGTCTGGTGGGAAAAGAAACCCTATCCTTGACAGCTCCGTTTTCATCCCCTACGGCGCATACCATCTTTGTGCCGCCGGCCTCGATTCCTCCAATTAACATTACCGCTCCTCCTTGTCGAATTGATATTCTGACTTGAATAAGCATATTATACACCAAAAGGCCGTCTGTGTCTACTGATTTACCTTATCTCCAGCCGACTGACCGGACGGATGATTTCCTCCGCGATATACCTGACGGCACCGCCATAGGCTCCCAGTCTGTCCGCTTCCGCAGCCATACCTTCATAGGCTTCCCGGATGAGCTCCCTTATCCTGCCGTCCTCTGTGCCGCCCTCCATATCAAGGTCCAGCCTACTGGACCTGACCAGCCTACTGGACCTTGCCATTCTACCGGACCCGGCCAGCCTGACGGCTCTGTCCAGCTTATGACAGATACCGGTGAAGGCCTCCTTTTGCGCCTGATCCAGATGGTCGTCCCCGAGCTTCTGGATCTCACCCTTGAGATGAAACAGCAGTATGCTTTCCTGAAAAGCAAGATCCATATATGCCTTGTCCTCCCTGCGTTCCGAAGCTGTCTTCTGGCAGGAAAACGCAGCCGCATCCTGCGGCAGGCTCTTGAAAAACTCCAGCGCCTGATCCATCTTCTCCCTGAACACCTCGATGCCATCAAAAAGCTGTTCATGGGACGGTATACGCAGCATATCCATATGAGAAGCAAAGGCAATGGTCTCCAGCCTGACGGAACAGTCCTCCAGAAAAAGAATCGTCACATTCTCAAGAGGGGTACCGGACAGTTCCTGCACGATATCCGTGATTTCCTCCGCAATGTAGACATACGGCATGGAGGGATCCTTCAGCCTTTCCGCTGCTGCCCTTCCCGCCTCTATGACTCCCAGCAGCCTCTCCTGCCCGGTCTCCCTCATGTCCTGAAAGATCAGCACAGCCAGTTCCTGAAAAAATCCGGCTATCTTGTCCGCTTTCACCCGTGCGTTCCCGGCCAGCTCTTCATATTTCCGGCACAGCTGCCCAAATACCTCCTTGTGCTCATCCTTTGCCCGCGCCATCGTCAGGCCTGTCTGGAATGCAATGACACTGCCCTCGAACGCAGCGTCCTCCACAGCCTTTATGATCGTGAAACGGGCAGATATTTCATCGGGGCAACGGCTGATCACCATTATGCCCTCCAGCATCCCCGTCAGCTGATCCGCCAGATTCTCCGCTCTGCGGGCTGCGAACTCCCAGACCTGTGAATAAAATGACACAGCCTGCGGAGCCGCCTTCAGACTCTTTCTGGTATATGCAGCCGTCTCCTTGGCCTGCACGATCAGACTGTTCAGTTCCCCGATGATCTCATGGGTTGTTTTTGAATACTTCATGGCGCTTCTCTCCTTTTCCATCCTGAGGGAGCCTATGGCAGAATGATACTTTCTGTAATCCGTGGGGGTCACCCCCATGTGTGCCTTAAAGCTGCGGGTAAAGCCTTCATGGGAATCAAAGCCATATTTCAGGGCGATCTCCAAAACGGTATTGTCCGTCCCTGCCAGCTCCTCGGCTGCGAGAATCACCCTGCGTCTGGCCACATATCCCATGACGCTGTCCCCCACCGCCTCCCGAAACATACGCTGGTAATGATATTTGGAAAAATGGACACTGGCCGCAAGGCCCTCCACAGTCAGCTTTTCCCTGATCCCCTCCTCGATCACTGCCAGAGACCGGAATATCGGCGTTCTATCACTCATGCTTCTACCTCCCGGGTTTGTTTTTACAGCTATAGGATACCGCGTCACGAGATCCCTTTCTTGACAGAAACTGCTTTTTTTAAAAGGACTGCCGCGTCCTCCGGCGCGGCAGCCCCCTAATATAGTCCATTATATACAGTATTACTTATACAGCGGCCCGAACGCAGCACATGCCCTATAATCCTGTCCTTCCTTGTCCATGCCGAAGGCATTCCAGGCGGCAGGACGGAAAATCTTGCTTTCCTCCACGTTATGCATGCTGACCGGAATACGCAGCATGGAGCACATAGTGATCAGATCTGCGCCGATATGTCCGTAGCTGATGGCACCATGGTTGGCACCCCAGTTGTTCATCACGTCATAAGCGGTGGCAAAGGCTCCTTTCCCGGTGGTTCTGGGTGCGAACCATGTGCAGGGCCATGTATAGTCCGTTCGCTTCCACAGAATGTCCGTTACCTCCTCCGGCAGCTTGATAGTCCAGCCCTCCGCTATCTGCAGCACAGGCCCCAGCCCCTTCACCAGATTCAGCCGGATCATAGTGGCAGGCATCTGAGCCTCCGTCACGAAGCGGGAAGAGAATCCGCCGCCCCTGAAATATCCGAAGTCGGCCGCGTTCCATGTAGTGGCCTCCATGATAGCCTTCTGGTCAGCTTCCGTCACCTCGTACCAGGGCTTCATCACGCCGTTGCCCTCCGCATCCTTCGCCTGCCCGTTTGCATCCAGACATGCTGCGCCGGAATTGATCAGATGGATGAATCCCCCGGCCTCCTTTGCTGCGCCTTCCAGCTCATAGCCCGTGGCCTTTCTCACTGCCTCGGGGCTCCAGTAGGTACGTACATCCGCAAAGATCTGGGCCCTATTGGTCAAAAGCTTCATGAAAAGCATACCCAGACCGTTCAGCGTATCGTTCTCCGTCGCAAGGATATAAGGTTCCCTTGCCCCGTTCCAGTCAAAGGAGGTATTCAGCATGGCCTCGGGGAAATCACAGTTGGGATAAAAGTCTGTCCACTGCCTCTGGCCCTGGAAGCCTGCGGCGATGGCATTGTGTCCCACCATCTCTTCCTCCCTGCCCTCGGGAAGGTTGGGATTGCCGTTCATCAGATCCTTGATGATGCACATCATCTTTACAACAAACTCCCAGTCCTTGTCCTTCTGCTCTCTGGTCTTCTGCACAGCTTCGGGATTCTTGTCAAATCCTTCCCTGCAATTTGCCTTTACCCATGCAAGAGCCTTTTCATATTCCTTCTCGTCATAGATGCCCTCCGTCATGCGGCGGATGATCTCCACCTCGTCCACGGACTCCACACGCATCCCCAGATACTCCTCGATGAACGCAGGATCGATGATGGAGCCGCCGATGCCCATACAGATGGATCCGATCTGCAGGTAGGACTTGCCTCTCATGGTGGCCACCGCCACCGCCGCCCTGCCGAAACGGAGCAGCTTCTCCTTAACATCCTCAGGAATAGAGGTGTCATCCGCCTCCTGCACGTCATGCCCATAGATGCCGAACGCGGGAAGCCCCTTCTGGGCATGGGTAGCCAGCACCGATGCCAGATATACAGCGCCGGGGCGCTCCGTGCCGTTAAAGCCCCATACTCCCTTTATGGTCTTAGGCTCCATGTCCATGGTCTCTGCGCCGTAGCACCAGCAGGGAGTCACGGTCAGCGTGATGTCCACCCCTGCCTTGCGGAACTTGTCCGCGCAGGCGGCCGCCTCGCCCACCCGTCCGATGGTGGTGTCCGCGATCACTACCTTCACCGGCTCTCCGTTGGAGTAGCGGAGGTTCTCCGTAAAGAGCGCCGCTGCCGCCTTGGCCATGTTCATGGTCTGATCTTCCAGAGATTCCCGCACCTTAAGGAAACCTCTTCTGCCGTCGATGGTGGGACGGATCCCGATTACAGGATAATCCCCCACAAGCCTGTTCTCTGCCATTATATATACCTCCTGTTTGGGCATATCACATATCCCGGTCACCGCTGCCGGCACCGGCATGGGGACCCCTGATCCCTGATGCCCCTGATAGGGCCATTATATCATATCTCAGTGACCCTCGTCCAGATAAACCTGCACTCTGTTGTTGATGACCTTTATCGTATCGTCAATGCTCTTTGCCCCTCTGAAAAAAGCTCCGGCCTCATCATAGATGATGTCCAGTATAGGCTGTGTGTGGACAGGGACAAATCTTGCATCCTCCAGAACTTCTCGGAGCTCATTTATCCTTTCCTCTGTCAGGCGGTAAGTATATACAGAACAGCAGCATCCATCAGTATGCTTCCGTATCCTGTTGTAACAAAACTTATGCTGGTCGAAACGCTATATATCTTTCCATCCTTTTGCCAGCGCTCAAAAACGCAAGGGAAAAAATCCTCCTTCTTCAGACCAGAAGCCTCCAGATACGGGCTCATATCGGCAAACCCTCCTTTCTGGAAAACGCCATAAAAATATTCGCCCAGCAAGTCTTCATATATAAGATCAGGCCCTTTCCCAGCGGCCATCTCTATGCTTGTCTGTCTGGCATAATCCTCTTGAATGCCGCGGTCAGTCCCGCTGGAACATTCCTCCAGCACTACTTACCATTCCATGTTTTTCTCGTTGAAGTTCTTGGCATAGTCATTCAGCCATGTCTCGTAGGTAAAGCAGATCCCCCGCAAAACTATAATCTCTCTCCCCTCTCCCACGGCAATCCTCCGCAGCGTCTTCAGAACACTGCGGACCCCTTTACTTAATGGGCGGTTCTCCGCTTGCAGGAGCTGCAGACTTCCATCTTCTTGTATCCGAAAGTCCCATATAGGATAGTACGAGTCATACCCAAGCGCAAAACTTGTCCCACTGAACGACCACGCATCCGTCTGGGTGCCCTCGTCGGCATTCCCAGATTGCCCTCACTGGCTATTTGGGGTTGCCTCTGGATAAATATGTTTATTCCTTGATATGCCACGTGGTGGTCACCTTGAACAGGTCTCCGTCCACCTCGATCTCCAGCTGCCCGCCCTGTAGCTCCGTAAAGCTCTTAGCAATGGCAAGGCCCAGCCCGCTGCCCTCGGTGTTGCGGGAAGCGTCTCCCCTCACGAAGCGCTCTGTCAGATCCTTCGCCTCCACAGTGATCTCCTGCGCGGAAATATTCTTCAGGGTAATGACCACTGTATCGCCGATGCGGAAACCGTTTACATAGACCCTTGTGCCCTGCAGGGCATATTTTGCGATATTCCCGAAAAGATTCTCGTAGATCCGATAGGTCTTCTGACTGTCCAGAGGCAGGATGACCCTCTCCTCTGTCAGGTTCATCCTTATATCCAGCCCGGACTCGCCGATCTTATCGTTCATTTCAAATGCCACCTGCTTCACAAGGTTCATGATGTCCACATCCATGATATTTAAGGTGACATTGTCCGAATTGGCCTTGCTGAACTCAAAGAGATCCTCAATCAGGCTCTTCAGACGCAGAGACTTTCTGTCCAGCGTGGCAAGGTACTCCCTGCGCTGCTCGGGAGTAATATTCTCGTCCTTCAGCAGGTTCACATAGGTTATGATGGCGGTCAGCGGCGTCTTTAGATCATGGGACATATTGGTGATCAGCTCCACTTTCATCTTCTGGCTCCGAAACTCCGTGTCCACCGCCTTCTTCAGGCCGTCCTGTATCTTGAAGACCTGACTTCTGAAAGGTTCAAAGATGCCCAGATCCCCATCGATGGACACATTCAGATTCCCCTCCGCAATCTCATCCACCGCCCTCAGAAGCATGCCGTACTTTTGCTGCAGGTCGCTGATATACTTCCGCAGGATGAAATACAGCACCACAGTATAGGCCAACGTCAGGGCTAATCCCCCGAACCACAGAAAGCTTATGGCAAAAAGGATCAGGGCGTTTATCACCAATATCTTAATGATGCTCCTATGAGCATTCTTGGTCAAGTCCAGATGGGTCATGGAACGGTAAAGTCCTACAGCCTTCCCTTTTGTATAGGGAAAGAACCGGTAAATCAGGCTCCTCTGCCTGATATATTCCCTCAGGCCCAGCTCCCGCAGGGATCTGGCACAGATACCGATGTACCAGCCGCAGAAGAAATACAGCGAAAGCGCCAGCAGATTAAATCCGCCCACCAGAATCCCTGTCGCAGACGCATTGATGAGAGTATAATCCTTCAGTGTGCTCTGCGCCCTCCCGCTGGCCACGCCGGCGACTATTTCCATCATGATGTTGGTGAAAGCTGTAAGAACGCAGCAAAGAGCGAATTCCACCTCAAAGCAGAGCCTGCATGCCCTTTCCTCCCGCCATGGCTTTGTCGCCCTCAGCACCGGCAGGAACATTCCCAGCAGCCCCACTGCCACAAAGCCCAGCATTAGCAGCCCTCCCACCCCGGCATCTATATAAGCCATGGTGGATACACTGTTCCCGCTGTAATAGTAACGATAGAAATTTACATGGATTCCCGACCCGGACGCATATAAAGAAACATTCCCCAGCAGCCCGTTCTTTTCCGTCTGCTCCCATGCCTCCTTGGAAATACAGAAGGTAACGGTGCAGTTTTCCGGCTGCCTGATGCCTCCGTACCTGCAGAATGCCATCATATCCTGCCTTGCACGGCTCTGAAGGCCGTCCTCCCTGATCGCTCCGTTGGCAAACTTCCTGAGGCGGCTCTCGTTCCTGCCGCAGATGGAATCCCCCACAGTCACGTTCCCGGAACCGTCAAAGCTGAAGCTGACCAGAAAATACTGGGAGGACAAGGAACGATTGATATCATCCATGGACATATTAGTGACATATTTCCCTGTAATGTCATCCTTTATGATATAGTCATAGTAGCTGTTGAGGATCTGGAAGCTGTCATCCAGATTGCGGAAATACTGCTCCAGACTGCTCAGTTCCTCCTGGATCCTCACGCACTCCTCCCGGCCAAGGGAATATATCTCTTCCTCTGGCCGTTCTCCCGCCGCCTGCTCCATATACCCGTCTTCCTGCGCCTCCAGATAGAATAAATAATCCGCAAGCAGGTCGTCATCCAAAATCCAGCGGTATTCTTCCGCAACATCCAGATAGATATCGGCATAGTCCAGCTGTTCCTCATTCTGGGAATTTCTCAGGTCACGGTACAGAAGGAAACAGCTCTGATAAAGCCACGAGACATTGCCTGAGGTCTCCACGGGACTTTCCATATACCGCTCCGCATTGGTGCGGAACGCGCCGTAGAAACAGCTGAAGACAAAGGCGCTGAGCAGACTCACCGCCATGCCCCAGAATATCCACGGCCTGTTTTCCATCAGACGGTAAATACCCCCCCTATTTTTCTTATGAACCGCATCTGACTCATGGGCTTCTGCCTCCGACCGCTCTTTCTTCCCTTTTCCAAAGATTCCCATACCCGCCTCCCCGAGACCTGCTGCCTGCCTCATGCCAATTTCACAAATCTGTCAGCCCCTATGGCTGACTGCCTATTTCATTGAACAGACACCTCGCTAAAGCCGCCTGCTTCGCTTTCTATAAGCTTACCTGCTGCGTTTCTATGAACTGCCCCGCCGCAAGCCTATCTGCTGCAGTCTGCTTCGCGCTCCCGCAGCACCGAGAGTCTATTGTCTGTCAATCTTATATCCCACGCCCCATACTACCTTCAGGTACTTCGGATTCTTGGGATCGATCTCTATTTTTTCCCTGATGTTCCTCACATGTACCATGATGGTATCGGTATTGATGGCCTTCTCGTTCCAGATGCGTTCATAGATCTCATCCGCGGAAAAGACCCTGCCGGGATTTTTGATGAGCAGCTGCACGATCTTGAACTCCATCGGGGTCAGCTTCACCGGCTCCCCGTCCACGGTCACCTCCACCGCATCCTCGTTCAGCTCCAGTCCTCCGATGGTATAGATATGATCCTTGCCGCCCTCCTCGTTCAGTGCGGATAAATACTTAGAGTACCTGCGCAGATGGGAATTCACTCTGGCAAGCAGTTCCAAAGGGGTGAAGGGCTTTGTCACATAATCGTCTGCTCCCATGTTCAGCCCCATGATCTTATCCACTTCCTCGGACTTGGCCGAAAGCATGATCACCGGAAATTCATAGTTCATGGACCGTAGCTTCATCAGCATAGTCACCCCGTCCATCACCGGCATCATGATATCAAGAATGGCAAGATGCACTTCATGCTCCTGCACTGCCTTAAGCCCCTCCGCTCCGTTCGCAGCCTGATACACCTCATACCCCTGATTCCTCAGATAGATCTCGATGCCCGCCCGGATCTCCTTGTCGTCCTCTACCACCAATATGTTATATTTCTGTTCCATGTGCCACCTCTCAGAATGTATTGATTTCGCCGGACAAAAGCCTCTGTGATCACTCCACGTCCCGCAAGCTCCATTATAATGAGGAATCGGCTTTCTGGCAACTGCTTCTTCACAAGCCAAATACATAAAGGAGATGACACATAGTATATTGAAGAAACATAAACTGCAACCATAGGAAAATCCCAAGAATTTCTTAAGAAATATTAAGAAAACAAAAAAGAAGATCTGCTCGCAATATCATAACTATAAATGAGCAAATTTAACCAAAATAGCTAAAAAATAAAGACATCAAGTCTTTTTTGTTAAATACTGTTTTCGTCATCAAAACAATAACCTGCAAAGGATGACGTCTTATGGAAAACAGTATATACCATTCGAAGCTACTTTAACAGCCCCTGCCACCGTACCACGGTTGCCCAACAGGCTCTGCACCCGATCGAAGATGCGTATTTCCACCAGTTCCACCTTAAGGGGAAGCAGAACTATGGGCATCAGGCTGTGGCCATCCTGCTCTCCTGCAACTTGCTCATTTATAGATCATAAAATAAATGTCAGGAATACCGCAGATACGACGGGAATGTCGACTCCGCAAATTAGTCAGACTTTGGTATATGGTCTGGCTAATACATATAGATCTGCAGTCAATCCAGTATCGGGACATAACATATGCTGAAACATTTTGATATTGAAGCGCCCTGCGCTCTCTTCATTGCGGTACATCTCCCTGCTCTGCCTCGCTTTCATCCGCCCTATAGTCAGTAAAGACAAGCAGAAGGATATTTAAAAAGGCCCTGAAACTCTCAAGAAATCGTCGTGCGCCAGACATATTCCGCATACCGCTCCGCCACATTCCGCCGCTCTCTTCCCGAAATCAGTACCTCCTCCTGATTAACCAGCATTACCCGGGCACTTTCCATGTTCTCAATATATCTGGCATTCACAATCTGTTGCCGGTTAAGCCTTATGAAATCATCCCCTATCAAAAAAAACATCTGCTTTAATGGCATTCTGATAATATACTCATTTCCCTCCGTAGTAAAAATACCGATTTCATCTCCCAGTGCTTCAATATATATAATATCCTTCAGCAGTATGTAATAATACTTTCTGTCCCCCTCTAATGCCAGACCTTTTCTTTCTCTAAGGCTATGGATTGCACTGAACAACGCCTCTTCTATTTCTTCCTTAGAATCAGATAAATATAGAAAACGAAAAGGCTGTACCTTGTATGCTTCTTTCACATATGTTCCATTTTCGGCGACAAAAATAACCTTACTGTTCTTGTATCTCTTCCGCAATCTGCCTACAGCTTCAAATGCATCCTTTGCGGATGCCCTCAGCATATAAAATATAATATCCTGCTCTTGTTTTTTCTCCAAAAGCGCTTTCTCATCTTCGTAAAGTCTAAAGACTGCAATATCTCCATAACTGTCTAATACTGCTTTCAGATTCCAGCAAAAGAGATCACTCGCTTTTTCAATTCCATTACACACTGCAACCCTAACCACCGGCCCATACTTAAGCGCATCTGCCTTACAGTTCAGGCGGCATCTGATTATCGCTTTAGGCTGCATAATATTTCCCCTTTTAGCTTCCCCTTTAGTATTTCTTTTCTGTACTTTTCACAGGCCAACTATGCTTTGATAAAATATAATCGTTTTTTGATAAGTTTTATTGCATCACCCTCCCCTTAATCCTAATATTTCTATGTCATTATAAATTGTCACCCATAACTTGTATATAATTTGATGATATTCGCTTTATTTTTGCGATAAACGCACCATCGGCAAATATTATTTGTAGTTAAGCGGTACCTAGCCCTCCAATTCCTGCTGGTCCAGCAGAAGGCCAACTATCGATGCGACAGCCTTATATCTAACCCCAATAGATGTCACCAGCAAAATTCCCCATGCTACTCAATCATCAAACGATATCATTACCCAAGTCACTCCGGTTGGGACAAATCTGCAGATAATGCCAAATAGTACCCCTTCTTCTTTTCCCACTTCAGGTCAGTCAGTTTCAGGACATATGGCTGGCAATACATATTAGAGATATTTCCACTATGATCCACCTGACATGACAGATAATTCACTTTTAATTGTGATTCCAATGGTGTAACACCCTTTTCACTGAATACTCCGGCTGACAGGACATGCATCGGCGTCCCGTTTCCATAATCGTGAGAAACCATAGAGCAGGAAGACGATACATGCGAATGCCCTACCAGCAACAGATTCAGTTCGTTTTCAAAACATGTTTTCAGGATCAGCCCCTGCTTCTTCACTGGCGGTATCCATTTATTCTCATTTTCTCCGCTGTAATCAAAATAGTAGGGAGGTTCGAAAATATTATGGTGGAATGTTCCTATCAAAAGATAGTTGGGGTACTTTGCTTTAACTTCTTTCAGCTTTTCTTCTGCCATCTCCAGCTGCCCTGTCGTAACCTCCCCATAGCTATACCCGAAGTACTCATGTGAAATACATACTACAGAATTCAATCCCCAAACAATTGTCCTTAATTCAGGGTATACCTTTATTGTGTACAGATAGTCTGCATATTCTGTAACATCAGGATAGGTCAAGAGACTTCCGAAATCGCCTTCATATTCCTCCATAGCTCTTCGAAACCATAAAAAATTGGAAAAAGCTCTCTTGACCGGTGTATCTCTTACTATATCATGATTTCCTGGCACATATACACTATGCCTGATCTTAAGCTTTTCACAGAGTCCCCTTAACATCTCTTTTGCCTTATCAAATTCTTCCATTTTTCCTCTATTAGAAATATCCCCGCTAAAAATCAGCATATCTGCCTCTTCCTTGAAGTTTTCGGCAAATCCCGAGAGAATCTGCTCACTGTTACCTTTCGTGCTTATATGCATATCCGATAAATGCAGTACTCCAATCCTTCTGGCTTTCACAGCGCTGATCAGCTGATTACACCATCTCTCGTGGTGCGCAGTTTCAAAAAAACCGGCTATCTTTCCTTCTTTTTCATATTCCCTCAGCTTTTCATTATAAAGCCTATCGTATATATTGCCTGATAAAACAAAAATTTTCGTGTGGGGAGACAGCTTCACGATCTCTTCAATAGCATTGATACCATTATACTCGCTTTTATCAAGCAATTCCAGATCCAGCAGCAAAATATCAAACACCTTATTCTCCATCTGGAATTCTATCATTCTCCGAAAGATGCCGTTACAATATATGACATTTTCTATAACCGGAGTCTGCATACCACTCTCCTGAAAAGCTCTCAGAACGCTGTTTTTACACGATTCAAATATGGATTTGTTATCTTCTGCATGCAATATGTTCAATTTCTTAGTTGTAAGTGTCCTCGGCATACTTTCTCCTCCCTATCTGCGAAATAAGTACCTTTTTCCTTCTTCCAAAGTCATTCTGCAAATTTTATCTTCAGAATAAAATCTTTCTATTCTGACTGCCTGATTCAATACCTGATCTAAAAGCCCTTCAATAACTCCCGCTTCATCCGCATCGACAAGCAGCTGCGGTTCAAGAGGAGTATCAACAAAATAAACCGTCGTATAATCATTCCCTGCAACTTGGTCAATAAGAGAAAGAAATCTCCCGTCACACATCCGAAGGAAATTTTCTCTTTGAAAATATACCTGAAACAATAAATAATAGGTCAAATTATCCAGAATCACACTCCGGAAATCGTGATACGGATATGTCAATATCTCATATGCAGACATTTTAAATAACTCTATACACATCCATGAAGCAGGCCGTCGTTTCTGGTGCTCTTGTATAACTTTCCTGTACATTTTTAATTCAGGCAAAGTCGCTATGTATAATATCCTGCCACCTATTTTCCTTACCTGATTTTCAGCGTACACTGATTTACCCGATTTTCGTTCGCCCAATAAGAATCTGACCATGTCGTCTCCTCAGGAGAGAAAGTTATTTGAGATAATCTGTTTTTTGTTCATTTCCGCTTTCAGCATAACCTCAGAATTCTTTTCCTGCCATTCAAATATTCGAATCTCACGTTTACACAGACAATAGATTATGCCCGTACGGTCATTGACAGCAATATCGGACACAATAGTTCCATCCATATCGATCTTAGTAAATTTCCACAGATTATCATCTGCCATTGCCGCTTCCTGCAGCACAGTCAGCTTTAAGAGATAACCCTCCCTCATACATATCAGCACCTCTCTATACAATTTTCTGACAAAAGCCTCTAAATCCGTCTTTTGCCCAATATTTTTTGCGGATGCCTGAAGCTGATTTTTTCTGCTTTGAGGGAAAAAATCATAGGGACAATATGAATATATCCTTTTTACATGCAATGTCCTTGTGTCTATGGTTTCCATCGTTTTCAGAATTCTGGATACTTCTCCGGCAAAATCATTATTCTCAAAAAATACATGGGCTCGTTTGTGATAACAAATGATCGACTTTCTAAGCTCGTCTATGGTACAGATAACATCATCTAAACTTCCGTTTCCGCCACTATAACCTAAATTGATAAAAAACACATTTCCAATCACTACATCCGTATCCGCCTTGCCGCTGAAATATCGTTCCAACAAGTCAAAATTCATATATCGGCCATCCTCCAGCGGCCCCAGCAAGCACCTATACATCACACCTGCTTCATCGTGTTTCCAGATGACCAGCTGGGCTTCTTCCTTCAGCCTTATCCCTTTGTTGGCAAAGGTAATGCGCCTTTTATGATAAGCCTGCTGCTTTCTGGTCAGAAATAAGATATCAATCATAAGTGTCTCTATATCTACGCAAAAAATCTTTCTGTCATAAACTTCAATATCCTGATACCTCTTCTCGGCCCCAAGATTCAGTATTGACCACTGCCGGTTCATAAGGTTCAAAGTTCCTATCAGCTGTTTTTGGATTGATGCGAAAAGTAATAAATCTGCATTGTTTTTATCATCCCGTTGATAAAATACTCTGTCAAAATCCGGGAGATCACCTTCTATCGTTATTCTTTTATTGATAATCCCTTGATTCTCTACGTTTCTATAATCCATTTAATCTTTCCTTCCCTTATACCAGATCTCTTTTTACAATTTGTACGGTAACCAGATCAATCGGCAGCTGAATACTAAGCCCGACCCTCCCCTCTTCACATAAAATACTTATTTTTCCGTCCATAACTTCTTCAAATAAGAACTTTATAGAATAAAATCCATACCTGCTCCCTTCTTTTTCTGCATTATTCCCTGCTTCCATTCCTCTCCTAATAGAATCTATTGCACTTTTTGCATTTACATCATTCGGATATTGTGAATAACATTTCAAAACCACCGCCTTTTTTTCTATCATGTTCATCTGGATAAAAAATTGAAAACCTTCCTCAATTTCTTCCCTATTCTTTAGAGTTTCCATATAGCTAAAAGCATTGGTCAATATCTCAGATATAGTTGTCTCAAAAAGTGTCTTCTGCACTAATATGCTTATTTCTTGCTCCAGAGAACCATAGCATACCTTACCATTATATTGAGGCTTGAAATAGAAAAAATTCTGTATCCCTGATCGTATCAATGTGTCCAATGAACACCACTCTTTTTCGTACCCTGACTCTTGTAACGCTTTGTCTGCTGATTGTTTTATATGCCCGATAATCTGAGCAAACGTCTCCAGCTGATGGTTAGCCTCCATCAAAATCTCACCATATTCCGACTGATTATTCCTCTGTATATCGTCGCACAAATTTTTCAATCGAATGAGAATACTTTCATTCGGCAAATCATTTTTAAATTTATGCAATATACTTTTATATGTAAAGCCCTTGATCTCTGTATTCAAATATGCTAGATACTTTTGATTTAATTTATCAATCTCGTTGTACATGATTTCAACAGTGGATCCCATCTCCCCTAATATCTGTTCAAAGTCTTCAAAGACAATCTTGTATATATCAATCAGACCGTCCCCTGAGAAAGAAAATGTACCACTGTCACGCACAATTCCGATGCTGTATTTAGAAAACTCTATCAGCTGTTTATAAATGTCCTTACGGCGCTTTATCAATTCTATCTTCGTCGCACTGTCAACCAAATCCGGCACTGTATCGGAAAAACCAATGACATCTTTAATTATCGCATTTTCCAGCATTAACTGATTACTGTCCGATGCAAGCTTAACCGCCTGCGTACTGATTTTGACATAATCTGCAAATTTCCCTTCCTGTCTGCAAAAGCCGGCTTCCTCCCTATACGAACGTATAACCGTTTTCATATCATTATATTTTAGCGCTACCTTGCGTCCTTTCCGTACCTCTGTATACGCTTCGCTTTTATCTCTTAAGCAATCCATAAACTTCAGACGGCTTAGTTGTACGGACCGGATACCCACGCCTACTTCCTCCATGGGATCTGTTTCCAGTCTTCTGATCGCCTCTGTTAATTCGGCTATTCCTGCCGCCAACTCATCTTCTGTATATTTATCCTTTCTCTGGTATTTCATCAATATTTCATGAAAGTATGCCCGTCCTCCCTTTTCTCCAGACAGCTTTTCTGATTCCTTGAAAAAAATTTCCGCCTCATCGTATTTGCCTTCATCCCTATATATCTGCCCCAAAGTATCCAGACAGATAACCTTATAACGCTGCTTATTTCCATTTTCTGCAGCAGCCGTCTCATGCTCTTCCAAAATGCGGTAGGCTTCCTCCACGAAAAATCTTGCCAATTCAATTTGCATCAAATAATTTCTGTATACTTTCCCAATCTTCAGCAACAGCTCAACTCGCTCCAGCCAAGCCTGCTCTGATTCTGAATTCATCAAAAGGCAGTTATAATATATCTTTAGCGCAGGACTAAACTTCCCTATATTTCGATAAGACTTGGCGGCCTCCTTCATAATATAAACTTTTTCCGTCCCCTCAAAACGATCCCAGATTTCGCTATTTTGCAATATCTCATACTGGTCTATACAAGCCTGAAATGCCCCTACCTTACGGTAACTGGAAAAACACTCCTTAACAATCAACTTAGTAGATTTCCAATCATCCGATGCGTTATACAAATCATTAACAGCACCTTCGGCCAGATAGCAATGGCACAAATATTGATGTACCAGATACAGATCCAGCAAATTATAGCTGTCATACATCAGCAAACACTCACGTAGATAATAGTACGCATTCTGGTAATTCATTGAAATGTCATGTTCATACTCGTCTAAGTCCAGCCTAATATCCTTAAGTATGTACCCTTTTGAATCATCGACTTGTAAATTAATAATCCGGTTGCATATGCTATCGATATCTATCTTCACTGAATAATCCTCCGCACAAAAATAGGACTTTATATAAATTATAGACCTTACCTAATGCTTTGCACATACAGTTCCTGATATTCGCTTTATTTTTGCGGTAAACGACAAATTTCGTACCGCACCCGCATCACCTGCTGAAACTGGCGCATCACTTTCTCACTGCCCATGATGTTCATGAGCGCTGTCTCCAGTTACGGAATGTCCAGACTTGCCGAACCGTAAGACTGCCCTGAACATCTGCCTCGCCAGCAAGCCTTCCCTTCTGATTCTCACAAGATCAATCCTTGAAACTCTTACAGCTGTTCTTCATTGCCCTCATAGACCTCCCTGCTCTTTACACTGTGTTATTCATGATTGAACAGCAGGATGAGTCAGGATCCTACTGGGGTTCTTTTGGTTCTTAAACAATATGAACTTTTTACTCACAAGGAGTATTTGAACTCCAAAAAATCAAAAGAAAATATTTAGCCTGATTACCGATTTATTGGTAATTAACGTATATATGTGGATTTCTACACGAAAATGTATTGCAATACTTACAGTCGCTCGTTACAATAAGCTTGACTGCAGCCGATGCCTTTGATATGGACAAAGAATTGAACAATCCCAAAACCGAAATGCCGTTTCTTCTCTACGAAAGCTTTTTATCTGATATCTTGTAACAAAGGTTCCTGCTCGCAGAGGCTGTGCCTCTGCGAAGTAAACATTACACCACTTATCCAATCAGTACCTTCTTCCCACAGAAAGCAAAACCATACTTTCTGATTCGCTCTAGGGGAATCCCTTTTGCCACAAGCGCCGCCTCATAGTTCTTCTGTTCTATCTGCTCCAGAGCACTTTTTACCGTATCGGCTAATTCCGCCTCATCCTCCGCATCCTGCACCTTGAATTCCATAATAATCGCATTCAAAGCAGCTCTTCCTGCTTCTCCCTGTCTGGGTTCCAGCATCACATCATACCTGCCAAAGCCGCTTTCGCGATTGGATGTCAAAATATATCTGTCGGACAGTTCCACCATCATCCCCAACACAAATCCATGGTAAAAACGTTCCGGCTCTGCGTCGGACGGATTGCTGCCGGTGTCAAAATAACTGAACGTCTGCAAGGCAACCTTGTTCATGTATACATTCATTGCCTTTACATCGTCCGCCAACAGCGCCTGCAGGAACATATTGTTGACCCTGCGGCACCCTCCGAACCAGTCCCTGATCATCCCTTCAAACATCATCTGGACTTCCATATTTGTCAGCATAAGGTCATACTCTGCCTTCCTTCGCACTGCGTTAAATTCATAGTGCACTGCTTTCAGGTATCCGCTGGCAAGGAGCAGACTCCATACGGCTTCATCTCCCGCGGAATGTCCTCTTTCCGTATCCAGCTGATTAAATACAACCTGCTCATCAAGAACTATCTGCAGATGACCCCCATGGAGCAAATTTTCCATGGTCATTTTAATCTCCGAACTCCCTTCGCGAATTAGCTTTCCTGCCAAAGAATTGGAGCTGGTATTGACCCAATAGGATGCCAGCCTCCGCTTGTCAAGATAGTTGATAATGGACCATGGATTGTAAATATCCGAATGATTTCCAAATACAAAACCATCATACCATCTCTTTACCTCCTCTTTCCGGTCAGGCAGACCAAACTCGTCTAATGCTGCAAAGGTCTCTTCTTCTGTAAAACCGAAACTATCCTCATATTTATCAGCTGTAACTGTTACAACCTCCAAATTATTCAAATCCGAAAACATGGACTCTCGGCTGACACGGGTGATGCCCGTCATGATAGCCCGCTCCAAATAGGGGTTTGTCTTAAAAGTCGCATTGAACAGGCTTCTGGTAAATGTGGCAAGCTCTTCCCAATAGCCGTTCACATAGGCTTCCTGCATAGGGGTATCGTACTCATCCAGAAGGATAATCACTTTTTTTCCATAGTAGCGATAAAGCAATTCCGACAAGACACCCAAAGCATCTGTGGCCACATATTCCTCCATTTCAGCCGTTACTTTTTGATAGTACACTTTTTCTTTTTCATTTAATACTCCGCTATCCAGCAGAAAATCCCAATGATTATAAAGCGTCGTAATGATATGACATATCTTTTTTCTGGCATTTAAATACGTGGTTTCCTTGACTTTGGCAAAGCTGAGCATGATTACCGGATATGTCCCCTGCAGACTGCGGTACTTGCAATCTCCTTTGGGGGATTTTTCTTCCCAGATACTCAGCCCCTCAAACAAATCTCCTCTGCCCGCATATTCCACGGAAAAGAATTTCTCCAGCATACTTATAGTCAATGTCTTTCCAAAACGTCTGGGACGGGTAATCAGCGTCACAATATCAGCCCGCTCCCACCACTCCCTGATAAACCGGGTCTTGTCCACATAAAAATATCCTTCTCTTCTGATTGTCTCAAAATCCTGGCACCCAATACTCACTGTCCTAGGCATATATGCACTCCTTCCCGGCAGGGCCAGTCTGTCACATTTTATGCACAAACCCATCTGCTGCGTTACTCTCAGTATACCGAATTACCGCCGATAACGCAATGATTAGTTACTCAAGGATGACCGGTGTTTCCGCCATATCCGCTCACGACAGTTCTGACGAAATCACAGTAGCCAAAATGCTAAAATATGTAAAAAGGCAGCCCTGCCATATCCGGCACAAGACCGCCTTTCCCATCATCCGTATATTATCCCCATATGCCCCCGTTATTCGTTGCAGCCGTCATTTCTGTCCCTGCGGGGGAAAGCGGGATATTCCTGCCACGGAGGAGGAATCATTCCCGGCACATCACAGCTATCCTTGTTGTTCGTGGTACATCCGCAGTCGTCATGGTCATGATGATGTTCTTCCTCGCAGCCTCGGTCGTTCATCCTTCCAGAGCCCCGTCCGTCGCAGCAGCCGTTCATCCTTCCGGAATCCCTTCCGTCGCAGCAGTCGTTCATCCTTCCGAAATCCTGCCCATCACAGCAGCCGTTCATCCTTCCGGAATCCTGCCTGTCGCAGCAGCCGTTCATCCTTCCGGAATCCCTTCCGTCACAGCAGCCGTTCATCCTTTCGGAATCCCTTCCGCCACAGCAGCCGTTCATCCTTCCGGAATCCCTCCTGTCGCAGCAGCCGTTTCCGCGGCCGCATCCGCAGCTGCCCCTGCTGCCGCACCCACAGCTGCCACAGTTTCCGCAGCAGCTCAGCAGAAATAATAAAATGATACAATTCATAGCTTTTCTCCATATGATCTGTTTATGGTATCATATGCAGAAGCCTTGTATACCGTGCCGCCCCCATATTCTTTGTTAAATGTTCATTTGACCTGCCGTCCCCTTGTCTCTGCTGACATAGACCACAATGGTTCTGGGCGCGATCTTTCTCAGCAGCCCGGTGCTCTCTTCCTGACCCGAATCTGTTTCCGGTTCCCCTGTGGAAAACGCCGCGCTCCATTCCATCCCCTTCGGCAGCTTCGGCAGCGCCAGCTCCTGACTTACCCAGTCCATATTCATGGCAAGATATAAAAAGCTGTCGTCGTCTCCTTCCCCTGCCTTGGCGTATTTCCCGCAGAGCATGATGCCGATATGCCGGTAGCTGCCCTCCGTCTGCGGCTGCCATGCATTCTGCCCATGATAGGACAGATCCGGATATCCGCAGGCGATATAGTCCATCAGGCGCAGCTCCTTCGCAGGATGCAAGATCGGATGCTCCTTCCGAAAAGCTGTCAGCATCTTCCAGAATTCCAGAAGCTCCCCGTTTCTCTTCATCCTGTCCCACTCCAGCCATGCAGTCCCATTGTCCTGACAATAAGGATTATTATTGCCCTTCTGGGTATTTCCGAATTCATCCCCCATGAATATCAGGGGTGTAGACTGGGACAGCAGCAGAAGACACATGGCATTCTTCATCTGCCTCATCCGCAGCTGTCTCGTTTTTTTCCTGCGGGCGGGTCCCTCCTCTCCGCAGTTCCAGCTGCAGTTATGATCGTTACCGTCCCTGTTGTCCTCACCGTTGTCCTCATTGTGTTTGCGGTCGTAGGACACAAGATCCGCAAGGGTAAATCCATAGTAATTGGTAATATAATGAATATCTCCTGCCTTGTCAGGGATATGGCGCATATGATAAAGGACACTGTTCAGCATACCCCCGTCCCCCTTCAGGAATCGGCGCATATCATAATACCATGAATCGTTATATTCACCCACATGAAGGTATCTTGTATCTTCCTCCCCATGACAGAGGGCTCCTGTATCAAACCGGTAATACCATATTTTTGTGTCCGCCAAAAGCTCATCCGCCGCCAGCATATCTGCCATCAGATTCCCGCCCATCAGATGAAAGCCGTCCACATGGTATTCCAGTACCCAGAAACGCAGTATCTCCGTGATCTCGCTCTGTCTGACCTCCTCAGGAAAATAAAGCTGCATGACCAGCTCCATATGATTCTCATGAAGCGCTCTCACCAATTCCTTAAATTCCCGGACAGGATCCTTCGACGCGGCATAGGAAGCCTTAGGAGCATAATAATAGCCCTTTTTATATCCCCAGTAATTCAGTCTCTTCTTCTGTTCGGCGCCCGCTCTATAAGGCTGGCTGAAGCCTTCCTGAACCGGCGCTCCTACTCCGCCCTGAAAACCTTCTTGAATCAGCGCTCCCGCTCCCATGCCCTGAAAACCTTCCGCAGACTCCTCGGTAAGGGGAAGCTCCGCAAACTCATACATAGGCTGCAGTTCGACGGTGGTCACGCCGATTTCCTTCAGATAGGATATTTTCTCCATGAGTCCTGCGAATGTACCCTTATGCTTTACGCCGGAAGACGTATGCTTTGTAAAGCCTCTCACATGGAGGCAGTATGCAGTTGCCTGATGGTAAGGAATCCTCGGGAACCTGTCCTGTCCCCAGTCAAACCCTTTTGGCGGAAACGCCGCCTTGAAATCCTCTGCCCCGGCGTCCTTTCCATAAGCTCCTCTGCCGGGAAACGCTCTTCCCCGCTCGTCCGGCACCCTGCGGTCCTCCTCATAAAAAAGCCAGCTGACGGCATCCGCATCCTTGTCCTTCACTGTCCTGCAATAGACATTTCCGATCCTGTCCTCCTGCGTAAACGGGATCTTATCCAATTCCGTTCCCGTTTTTTTATCATATAACAGGATTCCGCAAGAAGAAGATCTGGACACGAACGAAAAACGTATCCCGTCACTTTCTCTGTGGACTCCGAGGGGGTAGGGCTTTTTCTGCAAGTTATTTTCCGTCATCTTCGCTTTCCCTCCATCTTATTTTCAGTTTTTTTCAGAATCAATATGTCAGATCTGCATGAACGCATTTTGGTCAAGACATTGACAATTTTCGATAAAAATGTACAGACACAACTATTTTATCACATTCCAAAAACAATAGGAAGTAAAAAAACTGTAATTTTACTATATTTTTACTATATTTCTTGGAATACTGCTTGTTAACCCTTGCACTGCAAGCAAAATACGGGTATAATAAAGCTATTCGAACTGACAAATCCGAATATCCGAGTATATAGGAGGTTATTATGGGAAACAAGAAAGATTATGATGATGAGGAAATGACTGTTGAGCTGGAACTTGATGAGGGAGGAACGGTGAATTGTGCCGTCATCACCATTCTGACCGTTGAATCCAAGGATTATATTGTACTGCTTCCTCTGAACGAAGAAGGCGAAAACGAAGAGGGAGAGGTATGGTTCTACCGCTACAGCGAAAATCCGGAAGCCCCCAACGAGGAGCCTGTGCTGGATTATATCGAGGACGATGACGAATATGAAAAGGTATCCGATGCCTTTGACGAGTACCTCGACAACTGCGAGTTTGATGAGCTGATGGAATGATCAGATAGGATTCAGGAATCTGGATGGCAGCCTGGGACGTTCCTCTGTGCCGGTAAGGCAGAGGAGTCTCAGGCTTTTCTTTGCCCTTGTCATGGCCACGTAGAATATCCTGCGCTCCTCCTCCACTGTTTTTTCGTCCGGCATCCTGCCATGGGGAAATATGCCCTCGTTGCAGTCCGGGATCCAGACATTGTCAAACTCCAGTCCCTTTGCGCCGTGCACCGTGAGCAGCTGTATAGGATTTGAATGGGTCACGGCAGTGCCTCCTCTTCCTGCGGATTTCCCTGCTCCATCAAAGCTCCCTCGCTGCGCAGGCATTTCCTCTTTCATGGGATCCTGCCGCCCCTGGACTATGACTGTCCCCTGCGTCATGGCCTCCCCATACTCCTCCTGAAATTCCATCCATGTCTTCAGATCGCCGTGCTTCGCTGCGTCCCCCTTGAGCCATTCCAGCAGCTCCTGCCATTGTACCCTTTTTTCAGGCTTTCCCTTAGACTGCTCACGCAGATACCGCTCATAGCCTGCTGCTTTCAGAATATAGCTCACTGCCGGCAGGAGAGACAGCCTGCCGATTCCTGAAAGCTGCTTTTCAAAAAGGGACAGCCTTTCCAGCACATCCTCCTTCTGCCTCCGGGGCAGCGGCGCTTCCTTGTAATAGCGAATCATGCTCCCGATATCGGCTCTGCCCTCCCCTACCGCCTCCCGGCAGATATAACGGGAGGGTCTGTTCATGATCCGGAGCAGCTGCTCTCTGGTCCCCTCTCCCTTCGCCACCTGCAGATATGCCATGATGTCCCGTACAATGAAATGCTCGTAGATGCTGACTGCCCGCTCCCGCATCTCATAAGGGATGTCCGCCGCCTTCAGTCTGGCGGCAAAGCCCTGCATATAAGAGTTGGTGCGGAACAGGACCGCACAGCTGTCCGGCCCGCTGCACTGTCCGGCAAGCTCCCGCAGCATATAACCGTACTGCTCCTCGTTATCCTTAAAGGTATGCAGGGAAAATGCAGCTTCCTTTGTTTTCGCCGTCATATCCCTGCGTGTATTTCTTCTCCCGGTCAGGCTGCTGCTTTCCGAAACGGCAGCATCCTCCTGCCTCCGTGCCGCCTTCAGCTCCTTCACGAACCGATTCTTATTTGCCCCTATGACCTTCAGCGAGGCCTCTACGATTTCCGGCCTGCTTCTGTAATTGACATCCAGCAGCAGCTGCCTTGCCTGAAATTCCTCCTCGAAGCGTTTCAGGCATTCCGGCTCCGAGCCCCTGAAGCCATAGATAGCCTGATCGTCATCTCCCACCGCAAATATATTATATGGCTTCTCCGTCAGCAGCTTCACAGTCTCATACTGCACCGGATTGATGTCCTGAAACTCATCGATAAGGATATTCCGGAACCGTTTCTGCCAGTACTCCCTTGCCCTCCGGTTTTCCTTCAGCAATTTCCTGCAGTCGCAGAGCATATCGTCGAAATCCAGCCTCCCTGCCATCTTTACGGCTCTTTCGTATTCCTGACAGATGTCCCCAAAGACCTGCTGCCATTCTGCAGGGGCTTTCCCTGCCGCCTCCTGCAGCTTCATGGTGTTTTTGTAATATCCTATGGCGGACAGTATCTGAAGCGCCTCCTCGCCCAGCTCTTCCCAGCTGCTTTGGCCGCTTTCCTGCCCTGACCTTTGTTTGTATTTTTTCAATATGGGTATCAATAGATTTTTCTTTTCCGAAGTTTTTAAAAGCTGATTGGAACACAGTGCATGAGATTCTTTCAGAATATGATAGAACACAGAATGGAAGGTGCCGAAATTGACGGGATAAGAGGCAACGGACATACCGGATCGAGGATGGAGCTCAGAACCCCCGCAGATCTTACGGAACCGCTCCTGCATGGACAGCGCCGCCTCCTTCATGAAGGTAATCACCAGTATGGATTCCGGCGGCACGCCCTGCTCGAGAAGATAGAGGATACGGTTTGTGACGGTGAAGGTCTTGCCGGAGCCGGGGCCTGCCAGAAGCAGCAGCGGCCCCTCTCCGTGAAGCACAGCCTGACGCTGGGCCTCATTCATTCCCTCCAGACGAATCGTTTCAGGCATTCTGCAGCAGCTCAATGCCTTTCCGTATCCTCTTCAGGGCCTCCTCCTTGCCAAGGATCTCCATGATCTCCGTCGCCCCTGCAGGTGTCATCTGCTTGCCGGATACTGCAGTCCGAATAGGCCACATCACGAATCCGTTCTTGCAGCCCTTCTCCTCCACATATTTTGTCAGCATCCCGTACAGCCCGTCATTGCTGTAATCCTCCTGCGCCTCCAATAGGGGGAGCACCTCCTTAAGCACCTCCAGCGAAGATTCGCCGGTAGTTTTCATCTTCTTGTGGGTATACATGGCTGGATCATATTCCGGCAGCTCCTTAAAGAAGTCTACCATCTCACAGATATCTGGGAATACCTCGATACGGGTCTTTACCATGGCAGCTATCTTTCTTAGCTGCTCCTCCCCGAAACAAGCAGACCCTTCCTCTCCCTGAGCGGATACTTCATCCTTTCCGCAAGCCCCGTCCCCGTCGGCATCGGAACCGGCCGGCATCAGCGCCTTCTTCAGGTACGGCTCCGCCATCCCGTAGAATCCGTCAAAGTCCATGGCCTTGATGTACTCGCTGTTCATCCAGCGGAGCTTCACGATGTCATACACCGCAGGGGACTTGCTGATCCTATGATAATCGAACGCCTTTATCAGCTCCTCCAGAGAGAAGATCTCCTGATTGTCATCCGGGCTCCAGCCCAGCAGGGCGATGAAATTTACCACGGCCTCCGCCAGAAATCCCTGCTCCAGCAGATCCTCAAAGGAAACGCTGCCTCCCCTCTTGGCAAGCTTTTTGTGGTTCTCGTCTGTCACAAGGGGCAGATGCACATACTTGGGAGGCTCCCATCCAAAGGCCTCATAGAGCCTTGTGTATTTGGGGGAGGAGGACAGATACTCGTTCCCTCTCACCACATGGGTGATATTCATGGTATGGTCATCTACCACATTGGCGAAATTATAGGTAGGATAACCGTCAGATTTAATCAATATCATGTCGTCCAGCTCTGCGTTCTCCACCGTGATATCTCCGTAGAGCTCGTCATGAAAGGTGGTAGTGCCCTCTCTGGGATTGTTCTGCCGGATGACAAAGGGCTTACCTGCGGCAAGATTTGCCTCTATCTCTTCCTTGGACAAGGACAGACAGTGCTTGTCATACACTGTGATTTCTTTTCCTTCCACCACCTCTGTCTTCAGGGATGCCAGCCTCTCTTTGTCACAGAAGCAATAATAAGCCTCTCCTTTCTCCACCAGCTCTCTGGCATACTTCATATATATGCCGGTCTTCATTCTTTCGCTCTGCACATAGGGGCCGTAGCCGCCGTCCTTGTCCGGGCCTTCGTCATGCTTTAATCCCACCCGATCAAGGGTGCGGTAGATGATCTCCGTGGCTCCCTCCACGAAGCGCTCCTGATCCGTATCCTCGATACGGAGTAAAAAGTCGCCGCCCTCATGCTTGGCGATCAGAAACTCATATAGGGCGGTACGCAGATTGCCCACATGCATCCTGCCGGTGGGACTCGGCGCATATCTTGTCCTGTTTTTCATAATCTTCCTTCCCTGCCCGCTCCGGAGGGCATTCATCTACTGCTTTTCTTTCTGGCTTTTCTCTTTCCTGCGCTTCGGCGGACACCACTCCCATAAACAAGATGCCCCGAAGCCTGTATTGCCGGAATCTCGTGCATTCTATTTTAGTACCTCTCGGGAAAAAAAGCAACCATAATGCACCTCATTATTTAAAACTTTTTGATCACTAATTGTCGGAGCTGTACTTACCACTTCGCCTTACTCTGCCAGAGACGGGCATATTCACCTGCTTTTGAACGCAAAAAGGCACATGGCTTACATTACTTTTCCATGCGCCTTTACACTGTTAGATTCCTGCATCAAGGGGCATCTGTCTCCCCATCCCTCCCATTATAGGAATGAACCACATCCCTATAATCTTTTTTGTCTCCCAGCCCGAAAGTCCACACCTGCTTGATCTGGTCGCCTATCTCGTCATAGTTCCAGCTCTTCCTGCTGCGTGCCACGCAGTTGGAGTCGTTCACCTTGAACCCCCCTCTGTCATATCCGTAAATGACAATGAAATGTCCTCCCGTGGTAAATTCCCCCTCGCTCATGGAGCAGATAATGACGCGCCCCTGATCCAGCGCCCTTTTCATCTGTTCCTCCGAGATCCCCGGCTGCCTTACGTCTATGCCGTACATGGCGGGGAAATCCTCCATCAGGGCCCATGTGGTTCCCACGCCCCACATATAATAGCCGTTGTTCATGCTGTAATCCGCTATGAAATCCGGCGTCAACTCCTCGTATCCCAGCAGGTACCACATTACCATGGAAAGGCATGTAGGGCCGCAGCCTGCCAGTCCTATGCTTCCGTCATCACCGTATTCCGCATAGCCCCATCTGGGATCCCACTGCAGGAAAAGGGGATATTCCTGCTCCTTTTCCGAATCCGTGAACTTCCCCACGGCCTTCTTTTCCGCCGTCGGGTATCCCGCCACAAAGTCCGCCATCTCCGGGTTATTGGCCAGAGCCTCCAGCATCCTTTCCGAGTACGAATCCGCATTATCATAAATCTCCCCTATGATGTCATTGTCCCGGGAAAGCTCCTTCAGCCGCCGCAGCACCTCCTGTGCGGTCCTCTTCACGGGCTTTTGCACCTCCTCCAGACCGCATAGCTCTACATAGTCCTGATCTGCTCTCTTCGTATCCGACACAGAAGGCGCCTGAGGATTCCGACTGCCGGAAACCTGTCCTCCCTGCGCAACCCCGGAAGCGGCCTGCTGATCCTTTCCGCTGCCGGAACCTGTAACACCGTCTCCATTTCCAAAGGTGCCCGTAACACCGCCTTCGCTCCCGGAAGCAGCTGTAACACCGCCCTTGTTCCCGAAAATGCCTGTAGAGTCTCGGAAGCCGTCAGGCACCGTTTGCCCTTGTCCCAGAGATTCCGCCTGCCATGCCTGATTCAGGGTGCTTCTCATGCTCCTGATCTGTATCAGCAGATAAAGAGAAAGTATCATATTCGCGATCAGCAGGATACATACTGCTACAAAATATAAGGGAAGCTTTCCCCTCTCCTTCTGCCGGGCCCCTGACCGCCGTCCGTTTCCCGCCCTCTGGGGCATATTGTTTCTCTGCTGATACTGTCTCTTCCTATCGTCCACCCAAATGACCTCCCGCTGTGCTTTCCTATTTTTGCCATTATCCTATGATTTCATGCACCTTTGCGCACATGAGCCCAAAAGCTTCTTACAATACGTCCTTTTGCGGCAATATTATCTCTCGCTTATGTTTCGAACTTACCGCATAAATGTATCATAGTTGCAAAAGGTAAGCCTGAGGCGGAATTACGGATGCTTAATGTCTCATCAGTTCCACGAAAGGAAACAAATCAGACGGCGGCTGCAAGATTCACAGTCGCCGTCTCTCTATCATTTTATCGTTTGTTTTATCTCCGGCCGCCTATGGGCAGCAGTCCTATCTTATGCCCCGGCAGTCAGCCGTACCGTCTCTCTTGCGATTGCCAGCTCCTCATTGGTAGGGATCACCATGACTGTGGTGGCGCTGTCAGCCGTTGTAATGGCGATGTCCTCGCCTCTCTTCTGGTTCGCCTCCTGATCCAGCTTCACACCCAGATAACCCAGATACTCGCACACGAAGGTACGCACCAGAGGCGCATTTTCCCCTACTCCTGCGGTAAAGCAGATCACGTCCACGCCGTTCATGGCGGCGGCATAGGCACCGATGTACTTGGCTACATGATAGCTGAAAGTCTTCAGGGTACGTATGGCATTTGCATCCCCCTTATGGTAGCCATCCTCCAGATCTCTGAAGTCGGAGGAAAGATTATCAGAAAGCCCCAGAACGCCTGACTTCTTGTTCAGCACAGCCATGATCTCGTCAATGCTCTTTCCTTCCTTGTGGGCAAGAAATTCGATGATGGCGGGATCGATATCCCCGGAACGGGTGCCCATGATCAGCCCCTCAAGAGGCGTCAGACCCATGGACGTATCCACACACTTACCGTTCTTTACCGCAGAAACGCTGGCTCCGTTGCCCAGATGGCAGACGATGATCTTCAGATCCTCATATTTCCGGCCCAGGACCTCCGCGGCCCTCTTTGACACATAGGAATGGCTGGTGCCGTGGAAGCCGTACCTCCTGATCTTGTACTTCTTATAATATTCATAGGGAAGCCCGTACATATATGCCTCCTCCGGCATGGTCTGATGGAAGGCCGTGTCGAACACCCCTACCATAGGGGTCGCCGGCATCAGCTTTCTGCAGGCGTTGATGCCGATGAGATTAGCCGGATTGTGCAGAGGCGCAAGATCGTTGCACTCCTCCACCGCAGCCATCACCTCGTCATTGATCACCACCGACTCCGCAAATTTCTCGCCTCCGTGCACCACACGGTGGCCCACGGCACCGATCTCGCTCAGATCCTTCACAACCCCTGTCTCAGGATTGGTCAATGCCTCCAGCACAAGACGGATTGCCTCGGTATGATCGGGCATGGGAGTCACAGTCTTTTCTTTTTCTCCTCCTGCAGGGGCATAAGTGATCATGCTCCCATCGATGCCGATCCTCTCACAGAGCCCTTTTGCGAGGCACTGCTCCGAATCCGAATCGATCAGCTGGAATTTCAGCGAGGAGCTTCCGCAGTTAATCACTAAAACTTTCATATCTAAATGTCCTTTCTTACTTTCTTACTTTCTTAACTTCTTTCTTTGTCTGTTTCTTTGTTTCTTTATTTGTTTGTTTCTTTATTTCTTTGTTTATTTCTTTCTTGGTCTGTTTGTTTATTTCTTCGTCTGAATATACCAATTTCCAGCCTTTGATTCCACCAGTTATGATAGTGAACGACTTTAATAACTTTATTTTTACGCACTATGCTGATCGCTGCTGCAAATCCGGCTTCAGAGCAAAATAAAGCATCAAACATATATCCCTTCAGGAATCTCTTCTGTATGCCTTGTAGCAATTGTAGAAATTAATGCCCCCGATGACAATGAAGGCGGCTCCCAGAATCAGCGTATGAATCCTTCCCTTCGCCAGTATCAGCTCAGCGATCCCCAGCACCAGATCCAGCAGACCTACCAGAAAATACCGCCTTGCCAGTTTGTTCTTCATATCGTATCCCTCTTACGCCTTCTGCCACATATGTCCGCAGCCGAAGACATCCCTTTCCAAGCTTTTCCTTCTGCCGTCAGCGCCGCCTGCAGTCACCTCCGCTTTGCCCGGCATTGTCACACCAGCTGGGCCTGCACTGCCGTCAGCGCCACCACACCTACGATATCCTGCCATGAGCATCCTCTTGACAGATCGTTCACAGGCTTGGCAATGCCCTGAAGCATGGGACCGTAAGCCTCCGCGCCTCCCAGCCTCTGCACCAGCTTATAGCCGATATTTCCAGCATCCAGATTAGGGAATATCAATATATTGGCTCGTCCGCCCACGGGACTGCCGGGAGACTTGGACTTGGCCACCCCGGGAACCAGCGCCGCGTCAAGCTGCAGCTCTCCGTCCAGGATCAGGTGGGGATACTCCTCCTTGGCAATTCTAGTGGCTTCCACCACCTTGTCCACCATGGCATGCTTCGCGCTCCCCTTGGTAGAATGGCTCAGCATGGCAATGACGGGCTTGGGGCCGATCAGAGCCTTGAAGCTCCTATAGGAGGTCTCCGCTATTGCCGCCAGCTCCTCTGCCGTGGGATCCTGATTCAGACCGCAGTCCGCAAAGAGAAATGCGCCGTTCTCTCCCAGATCCTTGAACTGGGTATCCATGACAAAAAATGCCGAAACAAGCTTTACGCCGGGAGCCGTCTTCAGAATCTGCAGAGCAGGTCTCAGGGTATCCGCCGTGGAATGGCACGCACCTGCAACCATGCCGTCCGCGTCACCCGCTTTCACCATAACGATACCGAAGGTCAGATAATCGCTCAGAAGTATCTCCCTTGCCTTCTCCTGAGTCATCCCCTTCGCCTTTCTGGTCTCATATAGGAGATTTACATATTCATCCAATTTAGGGGTATTGGCAGGATTAATGACAGTGACATTAGTCAGATCTACCTCCAGCCAGCCGGCACCGTCCATAATCTTTTCCTCATCGCCCACCATGATGATATTGGCAATGCCCTCTTCCATGATTTTAGCCGCCGCCAGCAGAGTTCTTTTGTCCTTGGATTCCGGCAGGACGATCGTCTTTTTGTCCAGCTTGGCCCTTTCCTTAATCTTGTCAATATACGACATATACCTTCTCCTTTCCTGCGGTTTTCCGCTATCGCAATACTGCAGTCTGCCGTCAGTGTCCCATGAGCCTTGGCATACACGGGTTCAGAAGCCGACCGGATTTTGCTGTCACCGTTTCATTTCCGTCTCATTTTCCGCTTAACAAACTGCTCTGATTATATTATACTAAATCTGGGAATAATTAACAAGGACAAATATTCGCTAAATTGTATATTTTGAGATACACCGCCCTTGCGGCTTGTTAATATTTTCCCAATAATTCAGCATATGTAAACGCTTACATACAATGTTATTTTTTTCACATTACCCTTTAATATATCTTATCGAAATATTGATAATCAGGAGGCTGCCATGGATATCCTGAAGATAAACGGAATCATTGCGGAATACAATCCCTTCCACAGCGGACACAAGTATCAGCTGGAGGAATCCCTGCGCCTGACCGGAGCCTATCATACGGTCGTTGTCATGAGCGGAAACTTTGTTCAGAGGGGCGCGCCTGCCCTGCTGGACAAATATGCCAGAGCCGAAGCAGCCCTGCGCTGCGGTGCGGATCTGGTGCTGGAGCTGCCGGTTCTGTATGCTGCTGCCAGCGCCGAGTATTTCGCCGCCGGGGCGGTGGCCCTGCTGGACAGTCTGGGGGCAGTGACCCACCTCTGCTTCGGCAGCGAATGCGGAGACATAGGACAGCTCTGCCGGATTGCCCATGCGTTTTCCGAAGAGCCGGAAGACTACCGCGCTGCGCTCAAGAGCTTTCTGAAGGAGGGAGACTCCTATCCCGGCGCAAGAGCCCGGGCCCTTGCGCTGACCCGGCCCTCAGACCTGCCGGAAAACTGGGAGGAAATACTCTCCTCCCCTAACAACATACTGGGTATCGAATATATCCGTGCGCTGCAAAGACTCGGCAGCCAAATCCAGCCAGTCACCGTAAAAAGGCTGGGCGCCGGATACCATGATAGCCTCCGTGCCCCTGAAAGTGCCTGCCTCAGCGGCAGCGGTCTTTCTGAAAGTGCCTGCCTCAGCAGCAGCGGTCTTTCCTCCTGCGACGGCACAAGTGCTCCGGAAGACTCCTTCGGCAGCGCAGGCATCCGTCTCCCTGAAAGCTCCTATGGAGGCTCCACTCCTCCGATAAGGGCATCTGCCGCCTGCGGCCATTCCGGCGGGGCACATCCTCTCCCCTGCTCCGCCCTCGCCATCCGTCAGGCTCTGCGTCAGGACAGTGCACCTGCTGCCCTGACCCCGCATATGCCCCCCGAAGCAGGACAAGTCTTCCTTTCGCAGCTTGAAAAGACCAGACCTCTGTATCCCGATGATTTTTCCTCCATCCTATATTATAGGCTTTTAACGGAAAAGAAATACGGCTATGAAAAGTATCTGGATCTGTCCCCGGACCTATCGGACCGGATTCGAAATATGCTGGGTGCGTTTACAGGCTACGAATCCTTCTGTGATCTGTTAAAGACAAAGAATATGACACATTCCAGAATCAGCAGATGTCTGCTGCACATTCTCCTCGGAATCGAGAAGGAGCATATGGAACTGGGACAGAGGCTGGGGCATGCCCCCTACGCCAGAGTGCTTGGATTTGGCAGAAACGCAGGCCCCTTGCTGACAGCCCTCAAGAAGCATTCCCGTATTCCTCTTGTGACAAAGCTGGCGGACGCGCAAAAAAGCCTGCAGGCCGATGCCTGCAGACTTTTGGCTCTGGATATATCCGCCGGTGAAATCTATCACTGTATATCCTGCGAAGGAACCGGACAGCCGGCCCCCAATGAATTCACAACGCCTCTGGTGATCCTATAGGTGCCCGCTAATTTTTAAAGCTGTGGATGGGAGCAGGGATCCTTCCGCCCCGGCCGATAAATGCATCGCAGGAAAACCCGTTCACCGGCATGATGGGAGCATAGCCTAAGAGTCCGCCGAACTCTACCGTCTCCCCCACACCCTTTCCGATCACGGGAATGATGCGGACGGCGGTGGTCTTCTGGTTTACCATGCCGATGGCCATCTCGTCCGCAATGATGCCGGATATAGCGGATGCTTTTGTGTCCCCCGGAATGGCGATCATGTCCAGTCCCACGGAACAGACACAAGTCATAGCCTCCAGCTTCTCCAGAGTAAGCGCCCCTGCCTGCACCGCGTTTATCATCCCCTGATCCTCACTGACGGGAATGAACGCGCCGCTTAAGCCCCCCACATAGGAGGAGGCCATGACGCCGCCCTTCTTTACCTGATCGTTCAGGAGCGCCAATGCCGCCGTTGTGCCGGGAGCCCCCGCATATTCCAGACCGATCTCACAGAGGATGTCCGCCACGCTGTCCCCGATGGCAGGCGTAGGCGCAAGGGAGAGATCCACGATGCCGAAAGGAACCCCCAGCCTTGCGGAGGCCTCCTGTGCCACCAGCTGTCCCACTCTTGTGACCTTGAACGCTGTCTTCTTGATCGTCTCGCACAGTACCTCAAAGCTCTCTCCCCGCACCTTCTCCAGAGCATTCTTTACCACGCCGGGGCCGCTGACCCCTACGTTGATGATCCTGTCCGCCTCTGTGACGCCGTGGAAGGCACCTGCCATGAAAGGATTGTCGTCCGGCGCGTTGCAGAACACCACAAGCTTTGCGCAGCCCAGAGAGTCGTTCTCCTTTGTAAGCTCCGCCGTGGCCTTGACGATCTCCCCCATGAGCCTTACGCCGTCCATATTGATGCCGGTCCGGGTAGCGCCCAGATTGAGGGAGCTGCAGACCCTCTCCGTTTCGGAGAGCGCAAGGGGGATGGAGCGGATCAGAAGCTCATCCGCAGGCGTCATGCCCTTGCTCACCAATGCTGAATAGCCGCCGATGAAATTTACGCCCACATCCTTGGCCACCTGATCCAGAGTCCCCGCCAGAGACGCAAAGTCCTCTGCCGACCTGCAGGCGGCGCCTCCGATCAGGGCTATGGGGGTCACCGAGATCCGCTTGTTCACGATGGGTATGCCGAATTCTCTGGATATCTCCTCACCGGTCTTCACCAGATCCTTTGCCGCATCATATATTTTCCTATATATCTTTTCTTTCAGCTTCCCCAGATCCGAATCGATGCAGTCCAGCAGGCTGATACCCATAGTAATGGTGCGCACGTCCAGATTCTCTTTCGAAATCATATTGTTGGTCTCTGTCACTTCGTATAGATTAATCATTTTGCTGTCCTCTTTTTTTGAGCCTGATCAGATCCTGTGCATTTTATCAAAAATCTCTTCCTTCTGGCATTTGATCATGACGCCGATCTTTTCTCCCAGCGCCTCCATCTCATCAGACATATCTCCGAAGGATTTCTCCGTGCCTGCCGTGTCAACTACCATCATCATGTTGAAATACCCCTGCACGATGGTCTGGGAAATATCCAGAATATTGATCCCGTTGTCGGCCAGATAGGTACAGACCTTTGCGATAATGCCTACCGTGTCCTTTCCTACCACAGTTATGATCGTCCTCTTCATTATATTACACCCCTTCCGCGCCCTCCGCGCATATTTTCCTTGGAACGCTCTTCTTCCATATGACAAATGCCGTTTTTGCACCACAGTCAGCGCTTTCCGTCCCCTGCTCCTGAAAGCTCACACGATATGTACCGCCGGTGTCACCTCGCTGCGCCTTGCCACCCGGATGTCAAAATCTCCCGCCTTATAAGGATTGTCACCCATGTTGATCTCCATCCTCACCGACTCGTAGGCAAGCTCCGGCAGATTATTTTCCTTGCTGAGATGCCCCAGCAGCACCGCCTTGAGATTGTCATGGAGTATCCTGCAGAGCAGCTTTCCCGCGCTCTCGTTAGCCAGATGTCCCCTCTCCCCCAGAATCCTCTGCTTCAGATAATAGGGATAGGGGCCCACCTGAAGCATATTCACATCATGATTGGCCTCGATCAGCAGGGCATCCATACCCTTCAGGCATTCCACCATATAATCATTGTAAATACCCAGATCCGTACAGATCGCCACCTTTTTCCTGCCATAGGAGATTCTGTAGGCAACCGGCTGGGCGGCATCATGGGAGATCCTCATGGGGCTGACGGTCAGATCCTTCAGGATGAACTTCACATCCTCCTTCACCTCATGGTACAGCCCGGCATCCACGCTTCCCAGCCCGCTGCAGGCCTTCATCGCATTGATGGTGCCTGCCGTAGCATATATGGGAATCCCGAACTTTCTGGCCATGATGCCCAGCCCCTGAATATGGTCTGCGTGCTCATGGGTGATCAGTATCCCGTCTATGTCCCTGCCGGTGAGCCCCAGCTCCTTAAGCCCGCTCTCTGTCTTTTTGCCGCTGATGCCTACATCCACAAGCAGGTGCGTCGCCTCCGAACCCACGTAGATACAGTTCCCGCTGCTCCCGCTTGCTATACTGCATAGTCTCATTGTCGATTCTCTTTTCTATATATTCTGATTCTATTTTTCTGACTCTATTTTTCTGACTCTATTTTTCTGTTTCTATTTTTCTGATTCTTTTTTTGAAATCCTATATTCTCAGCTTGTACTTGCCCAGCCTCTCATCAATCTGCCTGCAGCTCTCCGCAAGCTCCCCGCTGTTGTCTATCACGAAATCACAGCTCTCCCGGAAACGCTTCTCTGTAAGCTGCGAGGCCATGATACGGGATATTTTTTCCTCACTGTATCCTCTGGCTGCCTTCAGCCGCTGCCTGCGCACCGCCTCGTCTGCATAGACATACCACATCTCGTCCACCAGCCCGAGATACCCCCCTTCGATGAGCAATGCAGCCTCCACAAAAAACAGCTCTGTCTCTCCGGCCTGCCTCGCGGCCTCCAGCCGCTCCAGCAGAAACTCCTTCACCGCCGGATGGATGATGTCGTTCACCTGCTCCAGAAGAGCGGGATCCCCGAAGATCCTGGCCGCCATGGCCCCCTTGTCTATCTGCCCGTCCGCTCCCGCCACATCCCGGCCCAACAGCTTAAGCAGCGCCTCATAGGCTCTGGTTCCTGGCTGCTCCACCAGATGGGCTACCTTGTCCGCCAGATAGATTTCACATTTATAATGTTCTCGTATAAACCTAAGTATCTCGGACTTGCCCGCGCCGATTCCCCCGGTGATCCCTATAAACCGCATCCTTATCACCTCAAATTCTCCGGGGCGTCACTTTGCCTCATACCAGTTGTCCCCAGTATGCAGATCCACCTCCAGAGACACTGCCAGATCCGCCGCCGACTTCATATTGTCCATCAGGATTCGCCTCACCTGCTCCTCTTCCTCCCGCAGGGTTTCGATGACCAGCTCGTCGTGCACCTGCAGGATCAGCCTGGATCGAAGTCCCTGCTCCCGCAGAGCTTTCCATACCTTTATCATAGCGATCTTGATGATGTCCGCCGCCGTCCCTTGTATGGGGGAATTCATGGCAACACGCTCCCCGAAAGAACGGGTCATATAATTAGAGGATTCCAGCTCCGGTACAGGGCGCCGCCTGCCGAACAATGTTGTGATATATTTATTCTCCTTTGCCTCTTTCACCAGCTCATCCAGAAACATCTTGACCTGAGGATAGGTGGCAAAATACTGCTCGATATACTCTGTGGCTTCCTTCCTGCTGATGCTCAGGTCCTGACTCAGCCCAAAGGAGCTGATGCCATAGACTATACCGAAATTCACCGCCTTGGCATTCCTGCGCTGCAGATCCGTGACTTCCTCAAAGGGCGTGTGGAAGACCTGAGAGGCCGTGATCCTATGGATATCCTGCTCCATGCGGTAGGCCTCTATGAGCTTTACGTCTCCTGACATATGGGCAAGAACCCTAAGTTCAATCTGGGAATAGTCCGCATCCATAAACTCATAGCCTTCCCTCGGCACAAACACCTTCCGGATACGCCTGCCCAGCTCCATCCGCATAGGGATATTCTGGAGATTGGGCTCCGTGGAGCTGATGCGTCCGGTAGCGGTTATGGTCTGGTTGAAATTGGTGTGGATCCTCCTATCCTCCCCGATATAGACCGCCAGTCCGTCCGCATAGGTAGATTTCAGCTTTGTAAGCCCCCGGTATTCCAGTATATCCTTTACGATCGGATGATCCTCCGCAAGCTTCTCCAGCACGTCCGCTGCCGTGGAATATCCCGTCTTTGTCTTTTTTCCTCCGGGCAGTTTCATGGTGTCGAACAATATTTCCCCCAGCTGCTTCGGAGAATTGATATTGAATTCCGTCCCAGCCTGCTCATGGATGGATTTCTCCAGCTCCTCTATCCTCTCCACCAGCGCATCCCCATAAAGCTTGAGCTCTTCCCGGCGTACCTCCACGCCCTCCCGCTCCATGTCATAAAGCACCAGAGACAGAGGCATCTCCATCTCCCGCATCAGCTTATCCATCCCTGCGTCCTTAAGCTTCCTTTCCAGCACCGGCCTTGCCTTCTGTGCCACATAGGCCTCAAAGCAGCAGTACTCCATAAATTTATCTGGTGCGGCCGTTCTGGCCTCTCCAAAGGAACGGGCCTTGTCGAAACTCTCCTTCCAGCCCGGAATCTGCAGTCCCAGATGCTCCTGCGCTATGGTCTCACAATCATAGTCGCTCTTCAGGGGATTCAGCAGATAGGCGCCGATCAGAATATCGAAATACCGATCAGTGCTGTCCTGAGAAAGATACCGGTACTGTTTTTTGATGTCAAATGCGGAAATCTCCGTCCTTGCAGAAAGCTCCTGCAGGGCTTTGACAAGAGGGGCTATATCCTCTTCCCCGTCCGAGCCATATTCCCCGCCGAAAAAGGACATCTGCACATTTTCCTGCACCGGGGCAAAATACACAGAAGTCCCTGTGTCATCCGCCATGGCCGCAGCCAGAAGCCTGCCCTCCTCCGCCGCAAGAAACAGACCGATATGCTGCCCGTTCTTAATTTTCTTAAGTCTGGCCAGAAAGGCCTTCTGGCTATCCTCCCTCCGGAAGCTCTTTCTGGCATCCTCCACGCTGGAGCCGGCGCTTATGCTCTCCCCTCCGAACCGGCTCAGCATATTCTTAAATTCCAGCTGCTTGAACAGACTGTAGGCCTCCTGCGTGTAGAACCCTTCTGCCTTTGCCGCCTCGTAATCGATCACCACATCGCTGTCCGTCTTTATTGTCACCAGTACCCTGCTTAAATCCGCCAGCTCACGGTTCGCGATCAAGGATTCCCGGATACTCTTTTTGGAGATCTCCTCCACATGGGCATAGATGTTCTCAATGGAGCCATACTGCACCATCAGCTCTGTGGCAGTCTTCTGGCCCACCTTAGGGACTCCCGGCACATTGTCCGAGGAATCCCCCATCAGGGCCTTGAGTTCGATGAACTGCAGAGGCGTCACCTGATAAGCCGCTGCTACATCCTCAGGATAATAGTCCTCGATTTCTGTCTTTCCCATCTTGGTCTTAGGGATCCGGATCTTGATATGCTCGTCGGCAATCTGCAGCAGATCCCTGTCCCCGGACACCAGAGAGACCGCGATCCCCTCCCCGGCAGCCTTTTTGGCAAGTGTCCCCAGAATATCGTCCGCCTCCAGCCCCGGCTGCTCCACCATGACAATCCCCATGGCCTTCAGCACATCCTTCAGCACCGGAACCTGCTGGCGCAGCTCCTCCGGCATGGGCTTCCTTGTGCCTTTGTATTCCTCATACATCTGATGGCGGAAGGTAGGCGCATGCACATCAAAAGCCACCGCAAGATAATCCGGCTTCTCCTCCTCCAGAATCCTGAACATAATATTCAGAAAGCCGTATATCGCATTGGTGTGCAACCCCTGCGCATTGGTCAGGTCGGGTACACCGTAGAACGCCCTGTTCAAGATACTGTGCCCGTCGATCAAAACAAGCTTTCTGTTCCATTGAAATTCATTCTCACCCATGGATGATACCGCCTTTACTCTCTTCCTGATCTATCGTTTTAAACTGTCCCTATATATGCCTATAGCAGCATCCATATAACAAAACCCGCCAGCAGGCATACCGTGATCGCTTCCACCGCCAGCCCTACAGACATAAAACCGTCATGAAACCTGATCTTCTGTCCCGCTTCCTCCAGACGGTGCTCCAGCTCGGCCTGTAGGTCGAAGGCATTGCCGTCCTCCAGCCTCTGGATTCCCTCTGACACCAGAAACTGGATCACCAGCTCTTCCTTGCAGTCCTCGCACTTCTCCATATGTCCCATAAAACGCTTTAAAGTAGGGTAATCCATTTTCTGCCCAATAAAGTCAGGTATCAGCTTTTCAAAGTTCTTACAGTCCATATCCTCTTTTCCGACCCATGGCTTCAAATGTCCCACCCCCTGCCTTAAGCCTCCAGAGCCTGCGCAATGTCCGCGATCAGATCCTCTTTGTCCTCTATGCCGCAGCTGATACGGATCAGCTCTGCGGGTACGCCCGCCTCTCTCAGCTGCTCGTCCGTCATCTGCCTATGGGTGCTGGAGGCAGGATTCAGACAGCAGGTGCGGGCATCCGCCACATGGGTCTCAATGGCCGCCAGCTTCAGATTCTTCATAAAGATCCCCGCTGCGTCCCTGCCGCCCTTCAGGCCGAAGGATACCACACCGCAGCTGCCGTCAGGCAGGTATTTTTTTGCCAGCTCATAATATTTATCTCCGGGCAGGCTGCAGTAATTCACATATGCTACCTTAGGATGCTTAGACAAGAATTCCGCCACCGCCAGACCGTTCTCGCAGTGACGCTTCATGCGCACATGCAGGCTCTCCAGACCCAGATTCAGCAGGAACGCATGCTGGGGGCTCTGGATAGAGCCGAAGTCCCTCATCAGCTGTGCGGTACACTTGGTAATGAACGCTCCCTCTTTCCCGAATTTCTCCGCATAAGTGATCCCATGGTAGCTGTCATCAGGCGTGCACAGTCCCGGATACTTCTCCGCATGAGCCATCCAGTCAAATCTGCCGCTGTCCACGATGGCGCCTCCCACTGCTGCGCCATGTCCGTCCATATATTTCGTAGTGGAATGGGTCACGATGTCCGCCCCCCATTCAAAGGGACGACAGTTCACAGGCGTTGCAAAGGTATTATCAATGATCAAAGGCACCCCATGGGCATGGGCACACCTTGCGAACTTCTCGATATCCAGCACTGTCAGAGCAGGGTTGGCGATGGTCTCCCCGAACACGGCCTTGGTGTTGTCCCGAAAAGCGGCATTCAGCTCCTCCTCCGAGGCATCAGGATTCACAAAGGTCACATCTATCCCCATCCTCTTCATGGTTACAGATATCAGGTTGTAAGTGCCTCCGTAGATGGTGCTGGAAGACACGATATGGTCGCCGCAGCTGCAGATGTTAAACAAAGCGTAAAAATTCGCCGCCTGCCCGCTGCTGGTCAGCATCCCTGCGGTGCCGCCCTCCAGCTGGGCGATCTTTGCCGCCACATAGTCATTGGTAGGATTCTGAAGCCTTGTATAGAAATATCCGCTTGCCTCCAGATCAAAAAGCTTCCCCATATCCTCGCTGGTATCATATTTAAAAGTGGTGCTCTGGACAATCGGAATCTGACGGGGCTCCCCGTTTCCCGGCGTATATCCGCCCTGTACGCATATGGTATTAATCTTCATTTCGCTCCCTCCTGCCCGTCTTTGCGGGTATCTTTCTCCTTTTAAGTATACACATTTCAGCACCCAAATTCAACCCTTCAGCCAGCTCCTGAGCGGATTTATCTCTTTCGCCTGCTTCAGGATCTCCTGCCTGTTGAACCTCAGATAATCCTCCAGCTTCCGTACCTCCTCATCTGTGAATCCCTGCGCTTTTTCGATGATGCCCTCCGGCAGAAGGCCGTCCGCATAGTCCCTTTCCCGCAGGAAGGAGACCCTGACCACCTTTCTGCCTCCGCTCTCAACCATACCTGATATCAGCATCCTTACCTCATCCACCTGATGACCCCTCTCCTTCTCCACTCAAAAAAATCGTGCACAAACTCTTCGTCTGTGCACGAATCATCAGCCAAACTGCCGCGCTCCTATGGCTTCTGATAATAAAGAGAATGCCTTTTCTCAAAGCCTATGTCCTTGAAATTAATGATCTGCTCCGCACTGCCTATGAAGAACACCCCTCCGTTTACGAGGGATCTGAAATACTTTCGGTAGACCTCTTCCTTTGCCTCTTCCGTAAAATATATCAGTACATTCCTGCAGACGATCAGATGACACCCTATAGGATATACGTCCTTCAGCAGGTTATGTTCTTTGAACTCCACACATGCCTTGATCTCATCGGCGATCCTGAAGCAATCGCCTATCTGCTTAAAGTATCTTCTCCTCAGGTCAGGTGGCACAGCCGCTATGCTCTTTTCCGGGTAAAGCCCTACCTTCGCTTTTGCGATGACCTGCTTATCCAGATCTGTGGCATATATCCTTATGCTGCTCAGAGGCAGATGTCTGGACATAGCCATCACAAGGGAATAAGGCTCATCTCCTGTGGAACATGCAGCACTCCAAACTTTAAGGCTTCTGCCAAATTTCCTGAGCAGCTCAGGAATCACAGAATCCTCCATCATTTTCCACTGAGGAGGATCTCTGTAAAATTCCGAGACATTGATGGTGATATGATTGACAAACTCCTCAAAAAGAACCCTATCGGTTTTCAGGGACATGACATATTTGCCATAATCCTCAATTTTATGCTTGGTCAGCAGGCTGTCGATCCGCCGCTTCATCTGAGCTTCCTTATAACTGCTCAGATCAATCCCCGTCAATATCCGAATCTCTCTCTTGAAGTACTCATAATCAAATATTATGAAATTCACCTCCTACCATTCTCAATAGAAGGTATTATTCAGCATCCTCCGCCTGAGCTGCGACCACGGCATCGATATCCACGGAAGTCTCCTCCTCGTCCTCGGTTACCGGCGCAGAAACAGCCATCGCCTTGATACTAAGAGAAATCTTCTTGTCTGCCTCATTGAAGTCCACGATCTTCGCAGTCACTTCCTGCCCTACACTGAGCACGTCTGCCGGCTTCTCTACATGCTCCTTGGAAATCTGGGACACATGGAGCAGTGCGTCCACACCGGACTCCAGCTCGATAAATGCGCCAAAATCCGTCATTCTGGCCACCTTGCCGGTAACGATATTGCCTATGGCATACTTGCTGGACGCATCCTTCCATGGATTCTCGTCCTCGAACTTCAGGGACAGCGCTATCTTGCTGCCATTGATCTCCTTGATCAGCACGTTGAGCTTGTCTCCTACCTTGAACACCTTTCTGGGATGCTCTACCCTGCCCCATGACATCTCGGAGATATGGAGCAGTCCATCTGCGCCGCCGAGATCTACGAACGCGCCGAAGTCCGTGACATTCTTCACCACGCCTTCCACCACATCACCCTCATGGATCCTCTCGAACAGCTCCCTCTGCATCTCTTCCTTCCTTGCCACAATGAGCTGCTTGCGGTCGCCGATGTACCTTCTCCTCTTGGGATTGTACTCGCTGATGACAAACTCAATCTCTTGTCCGGCATATTTGGACAAGTCCCTCTCATAGGTATCAGAAACAAGGCTGGCAGGGATGAATACCCTTACTTCCTCCACGATGACACCCAGACCGCCCTCCAATACCTGAGAAACGGTTGCCTTTAATACCTCTCTGTTATTGTATGCCTCTTCGATTCTCTTGTTGCCTCTGTCCGCCGCCAGCCGCTTATAGGTCAGTACTACCTGACCTTCGCCGTCGTTCACCTTTAAAACCTTAACCTCCATGGTATCGCCGGGCTTAACTACTGTCCTGAGGTCTACATTGGAATCATTTGTATATTCGTTTCTTGTCAGTATTCCGTCTGACTTATAGCCGATATTCAATACGATTTCATCAACCTTGACATCGATAACTATGCCTTCGACTACCTCTCCTGTGTGAATAGATTTGATAGAATCTTCCAACATCTGTTCAAAAGTTAATTCTGACATAATTTTGAACCTCCTCAATTAATTTGTTTGGGGTGGAAGCCCCCGCAGTAATACCCACCAGTCGAACAGCTTTAGATAGCGCTAAATGCAAGTCATCCAGTGTCTGTATAAAATAGGTGCGGGCACATACTTCGCTGCATATTTCGTACAGCTTCGTGGTGTTGGAGCTATGCCTGCTTCCTATTACGATCATTACGTCAGCCTCCAACGCCAGCGCCCTTGCCGAACGCTGCCGTTCCTCCGTCGCATTACATATAGTATTCACGACAGTACCATTATAACCTCTTTTTCCAAGAATTTCAACTATGTCCTGAAATTTATTGTAATTAAATGTCGTTTGTGCCACTATACATATCTCTTTCCCGGCCGGAAGGACAGCTTTTTCAGCCTCCGACAGGCTCTCCAGCACCGTAACAGAGCCTTTGCACCAGCCCATGATGCCTTCAACCTCCGGATGGCCTGCGTTTCCTATGATGACGATATGCTTTCCCTTAAGGCTCTCCTCCTCCGCCTTTTTCTGGATTCTCTTCACAAAGGGGCATGTGGCATCGACGCACTCCAGCTTCTTCTCCTGCAGGATACTGTAGATTTCCTCCGAAACGCCATGGGCGCGGATCACGACCTTCACATCAGCGGAGCCGTCGGGAAGCCCCATAAGCTCTTCCTTTGACGCCAGCACCCTTACTCCCTTTCCTGCCAGCTCCTTTACTACCTCTTCATTGTGTACGATAGGCCCGTATGTATATATATTTTTCCCGTTTTTAATCTGTTCATACACGGTATCCACCGCACGCTTCACGCCAAAACAGAAACCGGCATGCTCCGCAAGCCTTACTTCCATGACATCCTCCCATATCCCTGCCGCAGCAATGCGTCAGCCTTGAGACAGCCCGCGGCAGATCACCGGCTGCGCCTCTCCCTGCACAACCCCAGAATTGTTTCCACAGCCTCCTCTATTGTCATGTCAGAGGTGTCGACCAGAACGGCATCCTGTGCCTGCATCAGCGGGGAATTCTCACGGTGCATGTCACGATAATCCCGCTCCTCGATATCCGCCTGTATCTTTGCCAGATCTCCCTCTTCGCCCTTTGCCTTCAGCTCAAGATACCTTCTTCCGGCCCTCACCTGACTGCTGGCTGTAAGATATATTTTCAGCCCGGCGTCCGGCAGCACGCAGGTACCGATATCCCTGCCGTCCATGACGCAGTCATTCTTCGCCGCAAGCTTCTGCTGAAGCCTCGTCATCTTCTCCCGCACCTGAGCAATAGGGCTCGTGACGGAGGCCGCATTCCCCACCTCCTCCGTGCGCAGATAAGCGTTCACGTTCTCTCCGTTCAGGAGCACCACCTGCTCTCCGCCTTCATAGCGTATGGTGATGTCCGCATGCTGACATTTTTCAACAATGCTCTCCACGTCCTGCAGATCTATCTGCTCCCGCAGCATGTACAACGCCATGGCCCTGTACATGGCTCCTGTGTCCACATAGATCATCTTAAGCTCCTTTGCCACCGCTCTGGCAATGGTGCTTTTGCCCGCTCCCGCAGGCCCGTCAATCGCAACATTAAAGCTCATACCGCTATTCCTCCTGTTATTTATGTCAGGCATCTGTGCCGGAGCCCCTTGCCCCTGCGGCCTCTCCCGCCAGATGCCCCGTGGACCATGCGATCTGCAGGTTGAAGCCTCCCGTCAGCGCATCCAGATCCAGCACCTCCCCTGCAAAATATAGTCCCCTTACCTTCTTGGACTCCATGGTGGAGGGATTCACGTCCTTTACGGACACGCCTCCCTGCGTGATTATGGCCTCCTCATATCCCCGCAGGCCTGCCACCGTGAGAGGAAGGCTCTTTATCAGCTCACCGAAGCGCCTGCGCTCCTCCCTTGTGATCTCGTTCACCTTCTTGTCCTGATGGATGCCTGACAGCTCGATCATCACGGGAATCAGCTTTACGGGAAAGAGACCTCCCAGCGAATTTTTGAACTGCTTGTTCTTGTTTTCCTCAAAATCCCGGAGGAGACGCTTGTCCAGCTGCTCTATATCAAGGGCCGGTTTCAAATCGATATAAATAAAGGATCTTCCGGCAGCAGAGGATGTATAAAAGCTGCTGGCGGACAGCACCAGCGGCCCGCTGATGCCGAAGTGGGTAAAGAGCATTTCCCCGAAGCCCTGATACATCTCTTTCCCTCCGCAGACCAGCCGGAGGGACACATTCTTCAGCGACAGGCCCATGAGCCTGGCACACCACCCCTCATTCACGTTGAGGGGCACCAGCGCAGGCCTCCGCTCCGTGACCTGATGTCCCGTGTCCCGTGCGAACATATAGCCGTCTCCGGTGGAACCCGTAGAGGGATAGGAAAGGCCCCCTGTGCAGACAATGCAGCTGTCTGCAGGTATCACCCTGCCTCCCGACAGTCTGATGCCTTCTATCCTTTCCCCGTCCTTCCCCGGAACCAGTGATTTCACTTCCGTATTCAAAAGGATCTCCACTCCATGTCTTTTTAATTCCCTGCTAAAAGCCGAGATCACATCCGAGGAATGATCCGACAAGGGAAACACCCTGTCTCCCCGCTCCGTCTTCAGACGGCATCCCGCATTCTCCAGAAATTCCATCACCGCCCGATTGTCATAACCGTAAAAAGCACTGTATAGGAACTTGCTGTTGGTTCGGACATTGGCAAAAAGCGTCTCCATATCTCCGGCATTGGTCACGTTGCACCTGCCCTTTCCCGTTATGAACAGCTTCTTTCCCAGCTTTTCATTTTTTTCTATCAGACAGACTCTGCCGCCGCCCTCCGCTGCCGCCAGAGCCGCCATCATCCCTGCGGCTCCGCCGCCTATGACAACTACCTTGCCCAAGATCCGCCCTCCCTGCCAAATTCCCTGAAAGCGTCCGCAAGGGCAGAAACCTCTCGGCTCCTGCCCTCGGAATAAATGATTACTATATGAATCGGCCCTACACCGGATAAGCTCCGTTCTTGGTGTCCGCCTGCGTCATGTCTACCTTCTCCTGCTGTGCCTGACGATACTTGAAGAAGTCGATGGCTACCTGAGGGAACAGCGCATAGGAAAGCACATCCTCGTCCTGCTGCTTCCACTGGCTGATCTCAGACTCCAGCTTATCCATCTCGTTCTCAAGCATATCCGCATAACGGCAGGTGATCCTCTCCTCGCCGGGGATGACCTTGTCGATGATCTCCTGATTCATAGGCTTTACGGTCTGGCCGTACTCGCCGCGCAGCACTGCCTTGGTCTCCTTGGTGGCCATCTTGTATCTCTCGCCCATCAGCACGTTGAACACTGCCTGTGTGCCCACGATCTGGGAGGAAGGGGTAACAAGGGGAGGCTCACCCAGATCCTTACGGACCTCAGGGATCTCCTTCAGCACATCGTAGTATCTGTCCTCAGCGTTCTGCTCCTTCAGCTGGCTCACCATGTTGGAAAGCATGCCGCCGGGAACCTGATACAGCAGTGTCTTGATATCCACGCCCATGACCTTGGGATTCAGCAGGCCGCTCTTAAGGCACTCGTCCCTATAAGGACGGAAGTAGTCCGCAATCTCCGCCAGCAGATTCTGGTCAAAGCCGGTGTCGTAAGGCGTATCCCGGAAGGTCTCCACCATGACCTCGGTAGCGGGCTGGGAGGTTCCCAGCGCGAAGGGACTCATGGCGGTGTCAATCACATCCACGCCTGCCTCAACCGCCTTCAGATAGGTCATGCTGGCCACGCCGGAGGTATAGTGGGTATGAAGCTGGATGGGCAGCTTTGTACCGCTCTTCATGGCGGTGATCAGCTCCGCTGCCTTATAAGGCACCAGCAGGCCTGCCATATCCTTGATACAGATGGAATCTGCGCCCATCTCCTCGATCTTCTTTGCCGTATTGGTCCAGTACTCCAGCGTATAAGCATCGCCCAGAGTGTAAGACAGCGCCACCTGCGCATGTCCTCTGCCCTCCTTCTGCTTCATCCTATTGGTTGCGTTTACCGCCTCCTGCAGGTTGCGCAGATCGTTCAGACAGTCAAAGATACGGATGATATCAATGCCGTTGGCAATGGATTTCTGCACGAAAGCATCTACCACGTCATCCGCATAAGGCCTGTAGCCCAGAATATTCTGTCCGCGGAAAAGCATCTGAAGCTTGGTATTCTTGAAACCGTCGCGCAGCTTGCGCAGCCTGTCCCACGGATCCTCCTTCAGGAAACGAAGGGACGCATCAAAGGTAGCGCCGCCCCAGCACTCCACGGAATGGTATCCCACCTTATCCATCTTCTCCACGATGGGCAGCATGAACTCGGTAGGCATTCTCGTAGCGATCAGGGACTGATGGGCGTCACGCAGTATGGTTTCCGTAATCTTGATCGGTTTTTTTACTTGTTCTGACATTTACGAATTTCCTCCATTTATTTTCTCTCTGGCAAGGAAGCCCTCTCCCGGCTTCCCGCCCACATAAATCCAGAATGACTCTTGATTCTTAGAACACCCCGAAGATCGCCATGAAGGTACCTGCCGCCACAGCGGTTCCGATAACGCCCGCTACGTTAGGCCCCATAGCATGCATCAGCAGGAAGTTGGTAGGATCCGCCTCTGCGCCCACCTTCTGGGAAACACGGGCCGCCATAGGCACTGCGGACACGCCTGCGGAACCGATCAGAGGATTGATCTTGCCTCCCGTCGCCTTGCACATGATCTTTCCGAACAGCACGCCTGCGGCAGTACCGAACATAAACGCGACCAGGCCCAGCGCTACGATCTTAAGCGTATCCCAATTTAAGAATGCCTCTGCGCTGGTGGTTGCTCCCACGGAAGTACCCAGCAGGATGACCACGATATACATCATCGCATTTGACGCTGTCTCTGTCAGCTGTCTTACCACGCCTGACTCCCTGAACAGGTTGCCCAGCATCAGCATACCTACCAGAGGAGCTGTGGTAGGAAGGATCAGGCATACTACAATGGTAACAATGACAGGGAAAAGGATCTTCTCCAGCTTGGACACGGGACGAAGCTGCCCCATCTTGATCTTCCTTTCCTTCTCGGTGGTCATAAGCTTCATGATGGGCGGCTGTATGATGGGAACCAGCGACATATAGGAATAAGCCGCCACTGCGATCGGCCCGAGGATCGCCGTCTGCCCCAGCTTGCTGGCCAGAAAGATGGAGGTAGGACCGTCGGCGCCGCCGATGATGGAGATCGCCGCTGCCGCCATATCGTTGAAGCCAAGGAAAATGGCTCCGAAATATGCTGCAAAGATACCGAACTGAGCCGCCGCTCCCAGCAGGAAGCTCTTGGGATTGGCGATCAGGGGCCCGAAGTCCGTCATGGCGCCTACGCCCATGAAGATCAGGGACGGCAGGATCGCCCACTCATCCAGTTTATAGAAATAATACAGCAGACCGCCCACACCGTTGGAGGCATCCTCTGCATGAAGCATGATGTCGGGATAAATATTCACCAACAGCATACCGAAAGCTATCGGGGTCAGGAGCAAGGGCTCGAACTCATGCCGGATAGCCAGATAAAGGAAAAAGCACGCAACCGCTATCATCAGATAGTTTCCCCATGTTAAATTGAAGAACGCAGTCTGATGGATAAGGTTATTCAGCGTAGAACCTATATATTCCATTTGTTGACCTCCTGTTGTCTGTAATACCGTAGAAAAATATGATCAAGGTTTAAACATGAATTAATTCATGGTAGCCAATACGGCACCTGCCTCTACAGCATCACCCACCGCCACGTCAACACTGGCAACCGTGCCGTCCTGAGGAGCCACTACGGGGATCTCCATCTTCATGGCCTCGATGATAACCACGGCATCACCCTTCTTTACGGCATCGCCCACCTTCTTCTCCAGCTTGAACACCTTGCCTGCCGCGCCTGCCTCGATCTTGACGCTTCCTGCGCCGCCTGCGGCCTTGGGAGCTGCTGCGGGAGCAGCCTTAGGTGCAGCCTTGGGAGCCGCAGGAGCCTTTGCAGCCGCCGGTGCGCCTGTGGAAGCTCCTTCCTCTACTACTACATCATATACATTGCCATTTACTGTAATGGTATAATTTTTCATCTTATATTTCCTCCTAAAATTGATCCGTCCTCAGACAAGATCCATTCTTGATAAACATCTTTCTTAAAAACAGTTCGACTCAATTTTCCCAAACATATGGGTTATGCCAAAGCCCCTTTGCAGCCGATCATGCCCGCCTTCTGATAGAGCGTACTACAAAGCCATCTGTGGATGCTGAACCCTGATACGCTGCCACAGCTGCCGCAATGACTGCTACCAGCTCCAGATCGTCCGTCTCCTCTGCCGCAGCTTCCTGCTCCTCGATCTGGGCCACAGCATTCTCTACGCCGGTGACAGCAGCCGTGTTATCCTTCGCCGCCTGCTTTCTGGCAGCATTGTCCTGAATCTTTGAAATAAACCTGAAGCATGAAATAATGCCGCTGATCAAAATCAGTACAACAAATACGGTTCCCATGCCGATCAGGGTATTCAGCGCCGCTTTTCCCATCAGCTCGCCCATACCGGACTCGGGATTCAGAGCAGCGGACTGGAGTCTCCAGAACATATCGTTGGACAAGATAATCTCTGCCGTTCCGTTCTTCTTCTCGCCGATGATCTCCATGTTTACGATAATCTGGCTGCCATCTATGGTGGCGCTGCTTTCACCTATATCGGTAACCGCGCCCATGGAAGACATTGCAGAATAAAACGAATCGATTGCCTTAGTAAACGCATTCCCATCCACATAAAGCCCCAGCTGGCTCTCCAGCATATACTCGATTTCTTCCGCAGTATACTCATCCAGATCATTCACACGTACATCATCCATGTACTGGCTCAGCAAAGGTATCATGTACTCCTCAGCAATCTGCAGCGCATTGTCTACCTTGTACTGTTCATACTCTGTCAGCGTCTCTCCGCTTCCGCAGGCGGTCAATCCGAAGATACAGGCAATCATACAGATCAAAGCCATCAATTTCTTCATTTTATAATCACCCTTTCTATACTGTTCCGTGCTTTTTTGCGGGACGGTCCTCGCTCTTGGTAAAGAGCATTTCGAAAGCGCCTATGACATACTTTCTGGTATCCGCAGCCTCCACGATCTGATCCACATACCCTCTGCGGGCAGCGCTCAGGGCACCCAGCTGCAATGCGTCATATTCGGCAGCCTTTTCATTGATCACATCGGCTCCCTGACCGTCATACATGATCTTTGCCGCAAGCTTGCCCTCCATGGAGCCGATCTGGGCATCGGGCCATGCCATCGTGATATCCGCGCCCATAGCCTTGGAATTCATCACTACCCCGGCCGTTCCAAGAGCCTTGCCCACAACCACGTTCACCTTCGGAACCGTGGCATTGGCAAAGGCATAAGCAAGCCTTGCGGATGCCTTCGCTATCCTCTTCTCGGAGCACATGGTAGCCTTGTAGCCCTTCACATTGGTCAGCGTCAGCAGAGGGATGCCGAAAGCGTCACAGAAGGAGACAAAGTCAGCAGCCTTTTCACAGCCTTCCGGAGAAAGCACCGCATCCAGTTTCTCCGCTACCTTGCCCTCATCATCGCATATTTCGCTGCGGTTGGCCACGGCGCCTACCGTCACACCGTCCAGCTTCATAAAGCCTGTGACCATATCCTTTCCGTAGCAGGATTTCACCTCAAAGAAATCACTGTTGTCAGCCAGAATGGAAAGCGCGACGGATGTATCTCCGGCACAGCCTGCCAGCTCCGGGTTTACACGGTTCAGATCGTCCGTGCATTCCACCATATCACTTCCCTCGTTGTTATTGGAGGGCAGGAAGCCGATCAGCTCCCTGATCTTGGAAAGGAGCTCCGTCTCTGATGCCGCCACGTCCACGATGCCGCTCTCCTGAGACTGGAATTCCGCAGAAGAGGAATCACGCTTTGTAATCACATTTCCATCCAGAGCGTTGGGTGCATTGACAAAGAGCTTTCCATTCTTCTCTTCCATGAAGGTGAAGTCGGTAAGAGCAGGGAATAAAGCCAGCCCGCCTCCGCAGCCGCCCAAAACGGCCGTTATCTGGGGGATAGTGCCGGAAGCCAGGGTCTGCTTCTTATAGATGGCTCCCAGTGCGTTCAGTGCATCCGTCGCCTCCTGCAGCCTCAGACCCGCGGAATCAATCAGGCCCACCACCGGAGCGCCGGTCTTCATAGCCAGATCATAAAGGCCGGAAATCTTCTTTGCATGCATTTCACCGATAGTGCCGTTCATCACGGAAGCATCCTGACTGTACACATACACAGGCTTTCCGTTGATTACTCCATAGCCGGTGATGCAGCCGTCAGAGGGAGTTTCATTGGGTTTCATATTGAAATCCGTAGCCCTTGCAGTCACAAGTCCGCCAATTTCAACGAAACTGTTGTCGTCGAGCAAAGCCGTTATTCTTTGACTCGCTTTTGAAGTAGTACTCATGCTTTCTGTCCTCCATTTATAATATATAAATACAAACAACATGACAGCAGGGCAGCGCTGATACGCAAATACCCCCATGATTATTGTCGGTAGTTAGTATACCATAAAAAAAGCAACTCGCAAAGGACGAATTGCATTTTTTTTGCTCTTTTTGAAAAAATATTTGTATTTCTGATTTCGGGCAGGATGTTTTCCTGCTTTTTGACGTCAAAACAGCAGAAACCTCTCAAAAATCCGTTTGACGCACCACTCGGGATCGATCTGCTCAACGGCATCCACAGTAACAATGGCTTCCCTTTTGTATACTGTGTCACCCACCATATAGTCAATCCACCCTACCTCCGTACCGGCGGGTACCGGGGCAGTCAACGCACTCTTCACCTGATGCTTCACCCGGATCTCCTCGTCTCCTCTGAGCAGCAGCCCATCCGCCCACTTTCTGTTTCCTTCCCCGGCAGCTCCTTTGTCGGCACCCTCCCCGCTGCCTTCCGTTCTGTCGGCGTTCCCTCTATCGTCGTCCTCTCCGGCAGCATCCGCTCTTCCCTCGATCCTTACCTTCGTATAGGCTGTCGCACCAAGGATATCCGTCTGCCCGTTCTGTACCGGGATAGGCTGCAGCCTGCTTTCCTCAAAGGCAACCCCCTCTTCCGAAAAGCTTCTGTAAAAATAATTGTCGATGCCGTACTGCATCAGTTCCTTTGTATCACTCCATTTGTAAGTCTTGTTGTTGGGCCAGCCGCAGGCCAGCAGTGCCACCACAAAGGTCCTGCCCTCCCGCTCCAGCGCCCCCACGTAGCAGTATCCCGCCTTGTTGGTAAAACCCGTCTTTCCGGTCAGCGCTCCCTCCATCATCTGCAGGAAAGCATTATGATTCACGCAGGAAAAGCTCCTGTCGTTGGCATAAAAGCTGTAGTTGGATGTTCTGGTGATTTCCAGAAAGGTTTCCGCCTCGTCCGACTCCTTGATGCAGTAAGCCATGATCCTTGCCAGCTCTTCTGCCGTGGTGCAATGCTCCTTCTGGAGCGTCCCTCCTTCTTCCAGGACAATGGTCTCCGTGGCATCCAGACCGTTGGGCGTGATGAACCACGTATTCTCGCAGCCCAGCTCCGCCGCCTTCCTGTTCATGAGCAGCGCGAAGGTGGCCACCGCCTGCCTGCTCTCATCCGCCGTATATTCCGACACATCCTTCTCCCTGAGCTCCTTTGGCAGAAAACGCTTCCCCACATGCTCCGCCAGCGCTACCGCCGAATCATTGTGGGATTCCAGCATCAGAGAATACAGCAGATCCCTGACTGTATAGCGTTCTCCTTTCTGTATGTACAGCTTCACCTTGGGCATGCTGGCCGCATAAGCCGAGACCGTCAGCTCCTCCTCCAGAGATACGTTTTCCAGCACCAGAATGCAGGTCATGATCTTTGTGGTGCTGGCCATGGCAAGGGCAGTATCCTGATTTTTCCCATACAGCACCCTTCCGGAATCCGCATCCATCAAAACAGCCGCCGTGGCATACAAGGAAAAATCCGACGGGACGTCAGCCGCCTGCTCCGACTCCTGCGCCTTACAATAGGCTCCCGGGACTGCCGAAGCACTGGAAAGCAGCAGGCTCAGGACGCAAAAAAAGCCCCATATTATTCTGTTCATCCGCATTTTCTTCATCCATGTCATCCAATGGGATTTTTAATAATATATGTGGCCTATGCTTAATCTCATTCACATTTTGTCACACAATCTGCCAGAATTCAGATTTCCAGCTGCAGCTGCACCTCTTCCTCCGCCTGCTGCTTGAATTCCTCCATCTGGACGGGGTTCAGCTCCGGCAGATCCTCAAGGCTCTTCACGCCGAAGCACCGCAGGAACTGCTCCGTGGTGCCGAAAAGCAGCGGCCTGCCTGGGGCGTCCAGCCGTCCCAGCTCCATGATCAGGTCGTATTCCAGCAGCTTGTTGATGGCGTGGTCGCAGCTGACCCCTCTCACCCGCTCGATGTCGATCCTTGTGACCGGCTGCTTGTACGCAATGATGGAAAGGGTTTCCAGTACCGTATCCGTCAGCGTCATCTTCTTTGGAGCCTTGGCAATCTTTACCAGATACTCATACATATCCGGTTTTGTACAGAGCTGCACGGAAGTGTCGAATCTGGTGAGAGTGATTCCTCTGTCCTCCCTGCTATAGCGCTCTTCCATCCCCTTCAATATTTCCTTGGTGGTCCTTACGTCCTCTTCTATCACATCTGCCAAACGGCTGATCTCCACGGACTCCCCCATGGTGAACAGCACCGCTTCAAGAACAGCCTCCGCTCTGGTTTTCTCCATTCCCGCAACTTCCTTTCGTCTGATGATCTAATAATGGGACGTGATCATGATATCGTCAAACAGATTCTCCTGACTGATGCTGATCCTGCCCGTCTTCATCAGCTCCAGGATCACCAGAAAGGTGACGATGATCTCCATCCTGCTGGATTGCTTCTCCAGCAGCCTCCTGAAGCTGAAGGACCTGTGCTCTCTGGCGAAAGCCTCCACATACAAGGCTTTCTGATCCATGTCTATCTCTTCTTTTTCAATATTGCCGTACCTGCTCCTGATGGGGTCGATCCTGTCCTCGCGCTTTTTTATGATGGACTTGAAAATCTCATGGAGCCTGCTCAGCGTCATATCCCCAATCAGCTCCCCATAATCAAGCGGCGGCTTGTACAATGCAACCTCGGGAGGCAGGCTCTGGACTCTGTACAAGCTCTTCTCCGCATCCACCTGACGATCCCGCAGCTCCAGAGACATATACTTGTACATCTTGTACTCCAGCAGCTTCTGCACCAGCTCCGCCCGCGGGTCTTCCTCCTCCCCCTGCTCGTCCACTTCCTTGGGCAGAAGCATCCTGCACTTGATGTCGATCAGGGTAGCCGCCATCACCAGAAACTCACTCATGATGTTCATGTCGTCGGTTTCCATCTGCTTGATATAGTCAAGATACTGCTCCGTGATCTCCACGATGGGGATATCATAGATATCAACCTTATTCTTATCAATCAGATGAAGCAGAAGGTCCAGCGGGCCCTCAAAGACTTCCAGTTTCACAGGTATCGACATAGCATCCCTTTCTCAGCTTCAAAGCCTAATCGCCATTCTACCGTTTTTTTCCTGCCTTTTCAAGACAGAACCTTTGTTTCGGCCCGGAATTCAACCACCCATAGCTCCGCGGGATTGAACACTCTGACGGGTATGGTATGGGTTCCCAGCCCCCGGCTCAGCACCATGGTGGCGCTCCCCTGCCGAAAGATGCCGCCGTCATATTTCGGAAAGGGCAGCAGCGCCGGAGAAATCACTCCTCTGCCCCAGAACGGCACCCGTGCCACCCCGCCGTGCACATGGCCGGAGAGCACCAGATCCGCCCCCCATGAGGCATACCGGGGAAAATAGTCCGGGTCATGGGCCAGAAGCACGGTATACATGGCTTGGTCAGTCCGGCCCAGCAGCCCCGGCAGATATTCCTCCCCCATCTTTTCCTTGTTGAAGCGCTTGAAATATCTCTCATGGATCTCTGATCCGTATATGGAGACGCCGTACTCCGGCAGCACCACATGGCTGTTCACAAGGGGCTCTATGCCTATCTCCTTCAGAGCTTCCGCATATCTGTCAGCCATGTCCCCATAGGTTTTCGGGTAGAGCTTCAGCCTATGCTCATGATTGCCGTTTCCGTAATAGACAGGGTATTCTCTGGCAAGCTCTCTCAGCAGGGCAATGGCAGGCTCCATGGAGGCATTCTTCTTTGCCGTCAGGATATCCCCGGCTATGAGGACAATATCCGGCCGCTGGCTGCGGATTGCCGCAAGCAGCCCCTCGTTGTTTTTCCCGTATTGTTTGTTATGTAGATCAGACAGAACCACCGCTCTGAAGTCCTTCCTGATCCGCCCGTCCGCCACCATATGTCTTTTTACCACAAAACGATTGCTGTCAAATAGGATCACCCAGAACAGCAGCACTGCTGCGATTCCGATTATTGTAATCAGCACATTCATTCATCTGTCCCCATTTTCCGCTGCTTATGCACAGCATTATCCGTCCTGGTCCGCTCTCCAGACACGCCGCCGTATTACTCCGCATTCCATATAGCGCTCTCAGCCATTCCTCCGCCCTTAAGCGCAGCATCTCTCACATCAGGAAGAAGCCGAATACTTTCTTAAGATAGTCCCCATATCCCGCCTTCTCGACGCTTTCCGTGAACACCACCGGCACACTGCCGATCTCCACGCCGTTCAGTATGTATTTTACCCTGCCTGCCTCCCCGCCCTCTTCCACGGGCGCCTGCACCTTTTCCGGCAGCTCCAGCACCTTCTCTACTCCGGACAGATCGCTGCCCGCTGTATCCAGATAGCGAAACTCCTCCTGATATCTGATCCCCGCTTCCTCCATGGTGCCGCCCTCCACCAAAAGCGGCTCCAGCGCCTCCTTGTTCTCGTCCACATAGAGATGGCATACCCCGAAACCATAGGTGAGCAGGATCTGGGCGTCCCCGAACCTTGTCTTGTAATCAGGCGCTCCCATCACTACGGCAATCAGGTCAATGCCATCCTTGGAAGCCGTTGCGGAAAAACAGTACTTAGCCTTCGACGTAGAACCAGTCTTTAGTCCGGTGGTCCACTGGTACTGTTTCAGCAGCTTGTTTGTGCTGCTCAGGGTAAAGTTGGAAGTTCCTTGTCTGGTCTCATGGGTGATGTCCTCCATCCAGATCGTAGTGTAATTAAACACCTCCGGATACTTTGTGGTCAGCTCTCTGGACATAGTGGCCACGTCTCTGGCCGATGTATAATGGCCGTCGGAGTCCGTCAGTCCGCAGCAGTCCTCAAAATGTGTGTCCGTCATGCCCAGCTCCTGAGCCTTTTCGTTCATCATGGCAACAAAGGCCTCCTCGCTGCCTGCAATATGTTCCGCCACCGCTACGCTGGCATCGTTGCCGGAGGCAACAGCGATACATTTGATCATGGTATCCAGACTCTGCGTCTCCCCCGCCGCCAGATATACCTGAGAACCGCCCATGGAACTTGCATATTCGCTGGTAGTCACCTGATCGGCAAGGCTGATCTTTCCTTCTGCTATCGCCTCAAAGGTAAGAAGAAGTGTCATGATCTTGGTGATGCTGGCAGGGCTTCTGCGCTCCGTGGAATTCAGTTCATAGATTACCTGGCCGGTGGAGCTTTCTATCAATATCACCGAGGGAGAGGATACCGCAACATTGGCCTCTGCAGGCAGATATGCCGTCAGGCCAAGCATTGCCGCAAGAAACAATGCTAAAAGAGATTTCTTCCTGAACATAAAAATGCCACACTCCATATTCCGCTTATGTCTATAGAATATGAAAATGCGGCCGAAAATAGTACTGCGCAAACTACAAAAACCCCGGCCATAGGGCCGGGGTTCCGCCGTTTAGTTATATTTACGTTTCCTGGCTGCCTCAGACTTCTTCTTGCGCCTGACACTAGGCTTTTCGTAATGCTCACGCTTGCGAATCTCCTGCTGGATACCCGCCTTGGCACAGCTTCTCTTGAAACGACGCAGAGCGCTGTCCAATGTTTCGTTTTCTTTTACGATTACGTTTGACATGTCCACCCGACCTCCCTTCAGTCCCACAAGCTTCTCGACTGACTGGGTTATTTTATGTATCGCTCAAAGCTCATACACAAGTACTATTATAACATAAAAGTTCCACACGTCAACACTTTTTTACAGTTTTTAGAAAAACTTTTCCGGCAAGCTTTTCCGGCTCAAGTTTTTGCCGGAATGATCTTGTCATATAAGTCCAGTCCGAAGCTGGTCAGCTCAGGAGCATGCTGTATCATTTTAAAGGTGCGCCTGCCATCCTCCATTCGCTGGGCGCTCAGAAACTCAACATGGGATCCCATGTCCCCTCCTGATACTGCCGAACTGCCGCACACGTCGTTTCCGTTGCGGTTTGCTGTTGCTCCTTCAGGCATTGCGCTTCCGCTGGCTTTTGCCGCCGCTCCTTCGGGCACTGCGCTCCCGCTGGCTTTTGCTGTTGCTCCTTCGGGCACTGCGCTTCCGGCAGCTTCTGCCGCCGCTCCTTCAGGCATTGCGCTTCCGCTGGCTTTTGCCGCCGCTCCTTCGGGCACTGCGCTTCCGCTGGCTTTTGCCGCCTCCGCATACTCTGCCTTCCGGCACTCTCCGTACACCCTCTGGGCAAAGGAAAGCAGATGGGTCACCGTCAGAACCTTCACCCCTGCCTCAATCAGCGCCCGGATGATATCATACGCGATGACAGATCCCTCTTTCTCTGTAGTGGAGGCAAAGGACTCATTCAGGAGAACCATGGAATCCCTTTCCAGCCGGTCCACGATCTGGCTCATCCGCTTCAGCTCCTCGTTCAGCCTTCCGCTGTTCATCTCGCTGTCCTCCCGTCTGGTGAAATGGGTGAAAAAGGAGGGAAAAATGCCGCTCTCGAAACTCTCCGCCGCCACCGGCAGCCCGCACTGCATCATGATCTGGGCTATGCCGACACTTCGCAGGAAGGTAGATTTCCCTCCCTGATTGGCACCGGTCACGATCAGAAGCAGCTTATCGTCAATGCGGCAGGTGTTTCCTATGGGACTCGTCCTCTGTTCGATGGCCATCACCAGCTCCTTCAGCTCGGCAAAACGCAGGTTCCCCTTTTCGCACACTCGGGGAAAGCAGCTATGCACATAAAATCTTTCCATGTAATGCTTCAGGTTCACTGCCCCTCTGTAAAACGCTGCCTGAAAATGCAGCTGGTCAAAAAAGGTGCTCAGGGAATCAAAAAACGGCTCACAGCAGGAAATAATATAACAGACAAGCTCGTATTCAAGACTGTCCGCCTGCTCTCTAAGCACAGACCCCTTCCTCACGGAAAAGGAAGCCGTGTTCAGAGAGCTGAAGTATTCCTGCGCCCGCCCAAGCGCGCTGTTGGGCAACCGAAATTTACGCATTTCCGTCGCAAGGCTGTCCAGCCGAAAGTCATCAGGCTTCAGGCCGTCCCCTATCCTGCAGCCCAGAACCATCTTAGGCTTGTTCACCATGCGCACATAACTGCTCACCGTGTCCTCATGTTCATTCTCATTGGCATAGAAAGCCACATCCTTCAATATCCGCTCAAGATTTTCCTGAAGCAGATCGGAAAATTCCGTATGCAGCCTCTCCCGCAGAGCAGTAAGGCCGCCTGATCTCAGCTTCTCCTGATGTTTTGCAAACAGCCTTTTGAGACTTTTCAGGCTGTCCACGAATAGCTGCAGCACATGGATCTTCGTCACAAGGTTTCTGGAGGAGGGCGCACCGGCCTTTCCGCTCACTTTGCGGCCCAGCTTGTCCCAGTCTCTCAGGATCTGTGCGGACAGCTCGTACAGCTCATAGATAAAGCCTTCGTCCCCATAGCAGTCCTTCAGTATTTCCTGACGGTACAAGATTTCCTCCTCTATCCTCAGAGGGATCATCATTACCTTTTTCATGGTGTCTTCCAAAAAGGGGTCTGCCTCCCGGACAAGCTTGATCTTGCCGTCCTCCGTCTCTATTTCTTTGGCGGAAGCCGAGAATAAGGTCTTAAGGCCCAGATCCTGCACGATGGTTCTATCGTCGCTGTAGCGTCCTGCATTTACCCATTCCCTTTGAGGATACAGAAGATATGCGTTCATTTCTTGTCTCTCCTAAATTCCAGTCCCGCAGCTGCTGTTTCAAGGATTCTGCTTGTTTTCTTGTTCTCACATACCATACACCGATTTCTCGATCACGCAGCTATGGAGCTTATTCACACTGTCCCTATCATAGTTTACACCAACCAGCAGGATTTCACCTGAATACCCTTCAGGCGCCTTGGCGTACTGCCTGTCCTTAATCTGCTTTATGGCAGTGCTGGCGGCCTTGTCGTGTTTTAGCTCCACCACGAGTGCAGGCTTTGTGCTGAAGGGCCGTGGCAGAAAGACAACATCCGCAAAACCGCGGCCTGCAGGCAGTTCCCGGCTGAGCAGCCGTTCCTTCAGCCGCTCCTTCAACTGTTCAGCCGTTCCCTCAGCAGCTCAACCGTTCCCTCAGCCGCTCAGCCGTTCCTTCAGATGCTCAGCCGTTCCCTCAGCTGCTCGTAGGTGAGACCGTACTGTCTTACCTGGCTGGCAGCATTGGCGTAATCGGCCGCCCGGCCCCTCTCGATCCTGAAGCTCCTCATACCTTTATCGTCCAGCATGGCTTTCAGGCTCACCACCCGGGGATGGGCCTCGGCAAGCTCCGCCAGATGGGTGACATAGATTCCCATGCAGCTCTGCGCCAGAAAATGCTCCAGCACACGTTTTCCCATGATGCAGGCATCGTAATTGGCGGCAGTGGTAAAAAGCTCATTGATAACCACAAATGAACCGGCGCAGGAGTCCGTCATCATATCGGCCAGCCTCTCCAGTTCCTCCATCAGCTTGCCCCGTCCGGTCTCCACGCTCTCCTCAACTGAAAAATGGGTAAGCAGGCCGGGAAAACGGTACAGTCTCGCCTGACGGGCCGGCACGTCCAGCCCCATCTTGGCCAGATAGATAAGCTGGCCGAGGCTTCTGGCAAAGGTGGTCTTGCCTCCCTGATTAGGCCCAGTTAGTACAAAGAACCCCTCATTGATCCTATATTCCATGTCATTGCTGACGATTTCCTTCTCTCCTGCCCGGTTTGCGCAGGCAAGAGCCAGATCGTATAGTCCTGACGCAGACATTCCATGTTCTGCAGCCTGCCCATTGCTCCCTGCTCCGGCGTTCTCCTGCACTGCGGCCTCCTGCCCATGACTCCCTGCTCCGGCGCTCTCCTGCACCGCAGCCCGCTGCCCATTGCTCCCTGCTCCGGCGTTCTCCTGCGCTGTGGTCTGCTGCCCGCCCCACGGCCTCTCCATCATCACCGGTACGCAGAATTCAAATCCCCTCTCCTGCATCTTCCGCTCAAAGCAGCAGTAGGAGAGATAGAATCTGATTTCTGAGGCAAACCTGATCAGTTCCTCCTGCGCATAATAATCATACCTCTGATAAAAGGCTTCGGCCCTCCGAAAGAATCCCGGATTCTTTTTCCTGAAGACCTGCAGCAGCTCCTGCTCCAGTTCCAGCAGCCCGGGCGTCGTCTCAAAGGGGCTCTTCATCTGCTTGTTCTGTCCCGGGAAACACCCTTCCAGAAAAGCGTCATAGGCTCCCTGAGTCTCTCCTTCCGTCAGCGTGATCCGATCATTCTCATAAGTCAGCACCAGCCGGAAGGTATTAAGCTCCTCAAGCAGCCCTGCCGCCGACTGCCGCATCTCCCGGAACTCTTCCGTGGCCAGATACTGTCCCAGATATGCCCGGAATCCCTTAAGCCCTTCGGAAAAAAGCTGTATTCCTTCCAACGCTTTATAAAGCTCCGTAAAAGCGCCGCAATAGTCATCTACCTCCCGGATATGCCATGCCGCCCTCTGAAGCTTGTGATCCACCTCTTCCTTTTTGACAAAGACCTCCCTTCTGGCCTTCATCCTTTCCACGAATTCACAGAGCGCCTTATAGACTTCTGTCTGCTTCACATCACCGAACACCTTCCTGCGGTAATCCTCGCAGGAGGCATCAGCCGGAAAACAGCTGTAGTACTTCTCTACATTCTCCCCCCAGTCCCGGCAGATTCTGTCGATGATCTGGTCAAGGTTCAGATCCGTGAAAAAAGCAGGTCTGGGGCGCTCCTTGCCGGGGTTCTCCGCCGGATCCAGTATACTGATAAATCTGCTCTTCAATCCCTTTTCCATGACGTTTTCTATGATAGCCTCTCCCTACCCGTTAAGCGGGCACTGTATAGTTTCGTTCGCTTTTGCGCATACAGAACCAGAAGTCGGCGCAACGGCCTTCCGTGTCAATATTTTACCATAATGCGAAGACCGGCGCAAGCCATACCACCTCCAAAAACCTTGTGCGCCCATGTCGTGTCCCGCCAGAAAGGCCAGAAATCCCACAGCGTGCTTGCCAGAGCATCCAAATACACGGAAGGCGGCTCCTGACCTGCAGGTGCCGCCTTCCTCTTTTCTGAAAATATATTCTTTTGCCGCAAAATATTTAAAGCTTATGCCAGCTGGCTTTCCAGCACCTTCGCCGCCTCGGCGATGCAGTCAGGGATTCCGGCGGGATTCTTTCCGCCTGCCTGAGCCATGCTGGGGCGTCCGCCTCCTCCTCCTCCTACCTTAGGGGCGATGCCCTTGATCAGGTTACCCGCATGAGCGCCCTTTGCAAGCGCACCATCCGTCGCCATTGCTATCATGTTCACTTTGCCGCCCTGACTGGACAGAAGGACGATGACGCCCTCTCCCAGCTTCTCCTTCAGCTGATCGCCCAGATCCCGGAGCCCGTTCATATCCACATTATCGACGCTGGCGGCAAGAAGCTTCACCCCTCCTACCTCAACCACACTGTCCATAACGTCTCCCAGCGCCTCCTTTGCGGCCTTCGCCTTCATGGACTCCAGCTCGGAGGAAAGGGCTTTCATCTCCGCCATCATATGGCTGCATTTTTCCGCCAGAGTGGCAGGAGTCGCCTTTAGCATCCTGCATGCCTCCTCAAGCGTCTGCTCCAGCCCCTTATAATAAGCCAGCACACCGTTCCCTGTCAGAGCCTCGATCCTCCTGACCCCTGCGGCAATGCCGTTCTCGGAAACAATCTTGAATGCAGAGATCATGCCTGTACTTGCCACATGGGTACCGCCGCAGAGTTCTACGGAAAAGTCTCCCATCCGGACCACACGCACCTTGTCGCCGTACTTCTCTCCGAACAGCGCCATGGCACCGGTCTTTTTGGCTTCCTCAATGTCCATGACCTCCGTCACCACAGTCAGGTTCTCCCCGATCTTCTCATTGACCATCCTCTCCACCTTATCAAGCTCTTCTCTTGTCATGGCTTGGAAATGGCTGAAGTCAAAGCGGAGCCTCTCCCCGTCCACATAGGATCCCGACTGCTCTACATGGCTGCCCAGCACCTCCCTTAGCGCCTTCTGGAGCAGATGGGTGGCGCTGTGGTTCCGGCAGGTGTCCCCGCGGCTGCCCGCGTCCACCGTAAGGGTAGCCTTGTCTCCCACCTTGATCATGCCTCTCGTGACGGTTCCGATATGTCCCACCTTGCCCCCCAGAAGCTTTATTGTATCCTTCACCTCGAAGCTGCCGTCAGAGGTGGTTATCACACCTGCATCTCCTTTTTGTCCGCCCATGGTGGCATAGAAGGGCGTCTCCTCCACGATGACAGTACCTATCTGGCCGTCCGTCAGCGCATCCACAAGGCTGTCCTCCGTGGTCAGCACAGTGATCTCTGAATTGTGCTGCAGTCTGTCATAGCCGACAAACTCCGTGGTGATAGCCGGATTGATGGACTCATACACCGTTACATCGGCTCCCATATAGTTTGTCACCTTCCGGGCCTTCCTCGCCATCTCCTTCTGTTTCTGCATACATACCCCAAAACCTGCCTGATCGATGGAGAAGCCCTTTTCCGCAAGGATCTCCTCAGTCAGGTCTATCGGGAAGCCGTAAGTATCATAAAGCTTGAAAGCGTCCTCGCCGGACAGCTCGGTGCTGCCCGTCTCCTTCATCCGGGCCTCCATCTGGCCAAGGATACTCAGTCCCTGATCAATGGTCTTGTCAAATTTATCCTCCTCCTGCGTCAGCACATTCAGGATGAATGCTTTCTTTTCCTCCAGCTCAGGATAGCCGTCCTTGCTCTCACGGATCACGGTCTCGCTCAGATTCGCAAGGAATTTCCCCTGAATCCCCAAAAGCCTCCCATGTCTCGCGGCACGGCGGATAAGGCGGCGGAGCACATAGCCTCTGCCTTCATTGGAGGGCATGATGCCGTCACTGATCATAAAGGTGGTGGAACGGATATGGTCGGTGATCAGGCGGATGGACACATCTGCCGCAGGATCCTTCTCATACTCCACTCCTGCTATCTCACAGATTCTGTCACGGATCGCCTTCATGGTATCAATGTCAAACACGGTATCCACATCCTGCACCACCACCGCAAGGCGCTCCAGCCCCATGCCAGTGTCTATGTTCTTCTGCACCAGCTCGTTATAGTTGCCGTGGCCGTCATTGTCAAACTGGGTGAACACATTGTTCCATACTTCCATGAAACGGTCACAGTCACAGCCCACCTTACAGTCCGGCTTGCCGCAGCCATACTTGATTCCCCTATCATAGTATATTTCAGAGCAGGGGCCGCAGGGGCCGGCACCGTGCTCCCAGAAATTATCGCATTTTCCGTCCTCGTCCCGGTAGAAACGGGTAATCTTCTCCCCAGACACACCGATCTCCTTGGTCCAGATATCGTAAGCCTCGTCGTCCTCACAATAAATGGAAGGATACAGCCTCTCCGGATCCATCCCCACCACCTTGGTCAGAAATTCCCAGCTCCATGCGATGGCCTCATGCTTGAAATAGTCCCCAAAAGAAAAGTTTCCCAGCATCTCAAAAAATGTGAGGTGACGGGCCGTCTTGCCAGTGTTTTCAATATCACCGGTGCGCACACATTTCTGGCAGGTAGTCACCCTGCGTCTGGGCGGGATCTCCTGCCCCGTAAAATAAGGCTTTAAGGGTGCCATCCCGGAATTGATTATCAGCAGACTGTTGTCATTGTGGGGCACCAGCGAAAAGCTCTTCATTTTCAGATGATCCTTGCTCTCGAAAAATTCAAGGAACATCTTTCTCAGTTCATTCACTCCATAAGGTTTCATGGGTTCTTCCTCCAAATCTGTTATACAATATCTGAATTTTCCGCACAGCAAAAGCCGACGGAGCTTCAATCAGCTTCCCCTTATTATAATGCATATACCTTCAGATCCGCATACTCTGCGATCATAGGTGCCAGCTGCCGGAACCCGATCTTGCCGCCTGCCAGACGCGGCCCGTAGGTCTCCCCGTCATCCACATAGCGGAACACCTCCACCTCTTCCACCAGAAAACGCACCGTATCTCCCCTTTTCTCCAACGCTATACGGTACATATCCCTGCATTCGTCCGCATCGGGAATGGGATCCCCACCCTGAGCCACTAGATGAAATCCATAGCTTTTGCGCAGGTTACAGGTATGCAGCGCCCTCTCATCGGGTTCCTTTCTTCTGAAATAGGATACATGAAAGGCATCTATATCCCCATGGTGATACTGTACATATTCCCCGGTACGCTTGGACAGGGACTCGTCAAAAATATCCCCTCCATCACGTCCTTTTGCCGCAAAGAACAGAATCGCCAGCCCCGGCTCCTTGATAGGGCGGAATTTCCATTCGATCCTCACATCCGAGGGAAATTCCTCCGGACACCAAAGCACATAATTTGCCTTCTGTCCCTCTGCGGCGCTCAAAGCGTTCTCCATGCGCAGCTTCCCCTCGGGAAACGAAAGGCTGGCGCTGCCCTCCAGAACAAATCCTTTGATGTCCTCCTCACAGCCTAACGGATTTTCATAAATCAATTTTGCCACTGCAATCTCCTCCTAACCTTATCCCTGCCCGCATTTCCTGCGAAGCCTATCTTTAGTCTTTACTCAGCTTGTCTTATGCCTATACCTATTTCCTGCAGCGTATTCCATCCCGCAGAAAGACTTTATAAAACAGCACAATCGTTCTTTTTCCCGCTCAGACTTTACCAAGTCCCTCCACCGGCTCAAGATATTTTGCGCTGACCTTTTTCGTCAGCCATACACCGTTTTCAGATAAATAAAACCTACAGCCCTCTCTATACATATCCCCGCTATGCACCTTTAAAACCGCCGGGCTGCCGTGCCGCTTTCCGACACTCACTGCCACATCAGTTTCCGCAGATAAATGGACATACAGCCTGCTCATGGGCTTCAGGCCTTCCTTCTTAATCTTGTCAAGGAACCTTACCGCTGTCCCATGATATAAAATTTCCGGCGGCTCCTGTTCCTTTAGCTCTACATCCACCGGAATACTGTGCCCCTGATTTGCCCGAATGAGGGTTTTATCTTCGTTAAAGCTATATCTCTGCTTGCTGTCAGCAGCAACGATCTCTTCCAGCATATCCATGTCGATCCTTCTGCCTGTTTTATTGATGCCTGCCAGCAGCTCCTCCACACCGGCCCATCCATGCTCGTCCAGCGTAATATAGGCAGCGCCGGGATCATGGCGCAGCACCAGACTGATAAATTTGCTCAATTTATCTGATTTGTTCATGTAACTGATTCCCTTTCCTAAAATGCTGCATCCTATTTATTATAACAGCAATCAGGCACTTTCCGCAACACCTAAATTTTTTACGCATCAGTCTCCGCTGTCTTCTGTACCCCATTTCCCGAAAGCATCCCCTGCCCTGACTGTTTCCTATGCGCTTTTTTCACTACTATTCAGTATAAATTTATGCAGATCTGCCTTCATATGTATATAGTTCTCTTTTTGATCATTGATATAGCTATCATTTCTTTTAAAGAAATCAACCACCCATTCATCCAAGTCAATATCATTCATAAACGAATAGGCAACAAGGGCTATCAATGAAGGCATATTGTGTCCGGCAAGAAGCTTCCGTGAAATACCCGCTTTCTCCGCCAGACTATCCAATACTTCTTTATATTGGTCAATATCTTCTGCTATCACTGCATCATTCACGTTATTTTTTACAAACCCCAGTATGTCCATAGCCTGAACGTTTTTTTCATCAATGCCCAAATAATCATACATCAGCAAGGTGATCATATCAATCTTGCCGACAACGATCGATTTGTCTTTCGTACTCTTGGAATTGACTGAGTCGTATGATTTGCCGTCAATATTTTTACTATGTAAAGAGTCCTTGAACTCTCTCATAAATTCAATAAATTCAGAGTCCTCAACGCCCGTTTCAGTGAATTTGTCAAAAACGGCAAGCCATATATATGTATTTGTTGTACTGAATAAATTCTGTACTGATTTATCTGCCACCTTCGCCAGTCTGTCAAGATTATCCCTGAGATGGTCAAACTGCTTATCCGTCGCATGAGTATCGATCAGCTTGAATACGTCAACTGTTTCTTTTTTATAATCATCCAGAAAATACATTGTCATCATGGATCTTGCGACGCATTCGTCCAAAATCCCCTTTTTCCGGTTTTTATTGGCACAGCTCACATTATCCTTAAAGAAAGGATGCTGCTCAGAAAGCTGCTTTATGCTTCTGGATGCTTTGTTTGAAACATTCGTAGCCGCATACTGAGCCTTCGTCATGGCAACATGATTATTATAATTTCTTATATGATAGTCAATCAGCTCATGTGTGCAGTTAAAATATCTGGTGACATTGATGTTGAAATTGTCAAATCTTTTCTGGAGAAACAATGGCAGATCCCGATAATACTTGCCGACAATGTTAATCACTCTGATATTAGATTTGATGCGGCCATTTTCATCCTTAACAGGATTGCCCTTTTCGTCAACCTCAAAATCCTTATACTGGATATTTACAAACTCCGCCCCTTTCGCTTTCACAGGCATACGGTTCTCTCTGAATTCCTCGGCATAAGAAAGCCTCTGGAGCCCGTCAATTAAATCCTAAACTCCCGATAAATTATACACATAATCTAGTATAAAAGTGTTGAGAACCCGCATAAATACTGATGTTTTTT